>JANLFM010000010.1:0-16479 GCA_024655865.1 Caldisericota bacterium
CATCACCGGCATCGAGATGTTCCGTAAGCTCCTGGACGAGGGACGTGCGGGAGACAACGTGGGACTCCTGCTCCGGGGTATCGACAAGAAGGAAGTGGAGAGGGGCATGGTTGTCGCCAAGCCCGGTTCCGTTAACCCCCACACCAAGTTCAAAGCCGAGGTCTACATCCTTTCCAAGGAAGAAGGAGGCCGCCACAAAGCCTTCTTCACCGGCTATCGTCCCCAGTTCTACTTCCGCACCACGGACGTCACGGGAGCCATCAAGCTCCCCGAGGGAGTGGAGATGGCTATGCCTGGAGACAACGTGAACATGGAAGTTGAACTCATCTACCCCGTAGCCATGGAGGAAGGCCTGCGCTTCGCTATCCGTGAGGGCGGCCGCACCATCGGGGCAGGAGTAGTGACGAAGATTATTGAGTGAAATGGCACAGAGAATCCGAATAAAACTAAAAGCATTTGACCACGCAATCCTGGATCAATCCACAATGAGGATCGTGGATACCGCAAAGAGGACGGGTGCCCGGATTTCCGGACCCATTCCTCTTCCGACTGATAAGCATGTCTTTTGTGTGCTTCGCTCTCCGCACGTGGATAAGAACTCCAGGGAGCATTTTGAGATCAGAGTGCACAAGAGACTCGTGGAAATACTAGATCCCACCAACGAGACAGTAAACGCTTTAATGAAATTAGAACTGCCGGCTGGGGTGGATATTGAAATCAAGCTCTAAGTGGAGTGAATCATGAGGTCTTTAATAGGAAGAAAAATTGGAATGACCACTTTGTTCCAGAAAGAACAGGTAGTTCCCGTTACGGTCATTGAGGCAGGGCCTTGCTACGTGCTCGATTTAAAGGACCTGAAACGTGACGGTTATAAGGCGATCCAGCTTGGTTTTGAGGAAGCGAAGGAGAAGGAGCTTCCCAAACCTCAGCTGGGTGTTTGCAAGAAAGCCGGCGTTCCTCCAGTGAGAGTGATCGGGGAATTCCGGGTTGAAGAACTTCCCGAACTTACAATAGGCTCCCGATTAACCGTGGATATCTTTAAAACCGGGGACGCAATTCGTATCAGCGCGGTTTCCAAAGGGAAAGGATTCCAGGGAGTGATGAAGCGCTGGGGGTTTGCTGGCGGGGGAGCTTCCCATGGCTCTATGGCGCATCGCAAACCGGGAGCCATCGGATGCCGCACGACCCCAGGGAAAATCTTTAAGGGAAAAAGAATGGCCGGCCACATGGGCCTGAAGAGAGTTACTATTCGGAACCTACAGGTGGTACAGGTGCAGCCGGAAAGAAACCTGATTTTTGTCAAAGGTAGCGTACCTGGATCCAGGGGCAGCCTGGTGATTATTCAGGAGGAAGGTAAATGAGCGAGATCACCGTTCCGTTATATGATCCCAATGGCCAACAAACTGGAGTAGTGGAACTGCCCCAGCAAATCTTTGGTGTGGAATCGCATAGAGAATCAGTTTTACGTGCTCTCCGCCGCCAAATGGCTAACAAGAGGCGTGGAACTGCTTCTACGCTAACTCGAGGGGAAGTTGCGGGCGGCGGCAAAAAGCCCTACCCCCAAAAAGGAACCGGACATGCCAGACAGGGAAGCATTAGATCCCCGCTATGGCCTGGTGGAGGGATCACTTTTGGCCCCCGCCCCCGGTCTTATGAGGTCAATATGCCTAAAGAAGAAAGGAGAAAAGCGATCTTCTCTCTCCTCTCAGATAAGGCAGGAAGCGGTTCCCTTTGCATCTTGAACCTGGAGAATCTGGAACCCAAGACCAAAAATGTAGTTTCTATATTGCAGGCTTTGGGTTTAGAAGGAAAGGTGCTTATGGTGGTTGAAAGGGTAGAGAGCGAAATATTGAAAGCCGCCAGAAACATCCCCTACGCCAGAGCGATTCTTTGGCAAAACATCAACGTGAAAGATCTCCTGGATTGTGATTATCTCGTTTTGAGCCAAAAGGCTCTGGCAAGGATAAAGGAGGTATGGGGATAATGAAAAGTCCCACCGACATCATCATCAAGCCCCTCTTGGTAGAAAAGGTCATGCGCCAGAAGGAAGGAACTAAGAAATACGCCTTCTTGGTTACCCGTGACGCTAACAAGAAGGAAATCAAGTGGGCCATTGAGACGATGTTCAAAGTTAAGGTCCAGTCCGTGAATACAGTAGTCCTGAGAAGTAAGCCAAAACGAACGAGGTTGATTCCCTCAAGGACTCCGGAACGGAAAAAGGCCATTGTTGCCCTTCAGCCCGGGCAGAGGATTGACATTTTGGAGAACCTATAGGAGTAACAAATGGGGTTAAAAGTATATAAGCCAACATCGCCTGGAATAAGATTCCGGGTATCGCTAAATCGAAAAGAATTAGCCTCGAAGGAGCCTGAAAAATCCCTCGTGCGACGCTTGATGAAAAACGCTGGCAGAAATAGCCAGGGGAAAATCACCGTTCGGCACAGAGGGGGAGGGGCTAAGAGGCTCTACCGGGTGATTGATTTCAAAAGGGATAAAGACGGGATTCCAGCAAGAGTTACGGCTATCGAATACGATCCCAATCGCACCGCCTTCATCGCGCTATTGACTTATGCTGATGGGGAAAAGCGGTACATCATCGCCCCTTCTGACTTAAAGGTCGGCGACACGGTCGTTTCGGGGGTCGAGGTGGATATCAAACCCGGAAACTGCTTGCCCCTACGGAACATTCCTACCGGCACCTTCATTCACAATATTGAACTTCAGATAGGCAGGGGAGGAATCCTTGTCCGTTCTGCAGGCAGCGCGGCTCAGCTTTTGGCGAAAGAGGAGCCCTATGCTCATGTGCGCTTACCTTCGGGAGAAGTTCGCTTAATTCCCCTTGATTGTCGAGCTACCATAGGACAGATTTCCAATATTGATCACGAGAACATTTCCCTGGGCAAAGCTGGCCGTCGGCGCTTAATGGGTTGGCGACCTTCTGTCCGAGGTGTAGCCATGAACCCCGTAGATCACCCTCATGGTGGTGGCGAAGGAAGGTCACCAGTGGGGATGCCCTCGCCGGTTAGTCCTTGGGGGAAGCCCACTCTGGGATATAAAACCAGAAGAGGAAAGAAATATTCCGATAAATTGATTCTGAAGAGGCGGAGATAGAATATGGCACGCTCAAAGAAAAAAGGCCCCTTTGTGGACCAGCATTTGCTTAAAAAGCTCATGGAGCTGAACCAGAAGGGTGAAAAGCGGATAATTAAAACTTGGTCCCGGCGCTCCACTATTATCCCTATAATGGTAGGGCATACCATAGCGGTTCACAACGGGAAAGGACACGTTCCAGTTTACATAACAGAACAAATGGTCGGACATAAGCTTGGAGAGTTTGCCCCGACAAGGACGTTCCGCGGGCACGGTGAACCCACCGAGCGGTCCACTGCGTTGAAGTGAGGACTGATATGGAAGTAAGAGCTCAAGTAAAGTTCATTCGAATATCTCCTCAGAAGGCTCGCAGGGTGATGGAGCTTATTAAGGGCAAGCCGGTAAAAGAGGCTATGGCCATCCTCAGCGTCCTCCCTCATAAGGGTGCTTTTCTCTTAAAAAAGCTTTTGAAATCTGCAATTGCTAACGCCGAGAACAACTACGACCTTAAGGCGGATGACCTCTACGTTTATCGGGTTTTTGCTGACACCGGGCCCACGCTTCCCAGGTACCTTCCAAGAGCCCGAGGAAGAGCAGACCGGATCAAAAAGAGGTCCAGTCACCTAACGATCGTGGTTAAGGAGAGAGAGGAGTAGAAGTGGGACAAAAAACACATCCTTTTGGCTTACGCTTAGGAATTATCAACGAGTGGCGAAGCAAATGGTTTGCTTCTAAGAGGGCTTTTACAAAGCAACTTCATGAGGATCTTGAGATAAGGAAGATCGTCAAAGAAAGGTTCGCCGCCAGCGGAATTTCTACAGTGGAGATAGAGCGATCCTACAATAGAATTCGCGTTACGATCCACACGGCAAAGCCTGGCATGGTTATCGGCAAAGGTGGCGCAGGAATCGACGCTTTAAGGAAAGAGTTAGAAGCTCTTACCGGAAAGCAGGTACTTTTGAATATTGAGGAAATTCGGTATCCAGAACTCGACGCTCAGCTCGTGGCGGAAAACGTTGTCCAGCAAATTGAAAAGAGAGTCTCTCACAAGAGAGCCATGAAGCTTGCTATATCTCGTGCACTTAAAGCCGGTGCGCTGGGAATAAAGATCGAGTGCAGCGGCCGCCTGGCCGGTGCTGATATCGCACGCTCAGAGTGGTACCGGGAAGGCCGCGTTCCCTTGCAGACTTTACGCGCCAACATCGACTATGGAACGGCTGAAGCTTTGATCAAATACGGCCGGATAGGTGTTAAAACCTGGATTTATAAGGGGGACGTCATTCCTGGAGTATCAGCTGGCCCGGGCAAGCCAGAACACAAAAAGAGTTGAGGGATAAAAGGAGAATATTAAGCCATGTTGATGCCTAAAAGGGTCAAATATCGAAAAATGCACCGGGGAAGAATGCGCGGCAAAGCTTATCGCGGCAATAAGCTGGCATTCGGGGATTATGGGGTTCAGGCTTTAGAGCCCTGCTGGCTAACAGCGCGTCAGATCGAGGCCGCTCGAATAGTCCTGACAAGGGCTTTGAGTAAAGGCGGTAAGCTCTGGATTCGCGTGTTTCCCCATAAACCCGTAACAAAGCACCCTGCTGAAGCCAGAATGGGTGGAGGAAAAGGTTCCCCGGAGTTCTGGGTAGCCGTTGTCAAACCAGGGACTGTACTATTTGAGCTTACAGGAATTCCCAGGGCCCAGGCCGAGGAAGCGGTAGTTCATGCCTCACATAAACTCCCAATAAAGGTGAGGTTTGTGGAACGAGAGCTGGAAGGTAGTGTGAAAGATGAAGGCGTTGAAGCTGCGTGACTTTACTTTAGACGAGTTGAAGGGAAAGCTGGCTGACCTTAAGAGTGAACTTTTTAACCTGAGGTTCCAGCTTTCTACGGGTCAGCTCAGGAATCCCATGCGCATCAAAGAGGTGCGTAAGGATATCGCAAGGATCCTTACCGTGATCCGAGAGAAAGAGCTCAGTCAAGAGGACAAAGATGAGTAAAACAAAGGTAATTTTAGGTAAGGTTCTCTCCAATAAAATGCAAAAAACAGTAGTTGTTGGGGTAGAGCGTAGGTTTAAGCATCCTCGCTACGGCAAGGTCGTTACCAAGATGACAAAGTTATATGCTCACACGGAACAAGCTATTGACCCCGGCGATGTCGTAGCAATTGTTCAGACCCGTCCTTTAAGCAAGCTAAAAAGATGGAAAGTCTTACGAGTAATAACTAAGGGTATCGGGGAACTCGCTCTCCCCCAAGAAGGCGAGGAAGAGAGCAATGATTAGACCCTACACCAGATTGAAAGTTGCGGATAACACTGGTGCCAAAGAGATCCTCTGCATTCGAGTGCTGGGAGGCCCCAATAAGAAATACGGTCGCGTTGGAGATGTAATTGTTTGCACTGTAAAGGAGGCTTCTCCGGGAGGATCTGTCGGTAAAGGCGATATCGTGAAAGCCGTTATCGTCAGAACCAAAAAAGAAACCAGAAGGCCAGATGGGTCTCTGGTAAGGTTTGACCAGAACGCGGCAGTGATCATTGATGATTCCGGCAACCCCAAAGGGACCAGAATTTTCGGACCAGTTTGCCGGGAGCTTAGAGATAAGGGCTATATGAAGATAATTTCACTGGCACCGGAGGTCGTGTGATGGCGATAGTTTCAAAGATCAAAACCCATATCCGCAAAGGTGACTTTGTGGTTGTGTTGTCAGGGGATGACAAAGGTAAGAAGGGCAAAGTCCTTAAAGTCTTCCCCGGGGAATCCAGATTAATTGTTGAGGGCATCAACATTGTGAAAAAGCATACCCGACCCTCCCAGAAGATGCCTCAAGGGGGTACCGTTACCATTGAGCAACCTCTACCTATGAGCCGGGTCATGCTTATTTGCCCCGCCTGCAAGCAGCCCACTCGCGTGGTGAGGCAAGAGGTCTCTGGCGGAAGAAGGGCCAGGGTATGCAAAAAGTGCGGAGAGGTCATCGATAAATAATGGCAACTAAAAAGTCTACAACCAAGACAAAGCAGGAACCCAAAGAGCCAGTAATACAGGAGCAACCTGGTCTTATCTTGAAAGAGAAATACCTGAAGGAGGTTGTCCCGGCTCTGATTAAGAGGTTCTCCTACAAGAATATTATGGAGGTTCCGAGAGTCCAGAAGGTCGTTGTCAGCCGAGGAGTGGGCGAGGCGGTTAGTAACCCCAAGGCCCTTGAAAATGCGGTTGATGAACTCCAGCTCATAACTGGACAAAAACCGCTAATCACCAAAGCCAAAAAATCAATAGCCTCTTTTAAATTGCGAACCGGCATGAAAATCGGCTGTCTTGTGACCCTAAGGGGGCAGAGGATGTACGACTTTTTGGCTAAGTTGATCAACGTGGCTTTACCTCGTATTCGTGACTTTAAGGGCGTCAGCCCCAGAGGTTTTGATGGGCGAGGAAATTACAACCTCGGATTGCGAGAACAGTTGATTTTCCCCGAGATCTCCTACGATAAGATCGACAAGGTTAGGGGAATGAACGTCACTATTGTAACTAATGCCCAGACAGACGAGGAAGCTCGAGCGCTCTTAGAGCTATTGGGAATCCCATTCAGATCTTAATGGAGGTATAAATTGGCGAGAAAGGCTTTAATTGAAAAGCAAAGGGGTAAACAGAAATATCCGGTGAGGCAATATAACCGTTGTGTGCGATGCGGTAGACCCAGAGCGTTCTACCGCAGGTTCGGACTCTGTCGAATTTGTCTCAGGCAATTAGCCTTGAAGGGTGAAATCCCAGGTGTCAAGAAGGCGAGCTGGTAGGAGGAAAAATGGCTAACTCTGATCCTATTGCAGATATGCTTACTCGAATTCGCAATGCCAACCTGGCTTACCTGGAGACGGTAGAGATTCCGGCTTCTAAGATCAAAACCGAGATTGCCCGGATTCTCAAAGAGGAGGGCTACATTAATGATTTTGTGGTGGATAGCTCTTCAGGCCATGACATCATCCGTATCCATTTGAAATATGGACCCAAAAAGGAACGAGTAATTACTGGCCTGAAGCGGGTATCCAAACCCGGACGCCGGATTTACGTAGGCAAAGATAACGTACCCCGAGTGTTAAGGGGCTTAGGTATAGCCATTATTTCCACTTCCAAAGGCCTGCTCACTGATAGAGACGCCAGGAGGCTGGGAGAAGGTGGCGAGGTAATATGTTACGTCTGGTAAGGAGCGAAAAATGTCGCGGATAGGCAAAAAGCCAATACCTATACCCCCCGGAGTTACCGTTGACATCAAGGATCACACTGTTCGGGTAAAGGGACCAAAAGGGGTTCTGGAGAAACAGCTTCACCCGGCTATTCAGATATCCCTTGAAGAAGGAAAACTTGTGGTACGCAGGCCCGACGATGACAAGGAGCGCAGAGCTCTGCACGGTTTAACTCGAGCCCTGCTTGCCAACATGGTAAAAGGGGTAACCGAGGGCTTTTCTAAAGTTCTGGAGCTTTCTGGAGTGGGCTACAAAGCTCAAGTGCAAGGAGATAAGCTCGTTTTGAATGTGGGATACACCCATCCCGTGGTTTTTGAAACCCCGCCCGGGATCTCAGTAAGCACTGATGGAGTTAAAATAACAGTTTCCGGGATTGATAAGGAAGCTGTTGGGGCCTTGGCCGCTCAAATCAGAGCTACTCGAAACCCCGACCCATACAAGGCCAAAGGAGTTAAGTATGAGGGCGAGATCATTCGGCGCAAAGCAGGTAAAGCTCTGGGTAAAGGGACTGGCAAATAGGTGAACGAAATGGCTTATGTGAAAAATACTTTAAGAAGAGAGATCAGGCATAAAAGAGTTAGGAGGAAAGTCGCAGGGAATCCAGATCGTCCCAGACTTTCCGTGTTTCGGGCATTGAGGCATATTTATGCCCAGGTTATTGATGACGCCGTCGGGCGCACTCTGGTAAGTGCTTCCAGCCTTGACGAAGAAATTAGGTCTCAGTCTGCTGGTAAAACCAAGACCGAAGTCGCAGCTCTGGTTGGCTCGCTTGTAGCTAAGAGATGCCTGGAGAAGGGCGTCGCCAAGGTGGTCTTTGACCGGGGTGGCTATAAATTCCATGGTAGAGTTAAAGCCTTGGCAGATGCCGCAAGGGCTGCAGGCCTTGAATTTTAGTTAGGAGGAAGAATGGCTCGTATCGACACCACAGTTTTAGAGTTGCAGGAAAGGGTAATCCAGATCAGGAGGGTTACCAAAGTCGTTAAGGGCGGAAAACGCCTGAAATTCAGGGTTGTCGTGGTTTTAGGAGATATGCAAGGACATGTGGGCGTAGGGGTTGGCAAGGCCGCTGAAATCCCCAATGCAGTTCGGAAGGGAGTAGAGGATGCCAAGAAGAGGATGATCAAAGTTCCCCTTTCTGGAACCACAATACCTCATGAGACCACGGGCAAAGCCGGAGCGGGCATAGTTTTTCTTAAACCAGCTGTCCCTGGAACAGGAGTTATCGCTGGAGGAGCTGTCCGTGCTGTAATGGAACTTGCTGGGATCAAGGACGTTCTCTCAAAGTCTCTTGGTTCCAACAACTCTGTGAATATGGCAAGGGCGGCAATTAAGGCTCTGGAGCAGTTAAAGAGCCCGGAGCAGGTTGCCCGAAACAGAGGCAAAAAAGTTCATGAGCTATGGAGTTGAGGAAGATGAAACTGCACAATTTAGATAAGCTACCTGGCCTCAAGAAACCCAAAAGGGTGGGCAGGGGTCCCGGTTCCGGGCATGGCAAGACCTCTACTTATGGGCACAAGGGTCAAAAAGCCCGTTCCGGTGGGACAAAAAGGTTAGGCTTTGAAGGAGGGCAGATCCCTCTTTACCGCCGCTTACCGCAGCAGAAAGGGTTCAAGCCTCTAAAGAAAATAATCTACTCCCTCGTTAACCTCTCTCAATTGAATATTTTTGAGGAAGGAACCACGGTTACCAAGGGATTACTCTATGAGAAAGGACTGATCCGCTCTCTGGATGTCCCGGTAAAAATTCTGGGAAATGGGGAGCTCAAGAAGAACCTGACAATTCAGGCCGATGCCTTTTCTCAGAAAGCACTGGAGAAAATCAAGCAAGCCGGCGCGAAAGCGGAGGTTAAAGGCTGATGGCGGTACTGGAAACAATTCGCAATGCCTGGAAAATCCAGGACTTAAGACGCAGGATCATTCTAACCCTGGCGCTCCTCGTCCTCTTTCGCCTGGGCGCCTTTGTGCCAGTTCCAGGGGTTGATGTTCAGGAAATACAAAAGATCGCCACAGCAGGAGGCTTGCTTGGGCTATTGAACCTCTTCTCCGGTGGTAGTTTGCTCAACTTTGGCGTTCTATCTCTGGGAGTTTTGCCTTACATCAACGCATCCATTATTATGCAGCTCCTACAGATGGTCATCCCCAAGCTGAAGGAAATGGCAAAAGAGGGAGGGGAGCAGGGGCGAAGAAAGATTGCGCAGTATAGTCGCTATCTCTCGCTGTTTCTTGCGTTCCTGGAGGCTTTTTTCTTCTTGATTTACCTTGAGCGATCAGGCGTGGCTATCGCCCCGAACACCATCCTTACGAAACTTGTTATCGTGCTTTCTCTCTCCGTAGGCGCACTATTAACGCTCTGGATAGGTGAAGAGATCACCGAAAAAGGCATAGGAAACGGCGTTTCCCTGATTATTTTTATCGGCATTGTAGCTCGTCTTCTCCCCGGAGCAATTGAGGCAGGAAAACTCCTTTCCACCGGGGAACTGCCGGTGCCTGAGCTCGTCCTGGTGCTTATTATTTCCCTGTTTATTATAGCCGGGGTGATCACCGCCTATACAGCCGAGCGCAAAGTTCCTGTGCAATATGCAAAGAGGGTCGTGGGAAGAAGAATGTATGGCGGACAATCGACTTTTATCCCCCTGCGGTTAATTCAGGCCGGAGTTCTTCCTATTATCTTCGCTCAAGCGATTCTTATGTTCCCTGTTACCCTGGCCGGGTTTATTCCCTCCCTGTCTAACTTCGCCCAAGTTTTTTACAGTACCACTTCCTGGATTTACAACGTGCTCTTATTCCTCCTGATTATCGGTTTCACTTATTTCTATACCTCCTTGACCTTTAATCCCCAGGAGCTTGCAGACAACCTGCAAAAGTATGGAGGGTTTGTTCCTGGCGTGCGCCCCGGTTATCCTACCTCCGTTTACTTTTCAAGGATCCTCAGTCGCATTACCCTGCCCGCATCCATTTTTTTGGGAATCCTGGCTATTCTCCCCAACTTCTTTATGCCCCTCTTAGGCGTCCCGGGAACGAGGTTCCTTTTTGGTGGTACTTCCATTTTGATCGTTGTCGGAGTTGCTTTGGAAACCGTAAAGCAAATCGAAGCCTTCATGCTCATGAGGCACTACGAAGGGTTTTTAAGGTAAGATGAACATTGTTCTTCTCGGACCTCCCGGTGCCGGCAAAGGAACTCAAGCTAAAGTGCTCTCTAAGGAGCTGGGATTAAAATATTTGGGTACTGGCGACCTGCTGCGTTCTCTCGTGGCCCAAGGAAACCCCAAAGCACTTGAGGCGAAGTCCTTTATGGACAAAGGGGAACTGGTTCCCGATAAATTGATGGTGGAAATAATCTCCGAGCAGCTCAGGGACCTGGAAAGTGGATTTATGCTGGATGGATTTCCCAGGACCTTGGAGCAGGCGGAAATCCTGGAGAGCATGCTGCTCCAGCTGGGGATTCAGATTGATCGCGTGATATATTTCGACCTTCCCGATTCTGAAGCAGAACACAGGCTCTCAAACAGGTACCAGTGCAAAAAATGTGGGAATATATATAATACAAATTTTGGCATATGCCCTCAGTGTGGAGGAATGCTCGAGCGCCGGCAGGACGATGAGCCTTCCACGATAAGGAGGCGTCTCGAGGTGTATCATGCGCAAACCACCCCTCTTTTGGATTTTTACGAAAAAAGAGGGGTTCTGAGGCGCGTGGATGCTCAGGGAACAGTGGAAGAGGTTACGGAAAGAATAAAGGCTGTTTTGAAAGATGATCAAAATTAAGAATTCAACAGAGCTTGAAAAGATGAAAAAAGCGGGAGCTATCCTGGCTAGGGTTTTGAAGCTCCTCGCTGACGCTGTTAAGCCAGGAATTAAAACCTCCGAGCTTGATGCCCTTGCCGAAAGGGCAATCATCACTGCCGGGGGTCGCCCAGCCTTTAAAGGGTATCGAGGCTTTCCGGCTTCCCTATGTGTCTCCATCAACGATGAGGTAGTACATGGGATACCTGGTCCCCGGGTCTTAAAGGAAGGGGACATCGTCTCCTTGGATTTAGGTGTGGTTTTTGACGGGTATTACTCTGACGCCGCAATAACAGTTCCAGTGGGCAACGTCGCCCCACTGGCTCAAAAGCTCCTTTTTGTCTGCAGGGAAGCCCTGATGGCAGGCATAAAAAACGCCTGGCCCGGTAAGCACCTGAATGACGTTTCTTTTGCCATTCAACAGGAAGCGGAAAAGAACGGGTTCTCGGTTGTCAGGGATTTTGTGGGGCACGGCATAGGTAAAGTCCTTCACGAAGAACCCCAGGTGCCTAACTTTGTTGTGCCAGATAATGGAGTTATCCTGGAGGAGGGGATGACTCTGGCGATCGAGCCCATGGTTAACACAGGAACTCACCTGGTCAAGGTCCAGCCAGATGGGTGGACTGTGGTTACTCAGGACGGTGGCCTTTCCGCGCACTTTGAGCACACCGTAGCAATTACGGCCAATGGGCCAAAAATCCTAACGGAGTTCAAATGAAAAAAAAGAGTACAGGAAAGGGGAAAATTGTTCCAGGAAAGGACCAATATAGTGATAAAGCCCGAGAGGGCTTTATAGAAGTTGAAGGTAAAGTGGTAGAAGCATTGCCGAACGCCATGTTCCGGGTGGAATTGCCCAATGGGCACAGGGTCCTGGCTCATGCTTCGGGAAAAATGCGGATCCACTTCATTAAGGTTTTACCGGGGGACAGAGTGAAAGTGGAAATTTCCCCTTACGATCTGAATCGCGGTCGAATAATCAGGAGATTGTGAAAGAGGAGAGATTATGAAAGTAAGACCATCGGTCAAGAAAATTTGCGAAAAGTGCAAAATCATCAAGCGCCACAAAACGGTGATGGTGATTTGCGAGAATCCTAAACACAAACAGAGGCAGGGTAAATAAATGGCGCGAATTGCTGGAGTTGATTTACCAAAAGAGAAGCGCATTGATATCGCGCTCAGTTACATTTACGGAATAGGGCGACCTCTTGCCAAGAAGATTCTCGCCCAGACACCCATTGATCCTGGGAAAAGGGTAAAGGATCTAACCGAGAGTGAGGTCAACCTTCTTAGAGAGATCATTGCCAAAAACCACCGAGTAGAGGGTGACCTGCGTAAGGAGGTTGTACAGAATATAAGGCGTCTGATCGAAATCGGTTCCTATCGGGGATTGCGCCATAAACGTGGCATGCCGGTACGAGGCCAGAGAACCAGAACAAACGCTCGTACTCGTAAAGGACCAAAGAGGACTGTCGGCGTTAAGAGAGGCAAATAATTTTGCAGGAGGAAAATTGAGATATGGTGACTCCCAAGGGGAGTAAAAAGAGAAAAGAAAAGAAGGTTGTTCCATACGGTCTGGCGCATGTTCATGCCAGCTTCAATAACACTATTGTTACTATTACTGATCCGGCTGGTAATGTAATTTCTTGGGCCTCCGCTGGTTCAGTGGGCTTTAAAGGAACCAGAAAGGGAACCCCGTATGCTGCCCAAATGACGGCTGAAACCGCGGCAAAAAAGGCCTTAGATCATGGCGTCCGTCAGGTGGACGTGTTAGTCAAGGGACCAGGCGTCGGCAGGGAGACAGCCATCCGTTCTCTACAGGTAGCTGGCCTGGAAATCAACTCCATTAAAGACGTAACGCCAATTCCGCACAATGGATGTCGCCCACCTAAAAGAAGGAGAATGTAGGAGGTTTGAAAAGTGTCCAGATATAACGATCCCGACTGCCGTCTGTGTCGCAGAGAGCTGGTTAAACTTTATCTCAAGGGGAATCGTTGCTTCTCCCTGAGATGCCCCCTGGAAAAAAAGTCGCAACATCCAGGACAGCATGGAGCAGCACGCAAAAAGCTTTCAGAGTATGCTTTGCGCTTGAGGGAGAAGCAAAAACTCCGCCGGTATTATGGTATTTTGGAAAGGCAGTTTAGAAGGTACTTTGATATTGCCACCAGACAGAGGGAAATTCCTACCGGAACCAAACTCTTACAGCTTCTGGAGACCAGGCTTGATAATGTAGTTTACCGTTTGGGTTTCGCTCCCTCAAGGAGCGCGGCCCATCAGTTAGTCGGCCACGGCCATTTCCTGGTCAACGGAAGGCCGACTAATGTGTCCTCCTATTCCTTGAAACCGGGAGATGTTATTGAACTGAAACCAGGTTCAAGAGGCATTCCCATGGTGCAAGAAGGAATGGAACAGGTTAAGGGCCGGAGGATACCTGAATGGTTGCGACTGGACCCTGATAACTTTAGAGGCGAGGTTCTTGCCATGCCCGCCAGGGAGCAAATAGACGCACCAGTCCAGGAGCAACTGGTAGTAGAGTTCTACTCGAGATAAGGGGAGGTTTCCTTTGCTTAAATTAGAAAAGCCAATAATTGAAATTGTAGAGAGCGGTGATGATTTCGGGCATTTCGTGATCAGCCCTCTGGAGAAGGGATACGGAGTCACGGTGGGAAACGCCTTAAGGAGGGTTCTATTATCTTCCATTCCGGGGGCGGCCGTAACTGCAGTACAAATCGACGGAGTGCTGCACGAATTCTCCACCATTCCCGGGGTTAAGGAAGATGTGGCCGAGATCATTCTCAATCTCAAGGCTCTGATCCTTCGCTCCAGGGCACCTGAAACCAAAATTCTCTACCTGGAAGCCAAGGGCGAAGGCGAGGTAAAAGCTTCGGACATCGAAGAGGATGCAGAGGTAGACATTCTTAATCCTGACCTGCATATTGCTACCCTGGATTCCCAGGACGCCAGTATTCGAATGCAAATCTATGTCCAGCAGGGAAAGGGTTACGTGCCCGCCGAACAGAATAAAAGGGCTAACTTTCCTATAGGCGTTATCGCTATGGATTCCTTTTTCTCTCCGGTTCGGCAGGTTTCCTACAACGTCACTCCTACCAGAGTAGGACAAGCTATCGAGTACGATAAGCTGGAGTTGAAGATCTGGACGAACGGAGCGACCTCACCAGTAGATGCCATGACCCATGCGGCGCAAATTCTCGTGGATCATTTCACGATCGTGCTCGATTTAAAGAAAGCCGCGGGAAAAGAAATGATTCATGCTAACCTTCTGGACATTCCCATTGACAAACTCCACCTTTCTGTCCGCTCCTTCAATGCTCTCTCTTCAGCGAACATCAGGACCACCGGGGAACTGATCACCAAAACTGCTGAAGAACTTCTGGCGATTAAAAATTTGGGGCGGCGCTCCCTGGAAGAGATCCAGCTAAAATTGCAAGAGTTAGGCTTGAGCCTAAAGGAAGAGGAGTAAAAATGAGGCACCTTAAAGATCATCGTAGACTTTCTAGAAGCTCCGGGCCAAGAAAAGCTTTGCTCAGAAGCCTGGCTACCAGTTTTTTCCTCAAATCTAAAATTGAAACTACTGAGGAAAAAGCCAAGGAAGCTCAAAGGGTCATAGAGGAGTTGATTACCAAAGCGAAAAGTAAAGATCTTGCCACGCAAAGGGAAGTTTTTTCCTTTCTTCTTACAAAAGAAGCCGGGCAGCGCCTGTACTCCACTATCCTTCCCAAAGTTGGGGATCGCCCAGGGGGGTACACGCGAATCGTGAAAACCGGAAAGAGGAGAGGGGACGGCGCTTCATTGGCAATTCTGGAGTTAGTGGAGTAATATTCCGCCGCTTATTACCCTGAAAGGGGTCAGTTACAGCTACAGCGCTGAAAAAAGCTCCCCCGTCTATGCGCTTTCCGCAGTGAACCTGGAAATAGAGGCGGGGGATTTTCTTTGTATTCTCGGCGCGAATGGCTCCGGGAAATCCACCCTCGCTAGACTTCTGAATGCCTTGCTCCTTCCTACCGAGGGCCAGGTTTTAGTTGATGGTATGGACACCAGAGACCCTTCTAAGACCTGGCCAATCCGGCAAGCAGTGGGGCTCGTCTTTCAGAATCCAGACAACCAGATAGTAGGTACAGTGGTGGAAGAAGACATTGCCTTTGGCTTAGAAAACCTGGGATTCCCATCCCCCGAGATCAGAAGAAGGGTGGAATGGGCATTAGAAAAGGTCCGAATGCTCAGTTACAGAAACCACCCCCCTCATATGCTCTCCGGTGGGCAAAAACAACGTGTGGCCATCGCCGGAATCCTCGCAATGAAACCCAGATGCATCGTCCTCGATGAGCCTACCAGCCTTCTTGATCCCAAGGGCCGGGGCGAGGTTCGAGAGCTGCTATTAGAGCTGAACAGAGAAGGGATTACTATCATCCTCATCACCCACTTAATTGAAGAGGCTATGCTGGCTAGACGCGTGCTCGTCCTCGATCAGGGGAAAATAGCTCTGCTGGGGGCCCCCGAAGAGGTTTTGAGCAAAACTGACGAATTAAGAACCTATCATCTTGAACCACCTTTGACTGTGAGGCTCGCTCAAGCTCTGGCCTCTAATGGGGTTCGACTCCCTAAGAAGGTTATGCCTGTAGAGGAATTAAGGAACGCCTTATGCGCATTGAGGCCAAAAATATAACTTACGTTTACGGATCCGGTCTTCCCTGGGAGAAAAAAGCCCTGGATAACGTCTCCCTTACGGTTGAGGAAGGCGAGTTCGTAGGGTTGATAGGGGAAACCGGAAGTGGGAAATCCACCCTCGTTCAAATTCTCAATGGGCTGCTGAAGCCAAGTTCAGGCGAGGTACTCATTGATGGGGTAAACATTTTCAAGGAAAAAGGTCTATTGTCCAGGGTACGCTTTCAGATTGGTCTCATTTTTCAATTTCCCGAACAGCAACTTTTTGCGGAGACCGTTTTCGATGATGTGGCTTTCGGACCACGGAACATGGGATTAGGGTTCGAAGAAGTATCGTGGAGGGTGGAGGAGGCGCTCCTCAAAGTGGGGTTGAATCCCTTGCATTTTAGATCCCGGTCCCCCTTCAGCCTATCAGGGGGAGAAAAAAGGCTTGTGGCTATAGCCGGAGTGCTGGCGATGAAGCCTAAGGTCCTTATCCTTGATGAGGTCACGGCCGGATTGGATCCCAAAGGGAAGAAGGAAATTCTTGCCCGCATTCAACTTTTGCATAAAAACGAAAAAGCCACGATCATCATGGTAAGCCACGACATGGACGAAATTGCTGCTTTGGCTGAAAAAATAGTTATTTTAAAAGAGGGTCGGGTAGTCTTATCCGGGAAACCGGAGTATGTTTTTTCTCGACCTGAGCTTTTGGAAGCCCAGGG
>JANLFM010000010.1:16489-66335 GCA_024655865.1 Caldisericota bacterium
TGCCCACTGCCGTTTTCGATTTAAAAGAGGCCTCCAGGTTGATTAAGGAGGAATTGAGCCGTGCCTCTTGCTGAGGCAGTTACCCTTGGCCAGTACGTTCCCGGAACCTCTTTCCTGCATCGGATGGATCCCAGGGTAAAATTACTTATTACCTTATTTTTCCTCGTGATCCTCTTTTTTATTAATAAAATTTCCGGGTACTGCTTTTTTCTTGTAATCCTGTTCCTCCTAGTAAAGACCTGCGGAATTTCCCTGAAATATCTCTTTAAGGGCCTAAAGCCTATCCTGATCCTGATCCTGTTTACTTTAATTGCCCAGGGGCTCTTCAGTGGGGAGGGCCGTATCCTTTTTTCCTGGGGAATTATCACTATCTCGGATGTTGGTCTCTGGAAGGCCCTTTTTATGAGCATGAGGCTTGCTATGCTTGTTTTCGTTACCACCCTGCTTACCCTCGTTACCTCTCCCATTGACCTTACCGATGGGATGGATCGCATGCTATCGTTTCTCACTTACTTGAAGTTTCCCATTCACGAGGTAGCAATGATGATGACTATTGCTCTGCGCTTTATCCCCACTTTACTCGATGAGACCGATAAAATAATTAAGGCCCAGATTTCCCGAGGAGCGCCGCTGGATCGAGGGAACATTTTTAAGCGCTTGAAAGCCTTGATCTCCGTTTTTATACCCCTTTTCGTTTCCGCTTTTAGAAGAGCTGACGAGCTGGCCCAGGCAATGGAATCCCGCTGTTATAGAGGGGGAGTCGGAAGAACCAGGATGAAGGAAATGCGCCCTTCTCTGCTTGATCTCTGGGGAACACTAATCGCTCTCGGTATTGGCAGTTCAACCGCACTCTTTAATTTTCTGCCTTATTGGTTTCTATGAGGAACATACTACTTGAGGTCTCCTACCTGGGAAACTCTTTTTACGGATTTCAAAAGCAAAAGGGCGCTTTGACGGTGCAAGGCTTGCTGGAATCCACATTAAGCAGGATTACCGGGGAAAAGATTAAAGTGGTGGGTGCTGGGAGAACAGACAGGGGAGTACACGCCTTTGCTCAGATATGCAATTTCTACACCCATTCCTATCTTTCCCCTGAGAAGCTCAAAGACGCCCTCAATGCCCTCCTTCCCCCTGAAATTCGCGTAAACCGAGCAGAAGAAGTTGACCAGGACTTCCACGCCCGAAAATCTTCCAAGGGCAAGGTTTACATCTATTTTGTCTGGACAGAGGAAATTATGAGTCCTTTCCTTTTGAAGTTCGTATACCATTATCCTTATCCTTTGGACTATGAGCTCATGAGAAAAGCGCTCTCTATCATAAAAGGAGAGCATGATTTTAGCTCTTTCGCTAAAGCCGGGAGCTACAAGGGTGAAGCCTTAAGATTAATCAAACGCGCCGAGCTAATCGATAAAAGTCCCCTCTTGTGCTTTTTAATTGAGGGTAGCGGCTTCCTCCAGCACATGGTAAGAACCATCGTGGGAACGGTTTTAGAAGTTGGCCGGGGAAAATTTGACCCTAATTTTATGGCAGAAATTCTTAAAAGAAAGGATCGCAGTACCGCTGGCCCCACGGTACCTGCTTGCGGCCTGTACCTGGTTAAGGTTATTTATTAATTTTTTGCCGGAATAAATTTGGAGAGATTTGATCACCCTGAGAGATCTTTATCGTGGGCTTAAGGAAGCTTATTATAAAATAAGTCCCAGGGATTCCAAACGCAAATTCTCATAATGTTGCTCAGGGCAAAGAGGAATTTTTAAATAACCTATCAGGAAGCCGAGGTTGGCGCTGAGGAAATTTATGATGGGCAAAATGATGGAGGACTCTCACGGTCAAGGATACTTTCTTATTCGCACCGAGAGATGGGGTGTGGGAGAAATTTGGGCTTTGCCCACAATAAAATCCGATCTTCTTTCTGAAAATTCTAAAGCTGAAGACCTCCCATTTTTAAAATTTGATCCAGAGGCATTTAAAGACGGGTTTCCGTTAACACCTGACGAGATTATCAGAAGAGGAAGCGCAAGGCTCCGGGGCCTTCTAAAGGAGAGTGATTTCCCTTTTATTTCTCCAACCAGGGATTACTCTGAGGGATGGCCTAAGTCCCATTTTGAATTTCTGGTGTACTGGGGCTTGCCGGGAGGAATCGTAGGGGGATACGAGCTTTACCCTCAAGTGGCAGCCTTTCTGAATGATTTTCTCCAAGCCAAACCCAATTGCCAGGTTATGGTTACAGGGCCGAAAAGGGCTTTATCAGCTATGGCACCTTTTCTTAACGGGAGAGAGGGAGTTCACCTTTTAGCTCCCAACGAAGTGGAGACATGGAAAGAAGACGATCCCTTAAGCATTGTTCTCATTCTGGATGCAGAGCAAGCTGTGAGTTTTGCCACCTCTTACTTTTTTGCTCTCCTTAAAATTCCCAAAAGGCTGGTTCTTGCTCAGTTCAATACCCGCGATTTTTTCCGAACCTCCCGCAAGGAGGCTTTATCCAAAATTTTCGGAGTCTCTTATTATTCGGTGATTTGGGATTACTGCATCCTTGACCCCAATTCTTTCTCGTTCTTCGAGCCCAAAAGCTATTCCTGGGTTGCTGAGCAGGCTTCCTCCGTGGATTTTGCGGAGTTCACTTTAGAGGATGACTCAGTCACGGAAACCAAAGTTCCTGGAACGTTTGTTATTCCCACAGAGCTTCCCGTCAAAGGGAGCCGCTCCTTTTTCGAGGATGCCGAGTACCTCGCTTTTCAGGAAGAGGATAAAGCAGAATTCGTCCCCTTCAGGAAATACTATCCGACATATTCGGACATGAGCCCTGCGCAGCTCAAATGGTATCTATACTGGAGGTCCCAGGCCAGAAGGGGCATGTTTCTTGACACCGACCTCTCTTATATCTTCCTCTATGTTTATGAGCTGCTTAACAAAATCGGAATATTTGAGCCATTGGAAGGTTTGCTCAAACTCAGGGAGTTATGGCTCAATTATCGGGAGAAATATCCTAAACTCGATCATTATCTGGTGGACTGGATAGCGGATTACGCAATCATTTATTCCTGTCCTGTAAATCCTGTGGGCATTTACAAAGAAGCCTTGAAGTTTGGCTTCGTTAGAAACCCGGATCTCCTTCTGGAAGAATTTCTCCAGGGTCCAATTGAGGAAATTCCCATTATTCTCTTTGAGGAGCTGTCTTTCTACAAGTTCCTCAAGAGCCCCTTTTTCCGAAAGGAAGGCAACCAAAATCTCGAATTAGAGCTCAAGAGGGCCCTCGCTAAAGTTGATAATTTTTTTCGGGAAAGGGACCACGTAGGAATCTTTGAGAAGTTCAGACCGCAAGCCAAGATAAGAATTCAGCGCTTTCCCTTTCAAGGTGCTATCTTTCGGAGTGATCACAATCAGATGATCACCCTGGGCACGGCCTTTCCTTATTCTCGATACCCGCCACTTTGTAATTTTTTCACTTCCTTAGTCAAAGAGATCGAAAACAGGCTCCGGGAAAAGTTTCATTTTCCGGGGAGATTGGGAGGGTATGAACTTTCTCCTTTAGTGAGGAAGGTAATTAGAGAAGCTCTCAAGGAAGGCGCTCCTGAACCACTAGTCCCTGCGATTGAAGTTGACACCTGGAAAGTGAAGGAGCTCATCCGGGAGTCCGATGAAGTACGGGAACTAATTCAAAAATTCATTTCCCAGGAACACGGTATTGATGGTATTGAATCCCCTGTTACATCCGGAGAAGAACCCTCCCCTTCTCATTCCATCCAGGAAACAGCGCCAGATCTTAAGGAGGTTCCTCCCGAATGGCGCCAGTTCGCATCGAAATTAAGGCCTTTTCAAGCTAAAACCCTCGCGGCCCTCCTTTCCGGGAAAAACACGGCCTCTCAAATCGTGAGCATATCCCGGGAAAATGCCTTAATGCCAGAAGCCCTACTGGATTCCCTGAACGAGCTATCGTTGGAGACCGTTGGGGATCTAATCGTCGATTGCTCTGTATCCCCACCCGTGCTCTTTGAAGAAAACCGAGATATAATTAATCAATTAATTGCTCTCGTTTTAAAAGATGAACACACTTAGAATTCCAAGAAGAATTTCCACTGCCATATTGAACTCATTGCACTCCGGGGTGGTTCCGAGGATCGGCCTGGAGTATTTTGCGGTAGGGAGGAAGAAAGAGACTGCCATCCTTCTTTCAGATTTGGAGAACATTGCTCAGGGCGGTTCAGTCTTTCGCCTGATTGTAGGACGCTACGGTTCGGGCAAGAGCTTTATGCTTAACCTTTTGAGAAACCTGGCTCTTGACCAAGGCTTTGTTGTTATGGATTGCGATCTCTCCCTGGAAAGGCGCCTCTCAGGCTCGAATAGGGAGGGCCTGAATACCTACCGGGAGTTAATGCACAACCTTTCCCTAAGTACCAGGCCAGAAGGTGGAGCCTTACCAGTAATTTTGGAAAGGTGGATTTCTCAAATCCAGACTGAGGTGGCCAGGAAGACAGATTGCTCGCCCAATAGTCCTGCGTTCCAGGAAGCCCTGGAAAGGGAAGTAATTAAAACCGTGAACCAACTTGAGGGTATGATTCACGGATTCGATTTCGCTACGGTGATCAATGCCTATTGGAAAGGGTACCTGAGGGACGATGAGACCCTGAAGGGCAACAGCCTGCGCTGGCTAAGGGGAGAATTCGATTATCGCACTCAGGCAAGGGAAGCTTTGGGGGTGAGGGTAATTGTCGATGAGGATAGCTGGTATGATTATCTGAAGCTTTTTAGCCAGTTTGCAGTGAAAATAGGCTATAAAGGTTTACTTGTACTTCTGGATGAGGTGGGAAACCTTTATAAAATTAGCAACTCCCTTTCTCGGCAGAATAATTATGAGAAACTCCTGCACATTTTTAACGACACTACCCAGGGAAAGGCTTCTTTCTTTGGAGTTTTTCTGGCCGGGACCCCCCAATTTCTTGAGGACCAAAGAAGGGGACTTTACAGTTACGAGGCTCTGCGCTCGCGCTTAACTGATTCTCGAATTATTGACTCGGAACTGATCACTTCCACAGGGCCGGTGATAAAACTGGAGGTCTTAAGCCCGGAAGAGATTTTCGTACTTTTAACAAGGATTCAAGAGATTTACGCTTCCCATTATGGAATTTCGCCTATTCTTAAGAACGAGGAACTGGAGGTCTTTTTAAACGAGCTGGCTAAGAGGCTTGGTGCCAGGGAGTTTCTTACTCCGCGGGAGGTCGCAAGGGATTTTCTAGCCCTCTTGGATACCTTGAGGTTGAAACCAGAAATTAAATTTGAGCAGGTCATCCGCTCCTCAAATTTTAAACCTTCCCGACAAGAAAGTGAAAAAGAGGAAGGGGATGGCCTGACGGACATCCTTTTATGAAGGAAAATCCATTTTTCAGGCTGGCTCCATTTATTCAGGAATTCATCTATACCCACGGATGGACGGAACTCCGGGCTATTCAAATTGAAGCCTGTAGGGTCATTTTCGAAACCGATGCCCATCTCCTTTTGGCCACAGGTACAGCCTCCGGAAAAACGGAGGCTGCCTTTCTTCCGGTTCTGACTATCCTCTACAATGATCCCCCCGAGTCCGTGGGGGTCTTGTATATTGGACCCACCAAAGCTTTGATAAACGATCAGTTTATCAGGCTAAACGACCTATTGCAGGAGGCCAACATCCCGGTCTTCCATTGGCACGGAGACGTACCTTTAACTGAAAAGATGAAGGTTCTCAATAATCCTCAGGGCGTGCTCCAGATAACTCCGGAGTCGCTGGAGGCACTTCTGATGCATCGAAAAACCCAGCTTCAGAAGCTTTTTGGTGACTTAAGGTTTGTGATCATCGACGAAGTACACGTGTTCATGAATTCTGACCGTGGCCGCCAGATTCTGGCCCAGCTGGGTCGCCTGAAGGTATACCATAAACAGGAGCCCAGGCGGATAGGTCTGTCGGCCACGCTCGGGGACTACTCGGAGGTAGAAGAGTGGCTCCGTTCAGGGAGCACGAGGCCAGTAATCACTCCCAGGGTTAGTGCGGGAGAACAAAAGATTCGTCTGGCATTAGAGCACTTTTTCATTGCAAAGATGGAAAAGACGACGCGGGAACCCGAAAATGAACCAGTTGTCAATCCTTATTACGAGTATATTTTTGATAATACCTGGAAGCGTAAGTGCCTGATTTTTTCCAACTCGAAAGAGGAAGCCGAATCCATGCTCTCCTCTCTGCGCCTGGTGGCCAAGGCGAAAAAAGCTCCTGATTTCTACCATATGCACCACGGCTCTATCTCTGCTCCCTTAAGAGAAATGGCTGAAGACGCCATGAGAAGCCCTTACCTTCCGGCAATTGTGGCTGCCACCACTACTTTAGAATTAGGCATCGATGTCGGTCCCTTAGAGAGGATAATCCAGTTAGAAGCTCCTTATTCCGTTTCCAGTTTTCTCCAAAGGTTGGGGAGGTCAGGAAGAAGGGGGAACCCTCAGGAAATGATCATGGTCTTCAAGGAGGAGGAACCCATTGGGCACGAGATCCTTCCCCAACAGTTTCCTTGGATGTTGCTTCAGGGAATAGCCATTATCCAGCTTTATCTGGAGGAAAGATGGATAGAACCTTTGCGCCTAGTCCGTTATCCCTTCAGCCTCCTTTATCACCAGACCATGGCTATCCTTGCTTCCCAGGGAGAACTAAGATTCTCAGAGCTCGCGGAGAGGGTCCTCCAGCTTCCTCCCTTTGTTCACATTCCCATTGAGGATTTTAAGGAGCTGATCAGGCACCTGATTAAGATCGACCATATTGAACAAACTGAAGAAGGCGGCCTGATTGTTGGTCTAAAGGGGGAAGATGTAGTACGCAGTTTCCGCTTTTACGCAGTTTTTCCGGATGATGACGAGTACTCTGTTAAAGAGGGATCAGAAGAAATCGGAAGCGTGGCTTACCCCCCACCACCAGGTGAGAGGTTTGGCCTGGCGGGAAAGACATGGGAAGTGCTGGATGTGGATCAAAAGCGCAAGATCATCCTTGTCAGGGGTGTTGAAGGAAAAGCCCTTACTACCTGGCCAGGGCCCTATGGGGTGATCCACACCAGAATAAAGCAACGCATGAAGCAGGTGCTCTTCGAAGACCTGGAATATAGCTACTTGCAGCCCAAAGCCCGAGCAAGACTCAAAGAAGCGAGAAACCTGGCCAGAATGGTAGGGTTGGAGCAAAACCACATTTTGGCCTTAGGGGGCAACACCTATGCGCTTTTTCCCTGGTTGGGAACCAGGTCTTTTCGCACGATCACCAGAGTAATAAAACATCTCCTGGCTTCGGAATTGGGTATTTCCAATGTTGAGGGGGAACCCTCTAATTACCTGATTTTTAAAATGGAAAAGGGAAATGTGGAGGAGCTGCGCCAGAGGCTGGTAGCCCTGGCAAACGAAGGGATTGCCCCGGAGTCGCTCTTGGGAGGAAACGAAGCTCCCGTGATGCAAAAGTACGATCAGTACATCCCCGGAAAATTGCTTCGTAAAGCCTTTGCTTACGATCATCTGGACGTGGAAGAGTTTTCCCAGATCGTAAAGGGCTGGTAGAGGTTGTATTTTTGTTTTAATTTCTTAAAATAAAAAGCTACTTTTCTCGAGAATTTTGACACATACTGAGCTTCGAGTTTATAATTACCCTAATCTGGAAAGGAAGGTAAGATGTACGCGGTAATCCATTTAGGCGGAAAACAATATAAGGTTCAGCCAGGGATGACCTTTAAGGTTGACTACCTGGAAGGCGAGGTAGGGAAGCCCCTGGAGCTGGATAAGGTTTCCATGATTGTTGATAAGGATAAAGTGCTCGTAGGCAAACCCTGGGTGGATGGCGCCCGAGTGAAGGTCACAGTGCTTGAACACAGCAGGGACAAGAAGGTGCAGGTTTTCACCTATAAGTCCAAGACTAACTTCAAGAGAATGCAAGGGCACAGGCAGGACATTACCACGATGAGGGTAGAGGCAATCACATACCCCGGTCAGGAGGTAGAGGAATAAATGGCGCATAAGAAAGCTGGCGGTAGCTCGCGTAACGGCCGAGATTCCAATTCTAAAAGATTAGGCGTTAAGCGCTTTGATGGTGAATTTGTCAAAGCTGGTTCTATTATCGTGCGACAACGAGGAACCAGGGTGAAGCCCGGACTGAATGTTGGTCTGGGCAAGGATTTCACCATCTTTGCCAAAATAGATGGCTTCGTTAAATTTCAGCGTTACGGGAGAGACCAGAAAAAAGTCAGTGTCGTTCAATAATCTTGAAAATTTTCCAAATAGACTTCGATTTAAAAAGGCATCGAAGTCTATTTTGTTTTTAAAGGCATGTTCGTAGACAGAGCAAAAATTCTGGTCCGGGGCGGAAAAGGGGGAAACGGGTGTGTTGCCTTTAGGAGAGAAAAGTTTGTCCCTAGAGGGGGTCCCTCCGGAGGAGATGGCGGTAACGGCGGTAACGTCTATCTGGAAGCCAATCCTCATCTCTTTACTCTGCTCGACTTCACGTATAAGCGGATTTACGAGGCTCCATCAGGAAAAAACGGTCAAGGTGGAAGGAAGCATGGAGCGAGCGGTGAGGATCTTGTGATTCCTGTTCCCGTGGGCACTATCGTCCAGACCGGGAACGGCCAGATACTGTGTGACCTTACAGAACCCGGTCAGAGGGTTCTCGTGGCCAGGGGGGGAAGGGGAGGGCACGGAAATGCTTTTTTCGCAAGCTCCACCAATAGATCTCCCCGTTTTGCGGAAAAAGGGGAAAAAGGAGAAGAGGTGGAGCTTCAACTTGAGCTGCGTTTGATTGCTGATGTAGGAATTATTGGTAAGCCCAATGCTGGAAAGTCTACCCTGCTCAGCGCTTTGACCGCTTCTACGCCCAAGATTGCCGATTATCCCTTTACTACTTTGAGTCCTGTTCTTGGGGTTCTTACCTTTCAGGACCTTAGCACTTTGACCCTGGCGGAAATCCCGGGTTTGATTGAGGGAGCTCATGCTGGGGCTGGACTGGGCCATGAATTCCTGCGTCACGCTTTGCGCTGTCGGGTGCTCCTTTGCCTTCTCGACCTCACCGGGAAGCCCCTCGAAGAATGGGAAATGTTGAGGAACGAGCTCCTTCTTTACGATAGTGCTCTCGGCAATAAGCCTTATTTAATTGCCTTGAACAAATGCGACCTCCTCAGTCCTGAAGAGATTGCCGAAGTAAGGGACAGATTTCCGGATAACGAGAAAGAACTGCTGGTAATCTCAGCAAAAGAGGGTATAAACCTTGAAGAGCTCAAAATTGCCCTGAAGGAAATGGTGGAAAAGGCTCCTCCTGTGGAATCTCCGCTTTCCCGGTCAAGGGTTGTTTACCGCCTATCTCCAAGGGAGACCAGGGAGTTCATAGTGAGTAAGGTTTCTGATGGAATTTTCGAAATCGAGGGAGATTACCTGAAACGGCTGGTGGAAAGAACTGATTTTGATAACCAGGAAGCCATTAAGCGATTGCAGAGGCAATTCGATAAACTTGGTGTGGAAAAGGAGCTAAAAAAAGCAGGGATCAAGGAGGGGGATACCGTGCGTATAGGGGGCATGGAATTCGAATTTAAGGAATCTGGGGAAGAAGCATGAATAGGGTAGGAATCATCGGCGGAGCCTTTAACCCCATTCATTACGGCCACCTTTTTGCCGCCGAAGAAGCCAGGGTAACTTTTAAACTGGATGTAGTTTATTTTGTCCCTACCGGTACCTCCGTCTGGGAAAAGGAGGAACCCCTTCTGGATAAGGAAATTCGCTACCAGATGGTAGTTATCGCAATCCAAGACAACCCTTATTTCCGCGTATCCAGAGAGGAAATTGATCGACCTGGAAAATCCTATACTGTTCTTACCCTGCAAAAATTCAAGGAGCTTTTTCCCGCAAGCTCCTTATTCTTCATTACAGGGATGGATGCCTTACTAAAATTCCACAAATGGCGTGATCCCGAAGAGATCCTTGAGCTGGCTGAGTTAATTGCTGTTTCCCGACCAGGGTATACCCTAAACGATGTGACCAGGTCCCCTTTGAATTCAAGGATTCACGTTTTGAAAACTATCGGGGTAGCGATATCCTCTCGGGAGATCAGGGAGAGGGTGAGGAAAAATTTACCCATTCGCTATCTTCTTCCTCCGGAAGTGGAGGCTTTTATAAGAGAAAAGAATCTATATAGAGAGGAGGTGCCGAGGTAGAAAGCGAACGCTTGCTGGAAGAACTGGTAGAACTTCTCCTGGCCAAAAAGGCTGAGGACGTGGTAACCCTGGACCTGAGGGGCGTTTCCGCTTTTGCTGATTATTTCATCATTTCCAGCGCTGAAACCACAAAACAAAGCAAGGCTTTGGTGGAAAGTTTGAACGAGAAAATCGCATCCCTGGGAATTGCTCCTTATGGTGTTGAAGGGGAGGAAGATGCGAGGTGGGTTCTCTATGACCTGGGTGATATTGTGATTCATATTTTCACTCCCGAGCTCAGAGCCTTTTATGATTTAGAGAGCCTTTGGTCTCAGGCTAAGAAAAAGGTTTACCTGTAGAAAGGGTATCTTCGCAAATGGAAAAGAAAGAAAGAGTCATCCTGGTGGACGGGAATAGCCTGCTTTACCGCACCTACTTCGCTCTGCCAAGCCTGACCACCTCTGATGGCATTCCCACGGGGGGAGTTTACGGCTTCACCAATATCCTCTTAAAACTTTTAGAGGAAGTGAAGCCGGATTTTATCGCTTTCGCCTTTGACCGCCGCGGTCCTACCTTTCGCCACCTGGAATACAAGGAATATAAAGCCCAGCGTCCCAAGACTCCTTCGGATTTGGTAGCCCAGGTCACTATGGCTAAGGAGTTAGCTGAGGCCTTTGGCATTCCGGTTTTTGAAAAGGAAGGCTTTGAAGCGGATGACTGCATCGCTACTCTGGCTCGAAGAGCGTTAAAGGAGGGCAAGCAGGTGATCATCTTGAGCGGCGATCTGGACTCCTTGCAACTTGTCTCCCAGGATATAACTCTCATGACCCCACTTAAAGGCATCTCTCAGATCACAGTATATGACCGGGAAGCCGTGAAAAAACGTTTTGGCCTTGACCCGGAGCAGATGCTTGATTACAAGGCCCTGGTTGGAGATCCCTCCGATAATATCCCCAGGATTCCAGGAATTGGGGAAAAAACTGCCCAGGGCCTGCTTGCTCGCTACGGCTCCCTTAAGGGAATCTACGAACACCTGGAGGAATTGGAGCCGAAAACCAGGGAGACGCTCGTCAAATTCCGACCCCAGGTGGAACAGAACCTGAAACTTTCAGCGCTGGTGGATGACCTGGACTTAAAAATTGACTGGGAGCATCTCAGGGTAAAGGAGCCTGATCGGGAAAAGCTCTTAGAGCTTTTTTCTCGCTTGGAGTTCAAAACTCTGATAAAAAAATTCGCTTCTACCCAGGTTCAGAATTATTTGGAAATCAAACCACTTTCAGCCTGGGAGAGATCCTCAGATCCCTGGGCACTGGCGATAATTCCGGCGGATCCTCCTGCCCTTGCCTTAGCCTCCAAAAATGAAGTCTTTGCCCAGGAGATCGACCAAAAAGAGGAGAACCTTTCCTTGTTTTCCAATTTCTTCCCGCTTCCTGCTCGAGCGAGGGAGTTTATTGAGGACGAAAGTGCCCCCAAGTGGGTGCACGATTTGAAGAGCGGAATTACATTTCTCATGGAGAAGGGACTTGAGCTTAAAGGTGTCAAGTTCGACTCCATGCTTGCCTCCTATCTTTTAAATTCCTCTCGTAGCTCTCATACTCTGGAGCAGATATATTTGGAACGAGTGAAACAGCCCCTGTGGAATGAAGAGAGGGATCTCACCTCGTTGAAGCGAGCAGCACTTTCAGCCTGCGCTATAAGAGATCTCACTCCCATTCTTGAGAAGGAGCTCCAAGAGCAGGGGCTGGAAGAGCTTCTGGTTTCCCTGGAACTTCCCTTAAGCTATGTTCTGGCAGATATGGAATTAACGGGAATCAGGATCTCCATTGATGTGCTCGAGGAGCTCAAAGGAGAAGCCGAAAAGCGCTTACACGTATTGGAAAAGGAGATCTACGAGCTCTGCGGCACCCAGTTCAACATTTCCTCCCCGAAGCAATTGAGTTTTGTGCTTTTTGAGAAACTTCAGCTTGCTCGGGGCAAAAAGACGAAGACAGGGTATTCCACGGATATCTCCGTGCTTGAGGGACTTCGGGGCTGGCATCCGGTGATAGAAAAGATAATCGAACACCGTGAGCTCTCCAAGCTCAAGAACACTTACATCGACGCGCTCCCCGAGTTAATTGATAAGGATAGCAGGGTGCACACTACTTTTTTGCAAACCTCTACCGCTACGGGACGCCTCTCCTCGGTTAATCCCAATCTTCAAAACATCCCCATCCGTTCGGAGTTCGGAGGGAGAATCAGAAAAGCTTTTGTTGCCAGCTCTCGTGATCACTTCCTTTTAAGCGCTGATTACTCCCAGATCGAGTTAAGGGTGCTAGCTCATCTCTCCGGCGATCCCAAGTTAAGGGAAATATTTTTAAGAGATGGAGATATTCACACTAATACCGCTTGCCACATTTTTCAGGTAAGCGAGGATCAGGTAACCTCCGAGATGCGCAGAGTAGCAAAAACTGTGAACTTCGGCGTAATCTACGGAATGAGCGCTTATGGTCTTTCTCAGGCTATTTCTGTTCCTACCGAGGAGGCTCAGGCCTACATCGATTCCTTCTTTCTGGAACATCGAGGAGTGAGGGAGTACCTGGATGGAGTCCTGGAAGAGGGAAGGGCTCGGGGATTTGTCTCTACCATTTTGGGACGCAGGAGATACATTCCTGA
Organism: Caldisericota bacterium; assembly: GCA_024655865.1. Taxonomy (GTDB): domain Bacteria; phylum Caldisericota; class JANLFM01; order JANLFM01; family JANLFM01; genus JANLFM01. The sequence goes on from JANLFM010000010.1 coordinate 29,314, forward strand.
TCTTAATTCCTCGAACAAGAAGCTTGTCCAGCAAGCAGAACGCATGGCTATTAATGCTCCAATTCAGGGCTCGGCAGCAGATATCATCAAACTGGCTATGATTAAGCTCTATCAAGCTCTAAAGAGAGAAGGGATGAAAAGCAAGCTCGTGCTTCAAGTGCACGATGAGTTAGTTCTTGACTGTCCTCGAGAGGAGAAAAAACAGATCGTGGAAATAGTTCGCCAGATTATGTCTCAGGCTTTCCCCCTTTCCGTCCCCCTAAAGGTGGAGCTTAAGGGAGGGGAAAACTGGTTCGAAATGGAGCCCCTCAATGCCTGAGCTCCCTGAGGTTGAAACGATCAGAAGGGGATTAAACGAGCACCTTCCCGGGCTTTCCATCGAGGAGATAGAAGTGTTCTTCCCGGGAATTCTGAAGAATGAATCCCCGGATAATTTCCGTTTGAGGCTTCTTCGAGACTGCTTTGTTCAGGTGGATCGAAAAGGGAAATACCTGCTTCTTTATCTGGCCTCCGACCAGGTGATTGTGATTCACCTGAGGATGACGGGGAATTTGTATTATACTACGCCCAATTATCCTAAGGAGAAGCACCTGCACCTCTTATTTATCCTGGATAGCAAAGAAGAGCTGCGTTTTGTAGACCAGAGGAAATTCGGGGAAGTGTACCTTATCCTCGCTTCCCAGGTACAGGATTTTCCTCCACTAAAAAAATTAGGGTTAGAGCCCTTTAATTCCTCTCTCTCCCTTTATAAGTTTGAAGAGATGCTCAAAAATTCCAAGAGACCAATAAAACAGTTTCTCCTGGACCAGACAAAAATTGCAGGAATTGGCAACATTTACGCAGATGAGGCTCTCTTTCTCGCAAAGGTGATGCCCACGAGAAAGGCCGACTCCCTTTCTCGGGAAGAAATCCGAAGGCTCTTCCGCGCAATCAGGGAAGTCTTGAAGAAATCTATTAAGGCTCAGGGTCGAACTTTTTCCAATTACCGCAATGCCCGCGGGGAAGCGGGTGATTATCAGCCCCTGGTTCACGATCGGGAAAGGAAGTTCTGTCCTTTCTGCGGTACGCCCATAGAGTACACCAGAGTTTCCCAAAGAGGAACCTTTTTCTGCCCCAAGTGTCAGAAATGAAGGTAATAGTGATTACAGGAAGCATAGCTTCAGGAAAGAGCGAGGTATCCAGGCTACTCAGAAAGCTTGGGGCTTTGGTGATCGATGCTGATGAGGTAGTTCACGGGATCCTGGAGAGAGGGGAAAGGACTAAGAAGCACCTTCTTGAGGAATTTGGCTCGGGAATTTTCAAAGAGGGAAGGGTAGATAGGGATCATCTGGGGAAGATCGTTTTCGCCCAAAAAGAAAAAAGGGTTGCCCTGGAGAAGCTCCTGCACCCTCAGGTAAAGAGGATAATTTCCGGGAAGATTAAAAGGTTAGAAAAACAGGGAATCGATGTCATTTTCCTGGAAATACCCCTTTTCTTTGAGGTCCGTTGGCCTCATTCCCCGGATGAGATTTGGGTTGTTTACTCCTCGCCTGACCTTCAGAGAAAGCGCCTCAAGGAAAAAGGGTTCCCGGAAAGCGAGATTGAAAGGAGGATCTCCGCTCAGCTCCCCTGGGAAGCCAAGCTTACCCGCGCCACCCGGATAATTGATAATTCCGGCTCTCTAAGGGAACTTGAGGAGAAGGTCCTTTCGGCCTACAGCTCTCTCTTTGAGAGGTGATTGAGAGAAATGTATATTTCCTATTCCCGGCTTTCAACTTACCTTAGCTGTCCTTATCGCTATTACCTGCAATATGTGGAGGGCTTTAGGCCACCGGCAAACGCCTTGATGAGCTTCGGTAGTTCTCTTCACGCAGCCCTCAGGGATTTCTACTCCCAGGATAAGATACCTCCTACGTTAGATGACCTCTATGCTCATTATTACCGCAATTGGTTTTCCTTCGGATACAGAAGCCGGGAAACCGAAGCTAAATTTTTCCAGGAAGGGCTTTCCATCCTTGAGGAGTATTACGATAGGAATATAGACGAGTTTTGTCCAGCACTTTTTGTAGAGCGGAGGTTCCAGGTAGAGATCAAGGGCGTTCCCTTTGTGGGGGTGGTGGACAGGATTGATCGGATGCCCGACGGAACCCTCAGGGTGATTGACTATAAAACCTATAGAAAGAACGGAAGTGGCCTTCAGCTTATGTTATATCATCTGGCCCTGGAGAAGCTCTTCGGATACCCTCCAGAAAAACTCCTCTATTATTTTTTAAAGGAACAGGAGACCTCCTCGGTCGAGGTCAATGAAGAAGCTCTGGGGGAGGCGCAGGAAAACCTGGTTAGAATGAAGGAAGGGTTGGAGCGCGGCCTGTTTTTAAAGAACAAGGGCCTCAATTGTATAAGCTGTGACTTCCAGCGTTTCTGCGAATTAGAGGAAAACGGATACCCTGAGGAGAACCTCTAATTCCTGTGATGCAATAGGGGAGCGGCGATAAAGCTCATCCCTTTCTCGGTAAGTGCTCTGGCCGTCAAATTTATGGATTCATGCTTGTCCAGGTAATTTCTAAGGAGCAGGGGCATTTCTCCTTTTTCCTCGATTTCTGATTTGAAGCGGAAATAATCGAGAATGTCCGAGGGGTGTTCCCTGGTTTTCTCCACCTCAATCTCCCCGCCTTCATGTTTTGCTGAGATGTTAGCCACGTGGTCCGCGAGCTCCAATAGTTCCGCTCTCCTGTTATATGGTTGAATTACTATGCTTTTCCAGGTTTCTGTGATGTGGTGCTCGAAGCGGACCACTTTTTCAAACCCCAAAGCTTTGCGGAATTGAGCGGTAATCTCCATGGTCTTATTGTTCACGGAGTTCGACCAATTGAACCCGACTAAGGGGGAAGTGCCGTCATCTCGAGAGAAAAGCTTAGCTCCGATTAGTGTCCAGAGCGCAGCGTAAGGGTTGTCATTTCCCATAAACACCGAGATTTTAAACTCAATATCAATGCCTAATTTATAAAGGAAGTAACCCAAAAGGACAGTCCCGGGATTAATGTTCAGGACCTGCTTAATTCCATAATTGGTGTAGTAGTAGAGGAACTCATCTACCCACTTCAGGGGATGCTCATTAGGCTGGCCTACCCCTCCGAAGTAACCAGTAATCGTTTCTGGCCCTCCAAGGTGGATGTTGGAGCCATCCGTTCCTTTAGTATCTAAAGTCTCCACGTAGCTTGCGCCCATGATTTGCATGGAAGCGGCAAACGCCAAAAGATCGCCGTTATCCGCTTCAGATTCCTTCATCTTTCGCACTCTGATGAAGCGTCCGGGCATAAGTTCTTCTTTTTCCAGGGCCTGTTGGGCTTCGGCAATCACCCACGGGAAATACTGAGCAGCGCTGATTTCCAGTGTTACGGCGAATTCGTCCTTAAATTCCATCTGGTCAGCTTTTGGCCCCAAAACCTTTCTTCGGAATTCCCTTACCGTGATAAACCTCCCTTTATCCCTCTGTTCCTTCAACCAGAGCACATCCTTCCGATAAGGAGACTCGATTCTTTCTAAATGCGCAAGGAGGTTTTCTAACTTGCGAGCTTCCCGGGCCTTTTGGTTAATCTCCTCGGGAGTGCCGTATTTGGCGATCACATCGAGAAAATCCTCAATTATGGGCATCTCTGGATTGAGGAATAATTCGTTAATCACATTCAAGCGATCAGGGGGGATTTGAAGTTTTTCCCTCATCTCTTTTCTTTCCATCGGTAGCCTCCTTTTGGCCTTTTTCCCACAGATTCATTCTACCCAAAAGCTCCTCGCTTGAAAATGGAAATTTAAAGCACAATGTAAAGTAATTGTTATAGAATTTTCTTACCGGTGCGTTCCCGGAAAGAACCGCTAAAATGAGAGCGGAAGGAGGCAGAAATGTATAAGTTAGCCTTAATCGGCTTTGGTGTTGTAGGGCAGGGTTTTTTGGAGTTACTCTCAGAGAAGGAAGATATTCTCAGGAAAAATTACCAGTTAGAGTTCCAAGTAGTGGCCATTTCCGACGCGCAAAAGGGTTCCGTATTTTCCGGCCAGGGAATAGATTTTCGCAAAGCCCTGGAATGGGTGAAAGCGGGGAAGAGCCTCAACGATTTGCCAGGAGAGAAAAATGGAATGGATGCTTTAAGCACCATAGAAAGTTGTGGTGCCGATATTCTCTTCGAGGCCACCTGGACTGACATCAAGACCGGGGAACCAGCTTTGAGCCATATCAGGAAGGCGCTCGAAAAGGGTATGCACGTAGTTACAACAAATAAGGGACCTCTCGCCCGTTATGGGAAACAGTTGATCGAGGAGGCTGAATCCCGGGGGTTGATTTTGCGTTATGAGGGGACCGTGATGAGTGGAACTCCTCTTCTGAATTTAATCAGGGAATGCCTGGCCGGCTGTGAAATTCTGGAAGCGAGAGGAATCTTGAACGGGACCACGAACTTCATCCTTACCAAAATGTCAGAAGGACAATCCTATGAGGAGGCCCTGAAGACCGCTCAGAAGTTAGGATATGCGGAGGCTGTGCCGGATGCTGATGTTCTGGGCTGGGACGCGCTGGCCAAAGTCTGTATTCTGGCTAACACCGTTTTCGGAGCCTCTATTATACCGGATCCAGAGAAATTGCCCTGTAAGGGCATTACCGGGATCAGGAAGGAAGATATTGAGAACGCTAAAAGGGAAGACCAGATCTGGAAATTGATCGCCAGGGTGTATCGGGAGAATGGGGCCGTGAAGGTCAGGGTCTGGCCCGAGAAAATCCCCTTGACCGACCCCCTGGCTGGGGTCACAGGGGCCAAAAACGCTCTGACCATTAAGACCGATGCCCTTGAGGAGATCACCATTGCTGGCTTCGGTGCCGGCAGGACCCCTACAGGTTACGCTATGCTCATTGATTTCATAGATATCCACAAAAACCTGAGAAGGAGGTAGCATGGGCGAACCACTTTTTGATCGCTATCTGGAAATTGACTTACAAAAAAGATCTTTCAAAGCTGGGAAGATCGACAAGGAAACCTTGAGGAAGTTTGTGGGCGGAAAGGGCGTAGGCCTCTCTCTCCTCGTGAAAATGGATAAGTCCAGGGACGCTTTGGATGCCCAGAATCCCTTAATTTTCGCCACCGGCCCTCTCACCGGAACCATTATTCAAACTTCCGCACGTTCCGTAGTGGTCACTCGCTCCCCTTTGACGGAAAATTTTTTGGACTCCAACGCCGGAGGACATTTCGGTCCCGCTTTAAGAAGAGCCGGGTGGGATTATCTTGCTGTTCTGGGGGCTTCCGATCATCCAGTTTATCTTTTGATTACCCCGGAAGGAGTGGAATTCAAGGACGCCTCCGACCTCTGGGGAAAGGACATTTTTGAGACCGAGAAGATCCTCAAGGCCAGATACCCGGGAAGCAGGGTAGCCTCAATTGGCCCTGCGGGGGAGAACCTGGTGCGCTTTGCCTGCATTGGCACCGAGCTCTACCGACAATTTGGGAGAGGCGGCGCTGGTGCCGTTATGGGCTCCAAAAAGCTCAAGGCGATTGTGGTCCAGGGAAATGAGAAGATAGAGTACGCTCAGGAGAAAGAGTTCCAGAATTTAGCCCGGGAAATCGTGGAGGAGCTCAAAGTACATCCCAACGCGAAAAGACGATACGAGCTGGGAACCATGATGTGGGTCAGGATGGGACAGGAAATCGGGCACTTCCTGCCCACGAAAAACTTTAAGAAGGGACAGTTCGAACATTACGAGAAGATCACGGCGGAAACCATGAAGAGGGAGTTAAACTGGAAATCAGTGGGATGCTTCGGGTGCGCCGTCATTCGTTGTGCCAAATTCGCTAAGTGGAACGGCTTTGAGCTGGAAGGCCCGGAGTATGAAACCACAGCCTTTTTAGGGTCCGGTTGCTGCCTCTCTGAGGCCAGAGACGTGGCATATGCCAACTGGCTGTGCGACAAATATGGACTGGACACCATCTCTTGTGGGGTAACCATCTCCTTTGCCATGGAATGCGCAGAAAGGGGATTGCTCTCTGAAGAGGAAAATGCTCGCATCAGGTTTGGCTCAGCCCAGGCGGTTCATTCCCTGATTGAGGAAATTGCCTTCCGCAAGGGGCTGGGCGATCTCCTGGCGGAAGGAACAAGGAGGGCATCAAGGATCATAAAAAAAGGGAGCGAGTATTTCGCCATCAATATCGGCGGGATGGAAATATCCGGAGTAAATATCCTGGGCTGCTACTCCATGGGCCTTAATCTGGCCACAGCAGATTTTGGGAGTCATACTCGTTTCTGGAGCGCTACCGATGAGATGAACGGCGCCCTGACCCTGGAAACCCTGCCCTCTTACATTAAAAATGGCCAGGACGAGATAAACGTCAGGAACAGCATGGTCATTTGCGATTTCTTTCCCTTTGGCCTGGATCGCCTGGCACCGTTTATGAATGCCGCCACTGGTTTCGACTATTCCCCTGCCGAGCTCCTTGAGGCTGGCGAGCGCATTCACTCGCTCTCCCGGCTTTACAATTTACGGACCGGCCGTACTCATGCTGATGATACTTTGCCTCCTCGCTTCTTCGAGGAGGAGAGTTTCGCCGGGTTAATGAAGGGCCAGAAAATTTCCCGCGAATTCTTTGAAAGGCATGTCCAGGAAATTTTTGCCCTCCGGGGCTGGGATAAAGAAGGGCGGCCGAAACCAGAAACCCTGAAGAGGTTAGGGATAGGGAATTAAATGTTCAGGGCGCTTAATGCCTTCTTGAGGATTTCCCGGTCCCCGTGATAAGTAGCAAGTTTGAGGGCCTCCTCCGGCTTGAAAAAGCGGGCTTCCTCCACCTCAAAATCGTGCTTTTCCAGGTTTCCTCCTATGGCCTCGAAGAGGAAAAAGTAAACCTTTTTGTGGTAGCGGGCCTTTTCCTCTGAGGAATAGAACCAGTAATCGATTGAGCCCAATGGTCCCTTTAGCTCTACCTTTAAACCTGTTTCTTCCTCCACCTCCCTTAAAGCGGCTACTTCCGGCTTTTCCCCTTTCTCGATCAAGCCTTTAGGGAGAGTCCAGGCATCCCTTGTTTTAATCAAAGCAATCTCCAAGCCAGACAGGGTCCTACGGTAGACCACTCCTCCGGCGGAGAAGGCCAGTTTAATGGGTAGCTTTTCCACGGAAGAAGTTCACCTCCTCGGGAGTGAGGATATTAAACCTGCCCAGGAGATGGACGAAGACCAGTGTATGAGCAAAACTTTCCCCCATCTCCAGGAAGTCAAAAGCCTCTTCTAAGGACTCCCCAACCGCTACGGCACCGTGATTGAAGAGCACACCTAACCTTGCTGTGCTCAACTTTTCTCGAACCGCCTGGGCAAGTCCTTCAGTACCTGGCCTAATGTAGGGTATCAGGGCAATTTCTCCGAGCACTATCTCCATTTCCGGGAGAACGGGCTTAAATTCCAGGGCTGCCACGGCAACTATGGAAAGAAAAGGGGGATGAGCGTGGATAATAGCCTTTATTTCGGGCCTTCTGGCATATATGGCATAATGCATTCTGGCCTCGGTGGAGGGTTTACCCGGGGAGAGGGGATTCCCTTCAAGATCGGTTTCCAATACCTGTTCCTTCTTAAGGCGATGTTTGGGAATGCCAGCAGGGGTAATAAAAATGCGGTCTCCATCCCTACAAGAGACGTTCCCTGCATAACCGCAGTTCAGCCTCCTTGAATAGAGAAGCTGACAGAATTTAACAATCTTATCCCGGAAGTCCTCCATACATCATAATCGTAGCAGAAACCTGCTCCTCTTGGGAATGCGCTAAAATAAAACCATGGTAAAGTTGATTTTTTACGGTGGCGTAAACGAAATCGGGGGAAACAAGATTTTCCTCCAGGATGGTGACACCCGCATTTTTCTGGATTTTGGAAAAAGTTTCTCCAGGCGCGCTTACTTTTTTAATGATCCTTTTCTTGTCCCCAGGGAGATAGAGGACTTTCTGGAACTGGAACTGATTGAGCCCCTGGAAGGCGTCTACAAGATCCCTGCCTCGAATGGGAGTTTAAAGTTGATCGACGCCATCTTTATTTCCCATGTGCACGCTGATCATGTTGATCATGCCTCCTTGAGCCACCCCATGATTCCTATTTATCTCGGGGAGACGGGCAAGATGATCCTCGAGAGTTTAGCGGTGACCAGATTCCGACAAATTGACAACGATCTTACTGAATCCCAATTTCATACTTTCCGCACGGGAAAGACGGTTAAAATTGGTTCCCTGGAAATAGAGCCCATCCATGTAGACCACTCCATTCCTGGTTCCTACGGCTTTATCGTTTATACTTCCTCGGGCCCTATAGTTTACACTGGGGATTTTCGCCTTCATGGCCCCCATGCAGAAATGAGTTGGGACTTTTTAAAGAAGGCACAGCAAGTACAACCCGTGGCCATGATTTCTGAGGGGACAAACGCTTTTGCCACCACTTTCCTTGCGGAGAGTGAGATCGAGGAGAAGATGGAAGTTTTAATCAATTCCTCACCAGGACTGGTGGTGGTCTCATTCCTTTTTAAGGATGTGGATCGATACAGGACGATCTACCGGGCTGCGAAAAAAACTAAAAGGAAACTCGTCCTTTCTCTAAAGCATGCTCACCTTTTACGCTCTTTAAGCCGGGACTCCAAGCTTTCCTCTTCCCTGCCTATCTTTGAGGATGAGGATGTCCTGTTTCTCGTCCGGAGAAAGGGCTGTACGCTTGATTGGGAAATTGACCTTTATTCCCAGCTGGAGAAAATGGGAAAGGTAATCACTGCTGAGGGCGTCCATTCTCAGCAGGAAGAGTATATTATCAATCTCAACTTGTTTGACCTTCCGGAACTGGTGAAAATTAAGCCTGTTCCGGGAAGTATCTTTATCCTCTCCTTGACCGAGCCCTACAACGAGGAGATGGAGCTTGACTACGAGAGGTTGACCCACTGGTTGGAACACTTCGGTATGCCCCTCTATTCTTTGCACTCCTCTGGCCACATCCTTCCTCACCACCTGAAGGAGGCGGTGGAGTTCATAAACCCGGGAAAACTTTTTTTAATCCATTCGGAGGAGCCCCAACTCCTTGCCCGTTATCTGGCGGGCTCTGCAAAGGAGATTATTTTGCCCGAGAAGGGAAGGGAATACCAGCTTTAGCTTGACTATGTCAGACAAAGGCGGGTATCATTTTTATGGTTGGGAACCCGCGTGAAGCGAGAAAAGAGGTGCGCATAATTTGAAAATAGACATCACCCTGAGGATTAACGGCCGGAGTTGCACCCTTTCTGTACCCGCAAAAACTACTCTTCTGGAAGCGTTAAGAGATCACCTCGGTTTAGTGGGTGCTAAAGAAGGCTGTGGAAAGGGGGAATGCGGAGCTTGCACCGTGCTTGTGGATGGGAAAGCTGTTAACTCCTGCTTAATGCTCGCCGCCCAGGCCGAGGGAAAAGAGATTTTGACCATTGAGGGGTTGAGCCAGGGAGGTCCTACTCCCCTGCAGCGAGCATTCGTGGAGGAGGGAGCGGTTCAGTGTGGATATTGTACTCCGGGAATGATCATGTCCTGTGAGGCTCTGCTTCGTGAAAACCCCAATCCCTCTGAAGAGGAGATCAAGGAGGCTATTTCGGGAAACCTCTGCCGTTGCACCGGCTATATCAAAATTCTCCGAGCCGTCAAAAAGGCTTTGGAGGAAAGATGAAAATTGTCGCTCTAATTCTGGCTGCTGGAAAGTCCGAGCGCATGGGTGTTCCTAAAATGCTACTCCCCTGGGGCAAAAGGACGATCCTGGAACAAGTTGTCTCTTGTGCGCTTGAGGGAGGAGTGCAGGAAGCAGTTGTAGTCATCGGGGATAAAGCGGAAGTGATTGAGAAGAAGGTGAAGGAAAATCTCTGGCCCAAGCCGGTGCGCACAGTGTTCAATCCTGATTACTCCCTGGGAATGCTTTCCTCCATTCAGTGCGGACTCAAAGCTTTAAATGCATCCTGTGATGCGACACTCCTTGCTTTAGGTGATCAGCCAACGATTCCAGCTATCATTTACCAGAACCTTGTAGAGCTTTTCCCTCGATGCGGTAAGGGCATTTTGATTCCCAGGTTCCAGGGGAAGAGGGGGCATCCCATTATCATCCAGAAAAAGTACTTCGATTTCATTCTAGCCCTCGATCCCCTTCATGAGAGCATGCATCAGCTTACGGGTAGCTTTCCTGAGGACATTTTTGATCTGGAAGTGGAAAGCCCTGAGATCCTGCGCGATATAGATCGCCCTGAGGATCTCAAAGAGCTTGCTGGAAAGGAGAACTGCTCGGGTGAGGGATTTTAAATATTTTCGTCCCCGAACTTTAAAAGAAGCGCTCTCGATCCTTACCCAGGAGAGGGCAAAGGTGTTAGCTGGAGGCACGGATTTGCTCGTGAAAATGAAGGATGGATTGCTTCGCCCGGAAAGCGTCATGGACATCAGCTTCCTCGAGGAGCTGAAATTCATCCGGGAAGAAGAGGGGATGGTTACTATCGGGGCTTTAGCCACGCATTCCATGTTAGAACGTTCCCCGATAATAAACACCAAAGCCCCTCATCTGGCGGAAGCTTCAAGGAGCATTGGCTCGCCCCAAATCCGCAACGTGGCTACAATTGGTGGAAATATCGTAAACGCCTCCCCTGCTGGGGATTCATTGCCTCCTCTCTATACCCTGGAGGCGGAGCTTTTGCTGGAAAGCGAAAAAGGATCAAGAATTGTAGCCATAGAGGAGTTCTTCACAGGTCCCGGGCAATCCATAATTGAACCCCACGAGCTTTTAACCGCGATTCGATTCAAAGCTCCTCGAGGTGAACTTCTTACCTTTTTTCAAAAACTCGGGCAGAGGAAGGCCCTGGCTATCTCCAAAGTAAGCGTGGCTTTCCTCGCAACTTGTGCTGCCGATAAAAAGTTTCTAAGGAAAGTTCGTATCGCTCTGGGTGCCGTAGCTCCCACCGTGATCCGGGCTCGAGAAGTGGAGAGCTTTCTGGAAAATGGATCAATAAACGAGGAAATGGTGGATCTGGCTGCCAAACTTTGTTCAGAGGAGGCCAGGCCCATTTCTGACATCAGATCGACTTTGGTTTATCGAAAGAAAGTTACGGGTGAGTTACTCAAGAGAGGTTTATCTCAATTTATAGAAGGGGTGATTTCGTGAGGGTAGAAAGGATGGTGCCGAGATCCCTTTCCCCAAAGGAAAGGAAGGATTTTTCCGAAGTAATTATGAGCTTCACCTACCAAGAAGCACTTTTTGAGGCTCGAAGGTGCCTCTATTGTTATGACGCCCCCTGCATTAAGGGATGTCCTGCAGGAGTGAATGTCCCCGAGTTTATTGCCCGGATCAGGTCCGAAAACGTCCTGGGAGCGGCGAAGGTGATTTATGCGGCGAACCCCTTGGGTTCGATCTGCGGTAGGATTTGTCCTACGGAGGCTCTTTGTGAGAAAGCCTGTACCAGTAAGCTCCTTAACGTTCCCATCGCCATTGGCCACCTGCAACGCTTTGCCTGTGACTTCGCCCTTTCTAAAGGAAAGGTCATTTTCCCATATCCCAAACCCGATAAAGACCCGGTAGCAGTTGTAGGGGGTGGGCCAGCTGGCCTCTCATGCGCACATTTCCTTCGCCTTCAGGGGTACGATGTGACCCTGTTTGAGAAAGAGGACGCTTTGGGGGGCCTTCTTCTTCATGGCATCCCCCGCTATCGTCTCCCCGAACAACCAGCCAAAGAAGAGATTGCTTTAATAACCTCTGGTTTAAAAAGGGAAAGAGGGGTTCTGAACCGGGAACAGGCCGAAAGAATCCTCAGCGAGTTCCAGGCAGTTTTTCTTTCTCCCGGATCTAATATTCCAGTAAAACTGGACATTCCAGGGGAAGAGGAAGAGGGGGTCATTTCCGCAAACGACCTCCTCAGGGAGGTAGCGCCCTCAAAAGCACCTCTCCCTTCCTTTGAGGGAAAAGAGGTTGCGGTTATCGGAGGAGGAGCTTCGGCAATGGATGCTGCCAGAACCAGTCTGCGCCTGGGGGCAGCAAAAGCTTTCCTGCTTTACCGCCGGAGCAAGGAGGAAATGCCTGCCTTTCCCTCTGAGTTTGAAGGCGCCCTGGAAGAAGGGGTGGAGTTCTACTGGCTGGTCTCCCCCGTAGAGATCAGGAGGATTAACGGGAGGTTGGAATTGAAACTGGAGCGCATGAAGCTTGGGGCTCCTGATGAAAGTGGAAGGAGGAGCCCGGTCAGAACCGGCCGATATTTTAGAATGGAATTTGATCTGATTATCAAGGCCATTGCCGCTTTACCGGATAGGGAATCCTTAAAAATCTGGCCGGGGTTGGAGCTTGACCGGAACGGGTACCCGATAAGTAAGGATGGGCAAAGCACGAACCCCAAAATTTTCTTAGGCGGGGATATCCTTAAGGCGGGCACGGTGGTTCAAGCAGTGGCTGACGGCAAGACCGCTGCAGGAAGGATTGATAGCTGGCTTAAGCAAGGAGGTGCGCGATGACTCCCGATCTCTCAGTCAAATTTTGTGGAATAAAATTTCCCAACCCCTATATTCTCGCGGCTGCACCCACTACAGATGATGGGGAAATGGTAGCCCGAGCCCTGGAGGCCGGATGGGCAGGAGCTGTTCTGAAAACTACTTCCGTGGAATCAGAGCCGGTGGAACTCGTTTATCCCCAGATGGGAGCTATCCAGGTAAACGGGCAGAAGCTGGTAGGTATGGTGAATATAGACCTGATCTCCAAAAGGCACATCGACCAGGTGGAGAAGGATGTGCGCAACCTGAAAAAGTCCTTCCCGAATAAAGTGATCATGGCCTCGATTATGGGATCCCGAAAAGAGCACTGGCAAGAACTGGTTTTCAGACTGGAAGAGGCGGGAGTTGATATGATTGAATGTTCCTTCTCCTGCCCTCACGGAATGCCAGAGAGGGGTATGGGATCAACCATAGGACAAAACCCTGAGCTTACCGAAAGGACTGCACGTTGGGTAAAGGAAGCGGCAAAACGAGCACCAGTAATGATCAAACTTACTCCCAATGTCACCGATATCGTGCCCATTGCTCAAGCCGTGAAGAATTCCGGAGCTGATGCGGTTTGTGCTGTTAATACAGTGCTGGGGTTAATCGGTGTGGACATTAATACCTTTGCTCCCATTCCCACCGTAGACGGCATGGGCATTTACGGTGGCTTGTCTGGTCCGGCGATCAAACCTATCGCTTTGCACTTCGTTTCTAAAATTGCCCGGAACGTTGATATTCCCATTTCAGGCGTAGGTGGAATTAGCACCTGGCGCGATGCTGTGGAATTTATGCTTGTAGGTGCAAGGACAGTGCAACTGTGTACGGCTCCCATGCATTTTGGATTCCGGATCATAGATGACCTGATTGATGGTCTGGCTAATTACCTCGAAGAGAAGGGCTTTTCAAGCGTCCAGGAAATAATTGGCCTGGCCCTACCCAAGCTTACTACCTACGAGCATCTCTCGCGCACTCACAAAGTTAAATCCCAGATTGATTTGGAAACCTGCATCAAGTGTGATCTCTGTTACATTTCCTGTCGAGATGGAGGACATCAGGCGATTAGCTTGAAGGAGGACCGCACTCCCCTTGTGGATGAAGAAAAGTGCGTGGGGTGTGCTCTCTGCCCGCAGGTTTGTCCGGTGGGAGCCATTTCCATGAAAAGGGTTGCCTGAATGAAAATCAGGGTGCAGGCTCTGGCGGGGTTAATGAAGGAAGACTTAATTCAGGAGATGGATGTTCCCGCCAGGTGTACTGTCAAGGAGGTGTCGAGAAACCTGCCCCTTAAAAACACTGTTTACTTAATTTACCTTGTTAACGGCTCAAGGGTACCCGAGGATTATCAATTGAAAGAAGGAGATTCTCTGGTGATTTTCCCCCCAGTACTTGGAGGATAAAGTTGCTTCCTCCTTTTAACTATTTTAGGCCGGTAACTTTAAACGAAGCCCTTTCCTTTCTGGCGAATGAGGCTTCCAGGCCTGCTTTCATCCTTGCTGGAGGGACGGACCTGATTTTGAAAATGAGGAGTGGCCGCCTGCCCCAGGACTCCTTTATTGTTGATATCTCCTTTTTGGAAGAGCTCAGGTACCTGCGCACTGCAAAGGGAAATTTGGAAATTGGCCCCTTGCTCTCTCACGGCCAAATCTCTACCTCCCGGGAAATTCTGGATTTTGCCCCTTTGCTTGCTCGGGCCTGTTCCGAAGTGGGTACTCCCCAGGTCAGAGCTCGCGGAACCATTGGAGGGAACATCGTTCACGCCTCCCCGGCAGCGGATTCCATTCCCCCGCTTCTTCTACACGATGCACGGGTCACTCTTATTTCCCTTCGCTCTGAGCGCACAGTACCCCTTATCTCCTTCCTGAAGGATGCTTATAAATCAGACCTTCATGAGGGCGAGCTTTTATGGAAGATTACCTTATCACCCCTTCAGGGTTTTTCCTTCGGGTACCAGCGCCTGATCCCGCGCCAGGCTGTGGGTATTGCCAGGTTGATAGTCTGCGTGGCATTAAAGACCAAAGGCCAAATTGAAGAGGCGCGCATTGCCATTGGCTCTGCAACTCCAGTTGCTTTCAGGGCCCGGAAGGCGGAAGCCTTTTTAAAAGGAAAAGAGGCCTCACCCGATAACCTTGATTTTGCCGCCTCGCTCGCCAGTGAAGAAATGATAGAAATTTCGGGAGAGCGCTGGTCCACTCCCTATAAAAGGCCAGTTCTCCAGGCTCTGGCCAAACGAGCTTTGCTGGAAGCGCTCTCAGGGAGTCGAGGAAATGGAGAAGGTGAAAATTAAGCTCACGGTAAACGCCAGGGAATACGAGCTCGAGGTCTATCCCAACCAACGGTTGCTCGATGTCCTCAGGGAAAACTTGCACTTGACAGGGACTAAGGAGGGGTGCGGGATTGGAGAATGCGGAGCCTGCACTGTTCTTATAAACGGAGATGCTGTCAATTCCTGCCTCGTTCTTGCTCCCCAGGCTGATGGGAAAGAGGTGGTTACTGTTGAAGGTCTCGGCCAGGGTGAGAATTTACACCCCCTGCAGGAGGCTTTTATCAAGCACTTCGCCTTTCAGTGCGGTTTTTGTACACCAGGGATGCTGATGGCGGCGAAGGCACTTCTTTTAAAAATTCCGGATCCCACAGAGGAGGATATTCGGAAATGGTTATCCGGAGTACTTTGCAGGTGTACCGGATACCAGCAGATAATCGATGCCGTAAAAGAAGCGGCTGAGGAGATGAAGAAATGTTAATCGGAGGAGGACCTCTTTTTACTTTCGGTAAGGAGGACAAATTTTTGGAAAATGGGGGAGTGAGGGTCGAAGGGGGATTAATCCAGGAAGTGGATTCCTGGGAACAATTATTGAAGCGGTATCCTCAAGCGGAAGCCCATGACTTTAAAGGGGGAATAATCATTCCGGGAATGACCTGCGCCCACCACCATTTTTATTCCTCGCTTGCTCGGGGGATTGACCTCAAAGGGAGAAGCCCCAAAAAATTTGGGGAGATCCTGCAGGATCTATGGTGGAGGCTGGACAAATGCCTTACCCTCGAAGATGTCTACTATTCCGCTAAAGTTGCCCTTATTGATGGGATAAAATGTGGCACGACAGCTATACTTGACCACCATGCAAGTCCTAAGGCCATCAGGGGAAGTCTGGAAACCATAGCTCAGGCAGTGCGCGAGGCGGGAATTCGGGCATGCCTTTGTTACGAAGTCTCGGACAGGGACGGACCAGACCCGGCTCGAGAAGGCCTGGAGGAGAATGCGGAGTTCGTTGCCCGAGCAAAAGAGGAAAATTCGGATTACCTGAAGGCCACCTTCGGCCTTCATGCTTCTTTCACCCTATCGGATGCCACCCTCTCCCTGGCCCGGGAGCTTGCTCAAAAGTTGGATACCGGTTTTCACATTCACGTCGCTGAAGGGGAGGAGGATGTGGAAAACAGCCTCAACCTTTACGGGAAAAGGGTAGTGGAGAGGCTCTACGATTCCGGAATATTGGGCGGGAAAACTCTCGCTGTGCACTGCATCCACGTGGATGATAGGGAAATCGGAATTCTCAGGGAAACCGGGACCATGGTAGTGCATAACCCCTCCTCAAATATGAATAATGCCGTAGGATATGCTCCTATCGGAGAAATGTTGAAGAAGGGGATAATTGTGGGTCTGGGCACAGACGGGATGAGCTCGGACATGTTCTTTGAACTCAAAACTGCTTTTCTCCTCCAAAAACATCAAAGTCAGGATCCGCGAAGGGGTTGGGAGGAAGTGCGGAGAATCTATTTCGAGAATAATCCTAAAATCTTCAAAAAATTTTTTCCGAGGCCTGTTGGAGAGCTAAGCCAGGGGTCATATGCTGACCTTGTTGTGCTGGACTATAACCCTCCCACACCCCTGGGGAAAGAGAACTTTTTGGGCCATCTGCTCTTCGCCATTGGTTCTGGAAGCGTGAGGGATGTCGTTGTCGGAGGGCGATTTTTGATGAAGGACCGCATCCTCCTTCATATGGATGAGGAGAAAATAATGGCTCAGGCCAGGAAGTTAGCCCGAAAGCTCTGGGAAAGGTTTTAGGAGGAAAGCCAATGCCCTACGAGAGGGAGAGGCTGGAAACTGTAACCCGGATCTTAGCCCGAACGGCATTGGGATTAGAAAAAGCTGACCTGGTTTTAAAAAACGGCAGGTTAGTTAATGTTTGCTCGGGTGAAATAATTGAAAACACTGATGTGGCTGTTAAAGGCTCAAGGATTGCCTACGTGGGCCCGGATGCCTCTCACACTATTGGGAAGGAAACGGAAATTCTTGATCTTAAGGGCATGTACGTCTCCCCTGGTTTCCTGGATGGGCACGTCCATGTGGAGTCCTCCATGCTCACTTTAAGGCAATTCGCTTCCGCCGTCCTTCCTCACGGAACAACCGGGATTTTTTGGGACCCTCATGAGATCGCCAATGTGCTCGGTCTTAAAGGGGTGCGCCTGATGTTGGAGGAGGCTCGCGGTATCCCCCTTGCGGTTTTTATGGAGATCCCCTCCTGCGTGCCTGCCTGTCCTGGTCTGGAAACAGCAGGAGCGGAAATCAAGGTTAAGGATGTAGCTACTGGAATGACCTGGGACAACGTCATTGGACTGGGAGAAGTGATGAATTACCCGGCCGTGATTTCCGGTGATCCAGAAATTCATCAGGAAATTTTTGAGGCCTTGAGAGCGGGAAAGGCGGTCACTGGTCATTATGCTTCTCCAGATCTGGGGTGCGCGTTTCAAGCCTACGCTGCTTCTGGGATCTGGGACTGCCACGAGGGCGTTTCCAGGGAAGATGCTATTTATAGGGTGCGGGCTGGAATGTACGCTTTGATGCGCTTCGGTTCCGCCTGGCACGATGTCAAGGAAAATATTAAAGCCTTTACTGAAGCTAAATTGGATTCCCGGCACATGTGTCTGGTCTCAGATGACCGCCATCCGGAAACAATTTTTACGAGGGGACACATGGACGATGTCCTCAGGGAGGCAATAGGGAATGGTGTACCTCCTATCGTGGCTATCCAGATGGCCACTTTAAACACTGCCGAGAACTTCGGGGTCTCAAGAAACCTGGGATCGGTGAGCCCTTCTCGCTTTGCGGATATCGTAATCCTCGAGGACCTGAAAGAGGTCCAGGTACACGCGGTCATCGCTTGTGGAAAAATTGTTGCCCGGGAAGGCAAGCTCGTTATAGGGATCGACCCCATAAATTACCCCGATGAGGTTAAGGATTCCGTGCACCTCAAGAAAATTCCTAAAGCCGAGGATTTCAGAATTCCTGTTACTTTTAAAAAGAGCGCGAGGGCAAGGGTGATCGGGGTGATAGAGAACCACGTCCTGACCAAACACCTTATCCTTGATTTACCCGTGGCCGAGGGAGATATCATCGCCTCGGAAGAGCAGGACGTGGCAAAGCTGGCTGTTCTTGAGAGGCACCATAAAACAGGGAATTTGGGGTTAGGGTTTGTAAAAGGGATGCGCTTGAAAAAGGGGGCGCTCGCCTCCACCGTTGCCCACGACAGCCATAATCTCCTCGTTTGCGGCATGTCGAACGAGGAGATGGCCCGAGCTTGTGCTGAGATCATTAAAATGAGAGGTGGCATGGTGGTAGTCTCTGGTGACCATGTCCTTGCGCGGGTGGAGCTCCCCATTGCGGGGTTAATGTCCGAGGAAAAGGTCGAGGTCGTAGCGGAAAAGGTAGGGAGGCTGGAAGGGGCTCTAAGAGAAATCGGCTGCGATTTGAATTCGGCGATGATGACATTTTCCCTCCTGGCCCTGGCGGTGATTCCCGAACTAAGATTGACTGACCTGGGGCTGGTTGACACCGTTACTTTTCAAAGAGTGCCTCTTTTGGTTTAATCTGGTATTAATTAAGAAAGCGTTTAATTTACTTAAAGGAGGTGAGACAAAGGTCAAAGGGGTTAGAATAAACAACAAAAACAAAAAGAAAGGAGAGGTTGGATGGTAATTAAAAAAAGAATTTTGTTTTTAACAGTCCTGTTCGTGCTCCTGGCTTTCGCAGTGACGTCCTGCGCTCCCGCGACTCAAACCCCAACTACTACTTCCCCCACTCAAACCGTCACTCCCACACCCACTGAGAAGAAACTGAAAGTAGTATTCATTTACGTGGGCCCCATAGGGGACGGGGGTTGGACCTATGAGCATGATCAAGGACGCAAAATGCTTGAGCAAGAAGTTCCTGGAGTAGAAACAACTTATGTGGAATCGGTTCCAGAGGGGGCTGACGCCACTAAGGTTATTCGGGACTTCGCCCAGAAAGGTTACGATGTCATTATAACCACCTCTTTTGGGTATATGGATCCTACAATCGAAGTGGCAAAAGATTTTCCGAACATCATCTTCCTCCACTGCTCCGGTTATAAGACTGCTCCTAACGTGGGGACCTATTTTGGAAAGATTGAGGAACCCAGGTACCTTTCCGGTTTAGTAGCTGGCAAAATGACCAAGAGCAACCTTATCGGTTACGTCGCCGCCTACCCGATTCCCGAAGTTATTCGTGGGATTAACGCTTTCACCTTAGGGGTGAGAGCTGTGAATCCCGACGCTGAAGTAAGGGTGGTCTGGACCAATACCTGGTATGACCCCGCGAAGGAGCGCCAGGCAGCTGAAGGCTTGCTTGATGTGGGATGTGACATAATTGCCCAGCACCAGGATACTCCTGGACCACAACAGGCTGCCGAGGCTAGGGGAGTTTACGGCATAGGCTATGACTCTGACATGTCCAAGTTTGCTCCCAAGGCTGTTCTTACCAGCCCGATCTGGAAATGGGGAGTTTACTACGTGGACGCCATCAAGCGCATCAAAGCCGGAACATGGAAAACTGAGCAGTACTGGGGCGGCATGAAAGACGGCATTGTGGATCTGGCACCTCTTGCCTCTTTTGTTCCCGATGACGTAAAAAAGCTGGTAGAAGACAAGAAAAAGGAGATCATGGGGGGCAAGTTTGGCATTTTCGATATCTTCTCCGGCCCTCTCAAGGATCAGAGTGGACAAATCAGGGTTGAGGAAGGAAAGAAGATGACCGCCGATGAAATTCTGAACATGAAGTGGTTCGTGGAAGGGGTCGTCGGAGAGATTCCGCCAGAGTAAACTCAAACGGGGGGAGATTCCCTGATCTCCCCCCGTTTTCTATTCAAGGGGGTCGAGCCTGTGGAAAACAACGCCGTGAAGATGGAGGGAATTGTCAAACGATTCCCGGGAGTCCTCGCTAACGATCATGTGGACTTCGAAGTAAGGACGGGGGAGGTGCATGCACTATTAGGAGAAAACGGAGCCGGTAAAACTACCTTGATGTCCATCCTCGCCGGTATTTATAGGGCAGATGCAGGAAATATTTATATCAATAACCGCCGCGTGCACATCAAAAGCCCCCGTGACGCAATTAAGGAAGGAGTGGGCATGATCCATCAGAATTTTCTCCTGATTAATTCCCACTCTGTCGCCGAAAACATCACTCTGGGATACGATCGCCCTCGGTTTCTTTTAAAAAGAAAAAAATTGGAACAGGAAATTCAGGAGATCGGCCAGAAATTCGGGTTGGAGGTCGACCCTCAAGCCAAAATCTGGCAGCTTTCTGTAGGGGAGCAACAGAGAGTTGAAATACTGAAAATGCTTTACAGAGGGGCAAAGATCCTAATCCTTGATGAGCCTACAGCGGTACTGACCCCTCAGGAAGTTCAAGAGCTTTTCTCCACTTTGCGCCGAATGGCTCAAGCTGGTCATGCTGTTGTATTCATCAGCCATAAATTGGAAGAAGTGATGAGAATTTCCGATCGCATTACGGTCCTGCGCAAGGGGAGAAAGGTTGCCACCCTCGCAACCAGGGACACTAACCCCGGAGAACTGGCCCGCTTAATGGTGGGAAGGGAGGTTTTCTTCGACATAAAAAAATCCCCCCCGAAGCCAGGGGAAGAGGTTCTGGCCATTCGCGACCTGCATGCTCTATCTGACAAGGGGCTACCTGCGCTGAAAGGAGTGAGCTTGTCCGTTTACTCCGGAGAAATCCTGGGCATCGCCGGAGTGGCCGGAAACGGGCAGAAAGAGCTCGCTGAAGTCATATCAGGCCTCCGCCCAGCGAAAGGAGGCAAGGTCTTGATCTGTGGCAAAGACCTGACCTCCGTGTCTCCCCGAAGGGTAATCGAGGAAAAAGTGGCTTACATTCCTGAGGATCGGAAGGGTGTAGGTACCGTGGGCAACTTAAGTGTTCTCGACAACCTAATTCTCAAGGACTACAGGAGAGCTCCTTTCAGCTCAGGGACTTTTCTTAATTTGCGCTATATTCGCGACCACGCCTCCTCCCTGGTGGAAAAGTTCCAGATTATTACCCCCACTCTGGAAACATCTGCAAAACTCCTCTCCGGAGGAAACTTGCAAAGGCTGATTCTGGCTCGGGAGATATCCTGCTCCCCAAAGTTAATGATCGCAGTCCACCCCACAAGGGGGCTGGATGTGAGCGCTACCGAGTCAGTGCACCGGATGCTCTTAGAACAGAGAGAAAACGGAGCCGCAATTCTCCTTATTTCAGAGGATCTGGACGAGCTCACCGCCATTTCCGATCGCCTGGCCGTGATTTACGAAGGTGAAATTATGGGAATTGTGGAGCCAAAGGAAGTCACGCTGGAGGAAATTGGGCTGATGATGGCTGGAAAAAAGAGAAAGATGCTGGAAAGCTCGGAGGTAACCTCATGAGCCTGGTCCTGGAAAAAAGAGAAAGTTCTTCCCCTCTGGTTAACTTTCTTGTACCCGTATTATCCGTGCTTTTCGCTCTTCTTTTAGGTGCCTTGATCATTTATCTTTCCGGGTTTGACCCGGGGGTTGCTTACATGGAAATGTTGAGTGGCGCCTTTGGGTCAGGATATGCTATCTCAGAGACCATAGTCAAAGCCATTCCTTTGATGCTCTGCGCATTAGGAGTGGGTTTAGCCTTTAAAACGGTGCTTTGGAATATTGGGGCCGAAGGCCAGCTTTACATGGGCGCCTGGGCTGCAGGCTGGGTGGCCTTGAGCTTTCCTCAGGGGCAGTCCTGGTGGTTGATCCCCTTGATGATGATCGCGGGTTTTCTGGCTGGCGCTCTCTGGGGGCTCGTTCCGGGAATTCTCAAGGCCTCCCTTAACGTGAACGAGATTATCACCTCTCTCCTTTTAAACTACGTCGCCATTCTCTGGGTGGATTATTTTGTTTATGGTCCCTGGAAGGATCCTAAAGGATACGGTTTTCCCTTTACTCCCTTCTTCGGTGAAGGGGCCTGGCTCCCGACATTCTTTGGTACCCGAGTGCATTTAGGGATTGTGTTTGCCCTATTTGCAGCGATCATCATCTACTTTCTTTTAAAGAGCACCCGCCTGGGTTATGAAATTAGAGTGATTGGCGAAAATCCTCGGGCTGCGAAGTATGCTGGGATGAATATCTTCCGCAACATAATAATTGTTTTTATTATTTCAGGAGGCCTGGCAGGGTTAGCAGGAATGGCTGAAGTTTCCGGGGTCATCCACCGCTTGCAGCATGCTATTTCTCCGGGATATGGCTATACAGCGATCATCATTGCCTGGCTTTCCCGGCTGAATCCTATCACTACAGTACTGGTGGCAATCCTGTTTGGAGGATTGCTCGTAGGAGGGTTTTCCGTCCGCTCAATTGGGCTTTCGGAGTCCTTAGTTTATGTGATCCAGGGAATTATCCTGTTCCTCCTCTTAGCTGGCGATATCCTTACCCGGTATCGTCTCTCCTGGAGAGGAAGGAGTTAAAATGAACCTTGATATCGTTATCGCTACCCTTTCTGCCACTATTAAAGCCGGAACCCCGCTCCTATTGGCCACCCTGGGAGAGATCATGGCTGAGCGAGCGGGGATCTTAAACCTGGGCTTAGAAGGAATGATGCTTGTAGGGGCACTCAGTGGCTTTATCGTCTGCTTTCTCACCTCAAATCCCTGGGTCGGCCTGCTTGTTGCTCTGGCCTCGGGAGCCATCATTGCTTTAATTCACGCTGCGCTCACCGTTACCCTCAGGGCAAATCAGGTCGTCTCCGGGCTAGCAGTGACCCTTTTTGGCACGGGCCTTTCCGGATTTCTGGGAAAGATGGTAATCGGAGTGCCTATTCCTAATTACTTTACCCCGATTGCTATCCCTGGACTCGTCAATATTCCTTTTCTTGGCCCAATACTTTTCCGCCAGGATCCCCTGGTTTACCTGAGCTATCTGCTCGTTCCTCTCCTTGCCTTCTGGATTTATAGAACCAGACCTGGCCTGCACCTGAGAGCTGTGGGAGAAAATCCTGCTGCGGCTGATGCCCTGGGTGTCAATGTGTATGGGGTCCGCTATCTTTACACTCTTATTGGAGGGGCGCTTGCGGGAATGGCTGGGGCATATCTATCCTTAGCTTATACCCCGGTCTGGATCGAGAACATGACTGCAGGGAGAGGATGGATAGCCATTGCCCTGGTAATTTTTGCCACCTGGGACCCTTTCAAGGCGCTTTTGGGCTCCTACCTTTTCGGTCTGGTGGATGCCGTGCAATTTCGCCTTCAGGCAGTGGGAGTTGCCGTGCCTTCCTTTTTCCTCAACATGACCCCATATTTAGCTACAATCATCGTTCTGATCTTTGCCACTACGGAAACGGCAAGAAGGCGCATTGGGGCGCCTGCTGCTTTGGGGTTACCATACGAACGCGAGGAGAAATCCTGAGATGAAGCGAAAGATTCTACTTTTTGCCCTGGGAATGCTCTTTTTAGCCATTGGTCTTGGGCTTTTATGGCAGCTTTTGAAGAAGCAAGCCGCATTATTTGAATTTATAGAAGACTAAAAATGGGTTAGGGTTTACTCCCTAACCCAAGAAGACACGGCTTATTTGGTTACCATTAATTAACCAACCCGTCTTCCGGTATTAAATTTACCTTTTTTCCTTTAAAAAATCAAATATTCCATAAAGTTGATTAAATGCCAATAATCTCGGAACGGATGCGCAGGGCATCTAAGAGATCTTGCCTGGTGATAATTCCGATTAACTGCCCGTCTTCCATTACCGGTAGCCTGCCCACGTTCTTTGAAGTCATTTTCAAGAGAGCGTCGTAAGCGTTATCACTCGGGGAGACGGTCTCTAACTGCGCCAGGGGGGTCATGATTTGTCTTACGGTTTCCAAGTGCCATTGATCCCGGGGAACTTTCTTTAAATCGCTTATTGTGACGATTCCTAAAATTTCCTCGCCCCAGGTAACAAAAAAGGCCGTTTGCTGGAAGCCCAGGAAATGCTCTCGAGCAAGTTCTTCCAGGGTGATGTTGGGCGGCACGCTTTTTACTTCGGTCTCCATAATGGAGCGTACTGTCAATCCCGCCAGCGCTTGCTTGATCACGAGTTGCTGGTAGCTCGATTCGGCGGAGTTTTGGAGGAACCAGCCAATGATGATCCACCACAGTCCTGAAACCAAATTTCCTTCAAGCAGGGAAAAGAATCCCAGGAAGATCAGAACGTATGAAAAGATTACCCCGGTTGTGGCCGCTGTTCTGGTGGCCACGCGGTAGTCCTTTTTCCACTTCCAGACTATGGCCCTGAGAATCCTGCCACCATCTAAAGGAAAGGCCGGTATTAAGTTGAAAGCCGCGAGGATGATGTTGATCAAAAACAGGTAGGAGAAAATGGCCGAAGAGATTTCCTCAGGGGAGAGGTATGCAAGAAGAAAGAAAAGGCCTGCCAGGATTAAACTGGCAGTTGGTCCAGAGATAGCAATTAACAATTCCGAGCTGGCTTCCTTAGGTTCGTCTGCGATCTGAGCAACTCCTCCGAAAATAAACAGGGTGATGCTTTTCACATCAGTACCTTTCTTTTTAGCCACTAAAGAATGAGAGAGTTCGTGAACTAAAACACCCCCGAAAAGCAGGATGGTAGAAATCGCCCCTGCGGCCCAATAGCTAATGCCGCTCCATCCAGGGAAGTATTGGGGAAAATATCCGGAAGCTAGGCTCCAGGTAAAGAGGAAAAATACGATGACCCAGGTATAATGTATCTCAATCTGAATCCCATAGATTTTTCCAATTTTTATCTTCACAACATTCCCTCGCTTTCAAGAATAGTTTAGCATCTGCATATCCGGGATGCTATTTGAGGAAAGCGCGCGCTCTTTAATTTAGTCCCATTTTCTGGTACACTAACCTCCTGTGAAAAATTCCCGTTAGGGGGTTATTGAATGGGTTCTGTACTTAAAAAGCGTCGTAAAAAGATTAGCAAACACAAATTAAAAAAGCGCCGAAAAGCTTTACGGCATAAGAGGAAAAAATAGTCGTTGAAACTGAGAGATTCTTCAGGAATTAGTATCTATTTTTTCCTTTAAAAAATTTAAATGAGCCGGATATGGTCCGGCATACTCGGTCAATCAAGACGAACCCCGCTCCTCAGGCAGGCCTGATTTTGATACTTGATGATGTCTCTCAAGCCTCCCAGGGGGCGGGGTCGTTTAAGTACTTTCCCTGAGTTGGGCCAATGCCAGCCCTGAGTTTACCCGGCCAGGGTCCTGCCGGCA
Organism: Caldisericota bacterium; assembly: GCA_024655865.1. Lineage (GTDB taxonomy): Bacteria > Caldisericota > JANLFM01 > JANLFM01 > JANLFM01 > JANLFM01. The sequence goes on from JANLFM010000010.1 coordinate 54,335, forward strand.
TCCTAAAAGTTTCTACGGTTCCATCTTCCTCTGGTCGAAGAGCTTTTCCAGTGCCTCCTTGTTGATTCTTTCTGGAGTCCAGGGGGGATCCCAGACTACTTCTACCGAAGCCTCCTTCACTCCTTCTAACTGAAGCAACCTTTCCCTGACCTCAGAGGAAAGGAGCTCGGAAAGTGGGCAGCCCGGGGCTGTTAAAGTCAATTTAATGTAAACCTTTTCATCCTCGGTTTGAACATCATAAATTAGTCCCAGATCAACAATATTGATAGGAATCTCTGGATCATAGACATCTTTTAAAGCCGCTAAAATTTCCTCTTTTGTGGGCATTATTTTCTCCTTTTATATAGCTTTATCTTATTGACAGGGATTCCCAGGAAAAAATTCCCGATTGTCTCTTTTACCTGTCTTTAGTATTTTACTCTTATGCTGGATGAGTTTGGCAACTACCTGGAAGCCTTTATTTTTAACTTTGGCTTTTGGGCTGTTCTTATAACTATGACTTTAGAGAGCATGGGAATGCCCTTGCCCTCGGAGATCATTATGCCCCTCGCCGGTTTTCTCGTTAGCCTGGGGCAGATGGAAATGTGGGAAGCGGTGCTCGCGGGAACCCTCGGGTGCACCGCAGGTTCTTATTTGTCCTACGTGCTCGGAAGAAAGTGGGGGGATCAGGTAATATTTAAGATAGGAAAGTTCCTGCTAATCACCCCACGTTCTATGGAAAGAGGGGTAAAGTGGTTCAAGCGGTACGGGAAGTCCGTGGTTTTCTGGTCCCGTCTTTTACCGGTAATCAGAGGAGTTATTTCCTATCCCGCCGGATCAGCTCGCATCCCACTTGTGCTTTTCCTGACCCTGTCAGCCATAGGATCATTGATTTGGTGCTGGGTTTTAGCTTATTTGGGCTTTATCCTCGAGGAAAATTGGAGGTTGATCCACGACAAGCTCTCTGGACCTACTCTCTACCTTGCCCTGAGTATTTTGGTTTTTCTCATCTTCCTCCTGGCTTTCCTCATCTGGAGAAGATCCAGGAAAAAGGATACAAACAACCTGATCAAATAACTCTATTTAAACTGGATCACTCTTATCCTCATTTTTAACTTTGCGGTTTTAAGGTGGCGTTTATATAATTTAAAAGCTGACTAAGTCTGATCTAGAAGGGCTTCAAAGGGGATTATGTCAGAGGTGTGCTCTAAGACCGGGGAGGGGTTCCTCCCTTGGAGGCGCTTTTCACCACCTCAGACGGAAGTTCTTTAACTTACTGTACCCTGCGCTCCCCTCCCTTCACAGGCAATCTCACGGTAACGGTAGTCCCTTTTCCCTCTCCGCTTGAAAGCGATATCGTTCCTCCGTGGGCCTCGATCAGGATCCTGGAAACGTAAAGGCCCAGGCCTGTTCCGGGGATCACTGATTGCATCGCCTGCTGGGTGCGGCTGAAGGGCTGAAAGAGATAAGAGATATTCTCTTGGGGAATCCCCGGGCCGTAGTCCTGAACCTCCAGGATCACCAGGTCTTCCTCGGACCGGGTCCTGATCTCCACGGTTCCCCCGGGAGGGGAGAACTTGAAGGCGTTAGTCAGGAGGTTTTGCAGCACGCGGGTAATCGCCTCTTGATCCAGGTCAATACTGGGAAGAGGCTTTAAGTCCAGCTTCAGTTCGATGTTTTGCTTCCTCATCGGTATTTCCAACTCTTCCACGGCGGACTTGACCAGGGAATTGAGGTCGGCCTTGACCAGGTTGAGGCGCATTCCCATCGTGGCCGCGCGCTGGCTGTCAATTAAATTTTCCACCAGGAAGCGCAGGCGCATCAGGTTGCGCGAGAAAGTTTCTTCCATTGAGAGGAGTTGGCGCAGGCGTTCCTCCGGGGGCCGGGATTTCAAAAGCTCTAAATCTGCAGCCATCAGGAAAAGCGGGGTCTTGAGCTCGTGGCTGACAGAAAGGAGGAAATCCGCCCGGGCCCTTTCCACTTCCGTTTCCTTCCGCCTGAGTTCTGTGACGTCCCAGAGGACGCCCATGACCCTCACGGGTTGCCCTTTCTCGTCGCGCATTACCCTCCCCCGGGCGCGGATGAAGCGCACGCTCCCATCGGCCCAGAGGACGCGGTACTCCTGGTCGAAGGGCTGATCAAGTTCCGCGACACTGGCCATAAAGGCCCTGAGCCTCTCCCTGTCTTCCGGGTGAACTGCCGCCAGGAACTCCTCCACGGTGCCCCTGAATTTCTCAGGATCAATTCCCAGTAGCTTTAAGGCGTAGTCGCTGAAGAAGAACCTGTTCTGGGCCAGATCCCTGCGCCACACCCCCATGCCGGCCGCTTGCAGGGCAATTTCGAAATAGGCCTGGCTTTCCTCGAGGGCTTCCTCCACCTGTCTGCGTTCCAGGGTTCTCCAGACTGCTTCCATGAGGAGCCTGATCTGGAGGACATCGGCCTCCTCGTAATCCGTCTCCTTGTTCGCCAGCCCTATTAAGGCGACGATCTTTCCGTTTTTGAAGACCGGTACGCTCAGGAACTTGCGGATCTCAACGTGCCCTTCGGGGTACCCCTTCTTTAGGGGATGAGGGGCTTGATAGTCGTTGAGGATGAGCGGCTTTCCCTGGCGCACCGGCTCTCCCAAGAGAGCGCTTTTTTCCGGGTCAAAATGATAAGGCGGATTGGGGATTTTGGTTTCCTCGAGCGCACCCTTTGACCAGGCCTGGGGGATTAATCGCTTCTTTTCCTCATCGTAGGTGAAGATGTACCCTAACTTGCTTCCCGTAAGCTCAATTGCCTTTTCCAGGGTCAGGGCGAGGAAATCCTGCAGGTCCCTGGTCTGGTATTGGAGGAGTTCCACGAGGCTCCTGAGCCGGGCTTCATTGCGGCGCAAGGTCTCCTCAGCTTTCTCCTTCTCCTTTTCCAGGTGTCTCCTTGCCTCCCGGGCAACCATGGCCCAGCCAGCAAGAGCGGTAGCCAGGGGATAGATGAGCATTACCGGGAGGGCGGCTTGAGCGAAGAAATTGCCTCGGGCCTCCTGAGGGAGAAGCAGCATGAGTCCGATCATCACGAAATGCACCGCCAGTCCCAGAAGGTAAAGCTCTCCGAAAGAAAGGGCGCGGAGCTCGCGCTTGCGCAGGTAGCGCCAGAGGAGGCCGATTCCGGCCGAGCATACTATCACTGCTACTCCCACCGGGGCCCCGCCCCCGCCAATCATGATGCGCAGAGCCCCGGTGAGCAGGACCGCAAGGAGTGTCGGGACCGTGCCGAAGAAAAGTCCAGAAAGCGCCAAAACTACCGATCGCGTATCGTAGATCACTCCAGGGGCTAACTGCCAGGAGTTGAGCATCACCGCCATCCCGATCATTCCCAAAAGAAGTCCCGAGATCACCTGCCACAAAAGGTTTTTCCTGGTCGGGAGCCTGGCGCTCAATACCTCATATACCAAGACCATGGCAACCAGCAGGGCGGCGTTGTTTATGAGGGGAATTAGCGCGGACTGGCTCACAGTGCTCTCTTTTGAAAGTTAAAATGAAAATTCCGGAGGAGTATTAGATCGTTCTTCAAAGTTTCTTCGCTCAAAGGTTCGCTCCTATACTCAAAGCTTGGTTTCCCGGAAGCATTTCTCCTAAATACCTAAATCTAGTTTAGCATATCCTAATGATTTTTGAGAACTGGTCTATAAAAATATGCAAGGATCTTGTTCGTAATCGGTCCGGGTTAATTAGCAATTACTGGAAGTTAACCAAATGATCCCTTGTTATGGCTCTCCAGGTTTGTCGGGTAAAAATTCTCATTTTGGATCCGGCAGTTTGTCAAGACTTCTTAAGGAATTAGTAGCGAGATCCAACCTCCCCACGCCTGAGCGCCGTCTCCGTGCTCCCCGCTGAACCATGCCATAGCCCTCAGGAGGTGTAACTAAGGCAAAATGTTTCAGCCGGAAGGCACTGGTTGCGGTTTAGAGGAAATCTACTATCTCTTTACACTTTCGGTCAGAGGGCTCTAAAATAATTAAATTTTTTAAGTAAAGGAGGAAAAAATGAATAAGGTTGTTCTTGCCTACAGTGGAGGCCTTGATACATCTGTGATTTTAAAATGGCTCTCCCTGAAAGGGTATGAGGTGATCGCCTACACTGCAAATGTTGGGCAGAATGACGACTTTGAAGAGATTGAGGAAAAGGCAATTAAAACGGGGGCAAGCAAAGTTTATGTCGAAGATCTGAGGAGGCGGTTTGTTACAGAGTTCATCTTCCCTGCGCTGATGGGGAACGCAATTTATGAAGGAAGGTATCTGCTTGGGACTGCTCTTGCCAGACCCTTGATAGCCCAAAGACAAATTGAAATTGCAGAAAAGGAAAATGCGGAATTTGTTGCTCACGGTGCCACGGGGAAAGGGAACGATCAGGTTAGATTTGAGCTGACCTATTATGCGCTAAACCCCTCTATTAAAGTGATCTCCCCCTGGAAAGACCCTGAGTTTTTAAGCCTCTTTAAAGGGAGAGGTGACTTAATGAAGTTTGCACAGGAGAACGGGATCCCGATAAAGGCAACAGTCGAAAAACCGTTTAGCGAAGATGAGAATCTGATGCATATAAGCCATGAAGCAGGGATCTTAGAGGATCCCCTTGAGAGACCGGAGGAGTATATCTTCACGCGAACAAAATCACCAAAAGAAGCAAGGGACGAAGAGACCGTCATTGAAATAACTTTTAAAGACGGGATCCCTGTTGAGGTTAAAAATGAAGAGGAAGGTGTTGTTTATAAAGACCCGTTGGATCTCTTCCTTTACCTTAACAGGATAGGGTATGAAAATGGTGTCGGAAGAGTTGATATGGTGGAAAACAGATTCATCGGAATTAAATCAAGGGGGGTTTACGAGACACCTGGGGCCACAATCCTGTGGATAGCACATAGGGATCTTGAGGGAATCGCCATGGATAAGGAAGTGATGCACTTGAGAGATATGCTTACTCCAAAATTCTCTGAACTTATCTACAATGGATTCTGGTTTTCTCCAGAGATGGATTTTCTCCTCAGTGCCATAAAGAAAAGTCAGGAAGCAATCGATGGGAAAGTTATTCTCTCCATATACAAGGGGAATGTAATGCCAATAGGAAGGGAGTCACCCACTTCCCTCTACGATAGGGAACTTTCGAGTATGGAAGTAGAGGGCGGTTTTAATTCTGAGGATTCGAAAGGCTTCATAAATATCAACGCAATCAGGCTTAAGGCGCACAATCTGGTTTTGAGGAGGGGTAGGCCGTATGAGTGGAGAAAGGAGCTCTATGAGGAAACTCTGGGAGAAGGGGAACAAGATTGATAGGGAAGCGATGAAATTTACGGTCGGGAAAGACTACTTATACGATTCTCGGCTCGTTAAATATGATTGCCTCTCAAGCATTGCTCACGCTGAGATGCTTTATCAGATCAACGTGCTTACCCTCGAAGAGAAAGAAAAGATAAAAGCCGCCCTGAACGAGATTATGCGATTAAAAGATCTAGGTGAATTCCAGATTGAGGAAAACGATGAGGACTGCCACACAAAGATTGAAAACTATCTTACAGAGAAACTCGGCAGCATTGGTGAAAAAATCCATACGGCGCGATCAAGGAATGACCAGGTACTCACAGCGTTGAGGCTTTACTATAAGGATGAGATCAAGGCAATTGAGGGGCTAACAAAGGAGTTGATACTTTCGGTTAAAGGTTTTGTAAAGGAGTATGGAAGGATAAAAATCCCAGGCTTTACGCACACAAGAAAAGCAATGCCAATGAGCATTAAAATGTGGGGGAAAAGTTTTATTGAAAGCTGGAATGACGATCTGAAAATTCTCAAAGCAGTGTCCGATTTGATAGATGCTTCCCCTCTCGGTACTGGTGCTGGCTTCGGGATACCCGTATTCGATGTCAAAAGAAAGCTTACTCAAAAACTGCTCGGGTTTAAGAGAATCCAAAAGAACTCCCTTTATGTGCAGAACAGCAGGGGAAAGTTCGAGGGCGCGATTGTCTCCGCGCTCTCCTTGATCAGGTACGATGTAAATAAAATGTCCTCAGATATTATTTTTCTCAGTGAAGACGATATTAGAATTTTTGAAATTCCGGAGGCATTCACAACTGGGAGTTCAATAATGCCGCATAAAAGAAACCCCGATCTCTTTGAAATTGCCAGGGGAAATTATGTAAAAATCGTTTCCCTTGAATTTGAGCTTAAGATGCTGCCCACGAACCTCATTTCTGGTTATCACAGGGACCTGCAACTTACAAAGGGAGCCATTATGGAGGCATTTGATATTACCAAGGAGACGATAAAAATCTATTCCAGGGTGATAAGTAACTTAAAGGTTAACGCAAAGAGCGCAGAGAAGCTTTTGAAAGATCCCCAGTTATTCTCAGTAGAAAAGGTAAATAGACTCGTAAAGAGAGGAATTCCATTTAGGGAAGCTTATAGGATAGTTGCAAAGGATTTTGTCGAAAAATAAGTTAATTGTATTCTTGCCCATCCTGTCTAACGCTTTTCAAACATTCCTCGGTTCTTTTAAGAGGTCTCTTCCCTGATTTTGGTATCCCTGATGAGGCCCCTTTGTATTGTAGTGGACAAGCTACTGGTCTAAATCCTTCTTTACAGAGAACTCTAATAAATCCATAGGACTTGGTTAGGAAAGCCAGATATGGTTACAAAGGAAGCTATCGTTAGTGGCGGTATTGAAGAACTAATTTGCCCCTTTCCTTGTAGCACCTTACTCAAGAGGGGGAAGCTTACTCAGATATGACAGGGCGCGGTAAATCAAGCTTGCCGCCTCCATCCTGGTTATGGGTTGTCTGGCCTGAATGTCCCGTCCTCGTAGTCTGTGAGGATCCCCAGGTCGCGCAGAGCCAGGGCGATCTTTCGAGCTTTTCCTTCCCAGAGGGTAGGGGAGAGGTCCGGGAAGGGATCGAGGGCCTGCATGGAAACCGGATCCCCTGCATCCGAGCACTGGGCGGAGCCAGCCTTCACCGCACCGCAATCTTGAGGAATATTGCCATTTCTGGAACCGCCCTTGGACCAGCTTCCAATTCTCGCGCTCAGGAAGTCCAGCACCCCGCAGGCGATGGCGTGGGCGCACTTTTGCTGGAAGTCCGGGGAGCGCAGGAGCTTTTCCTCCACGGGGTTGAGAATAAAAAGAAGCTCGAGCAAAGCAGCAGGACCTGGGAAATACCGCAAGACCCTCATTCACCGGTCCACTTGGAATCAGAGGAAGGGCGCCAGTCGGCGTCATCCTTCACCCCCCTTGAGCGGGCTCCGATTTCCGCAGTCAGGACCCCGAGGATCGCACTCGCCAGCCCCTTTCCCTCCTCGTTTTCCTCTTTTAGCTAAAAGAAGAGCTTTTATTCCACAGGGAGGGCAACATACAGATTAAATTCTTTGAACCCCTTTTATCCCTATTGCATGGTCTGGATTTGCTACTCTGAAGCAGAAAAGCGGGAGAAGTATCTGGGAGATCGTACAAACTCGAAAGGGCCCGCCAGGTTGCCGTGCGGCGAGCCCCTGAATTTCCTTTTTCAGAGCTAAATGCCGCTTTAGAGAGCCTCATCTTTTCCCTGAAGAAGAAATCTCCGGGATCTGGTTTCTCCTTTAGGTCTCTTTCTGATTGAAAGGCTTTCGCTATCTGGGAAAGGTCAAAATGGGCCATTTTAAGAACCAAGAAACTAAAAATGTGCGGCGCTGGAAAGGAAACTCTATTAGGGAGGAGAAATCTCCCTTTTTGTAATTTTCAATATTATAATGATATTAGCCCCTTCGAGGGACGGGCCTTGAACTAAATCAGTTGGCTATTGCAGTTTTAAATTAACCTACATACAATAGGTCTGTCAGCCCCAAAAAGGGGTAAATCTTAGAAATGGCTCTACGACGCGCCCATAGCTCAATTGGATAGAGCGACAGACTACGGATCTGTAGGTTGCGGGTTCGACTCCTGCTGGGCGCGCCATTTTTTATTTATGGAGAATGGCTGAATGGCCGCTTCCAGCAATGGGAACTGGAAGCTCCGTGGTCTGCTTTGAAAGGAGCTTAAGGACATGGAAAAGGAAACCAAAAGCAACCTGCGCCGCAGGGCAATGAGCTTCATCCTCCTTCTTGGCCTGGTCTCGCTTTTCGGGGACATTGCCTACGAAGGAGCGCGCTCCATTACCGGTCCCTACCTCTCTCTTCTTGGTGCCAGTGCTGCAGCTGTGGGCTTCGTATCAGGTTTGGGTGAATTTGTAGGGTACGCTTTAAGGCTTCTCAGCGGGTACCTCGCTGACCGTACAAAACAGTACTGGACGATTACCTTTTTGGGATATGCCTTGAACCTTCTGGCAGTTCCCCTTTTAGCTTTGGCTGGAAGATGGGAAATCGCAGGATCGCTCATTGTTTTAGAAAGGTTAGGGAAAGCAATTCGCACCCCTGCCCGGGATACCATGCTCTCTCAAGCTACCAATCAAGTGGGCAGGGGTTGGGGCTTCGGAATTCACGAGGCCATGGATCAAATAGGGGCCATCCTGGGGCCTCTTTTTGTCTCGCTGATTTTATTTTTAAAGCTTGGTTATCAGGAAGGATTTGCCCTTCTGGGCATCCCTGCTTTTTTGGCCATCCTCTCTCTCGTAATCGCACGGGTGAATTTTCCCAAACCTCAGGATTTAGAAAGCAGGGCGGTGGATCTGGAAGACAAAAAGGGATTATCCGGGCTTTTCTGGATATATAATGCCTTCATCTTCTTGAGTGTTGTCGGGTTTGCTGCCTTTGCCCTCATCTCCTACCACTTTAAAGCTAACTCCGTAGTCCCCGATGCCCAGATCCCGGTATTTTATGCCATTGCCATGGGAGTGGATGCCCTATTCGCCCTTTTAGTGGGCAGGCTCTATGACCGCCTGGGCTTTTCTGTACTTCTTGCCACTCCCTTATTGACCATTCCTGTACCCTTCTTGGTGTTTTCTCACTCTTATTGGGCAGCTCTTGCGGGAATGGTCCTCTGGGGAGCAGTGATGGGGATCCAGGAGACTATAATGAGGGCTGCCATTGCCGATTTGACGCTGATCTCCAAAAGAGGTCTGGGTTACGGAATTTTTAATACTGCTTATGGGTTGGCTCTATTGGCTGGAGGTTCCCTGCTGGGGTTCCTCTACGACATCTCCCTAACTTATATTTTTATTTTCGTGGTTTTAGTGGAAGTGGCATCCATTCCGTTTTTGGCCACAATCCTGCGCCGACGAAAAAGATAGCATGACCTGCGTTCCAATTATTTTCCGATATAGGTAAGATTTAAACAGGGAAATGGACTTCTGGCGCAATTACCTCGAGAAACTCTCGAAAATCAATCGCAATTGCAAACTCCTTCTGTATTTTCTCTTTATCACCAGTACCTCGAGCTCGATCATTTTTCTCCTCCTGAACCTGTTCCTTCTGGAGGCCGGCTTTTCCAAGGAAAATATCGCTCTCTTTAACTCCATTAACTTTTTGGGCTCCGGGTTAACGGCTATCCCTCTGGCCCTTCTTTTGGAAAACATACCCAGAAAGTACCCATTTATCGGTGCCGCTTTCATGCTTCTTCTTACTCTATTTGGCGTTTGCTTTACAAGAAACTTTTTCCTTCTATGTATCCTGGCTTTCCTGGCTGGAATGGCGAACTCGATTTTTAATGTGCTTGTCCTTCCCTTTCTTACTGAAAACAGCACTAAAGAGGAAAGGGTTCACCTTTTCAGTCTTTTTTCCGCTCAGGGCTGGGCCTCATCAATGCTTGGAAGCTTCATAGGTGGTTTTCTTCCGGCTTTAGCAGCTGGTGTCTTTTCTTCCCTTGGCCCCGCCTGGAATTACAGGGCGAGCATCCTCCTGGCGATTTTTATCTCCTTTTTAAGCCTGATTATCCTTTTTTTCATCAGGGAAAAACCGAGAACGGTCACAGGCTCGAAGGACGCCGATAGCTTTCCTGAAATCTCTTATAACGTGAACGGAGCCATGCCCAAGTTTTTGCTCGTAGAGTTGATAATCTTCCTCGGTGCCGGACTATTTATGCCCTTCATGAACCTTTACTTTTCCAGCGCCCTCAAGGTTAGTTCGGAATCCATTGGGGTGGTCTTTACCGTAGCTTCCGGGGTGGCATTAGCAGGCACGATTTTAAGCCCCGTGCTGGCAGAGAAAATGGGAAAAATTCGAGCAACGTTTCTCTGCCAGGCCCTCTCCATCCCCATGCTTGTGGGGCTGGGCTTAGTCACTAACTTCTACGCGGCTTCCCTGTTATATATCTTCCGTTTAGCATTGATGAACATGAGCAATCCTCTTCTGGACTCATTTGGTATGGAGATTGTCTCCCCTAAAAGAAGAGCGACATTCGCCAGCATGATGCGCACTACCCAACCCCTCGCCTGGGCCGTGATGGGTCCTGTAGCCGGCTTTATTATGGAGAGATATGGATTTGCTCCCCTCTTTTTTGCCGCCAGTGGACTATATCTATTATCCAGTTTCACCTTGCTTGGTTTTTTCGGCAGGGCGGAAAAGGCTCATTTGAAACAAGGGGCAGGTTAGCTCTCCCTGGTTTCGGGTAAGCAACTGCCATTAGGGCAGGAACCGCATTCCACCTGGAAGGTAGGGTGAGTTACCAGAAATTTTTCCCTGAGACTAAAAGAGAGGTCCTTAATCAATTCCCCTGACTGACTGAGGAGCTGGTCCTCCATTACCAGATGGGCGCTTAAAGCGCGATTGTGCGAAGATATGGACCAGACATGCAGGTGATGGACCCCCTGGATTCCCGGGAACGCGCGAATGAAGTCCTCGATTTCTTTTAGTTTAAGATCCTGAGGTACGCCCTCGTCCAGAATGTTAAAGCTCTCCTTGAGGACTTTGCTTGCCGAATACAAAATCCAAACACTAATTAACAGGGAAAAGACCGCATCAAGAAAGCTCCACCCCAATAGTGTAATCAAGGCTCCTGCAAGGATCACCGCCAGAGATTGTCCGGCATCTAAAACTAAATGCAGGAAAGCGCTCTTGATATTCAAGCTCTCTCTTGCTTCTGCCTTTAAGAGGAATGCTGATGTTAAATTGGCCAGGAAAGCCCCTCCAGCTATTATCATGATCCAGAATCCCTGGAGTTCCCGGGGCGAAAATAGCGATTGGACAGCTCGGTACATGATATAAATTGAAACGCCTATCAGGGAAAAGGAGTTAATTGCAGAGATTAAAATCTCAATTCTTCCGTAACCATAGGTTTTCACCTCGTTAGGCTTCCAGCGAAGTGACCTCTCCCCTAAGAGGCTCAAAAGGAGAGAAAAAAGGTCAACGAGGTTATGCAGAGCATCGGAAATTAAAGCCAGACTACCAACGAGTATCCCTCCGGCGATCTCCATGAGGGGGATCAAACCGTTAAGGATTATGGCAGCCCAGAGTTTCTTTTCCACATGTGTATGCTGATGCATTTAGCCGAGACCCCTTGCTTTCTTTTTTCTTAGTCCCAAACTATCATATTTTATAACCCAAATCCTTTTAAATGATAGGTTCCAGGTGAGAGATAGGGGAGAGAAATACTATATGAAACTGGCCCTTATGGAAGCAGAGAAATCGCTTCCGGATGACGTGCCTGTGGGGGCTGTAGTGGTAAAAGAGGGCAAAGTAATAGGACGGGGGCACAACCAAAGGGAAAAAAGGCAGGACCCTACTCTGCATGCGGAGATAGTTGCTTTAAGACAAGCAGCAAAAAAGTTGGGCTCCTGGTATCTGACAGAGTGTTTACTATATGTCACGCTTGAACCCTGCCCGATGTGTGCTGGAGCTTTGATCCAGGCCCGGATTAAAGGCGTAATTTTTGGTGCTTTCGATTCTAAAGGAGGCGCGCTGGGAAGCGTAGTGAACCTGAATCAGGAGGGGCTTTTTAATCATCGATTTGAATGTCGCGGGGGCGTAGAGTCCGAAGCTTGTGCTAAACTTTTAAGAGAATTTTTTCTAATGCGGAGAGGTGGCTGAGCGGTTGAAAGCGGCGGTCTCGAAAACCGCTAAGCCTCGTTCGGGGCTTCGTGGGTTCGAATCCCACCC
>JANLFM010000011.1:0-235 GCA_024655865.1 Caldisericota bacterium
CCCTGATAGTGTCGCTCCCCAAAAAGTCTGGCTGATGAGGCCAACCCGATAACTGACCGCTAATCGTTACTGTATAGTTTCCTGTTTTTGATAACAGCTCCTGCACATCGCCCCTATCAAACTTGACCATCCTTTCCAGGATTCCATCTCCATCTTTATCGGTTAAATAGCAATTGGGATCACTAACGAAATCATATTTGGTGTCGGTTATCGCTAGAATGACACCGTTTAATTT
>JANLFM010000011.1:245-16537 GCA_024655865.1 Caldisericota bacterium
CCTTGAAAGTTATGGTGTAAGGTCTGGCCTGGTCAAAATCGGGGGTCCAGGAGAAGGTGTTGCCAATGAAGGTTGCCCCTTGAGGCAAATCTGAAGCGGTACAAGTTAAGGGATCCCCATCGGGGTCAGTGGCAGTTACAGTGAAGGTGAGTGTCTGGCCCTCGGGTACGCTTTTATCGCCAATGGGCTCCAGAACTGGGGGATCGTTCACCGGGTTGACCGTGATGAAAACCGTGGCTGGGTCGGAGTAAGATTTCCCATCGCTGGCCTTGTAGGTAAAGGAGTCCGTGCCGTTGAAATTTGAAGCGGGGGCATAAGTAAAGGAGCCATCGCTGTTTAAGGCTAAGGTGCCGTAACTCGGACCAGTAACTAAAGAAGCTGTCAGGGGATCGGTATCGGGATCAGAGTCGTTGGCCAGCACGCCTGTAGCTGAAACTGTTAACTCAGTATCCTCCTCGGTAGTATAACTGTCATTATTAGCAACTGGGGGCTGATTTGCGGGGAATCGGAACACGTAAAAGGAATTTGAAGCCGGGTTTTGTCGCAAAGGAGGGAGAGTAACGTTCGCATAAGTAACATCAATGAAAACATCTGCAAGAATGCCATCCATAAGGTTCAGAAGAAGCCCATCTGAGTCAGTAGTACCCAGCACAGAATTTGGCGTCCCACTATCAACCCACCATCTGGCTGTAGCTCCGGGTTGGGGTGTGCCATCTTCTTCCAACACCTTGATGACAGCAAGTGTCTTATCAAAGCAACAACCACTGAAGGTAAGGTCCATCCGGCCAGCGCCACGGAAGTCAAATTTGTAGGTCCCGGGCAAGAGTTCCATGGATGGCTTGGTGAACCAGGTGGAATTACCTGTGGAGCCACCGTAAGATATGGAACCGCTGTATTGAAGTGTAACCTTGGTCGTTTGCCAGGTTACTTTGGTGTTGGCATTCGGAATGACAATATTCAGCTTGGCATCAGCGGTGGCCTTGTACTGCATCTCGAAGGAATAGGTGCCGGGGAAGAACTCTGCGGCAGTTTCGCCTGGGGCACTGGTCCCAGTTACCCCACCCGGGAACCACCAGGTGGTATAAGTGCTACCGATTCCGTAACGGGGGTGCCCACCGTCAAGAGCGGTTCCGCCACAGGTTTCAAGCCTCAAAGTTAAGAGAACGGTCTGGAAGTCAAAGAAGGAGTTAGCCGAAGGGTCCTGAGGCCCTTTTACAGACTTGGTATTGTTAAAGCTCATTTCGTAGGCAAGGCTTGAAGGCTTACCATTACGGATGTCGAGAAGCATACCGTCGTTATTTGTTGAACCGGCCACCAACCAGCTATTCGGTGTGGTGTATCCCCCTCGGGCGGTGCCTCCCGCAAGAGCGTCGCCATTGTGGTTCGTAAGGCGCAAGTAGGCGATGGTCATTACCGTGCTTGATCCTGAAATAGATATGGGGACCTCCACATAGGGATGATAGGTGTTGTCGCCAAAACGGAAAGTGTAGGTACCCGGAGGCATCGACATTGAAGGTTTATTGAAGTCTGACCAGGTGTCACCCGTCTTGTACTGAATGCTGCCGCTGAACCAGATAGTGACCTGCGTTTCTCCATCTGCTTTCACAGGGGTTGTAGGAAACAACCCGAAACAAGCGATAGAAGCAATTACAAAAATCACCATTACTTTACGGAGCAAAATTCTACACATTGCTATTTTCTCCTTTGCTCGGATTTTACTCACTTACCAGTGGATCCAGAGATTTTGTCCTTTCTGTCTTCTCGTTTCCTTCGGAAAGGGTTTTTCTTTAATCCACCGGAAATGAAAGTTTTGCTGTGGTCTTCTATCGAGATCTCATGCCTTTTTAATTTTCATTTGTGAAGAAAGTTCGTTTATGGAGCTGCAAGTATCCTTGCTTTATTACCGAGGGTTGGCCTCTGGCCAACCCTCGGTATCTGTTCAGCAAAGCTAATGAATGTGGTTTACAGTTCCAGCCACTATCGAATACCAGGTCTCAGGGAAACCATCACTGAACCGGAAGGAGTAGCTCACAGGTAACAGCTCCATATCCTGCACAAATGTTTTCCAGCCACTGGCGTAGTACTGAATACAGCTCCCGGAATCAGAATGGACCTTTACAGTTTGGAAAATAACATTAGGGTCAGCACCAACGTTCTGCCACTTCTCCTGGCTGGCTCCGGCGTAGGAGACCCGGAAGTTGTAGCTCACGGGGAGGAGCTCCATGGTAGCGGGGGTTGTGCCACTTCCGAAAGTGTTCCAGCCACTGGCGTAGTATTGAGCACCTCCATTCAGGTCACTTCCATTGGAATCAAGCAATTTGAAGGTCACCAGCGTTGTCTGGAATTGTACAATGGAATTGGAGGCGATATTCTGCCACTTCTCCTGGCTGGCTCCGGCGTAGGAGACCCGGAAGTTAAGGGTACCTTTTAGACCGGGAACGGCGTGTAGCAATATGCCGTCCGAGCCAGTGCTACCGGGAATGGTATACCAACCTGAATCGTAGTATTGCCCGATACCCCCAGAAATTCCGCTTCCACTGCTACTAATCAATTTTAGAGCAAAGACACTTCGGGTAAACTCACAACCACTAAAGGTGAGGTCCATCCGGCCAGCGCCACGGAAGTCAAATTTGTAGGTCCCGGGCAAGAGTTCCATCGAGGGCTTGGTAAACCAGGTGGAATCGCCATAAGGGCCACCATAAGATATCTGACCGGAATATTGTAGGGTGACTTTTGTCGTCTGCCAGGTGATTTTCGTGTTGGCGTTGGGAATGACGACATTGAGCTTGGCATCAGCCGTAGCCTTGTACTGCATCTCGAAGGAGTATGTACCGGGGAAGAATTCTGCGGAGGTTTCCCCTGGTGCACTGGTCCCAGTTACCCCACCCGGAAACCACCAGGTGGTATATGTACTACCGATTCCGTAACGGGGGTGCCCACCGTCAAGAGTGGTTCCGCCACAGGTTTCAAGCCTGAGGGTTAGAAGGTTAGTTTGGTACTGGAAGACGGAGTTGGCGGAAACATCCTGAGTAATAACCTTGGTTGTATTATTATATCGCATCTCGTAGGACATATTGGTCGGTTGACTTTTAACGTCCCGAATATCGAAAAGAACGCCATTTGCATCAGTTGTTCCAGGGACCCACCAAGTACTGTAATTTGAGCCAAAACCTCCTCGGGTTTTACCACCACTTAAGGGATTACCATTATGGTCTTTGAGAGTGAGTATGTTAACTACTTTGGTCATGTAGGGGCCACTTATGGTCAGTTGAGTATAATAATCTCCCCCCCTAAAATGAAACCAGTAAGTTCCTCCCAGTAGCTCCATGGAGGGTTTTTCGAACCAGGTGCTATCACCATAGGAACCATATGATATTTGCCCGCTGTAATAAAGGGTGACTTTTGTCGTCTGCCAGGTGATTTTCGTGTTGGCGTTGGGAATGACGACATTGAGCTTGGCATCAGCCGTAGCCTTGTACTGCATCTCGAAGGAGTATGTACCGGGGAAGAATTCTGCGGAGGTTTCCCCTGGTGCACTGGTCCCAGTTACCCCACCCGGAAACCACCAGGTGGTATATGTACTACCGATTCCGTAACGGGGGTGCCCACCGTCAAGAGGGGTTCCACCGCAGGTTTCAAGCCTGAGGGTTAGAAGAACGGTTTGAAAATTAAAATTTGGGTTTAGGCTTATGTCCTGAGTTACGTGGGCACTTACGGTGTTATTGAATACCGCCCAAACCTCAAGGTTCCTTGTCCCGGCTGGGAAGTCTTTGGTGACACAACCCGTCGAGTCTGTAGTTCCAAAGTTACAGATAGAACCTAGTTTGTAATATACATGGGCTCCAGCAAGACCGTTACCATTATGGTCCTTGACGCAAACAGTAACCGTTATATTGCTATCCGCCCGTGCTGGCAATGCGTAGCCCAATCCTAAGAGCAGAGTTAAAGCTAAGAGTAGCAACACTAATGCAACGGACCTGAAACTGAAACGAATCTCTTTCATCTTTTTCCTATCCCCCTTTTCTGAACAAACCTGACTGGTCGCCCCTGCAGCTTGGGCATAACATGAATCCGTTTTCCCTAATCTCACCCCCTATATTTTCCAGCTTGGTCGGGTCGGCGCCATTGGCTTGGGCCTCAAGCTTAAAAACAAAAAACCGACCCTTTTGAGGTCGGTTTCACTACTCACTCCCCGTTACCCTAGTGACCAGATTATCGGGTAGCGGTTCATCGCTCCCTCAATTTTTCCCAGCGGACAGGCAAACCTTTCCCTGCCTTAATGATGTGGTCTCAGACTTGGAATTTATGATGAAAGTTAGCACATCCCCAGGCGTTTATAACAATAAATCGCCAGAATGTAAAAATCAAGGGGTTTTTAAAAATTTTTTTCCAAAAACCTGCAAGCGTTCGCAGTAAAAACAGGTTTCTGGAAGACATTAAAGAGTCTATAAGTAGCGCAATGTGGCAGGTCAGAATCTCCATATAGGGTATAGCATGGGTAGCGGTTGCGGTCTGAAGAGGAAAGCCACCGTGAACTGAATTCTGGCTATTAGATAGCACGGCCCACCATTTTTAATTCCCGGAAGCTCTTTTATTTCTCCTTTTTGCTCCCTTCGAGTCTTTCCGGTATCGTCTGCATCCAGGTCTGGAGGGCTGGGGATTTTCCTCGGCTTGAGGTGGGTAAAACTTACCTCAGGGAGAGCAGGTCCCGCCGGCCGCCTGAGAAAAGCAAAAGCAAGGTTGCTTCCTTCAATTAGCTCTGGAAAAGGTCCAACCTCAGGTGAATCGGGGATCGGGCGCTAAAGCATGCGCTCCTTGCTCGAAGCATGTGAAGGGAATCGGGCCTCCTGGGGAGAAGGAAAACAACTTTTTCGCTTAAGCTGCTCACAAAGCGGATGGTCTGATAGAATAAAGAAAAATAAAATTCCCGGGGAATGCCTAAAGGATGAAAGCACCTGAAAAGAGAACCGGATTTCTGATCCTTGATGCCCAAACGGGCATGGTGATGACTTTTTCCTCTAATCTGGAAAACTTATTGGGGCAGGAGATCAGGGAAAACGAGAAACCCCCTTTTGAGGTTCACTCGGAAAAGTTCCAATTTGAGGTTGAAAGCAATTCCGGTTCCATCAGCTTTAGAGCGCAAACTACGGAAGTAGAATGGCGGGGAAGGAAAGCTCTTCTCGTCATCATAGAGGGGGCTTCCCCAGAAACTCCCAAGGCGACATATCCAGAGGAACTGGCCGATGTCCTCCAGAGCATGCTTTCTGCTCTTCCGGGCTTTGTCTACCGTTGTGAGAACGACCCCCAGTGGACCATGCGCTACATCTCCCCGGGATGCAAAGAGCTGACCGGGTACGACCCCGAGGAAATAATCGGAAACCGGGTTATCGCCTTTAACGACCTTATCCACCCTGATTACCGTCAGAAAGTATGGGAGGAATGGCAGAGAGTACTCAGGGAGAGAAAACCATATGAGGGAGAGTACCCCATCATTACCAGAGACGGGGAAATCAAATGGGTATGGGAAAGGGGAAAGGGAGTTTATACTGAGGAGGGGAAGCTATTATTAGAGGGCTTCCTGATTGACATCACCTCGCTAAAAGAAGCCCAAGCGCAGTTTAAGGAAAAGGAAGAGGAGCATCGGCAGATATCCTTGGAATTCCAGGCCATGCTCGATGCCATCCCGGATAACCTCACCCTGCAAACTCCAGATTTGAGCATCGTGTGGGCTAACCGGGGAGCAGCCGCCGGCATCAATAAAGAGGTCCCTGAGCTCATGGGCAGGCACTGTTACGAGCTCTGGCAGGGAAGAAAAGAGCCATGCCTCGTTTGCCCGGTGCAGCGAGCCTTCCAGAGCGGGAAGATAGAAGAAGATACTGTCACCACTCCCGACGGAAGGGTGTGGTTTCTGAGGGGCATCCCCATAAAGGATGAACAGGGGAAGGTGCGAAATGTGGTGGAAATGGGGCGGGACATCACCGTCTCGCACAGGGCTGAGGAAGAGCTCAGGGAATCGGAGGAAAAATTCCATATCCTCGTTGAACTTTCCTCGGATGGGATTTTCCTGGAGGACCAGTATGGGAACATTCTTGACTGCAACAAGGCCGGAGCCCGGATCTACGGGTATTCAAAGGATGAGATTATCGGTAAGAACATCCGCGACCTTGTTCCTGAGGATTTCGCCCAGACCCTGCCCCCTGTGATCACCGAGGATTCCGGAGGCATCTACGAGGAGCGCAGGAGCAAGAGAAAGGATGGGAGCATTTTCCCTTCAGAGATCGCCACGCGCCTGTGCACCGTTAGAGGTGAAAGGAGGCTTTTAGCCTACGTAAGGGATATTACCGAGCGCAAGCTGGCGGAAGAAGCACTGCGGGAATCGGAAGAACGGTGGCGCACCTACATCGAGCAGGCCTCTGACCTGATCTTCACCCTGGATCCCTCCGGACGCTTAACCTCGGTTAACCGGGCTGTCTGTGAGGCACTGGGCTACCAGGCTGAAGAATTGCTCGGCAAAAGCCCCCTGGAATTGGTCGCACCCCAGGCGCGTCAAGCCACAGGGGAGGCCTTGCGTAAAGTGTTGAACGGTGAGGGTGTTGCACAAATCGAAGTTCCCGTGCTGCGGCGGGACGGCTGCATGCTCACTCTTGAGCTACGCGGGCGCAGATTGTACCAGGAAGGCAAGCTTGTGGGAACTTTGCACATCGCCCGCGACATCACCGAACGTAAACTGGGAGAAGAGGCCCTGCGGGAATCGGAAGAGCGCTTCCGCTCTCTTTATGAGAACTCCACAATAGGCCTTTACCGAACGACACCCGACGGGAAAATACTCCTCGCTAACTCCGCTCTTATCGAGATGCTCGGCTATTCCACCTTCGATGAACTCTCTACCAGAAATCTTGAAAAAGAAGGTTTCGCGCCCTCTTATCCTCGAGCCAAATTCATGGAAATAATAGAAAGGGAAGGGGAAATAAGGGGATATGAGTCGGCCTGGAAACGACGGGATGGATCGATACTTTATGTCAGGGAAAGCGCCCGTGCAATCCGCGATTCCAATGGAAACACTCTATATTATGATGGTACGGTGGAGAACATCACCGAGCGCAAACTGGCGGAAGAGGCCCTGAAAGAGAGCGAGAGGCGCTATCACACCCTGGCCGAGATCTCGCCTGTGGGAATCTTCCAAGCCGATGCTCGTGGTTCCACAACCTATGTAAACCCCAAATGGTGCGAAATTTCCGGATTATCAAAGGAAGAGGCTCTGGGTGAGGGGTGGCTCAGGGCGGTTCACCCTGATGAAAGAGAGGAGGTAAGAAAGGGCTGGATTGAGGCCACGAGGGAGGGCCGTCCTTCCCGAGCAGAGTATCGCTTCCTCCGTCCTGATGGCAAAATTTCCTGGGTAATCGGGCAGGCCGTTCCCGAGAGAAACGAGAAGGGCGAGGTCCTGGGCTATGTGGGCACAATCACCGAGATCACAGAGCGAAAGTTGATGGAGAAAGCTCTGAGTAATGAAAAAACAAAATTCGAAGCACTGGCAGAAAGTGCACCATTCGGAATGGTCCTGATCTCTCCAGAAGGAAAATGGATGTACGTTAACCCCAAATTCAGCGAAATTACAGGGTACGGAATCGGTGATATTCCCGATGGAAAAACCTGGTTCAAGAAGGCATTTCCCGATCCGCTCTACCGCAGGGAGGTTATCCAGAAATGGATTGAGGATCGCGAACGCTTTTATTTGAGGGAGAAACTGACCCGCACCTTTAACGTTACCTGCAAAAATGGTGCCGAGAAAATACTCAATATGATTACGGTCCAGCTCCCTACGGGGGATTTTCTCCTTTCCCTTGAGGACGTTACGGAGCAGAAGGAGATGGAGGAGGCCTTACGGAAAAGCGAGGAGAGGTATCGCACTCTGGTGGAGAACCTATCCGAGGGAGTGGACATCGTGGATGCGGAAGAAAATTTTGTTTTCGCCAACCCGGCCTGCGAGAGGATTTTTGGAGTTCCTCCAGGGGGACTTAAAGGAAGGAACTTAAAGGAATTCACCGCTTTAGGGTTTGAAAGAACGCTGGAAGAAGAAACGGAAAAGCGGAGAAGAGGTTATTCCAGCCAGTACGAATTTCGAATTCGTCGGGATGACGGTCAGGAAAGAGATCTCCTGATTTCTGCCGTTCCCCGGCTTGATGATAAAGGCCAGTATATGGGAGCCATGGCAATCATCTCGGATATCACCGAGAAAAAACTTCTGGAGCAAGAGGCAGAGAAAGCCCGTTCCGATTTCCTCTTCGCCGTCTCCCACGAATTGAAGACACCCCTTTTCCTCATGGCCACGGCCCAGGAAATGATATCCTCCTTGCCCACGGATGTGCGATTAAGGCGCTTCCTGGATTACGAGGAGCTCTGGAACCGCAACCTCATCCGCCTGAAAATGCTCATTGATAATCTGGTGGATGCCCAGAGGACGGAGTTCACCGGTTTGAAGCTTAACCTGCAAAGGACGGAGGTTCATCCTATCATAGAGCAGGCCTTGAGTGACCTGGCTGTTTTGGCGGAACGCAAGGAAATCCATTTCATTAAGAACCTCGATCCCCTGCCATCCCTGGAAATCGATCCGGAAGCTATCCTCAGGGTCCTTCACAATCTCTTGAGCAACGCGGTCAAATTCTCCCTTCCCGGGGGAAAAGTAGAAGTCTTGTTAAAGAAACACGAAGAAAAGGCTCAAATAACCATTAGAGACCATGGTTCAGGGATAGAGCCGGAGATCCTCCCCTACTTATTCAAGCCCTTTGCTCGCGCACCCGATGCCCTGAAGGCCAGGATTTCGGGAACCGGACTGGGGCTTTATGTCTCCAAAGTGCTCGTGGAAGCTCATAACGGAAAAATTGAGCTTCAAAGCGAGCGAGGAATAGGAACGACCGTCAAGGTCTTCCTTCCCCTGCCTGAAGAGTAAGGAATATTCTGGCCGAAGGCTAAGCCTTTATTCCTCACCATTTCCCTTTGAACCGGTGCCAGGAAAGAAATGAAGGACAACAGGAAAATCGTTTACTTTTTTGAATCACCCTTCTAAAATTTTTCAAAACTATCAGGTTCCAAAATGTGTCCGGGAGCAAATTTAAGAGATAACGGGGAAAGGTATTCTGTCGAGGGCTCGCTTCTTCAAGAATTCATAGAGCAAGCCCAGGAAGGGTTTACTCTCGTTGATGAATCCGGGCGAATCATAATCTGGAATAGAGCTATGGAGAGAATTTCCGGTCTTCTAAAGGAGGAAGCCATAGGCCGGGAATTCTGGGAGGTTAGGGCCCAGTTAACTCCAGAACAATATCAAAGTCCAGGGCTTCTCGAGGAAATTAAAAATGGAGTGCTCCGCCTGCTTGCCGGGGAAAAAGCTGGGTTTCTCAGCCGACAGATCCGCGCCTGGCTTCAAAGGACAGACGGTGCAGTCAGGCTTCTTGAGCAGACTGTCTTCCTGGTCCAGGCAAGGAACGGAAACCAGTTAGGCGTAATTTCGCGTGACGTTACCGAAAAGCACGAGTTAGATCAAAAGCTTCAGCTCTTAGCCTCTATCGTGGAAACGACGCTGGACGGCATTGTGGGGCTTGATCAGGAGGGAAGAATTCAAACCTGGAATCATGGGGCAGAGGTCATTTTTGAAGTTGACAGGACGAGCGCCCTGGGGCTGAACATTCAGGACCTCCCTATCACCTTCTCCCCAGAATTCAGGGGGCACCTCCTGGAATACTTGAATAGGGAAGACGCGGAAATTTTCGAGGTGGAAATCCTCACCCCCAAGATGGCAAGGAAGCAGGTATCAATAACGTTTTCCCCAATATTTGAAAGAGGAAAGGCCGCCGGCGGCTCTTTAGTGATCAAGGATTTAAGCCAGCTCAGGGAAGCAGAGCGGCACTTTAAAGAAAGCGAGAAAAGACTTAGAACCATCTTCGACAAAGCCAGCGACCTGATTCTAATTCACCGCTCTTCCGAGGAGATAATCGAGGTGAATTCCATAGCCGATCAACTTTTGGGGTTTTCTCCAGAGGAACTCAAAGGGAAAAAGCTTGAAGGGATAGTTGTTCCCGAGGAAAGGGAAAGGTTGAGGGAGTTTCTCTCTCAGCTCAGGAAGGGGGAATTTTCCAGAATAGAGCTTCGGCTCTGCGATCGTTCCGGGCGCAGGGTGCCGGTGGAAATGAACTCCCACATGCTGGACGAGGAAACAATCATGAGCATCGCCAGGGACATCACCCAGCGGAAAAGGGCGGAGGAGCTTCAGGCCGATTTTATTCGCGCTGTAGTTCACGATTTAGGAAATCCCATTTCCGCCATTAAGGCTTCCCTGGAAATGGTCCCGGACTCCATCAAGAAGGGCGAGAAAAGAGATCTGATTGAGATCGTCTACCGAAACACGGAACGCCTGCACAACCTGGCTCACTCCCTTTTGACCAGTATCAAGCTTGAAGCTGGAGAACTAAAGTTGGTTAAGAAAGAAGTTAACCTCTCCCAATTCTTACTTGACTTCCTCCTTCAGCAGAGGCCTCTTGCTGAACAAAAATCCATTGAGGTTATATCCAGGATTCCTTCCCTTCCAGCTCTCATCCAGGGCGACCCGGACAGGCTGGGGGAGATCTTCTCCAATATTTGGGCTAACTCCATAAAATTTACCCCGCATTCGGGAAAAATAGAGATTTCTCTTGAAGAGAAGGACGGTTGGGCGGTGGTGAAAATCTCCAACAATGGACCACCAATTTCCCCGGAGGATCAAGAGCATCTCTTTGAGAAGTTTTACAGAGGAAAATCCGGAATGGGGGGGACCGGCCTAGGCCTGTACATTGCCCGCTGGCTAACTGAGGTCCATGGAGGATCGATCAGCGTGGAAAGTTCCGAAGAGGGAACCACCTTTACCGTGAAGCTGCCAGCGCTCAAGTCCTGAGCTTGAAATTGAAAAATTAGCGGGTGCCAAAATTAAAAGGAGCGTTCAAGCTGTGGTTTCCGGAAAGATGACCGAAAAAGAAGCAATATTCAATAGAACCCTTTAAATCTACATGATTTTTCGCTATTCTTAGCTTAACCATTATGGAGGTAGTAACGTGGACGATTTTAAGAAGGGCGTAATAAAAACTGATTTGTCCAGACGCATCGAGAAAGTCAGGGTAAGGGTGCTGATCTACACCAATTTATTTCGCATTGAGGGCTTTATTTATGTTATACCCGGATCGCGCTTGATTGATTTCTTAAATACCCCTGGCGATTTTATCCCGATCACAGACGCCACACTGCGCTTCCTTGCAGGAGAGAAGGAAACTCTGCAAAAGGACTTCCTCGCTCTGCGCAAATCCAATATAATCCTCCTGATGGAAGCGGAGGAGAGGGGAACTGAGAAAGCTGTACCGGGGCTGTAGCTCAGCGGGAGAGCACCTCGCTTGCACCGAGGGGGTCAGGGGTTCAAATCCCCTCAGCTCCACCAAAGCGAGCTTTTCGGCTTTCTTTATTGAATTCTCCAGTATTGCTTAAACTGGATTTTCTGAGGTCATTAAGGCTCCCGGGCCTACCATTCAAAATCCAGGCTTGATATTTCCTTAAAAAGTCAATCTATCTTCTCAATTTTAAGCCATGGTAAACCTTTGGGTGTATTATGTACCTATAGAGACAATGGCAGGAAAGGAGTGATGGTGTTGCGCAAGGACTTTATAGATATTCAGGATTTTTCCTCGGATGAGCTCTTCCACCTGATCCTTCTGATCGAAGTGACAAAAGAGGCCACCAAAAGCAGAGCACTTCCGGAGCTCCTCCATAAGGCTTCCCTGGCGATGATCTTCGAGGAGCCCTCCACGCGCACACGGGTCTCCTTCGAGGTTGCCATGACTAACCTGGGAGGACATGCCCTTTATCTCCGGCCCGGAGAAATCCACCTGGGCGCCAGGGAAACCATTGCCGACACAGCAAGGGTGCTGAGCAGGATGGTGGATGGCATCGAGGCTCGGCTCCTTCACCACAAGGACATCCTGGAACTCGCCAAGTACTCCTCTGTGCCCGTGATCAACGGCTTAACTGACCTTCAGCACCCCACACAGGTCCTTTCTGATGTCTTCACTATGTACGAGCACTCAGGGATGATCAGGGGGCTCAATTTAACTTTTGTGGGGGACTCCACTAACGTGGCTAATTCTCTCATGGCTATCTCCACAAAAATGGGAATCAACTACACCCAGGCAACTCCTCGAAAGTATCAGCCCCTCCCCGAACTCCTGAAGCAGGCAGAGGAGAACGCCAGAGAATCCGGATCCCGCCTCCTGATTACCGAGGAGGTGGAAGAAGCAGTTAAGGATGCGGACTTCATCTACACTGATCTCTGGTGGTGGGTAGGGCAGGAGCACGAGGCTGAAGAGAGGCTGAAAGCCTTCATGCCCAGGTATCAGGTGAACGAACGGCTCCTTTCTCTGGCCCCGAAGCACGTTAAAGTAATGCACTGCCTTCCCGCATCCCGGGGAATGGAGATTACGGATGAGGTGATGGATGGCCCCCGATCAATTGTCTTTGATCAGGCGGAAAACCGCCTCCACACCGAGGAGGCCCTGCTCATTGCCTTTATTTACCCCAGGCTGGCAAAACCTCGCTATGAGGGAGGCAATCGGTATCTGGACAGGATTGAGAATGTCCTTGCAAGGTTTTCATATTAAGAGAAAAAGGAGGGGTTTGAATGGAGGGGAAATATAAAAGGGTTCTGAATTACTGGGATCTGTTTTTCTTCACCGTTTGCGCTATCCTGGTGATGGATACGGTGGCTGCCTCCGCGGGAATTGGAAACCAGTCCTATTTCTGGTGGATACTAACGCTTTTTCTTTTCTTCATTCCTTATGGCTTGATCACAGCGGAGTTGGGATCGGCCTGGCCCTCTCAGGGAGGAATTTATGTCTGGGTCAAGGAGGCCTTTGGCGAAGGCTGGGCGGTGATGACCTCCTGGCTTTACTGGATCAATGTGGCCTTCTGGATGCCCTCGGTCTATATGCTCTTTTCTGGCACTCTGGCCTCGCTCTTTTTCCCGGACCTGAGCACCTGGTGGCAGGTGGCAATCGCCATAATCATGACCTGGGTCACGGTCCTTTTAGGAATTGTAGCTTTAGAGAAATCAAAATGGGTGCCCAATCTGGGTGCGATTTTAAAGGCATTGATCATGATTTTTCTCGGCGTTTTAGGGATTGCCTGGATCGCAAAGGGAGGATACGCAAATCCCGGTGGAGTCGGGGATTTTCTCCCCACCTGGAGCAATACCCTGGCTTTCCTTCCAGTAGTCGTTTACAACTACATGGGTTTTGAGCTCATGAGCTCCGCAGGGGAGGAGATCAAAAATCCCCAGAAAAACGTGCCCAAAGCCATCATTTTTTCAGGAATTGTGATCTTTCTCCTTTACGTTCTGGGGACATTTGGAATCCTCTCGGTCCTGCCCTTAGAAAAGATCTCCATCGTTACCGGAATCATCGACTCCATTAAAGAAGTGATGTCCAATTTTGGCACTGCTGGCGAGGTGGTGTCTATCGCTTTCGGCATTGCTATCCTTTATTCCTTCCTGGCGAATATGGTCACCTGGTCAATCGGAGCCAACAGGGTAGTGGCTTCCACAGCCGAGGATGGGAAATTACCCCGTTTCTTCGGACACCTGCACAGTAAATTTAAGACACCAGATTACGCTTACATTGCTATGGGCATTTTAGGTTCCCTGCTACTTGTAGGAAATGGATTCCTTCAAGAGAGTCCGGCCAACATTTTCTGGCAGATTTTTGCCCTCTCCAGCCTGATCTTTCTCCTCCCATACCTTTTGATGTTCCCCGCCTTCCTGAAGCTCAGGGCTTCCAGAGCGGAAGTCTCCAGGCCTTACCGAGTTCCTGGACCGAAGTGGCTGATCTGGGTTATGGCTTGCTTAGGGGAGTTCTTCATCGCCCTGGCTTGTATTTTTTTCTTCATGCCCCCTGAGGGCACAGAGAACGTCTTAATTTACGAGCTTCAGTTAGGTGGCCTGACCATCCTGGTCCTGATTATCGGTCTGGTGCTTTACCTGGCATACAGGAAAAATCCCCTGAAGAGCCAGTAAGGAGGCGCACCTGTGACCATGCTTGCCCGTCAGGCTGCAGAGTGGGAGAGGGCAAAAGTTGTCCTTCTTGCAGAACCCAATTTTGAAACCCTCTTTGGCCTTTTAGAGACCAATTCCGCTAATTTTCTCTATCCCTTCGATTTAAAAAAAGCCAGGGAAGAGCACCGGGTTTTCCGAAAGAGTCTGGAGCGCTTTGGAGCAAAGGTGATCGATCTCCGTGAGGCACTCGTTTCAGGATGCCTGAAAGAGGGAGAGGCTCTCGAAGGTAAAAATTTAGAGAAACTGAGAGAATTCGCAGGAAAAGGCCTGAGATATGAGTTTAGCGAGGAAGTCTCGAAGGAGGACAGGGAGCTCCTTTTGAAAAACAAGGACCTGATCATCAGAACTTTTCATCCCACTGTGCTTGCTGATCTTGTGCTTCTAAGGCCCAAACTCATGATCCGGTATAATCCCCATGCTCTGGATCCCACAAGCAGGTTCATCTCCAAATTTGAGGTGGAACCAGCGAACAACCAATACTTTATGAGGGATGGCATGATCACTACAGCCCGGGGATGCGTGATCGGAAATCTGACCCTGGATGTGCGCAAGGTGGAAAACGAGATCGTGGAGTTTGCCCTGAAACAGTTAGGAATTGAGCCCATTTATCGCGTCGAGCCCCCGGGCAACCTGGAAGGGGGGGATTTTATGCCCGCAGGGGAGTTCGTGCTCCAGGGGCAAGGGCTTCTAAGCAACGAGGAAGGTGTGCACCAGCTTCTTCAAAACAGGGTATACGGTTTCGCAGAGGTGGCAGTGGTCAAGGATCCCAGAGCGCAGATGGACGAGATGCACCTCGACACCTATTTCAACTTCCTTTCCCGGAAGAAAGCGATCCTCTGCACTGATCGCCTCAAGAAGGAAGCTCAGCCGATTGTGGAGGTCTGGGTGCCGGAAGGAACCCCTGAGGATTTCTCTTACCAGAAAAAGCGCACCTTGCCTTTCCCTCAGTATCTGGAGGAGAAGGGCATTAAGATCATCCCCTTCTCCAAGGAGGAGCAGGAAAATTTCGCCCCAAATTACCTCCTCTTACAGGAAAACTTTCTTGTGGGGGTAAAGGGGGCGGGTGAGGATTTCTGGAGGAGGATCAGGGAAGAGGGAGTAAAAGTGCACCTCTTGAGCTTCGAAGCTCTCACCGGAGGATACGGAGGGCCCCATTGCATGAGCCAGGTTATCCTCAGAGGATAAGAGGATCAAGAATAAAGAGCTCTTTGAAGAAAAGCCTCCAGGACGCTTGCGGCTTTTTTAATTGATGGGATTTCCACGAACTCGTCGGGCTGATGGGCCTGTAAAATGTTTCCCGGACCGAAGATCACAAAAGGAGGATGGGATTCGGGAAACATTGTGGGAAGATCGGTGCAAAAAGTCGCCGCTTTGGGGTTGTAGTCCTCATCGCTAATTTCTCTATAAATCTTAAGAAACTCCTGAACCCATGGATTGTTAAGGTCCGCGAGCATGGCCCGCTTGTAGGAGATTGTTTCCCAGGAAAACTTGCTTTCTGGGAGGGCATTCTTTCCGAGTTCTTCCATAATATGGATTACTTCCTCTTTTTGCTCTTCGTTCACCAGGCGGAAGTCGAGCTCAGCAAAACAGGTCTCAGGAACGACGTTCGGTTGCCTGCCCCCTTGAATTTTCCCTACATTCAAAGTGGTTCGGCCCATATGCTCAAGGGGCGGAAGAGCGAGCATTTTCTTTTCCAGCTCCAGGAGGAAGCGAGCTTGAGCCAGAACGGCATTTACGCCCTTCTCCGGGGTGGAGCCATGAGCCTCCCGGCCTTGAAAATGCGTCCTCGCCCAGAATTCGCCCTTTTCCCCGATCAGGGGGATAGCATCGGTGGGTTCAGCCACGAGAACGAAGATGGCATCGTCGAGGAGCCCGGCCTTACGGAAGGCCTCAGCGCCACGGTATTTGTTCTCCTCGTCGGCGGAAAGGAGGAGTTTTAAAGAATAGCGGGGCTTTCCAGCCCTACGGAATTTGAAAAAGAGATCGATGAGGACCGCTACCCCGGATTTCATATCGCAGGCTCCCAGCCCGAAGATCCTTTCGTCCCTCTCAATTGGCTCTAAGGGGTCAAAGGACCAGGAACCCAAGGGAGCTACTGTGTCCAGGTGTCCGGAAAGGATGAGTGACCCAGGGTGATCTCCCTCTAAAACCGCATAAAAGGAGGGTCTTCCAGGGG
>JANLFM010000011.1:16547-62320 GCA_024655865.1 Caldisericota bacterium
ATTTCGGCAGATTCCCTCCTCATTTCCTGGAGGGTTTGAGGTATCGATGCGAATCAGATCCTTCAGGATTGCGAGAGTCCGTTCCATACTCATTCTGGCCTCATGGAGAGAACTCTTTCCACTGCGAAGCGCACGAGCTTAACGCAGCATTCGTTGTGCACCTTTTCCTTATAAAGGCGAGCGCCTTCCGGGGTATTAAAGTCTATCCCGCTGAGCTCGAAGCAGTTAAGGGAACCAAAAGTTTCCAAAAAGGAGGTTATGAATTCCTGGGTCTTCCCATAGCAGGTCTCCTTGCGCTCCTGGGCTTGATTTCTGCCAAAAAGCAATCCCAGACTCATAATCGCACCGGTCACTGCGCCACAGACGCTTTTTGTGCGAGAGAAACCCCCTCCAAAACCGGTGGCAATTTTGGGGATAAGGTCGCTCTCCACACCAAGAAATTTAGATAGAGAGGCAATTGTGGACTCGGCACAGTTCAAGCCTCCGTCAAAAAGAGATTGAGCGTAATCCTGAATCTCGGACATAGCAATTCCTCCCTTTTGCTTTTAAAACTAAGATATTTTAGCGAAATTTGAGGGCTTTTTTCAGAATCGGTCTGGAATTTATTTCTATTTATTTTCGGAAAATACTTGACAAACATCAGTTCGATTTTCTAAAATGCAATTGTAGTTGCACCGAAGTAATGGGCCTCTCCCGCCTGCTTCGGTCTACCGCACGAGAGCCAGGAGACCGCTCTTGGCTCTCGACTTATTTACAAATAAAATTGCCTCATGAAGGAATGGGCAAGGACCCTGGAAAGCCTAGAGAAAACGAAGAGCACCTCTTCCAAGGTGGAACTGGTGGCTTCTTACCTTAAATCAGGAGATCCAGAGGAGCTTGACCTGAAAGCCCGGTTTCTCTCCGGTCAGGCTTTACCCCTGGGAAGCCCTGATCCCTTAAACGTCGGCTGGAGCCTAATCCTGGAAGCCCTTTCCGAAATTCAGGCCCTGGAACCCGGATGGGAGAGCGTATACCGAGAATATGGTGACCTTGGAGAAGCCGTTTTTCGTGTTCTCGGGGAAAAGGGCTGGAAGGAGAGCGGTCCCCCGGTTAGTTTAAGGGAGCTTGGCGCCACCTTTGAGCAGGTTGCAACCATTAAGGGTAAAAGTTCCCGCCAGAGAAAGAAGCTCGCCCTCTTGAACCTTTTACCCAGGCTTTCCCCGGTTGAGGTCAAGTTTTTCCTCCGCTTAATTTTCGGGGATTTAAGGGTTGGGCTGAAGGAGAACCTGGTGGAGGTGGCAATATCCAGGGCATTCTCCGTGAGCCTCCCTGCAATCCGGAAAGCCAACCTGCTTTTAAGCGACATCGGTCAGGTCGCTTGCATGGCAAAGAAGAAAACGGTAGAACAGGCGGCTCTCATTCCGGGAAGGCCTTTCAAGTTCATGTTGGCGGAAACCGTTCTTTCGAGCGGAGAACTATTCCTCAAGGATTACAGAGAATACCTGGCTGAGGACAAGTATGACGGGATTCGGGCTCAACTTCACTTCAGTTCAGGCGTGGTGCGGCTCTTTTCTCGGAACCTGGAGGAAATCAGCAGGCACTTCCCGGAGATAGCGCAGAGCATGACCGGTTTTCCGCATGAGGTTATTCTGGATGGGGAAATTGTAGCCTTCAAGGATCTTGTCCTCCCCTTTGCGATGCTCCAGAAAAGGCTGCACAGGGTTAAACCAGAAAAGGTACAGGAAGAGATACCGGTTTCCTATTTCGTGTTTGACCTCCTTTACCTGGATGGAAGGTCACTTCTTTATCAACCCCTGAGCGAGAGGCGGAGGCTCCTCTCTAGCTTATCCCTTCCCAAACCTATCAGGATTGCCCATCAGGTAAAAGTAAGGAATGCCGAGGAGATGGAGGAAGCCTTCAGGAAATCCCGGACTAGGGGAAACGAGGGGCTGGTTTTAAAGGACCCGAAATCGCCCTACAGCCCTGGAAAAAGGGGAAGGCAATGGCTCAAGTACAAAAAGGAGCTCTCTACCCTGGACTGCGTCGTGGTCAAGGTGGAGTGGGGGCACGGGAAGAGGGCAGGCTTGCTCTCAGATTTCACCTTTGCCGTGCGGGACAGGCATGGGGCACTCTTAACCATCGGCAAGGCCTTCTCCGGACTGACTGATTCCGAAATTGAGCATCTTACATCCTGGTTCAGGGAGCATGCCCTCAAGGATGGAGGGTGGGGTTTGCTCGTGGAGCCAAAAATTATCGTGGAAGTGGCCTTTAACGGCATACAGAGAAGCTCTCGTCATAAAAGTGGCTTTGCCCTGCGATTCCCCAGGATCAAAAGGATCAGAGAAGACAAGACGGTCGAGGAAATAAGCACGCTGGAGGATGCAGAAAGGATTTTTATGGAAGGAGGAAGATGATGGAGTTAAAGGAGTTCAAGAATTTCAGGGAAAGGATGAACGAAAAAATCTTGAGCAATGGTACCCTGGAGGTGAAACGCTTCTTTCATCTGGATTCCGAAGTTTACAAGGATGGGGCCCTCCCGGCAAGGGTGAAAGAGCTTCTGGGTTTGGTTGCTTCATTAGTTTTGCGTTGCAATGACTGCGTGCTTTACCACTTGATTCAATGTCACAAGGCCGGAATTACGGATGAGGAAATCTGGGAGGCCTGGAGCGTGGCTCTGATCGTGGGAGGCTCTATTGTCATCCCCCATCTCAGGGTGGCGGTGGATATGTGGCAGAAGATCAAGGAGGAAGCCAGGCTTACTTAATTTCGCTGGCCCTCCTTCCCTTCTTTTCTCTCAAAGAACGACCCAGGAGCACTCTTTCTGGAGTCAAAGGAAGTTCCCGGATCCTGCGCCCACAAGCCTGGAAAATGGCGTTGGCGATGGCCGCAGCGAGAAGCTCGTTCGTAGGCTCTCCCAGGCTTTTTGCCCCGTAGGGCCCGTAGGGATCGGGATTTTCCACAATTATGGGGGTCACTTGAGGAACATCGCAGGAAGTAGGAACCAGGTAGGTATCGAAATTTAAGGTTCTGGTGTAGCCCTCCTGAATTTCCACTTCTTCGAGAAGGCCGTACCCCAGTCCCATGGCCACTCCTCCATAAATTTGCCCCTCTGCTGTTTTGAGGTTAATCGCTTTTCCCAGGTCGTGGGCGGCAGCCACCCTGAGCACTCTGACCTTTCCAGTTTCTAAATCCACCTCCACCTCGGCGGCCTGGCAACCATAAACGTACGTGAAGTAAGCGTTCCCCTGCCCTAATTCTTCATCCCAGGTAACCTGAGGAGCAACGTAGGTCCCATAAGCTAAAGGAGCGATCCCCATTCTCAGGGCTTCCTCTACCACTTTGGAAAAACTCAGGGAAAGATCGGGATTTTTTATGTGAAAAAACTTGCCCTCCCCCACCCCAATCTCCTCATGGGGAACACCCCAGAGGGAAGCCATAGCTTCCACTAACTTTTCCCTCAAAGAGATAGCGGCATTCCTCGTGGCGTTTCCCCCCATGATCGTGGAGCGGGAGGCTACGGCTGGGCCACCATCAGGAACAAACGCCGTATCCACTACATTCACAGTAATATCAGAAATGGGAACTCCCAGCTCCTCTGCTACAATCTGGCTTAAGACGGTCTTCAATCCCCCACCGTTATCAGAGACCCCGGTCGAGATGTAAATGCTGCCATCTGCTTGAGCGGAAATTAAAGCGTTGGCGTAGTCCAATCCCTCCGCTCCCAGACTGCATCCTCTAAAGGAAATTGCGAAACCAACACCTCTTTTTATAGGGCCCTCGCTTTTTTGCCCAATTTTCTCCCGATAATTGATCGCGGACAGGGCCTTATCCATCACCTCTTCCAGGGACACCACATGATCGTCCAGTTTTTGACCGGTAGCGGTGATAGAGCCCTGGCGGAAGATGTTGATACGCCTAAGCTCCACAGGGTCCATGTTCAATTCATGAGCGAGCTCGTCCATCAAGGACTCCACAGCAAAGATCACCTGCGGTGAGCCAAAACCTCTCATCGCTCCGGTGTAAGTGTTATTGGTATAAACGGCCAGAACATCGGTTTTCACGTGAGGTATCTCATAAGGACCGGTAGCCTGAACCGTGGACCTCCAGGTGACAAATGGGCTCTGGGAAGCGTAGGCCCCGGCATCCGCTACAATATAGATCTCCATCGCCTGGAGCTTCCCATCCCTGGTAGCCCCGACTTTGTAGTGCATGTAATAGGGATGTCTTTTGTAGCTTTCAATGAAGGATTCCTCCCTGGTATTCACCATCTTAACCGGTTTTCCTGTCTTTAAAGCGAGCATGGCGGCTCTGGCTGCCATGATGTACATCACCTCGTCCTTTCCCCCAAAGGAACCACCCAGAGTTGTCTGGGTGATCTGCACTCGATTCAACTCCAAATTTAGGGCGCGGGCTACCATCTTTCTTGTGGAGAAGGGGTTCTGTATAGAACCCAGAACCTGAACCCCCTTTAAATCTGGGGCGGGGATGGCAATACAGGCTTCTGGCTCGATATAGGAATGCTCCACGAACTGAGTGCGATACTCCCGCTCAAGAACGATCTCGGATCGGGCAAATCCCTCCTTGACATCCCCTTTTCTTACTCGGTGATGGTTTACGATGTTATCCCCTTTCTCCGGATGAAGTAAAGGGGCACCGGGTTTTAATGCCTCCAGGGGGTCGAAGACTCCGGGCAAGGGCTCGTATTCCACCTTGATTAACTCCAGGGCACGCTCAGCTATTTCCATGCTCTCAGCCGCTACCAGAGCGACCCCATCACCTAAAAAACGAACCTTTTCCCCGGAAAGCACATCCTGGTCCTCGATAACGGCTCCAATTTTTTTGCTTCCGGGGATATCTTGAGCAATGAGCACGGCGTGAACTCCTTTTAACTTTAAGGCTTCCTGAACATCAACTTTGGAAATTAAGGCGTGGGGAAATTTTGCCCGCAGCACTTTTCCGCAGAGCATTCCGGGGAAGGAGTAGTCAGCGGCGTATTTCTCCTGCCCCGTGACTTTTGCCAGGGAATCCACCCTTATCTGGGGAGTATTTACGACCTTGTAGGCCATGTTCAGGGATCCCTTAAAGCCTTTTTGATGGTCTCCGGAAGGACGGGGATTCTGGTGAACCTTACCCCTGTGGCGTCCCTCAAAGCATTGAGGATAGCGGGAGCCACGCCGATCATGGTCATCTCCCCCACCCCCTTGGCCCCAAAGGGACCTGCGGGATCAGGCACTTCCACGATGATCGGCTTCACCTCACCGGGAGTGTCTTTGGCAGTGGGAATAATGTAAGTGCTGAAGTTGGGGGTTTTGATCCTTCCTTGCTCCAGCACGAATTCCTCCATTAAGGCGTAGCTAATTCCCATTAAGACCCCTCCCCCGATCTGACCCTCAACAATATCAGGGTTTATCGCCTTACCCAAATCCGTGGCCCCGATCACGCTCTTTACCTCAACTGTCCCCAGGTCCGGGTCTACTTCTAATTCCACGATATTTGTGGTGTAGCCGTAGCTCTGATGGGGGATGCATTTCCCGTCAGGGCCAAAGGGAGTGGTAGGTCTCACGGTCTGGGTGCGGTAAAGGAATTCCCCTCGGATAAGGCCCCTTTTACCCTCAGCAATTTGCCTTTTCAATTCCTGGGCCGCTTCCAAAATTGCTCTCCCCGTCACGAACACCGAGCGAGAGGCGGAGTTGGAGCCTCCACTTTTCACCAAGGAGGTATCCGGTTGTACAAAGGAAATGGCCTCAAAAGGTACCCCTGTAGCTTCAGCCGCTATCTGACAGAGCGCTGTTCTGATCCCCTGTCCGGAATCGGTAGAACCCACTTTGACTTTCAATTCCCCAATTTTCCCAGATGCGGAAACTTGAGCTTCCAGGATCACATGGGCGTGGTCATCGAAGCCAAAGCTATATCCCACGTTTTTATACACGCAGGCTACCCCTCTCCCCCAGAGCCTCCCCTTCTCGGCTTCCTTTCTGGGGGGAGCAATCCAGCGGCCATCCTCGTACTTCCATCCTGCCTCCAGCGCTGCGCGCCGCAGGGTCTCTTTGATTCCCACCCCTGGCGTGACAGGGTAACCCGTGGGCAAAATGGAGCCTTCATCAAGGAGGTTTTTCAACCTGAACTCCACAGGATCCATTTTCAAAGCGCGGCAGGCTTCATCAATTAAGCCCTCATAAATCATGGGAACCTGGGCGGAGCCAAAACCCCTCATAGCCATGGTCATTATATTGTTGGTGTAAACAGTGCGCCCCCGGACGCGCACGTTGGGAACATCGTAGGGGCCATTGGCGTAGGAAACGGCATTTGCCAGAACTACGATGGAGGTGGAGGCGTAGGCTCCGGCATCGGAGGTCAGGTCAATATCCATAGCGATTACCCTTCCCTCCTTAGTGACCCCAATTTTCCCCTTCATGTAAAAGGGGTGTCTCTTCCCATGCCCCCTGATGGATTCCTCTCTGGTATAAACTAACTTCACCGGTTTTCCCGTGCGGTAAGCAGCAAGGGCTGCGAGAATCTGGAGGGAAATATCCTCCCTTCCGCCAAAGGTACCCCCCGCTTCCATTAATACCTCGCGAACTCGGTCCTCGGGGAGAGCGAGGGCATGGGCAATTTGGCGAATGTCGTCGTGGATCCACTGGGAGGCCACATAGACAGTGACCCTTCCCTCCTCATCGATTAAACCCACTGCCGCTTCCGGCTGGAGGTAGGCGTGCTCATTGAATGGAGTGGAAAGGTTAAGTTCCAAAACCACATCAGCCGAGCGCAAGGCTTGATCTACATCGCCGTGATTTAAAAAGTATTCCTTGAGCAAATTGGTCCCTTGCTCCTCGTGAACCAGCGGGGCGCTGGGCTTCAAAGCCTCGATGGGGTCAAAAACTCCGGGCAAGGGCTCATATTCTACCTCAATTAGATCTCGAGCTTCCTCTGCGGCATCAGGGTTTTCTGCAATTACCAGAGCCACAGGATCCCCCACCGAGCGCACCTTCTTTCCGGCGAGAACGGCCTGGTCGTAAATGTAAATCCCGTATTCGTTCACAGGAACGTCCCTGTAGGTCAGAACTCGAACTACGCCGGGAACGTGCTCCGCCTTGGAGGTATCGATCCTCTTAATCAGAGCATGGGGCTCAGAGGAAAAGAGAACCTTGGCATGAAGCATACCTGGAAAGTTCAAGTCGCCCGGGAAAAGCGCCCTTCCAGTAACCTTGGCCAAAGCGTCCAATCGCGAAAGAGGCTGGCCTACATATTTAAAATCGGTCATCCAGTTTTCCTCCCTGGAGGTTTCTCCTTTCGATTTTATAACCCGCTTTTGGCCAGGGCAATAGATGTCCAACAAAAAGGAAAGTGAAATTTTTACTTTATTTTTATTCAAAAGGGCTTTAACACTTGAAAAAATTCCCAAAAATTTGACAACCTCCTTTTCTTTGGTTTATCCTTGCCACCATGCTGGAAAAACGGATAAATATTGCTACAATACTGGTCTTCTTGCTGCTTATATTGCTGTTTCTAAGCACGAAAACCTGGGCTGTTCCAGAGATTTACCCTCTCCAAAGCAGGACGGAGGGAAAAGCAGGCATGAGCCTGAATTCTTCCCCCCAGGAAGCCACTGCTTCCCCCTCGCTTGCCGTTTTCACTACCAGCACCCCAAGTTACGTTCCCCCAAAAGCAAAACTGGAGGAGGTGCTAAAAGAAATTGAAAAGGACCCGTATTTAGATCAGGACATTGTTTCCACTTATCATCCTGAGGGGTGTCTGGAGTTCGTGTATGCGGTCTTTAATAAGGCGGGTCTGGAAGTAAGCGAGATGCTTAAGAAGTCGATTCAGGTTCCCGAGCCTGAAGATGGTGATTTAATAAAGATTACAAGCTCTGTCTTTTATGGTTTGCCCCACTGGGGTATTTACTACAACGGGCTTGTTTACCACAACTGGAGCTCATTCCGGGCTGAGCCATATCAGTATTTTAAGGACAGGTACGCCTTACCCTCTTCGCCCATTATCATTTACCACCCCGTGCTCAAAAACCCTGGTTCCTTAACCTCTCTCTTTCGCTGATCGGCTTTCCTTTTTTCGGGTCATAGGAACGGCAGGAACCATCCTGAGTATAAACGGACACTGTTCCTAAAGCACAGGGCCTTCCCTTAAGGTGTGGGGCATCGAAAATTCCTTTTTCCACGACCTGGGCCAGGACTTCCACATCAGTAAAGGGATCCTCCGTTTTTCCCCTCAGAGAGCGGATGGTTTCCAGGAGGAAATGAGCATCCTCCAGGAGTTCCTCCTTTCTTCTTTGAACCCTGGGGTCGAGGGAGAGGGAAGGGGAATCGTTGAGCAGGTTACGCAGGACACCTCGAGCAATCTTGACGCTCTCTATCAGCTCCTCGGGGGTGACGGCATGATCTCCTTCGCAATATCCCACTATGTGCAGAATCTGCGGTTTCAGCTCTAAAGAGATCGAGGTGGAGGCGGCGAGTTGCCCTTTTGCGATGTAGGGATCCGGAGAAAAATGCGCTAACCCTGCTCTGACCATATGCACAATGCGGAAATTTTGATCTTCCAGAGTACTTATCAACTCCTTCTGGGCAAGCATCTTCCCCAGGTCGTAAACTGCGGTCGTTTCCGGTGGGGTGTTGAACATGTACTGCTGCACGTAGACCGTTACTCCAGATTTTTTTGCAATGTAGGCTCCGAGGTAGGCGTCGGTGATAGCCACTGCATCGGGAGCATAGCGCAGGGACCACTGGTGAGGATCATTGACCTCAAGAGGAATTTTCCTCTCCCCGTACCAGCGCATTACCTCAAGATTTTCCGCAATGGCTTCTCGAAGGGGCCTTTTGGACCGACCGTCAAGTTCGGAGTACCAGAAAATGGGAACGGCGCCGAAAGCATTGTTTATCAGCCGCACCGTCATCTCAGCCCATTTCAGAAGATCCCTTGTTCCAGCATAACATCTTAAAAGGGGGTAATTTCCACAGCGCGATTCCTCATAAATCCTGATTAAATCCTCCTCTGAGCGCAGGGGCACTCCTCCCGCCCCATCTAACCTGTGATCCATTTCCTGAGGACGGAAAAAGCTCTCCTGGGCATTTTGATCAGGCCCTAAGGAGATAATATCCACGATCCCTGCCTGGGCGATTCTTCTTACGCCCTTGATGGTTTCTTCAAGATCTGGAAGGCCAAAGTGGTGCCTGATCAATGGATAGGGAGATAGGTAATCAATACGCTCTACAAGATTCTGGGGGGGGATGGAGGC
This sequence comes from Caldisericota bacterium, assembly GCA_024655865.1. Classification (GTDB taxonomy): domain Bacteria; phylum Caldisericota; class JANLFM01; order JANLFM01; family JANLFM01; genus JANLFM01. The sequence continues at coordinate 25,774 of JANLFM010000011.1, forward strand.
CCTGCTTAAAAACTCCTCCCCGGCAAGGAAGGACTTTAGCTCCTCAAGAGGCTCGAGGCCGGAAAAGACCCTTTGGAAAATCCCCGACTTTTTTGCCAGCTCCGCCACCGGGGGTGTTCCTCCAAAAAGGAAGATTTTGTCCTGGAGTCCGTACTTCAAAATGAGTTCTTTCAGTTGAAGGAACAGGCTCGATGCGCTTTCCGGCGAGAGGCGATAGCTCACGGCCACGGCATCCGCCCTTTCTTTCACGGCTGCTTCGAGGAGCTGAGCTATGGGGATGGCTACCCCTAAACTTACGGTCCTGTGCCCGGCCTCCTCCGCCAGGCGGAAAAAATTCAAGAGCCCGGCGATATGCACATCGTTACCAATGGCAGCACCCACGATCTTCATTACCAGAAGCCTCCGGACTCCACAAGGTCATGGAGTTGATCAGCGGTTAAATCCTGGATTCCCAGCTTTTCCACAGTCCTTCCCTGAGCCCAGTAATCTGTTTGGTGGAGAACGGAGGCCAGATGAATCAGGGCCTGGATCGTGGGCACCGGAACCCCGAATTTTTCCCCTAAAGAGGCGATGGGGACAAGGCTCATGGGCACATCCTCACTGAGGTAGCGAGTCTGGAGCGTGGAAGGAGCGTTGATCCCGTAATATCCTTGATTATTCTGCATGGCCTCATAGAGATTGCTGCCTGTAGCGTCGTAGGCGACTTCCAGCCATTCTACTGCAGAGATCGCCTGAACTTTAAGGGCTTTTGCCACTTCCAGACGCTCGCGATCCACCGCCTCCAGGATTCGGGAAGTAGTGGGGGAGTTGCCCTCGATGTAATATTGAAACTCGCCTCGCTCGTTCTCAATCCGTGCGGCATTGAGGATGGTCAAGGTAGGATGGAAAACGGAACCGATGTTATCCAAGCTGGTTTTCAGGACATTTTCCCCTTTGACGAATTCCGGAAAGGCTTGCCTGATAAGCTGAAGTGCCTGATTTGTATCGGTGTTTGGCAAAGCGGCCACCGGAATGGAATTCTTAATTCGGTAAATGTGCACCTGGGCTGGGTTTAAAGCCCGAGAGGCATAAATGAAGGTTTGGGCTTCCGCCACTATCACATCAGCCCTGCAACCCTCCTCTTTAAGGACATTGCGAAACTCAATTGCCCCGCAGGTCCGTCCCGGGTTTAAAAGGATAATTTGCCCATCCTCTAAATACGGGGCAACTTTTTGAGCGATAAAGGCGTGGCCGTTTGCAGGAACCACAACCATTAGCACATCAACCCCTTTTATGGCTTCCTCGGGGTTAGTGGTGACAATGGAAATCGGAGCGAAACCCTGTACCTGTCCCGTTACTTCAATTCCACCTCTGGCGATCACGGGATTTAAACGAGGCTGGCTGCGATTGTAGAGGTTGACCTCATAGCCTTTCAATACCAAATGGGCAGCCATTGCTAAACCACCATTACCAGCCCCCAGCACGCAAAATTTAGGCTTCTTCATAGTTTCCCCCCTTTATAAGAGAATATCTACTCCTTATTTTATAAGACGTATTTAAGGAGCCTGGTAATCAGTCCGGAAAGCCAGAAGGTATTAAAGCTCTACTTTTTTCTCGTCAAGGGCTTCCTTGCCCTTCTGGATGAATTGCTGGGTTTCTTTCTTTATGGCCTCAGGAACCTTCTCAGCTTTCTCCTTTAGCTCCAGAAATTTATCCTTCAGCATTTCACGGGTTTCCTCGCCAGATTGGGGGGCAAATAATAACCCCAGTCCAGCGCCGATAAGCCCTCCGACGATAAAGCCAATCAGAAAATCGACTTTGCTTGACAAATCAAATCACCCCCGTTTCAGGATTATTATATTATCCCCGATTAATCCGGGGATGGCAACGAGGCATCTTTTAAAAATTTGCCTAATTGTTTAGAATGCCATAGTTGAATCAATATGAAAAAATTGATTATTACCGAGAAACCGAGTGTTGCTCAGAGTATTGCCAAAAGCCTTGGCGGCTTTAAGCATAAGGATGATCATCTGGAAAGCAAGGATTTCCTGGTTACCTGGGCTCTTGGGCACCTGGTGACCCTCCAGGAACCGGAGGATTACGACAAAAAGTACAAATACTGGACCCTGCAACACCTTCCCATTATTCCTGAGACTTTTAAATTGAAGGTGATCAAGGAAACGGCTACACGCTTCCGCGCTATTTCCAGGCTGCTTAAGAGCAAGGAAGTTGAAGCCGTGATCAACGCCTGCGATGCTGGGAGGGAAGGCGAGCTAATTTTCCGCTACATTTATGAGAAAACCGGAGCCACCAAGCCGGTCTTTCGTCTCTGGCTTTCCTCAATGACGGAAACCGCCATTAAGGATGGCTTTCAAAAACTGAGGCCCGGTTCTGAGCTGGAACTTCTGGCTCAGGCCGCAAAATGCCGGGCGGAAAGCGACTGGCTCGTAGGTATAAATGCCACCAGGGCCTTCACGCGCAGGTTTGGTACTCTACTCTCTGTGGGCAGGGTTCAAACTCCTACTCTGGCCATTCTCGTGTCCAGGGAAAGGGAAATCCAGGCTTTTGTCCCGGAGAAGTATTATGAGTTAATCGCAATTTTTATGGCGGAGGAAGGAAATTATCAGGGAAAGTGGTTCTCGGAGGACAAGGATCGATTTCGCTCAATAGAGGAGGGAATGAAAGTCCTTCACCTGGTTCAAGGGAAAACTGGAAAGATCACCCTTCTCGAAAAAAAGGAGTCCCGACAGATCCCTCCCCTTCTCTTCGATCTCACCGAACTTCAGAGGGAAGCAAACAGAAAATATGGCTTCACTGCCCGGAGAACGCTCAATGCCGCCCAAAGTCTTTACGAGGAGCACAAGCTGATTACCTATCCACGCACAGACTGCCAGTACCTGGGATCGGATATGGTTCCTCAGCTCAAGGAAATTATCTCCTGCCTCAATTTGCCTCCCTGGGAGAGTTTCGCTCAGGCTCTTTTAGGTATGGATCGGCTTCCCATCACCAAGAGGATCGTGGACGACTCCCGCCTAACTGACCATCACGCCATCATACCCACTCCGGTCAAGCCAGACCTGAAATCCTTAGGGAACGACGAAAGCAAAATTTATGACCTCGTGGTGCGCAGGTTCCTGGCAGTCTTCTTCCCACAGGCGGTCTGGGAGGTAACCAGAATTATTACCGAAGTGGAAAAGGAAAACTTTAAAACGGAGGGGAGAAAGCTCGTGGAACCTGGCTGGCTACAGATTTACGAGCCTCCTAAATCCGATCTTCTCCCGGATCTTAAAGAAGGGGAGCGTGTACAGGTGGAAAAGGCGGAACTCCTCGAGAAAGAGACCTCCCCTCCGCCGAGGTACTCTGACGCCACTTTGCTCTCAGCAATGGAGGGGGCTGGAAAATTATTAGAAGATGAAGAATTAAGGCAAGCTATGAAGGACAGGGGGCTGGGAACTCCGGCTACCAGGGCAGCAATCATCGAACGCCTGATCGAGGTGGGATACTTGGAAAGAGAGGGAAAGGCCCTTGTCCCTACTCCCAAAGGGATAGAGCTTATTAGGGCTATAGAATCCATCCCCATAAACGAGCTTGTCTCCCCGGAACTCACCGCGGAATGGGAATGGAAGTTGATGCGCATAGAGAAGGGTGAGTTCACCCGGGATCAATTCATGGCGGGAATAATAGACCTTACTAAGGGAATAGTGGAGAAAGTCAAAGCGATCAGCGGAGAAAAGACGACTCAAATGAGAGCTGCCACTTCCAGGGTAATTGGAAAGTGCCCTGTCTGCGGTGGGGAAATCAGAGAGAACAAAGCAGCCTACTCCTGCTCTAACTGGAAAACAGGCTGCAAATTTGTGATCTGGAAAAAAATAGCGGGTAAAACAATCACCAGGAAGCAGGCCCAGGTTCTCCTCGAGAAAGGAAAAACCGGGATCATTTCCGGTTTTAAGTCCAAAAAGGGAAAGGCCTTTCGGGCAATGCTGGAGCTGGAGAACAATACCGTGGTGTTGAAATTTCCCGAGAATCATTCCAGGGCTCAGGAAAAGGAGGAAGAGGCCAAATGACAACCTTTCAGGTAATTTTTTTAGGAATAGTCCAGGGCCTGACGGAATTCCTGCCTATTTCCTCCTCCGCTCACCTGGTGCTTGTGCCCTACCTTCTAAAGTGGGACTACCCTCCAGTTGCCCTGGATGCCGCCCTTCATTTTGGCACTTTTCTTTCTCTGCTTGTTTATTTTTTTCCTGAGGTCTTAAAGCTCCTCAGGGGATTCGCCCTGAGTTTCTCTAAGGGAAGAAGGTCCTCTGCGGAAGAGAAGCTCTATATCAGGCTTTCCTGGCTGATAATAATTGGCACAATCCCTGCGGTGGTCGCCGCTTTGCTCTTTAAAGGTCAGATCGAGAGTACGTTTAAAGCCGCTACAGTCCCCAGCGTTTTTCTTCTTCTAACAGGAGTTCTTCTGGCACTGGTTGATACCTTCAGTAACCCTTCTTTAAACATGGCCTCTCTTAATCCTTTCAAGGCGCTGCTGATTGGAGCCTTTCAGGGCCTGGCACTTCTGCCCGGGGTTTCCCGCTCCGGAGCCACCATCTCCGCGGGGCTAATTGTGGGGTTGAAGCGCGATGAAGCCGCCCGCTTCTCTTTCCTTCTCTCTCTTCCCATAGTTGTGGGGGCCACTATCTTGGAAATCTCTTCCTTGAGTTTCGAGGGCTTGAGCTGGGGCCAATTTTTAATTGGAGTTGCTGTCTCAGCACTTGTGGGAATCCTGTGCATTCATTATTTCCTGAAGTTCTTAAAAAGGAGCCGCCTGATCTGGTTTGCTATATACTGCTGGCTTTTCGGGCTTTTCGCCCTTTTGAAAATATTTGTTTTCTAAGGAGGAGCTATGAAGGTCTATATCTCTGCGGATCTTGAGGGGATCTCGGGTATGGTCTCCTGGGATCAAATGAAGGAAGACACCCCTGAATATACTAAGGCCGTGGAGCTGATGCTCAAGGAAGTGAACGCCGCTGTAGAGGGGGCAGTCAAAGGAGGAGCAAGCGAGGTTTTGGTCAACGACTCACACGGCTACATGAGGAACCTGCCCATCGAGGGACTCCATCCAAAAGCAAATCTGATCTCGGGATTCATAAAGCCCCTATCCATGGTTCAGGGCGCGGAGGGCGCCGACCTGGCTTTTTTCATCGGATACCATGCGGGAGTGGGAACCAGGGCCAGCATTTGCGACCACTCCTATTCCTCAGGCTCCGTATTCCGGCTTTCAATAAACGGGAAGGACTTCTCAGAGACAGCGATTAACGCCGCTGTCTGCGGTCATTTTGGAGTTCCCGTGGGTTTGGTCACCGGCGACCAGGAAACTGTGAACCAGGCAAGGGTAATCCTGCCAGGCGTTCTCACGGTCGCCACTAAAGTTGGAATTACTCGTTTTGCTGCTTCCTGCAGGCATCCCCTGGAAGTACGCAAGGAAATTGAGGAAAAGGCACAAGCTGCCCTGATCAAGTTTAAAGAGGAAGGATTCCAGCCTTTCCTGGTGGAGACCCCAGTGACTATGGAGATCACCTTCATGCAAACTGCCAAAGCTGATGTAGCGGAACTTCTCCCAGGAACTGAACGCCTGGACGGAAGGACTCTTATCTACAGAGGAAAAGATATCCTGGAGGTATACCGCGCTCTTCAGGCCTTGCTCTTTTTAGCCCGATCAGTTTCCTGAAGGGGTCATCAAGCTCTCTGGCCTTCCCAAAAATTTTTAAAAAATTTACGTAAATTGGGAATAAAATTTTACGTAAAAATGTAAATAATTTTGGGAGAGGTCAATATGGCAAGGAGCCAGGAACCAGTATACACAATATCAGTGGCTGCGCGCCTCGTGGGCGTCAGGCCAAGAACGTTACGCCTCTATGAGGAAATGGGCTTGATTTGTCCTAAGAGGCGAGCCACTGGGCACCGACTCTATAGCCAGGAGGAGATAGAACGCTTGATTTTCATCAGGCAACTCTACGAAATAAAGAGGATCAACCTTGCAGGGATCAAGTTCCTCCTGGAACTGGTGGACAGGCTCCAAATCGAGCTCGACTCTCTCCTTAATTTAGATTTCCAGAAAAGGAGGGATGAGCGATGACCAGCATTATGAGATGGGATCCATTTGCGGAGCTGGCTTCCTTCCGGGAAGCGATGAACAGGCTCTTTGAGGATGTGTTCTCTCGTAGGTCCCTGGCCTCGGAATTGACAACCGAGACCGTTTGGGCCCCGGCGATCGACATGTACGAGACCGATGAAGAAGTAGTTGTCAAAGCCATGCTTCCTGGTTTGAAGAAGGAGGACCTGGAAGTCACCTTCTCCGACGACGTCTTAACCATCAAGGGGGAGACCAAACGGGAGACCGAGACCAAAAAACGCAATTACTACCACAAGGAATTGGCCTATGGGCAGTTTGCCAGATCCATAGCTCTTCCTGTGACCGTAAAACCCGAGCAGGCCAAGGCCGAGTTCAAAGACGGGATTCTGGAGATACACATCCCCAAGGCCGAGGAAGCCAAACCCAAAGTCCATAAGCTGGAAATCAAGTAACCTTCCCTGGGGCTGGGGAGATCTCCCCAGCCCCAAACTGGCTCAGTAAAAGGAAAAGATGGAATTTAAGGATTATTACAAAATACTGGGCGTTCCTCGGGACGCTGATGAAAATACGATAAAGAGGGCGTACCGGGAACTGGCAAAAAAGTACCATCCGGATTTGAATCCCGGAAATAAAGCGTCCGAGGAAAAGTTTCGGGAGATTAACGAAGCCTATGAGGTGCTCTCAGATCCTGAGAAAAGGGCCAAGTACGACCAACTGGGAGCTAACTGGGAAGAGCTTTCCCAGAGAGTGAAGTACACTGGCCCCGAGGCTCCTTTTGGCTTCGACTTTGATTTAGGAAATGCCCCATTCTCAGAGTTCTTCCGGGTCTTCTTCGGTAATGGAGGTTTTGATGTTCCGGGATTCACCCAAACTCGGACCAGAAAAGCGAGAAAGGGAGAAGACATCCATACCAGCGTGGAGATCACACTGGAGGAGGCATTTCGGGGGTCAACCAGAATAATTGAGTATTCCCTTGGAGGGAAAAGGAAAACTCTGGAGGTGAAAATTCCTCCAGGAATTGAGCCCGGAACCAAAATCAGGTTAAAGGCACAGGGTTACCCCTCTCAATTTGGAGGTCAACCGGGCGACATGTACCTGGAAGTAAAGGTTGCTCCTCATCCCTACTTCCAGTTAAAAGGGAAGGATATTTACCTGGAGGTACCGGTGACCCTCACAGAAGCTGTGCTGGGAGCAAAAATCGAGGTTCCCAGCCTCAAAGGGAAGGTGCTCCTGAATATTCCCCCCGAAACCCAGAACGGCACCACCTTCAGGCTTAAGGGTTTAGGATTACCCCCTACCGGCGACCAGTACGTGAAAGTGAATGTAGTCCTTCCTCAAAATCTTACTCTTGAAGAAAAAAGGTTGTTCGAGGAGCTCAAAAAATACGAAAGAACTAACCCCAGAAAACATTTGGGGTTGTAATAAAGGAGTTGAAAAAATGAATCTGGAAAAATTCACGATTAAGGCTCAGGAAGCATTAGAAGGGGCGCGAGCGGTTGCGGAAAGCAAAAACCATCAAACTCTGGAGCCCGAGCACCTTTTATATAGTTTGCTCAAACAGAAGGACGGCGTAATCCCACCGCTTCTGGGAAAAATTGGGGTAAACGAGAAAGTGTTTCTTCAAACCCTGGAGAGAGAACTGGATGCCCTGCCTAAAGTTTATGGCTCAGGTCAGATGTACCTGGGAAACAGGCTGCGGAATGTGCTTCAGAGGGCGGAGTTTGAGGCAGAACAGCTCAAGGACGAGTTCATTTCCACGGAGCACCTCCTTCTGGCGATGTGCGAGGACCCCAACCTCCTGAAGCTCTTCCAACCCTCAGGGATCACCAGGGAAAGCGTCCTTCGGGCTCTGGCTCAAATCCGAGGAAGCCACCGAGTTACCGACCAAACCCCCGAGGAAAAATACCAAGCCCTGGAGAAATACGGCCGGGATCTCACTGAGCTCGCCCGCAAGGGAAAACTTGACCCCGTAATTGGCAGGGACGAGGAAATCCGTAGGGTAATCCAGGTCCTCTCCCGGAGGACGAAGAACAACCCGGTACTGATCGGAGAACCGGGAGTGGGAAAGACAGCCATCGTGGAGGGCCTGGCTCAGAGAATTGCCTCAGGAGATGTCCCTGAGGGCCTGAAGAACAAAAGGGTAATTGCCTTAGATATTGGATCGTTAGTAGCGGGGTCTAAATTCCGCGGGGAGTTCGAGGAGCGCATGAAAGCGGTGCTCAAGGAAGTGACCTCGAGCGAGGGAAATATCGTCCTCTTTATCGACGAACTTCACACATTGGTGGGCGCTGGAGCAGCGGAGGGGGCGGTAGACGCCTCCAACATGCTCAAGCCAGCTTTAGCTCGAGGCGAGCTCAGGGCCATCGGTGCCACAACCCTTGATGAGTACCGGAAGCGGATTGAAAAGGATCCAGCTCTGGAGAGAAGATTTCAGCCAGTATACGTGGGGGAACCCTCAGTTGAGGATACCATTGCCATCCTCCGCGGTCTGAAGGAGCGTTACGAGGTACACCACGGAGTCAAGATTAAAGATTCGGCCCTTGTGGCTGCCGCAGTTCTATCCAACCGCTACATTACTGACCGCTTCCTTCCGGATAAGGCTATTGACCTTGTGGATGAGGCCGCAGCCAGATTGAGAATGGAAATTGACAGCTTGCCCACGGAATTGGATGAAGTGGAAAGGAAGCTAAGGCAGTTAGAGATTGAGCGTCAGGCGGTCAAGAAAGAGAAGGATGCTGCTTCCCAGGCTCGGCTTGCGAAAATCGAGGAAGAAATCCAGGAACTCAAGGAAAAGGCCATGAGCATGAGAGCTCAATGGCAGAGGGAGAAGGAAATTCTGAATCGGATGCGCGAGCTCAAAGAAAAAATTGAACAGACCCGCACCGAAGAACAACAGGCGGAGCTCAGGGGAGATTGGGACAAAGCTGCAGAACTTCGCTTTGGCGTAAGGCTCTCGCTTCAAAAGGAGCTGGACGAACTCAACAAGCAATTTTCCGAAATGGAGAAGGACAGGAGGATGCTTAAGGAGGAAGTGGACGAGGAGGACATCGCGGAAATCGTCTCCAAATGGACCGGCATCCCCGTCACCCGTTTGATGGAAGGAGAAATGCAAAAGTTGATTACTATGGAGGAGAGACTGGGCCAGAGGGTTGTAGGGCAGGATGAGGCCATCGTTGCCGTTTCCAATGCTGTACGCCGCGCGCGCTCCGGACTGGCCGATCCCAACAGGCCCATCGGCTCCTTCATTTTCATGGGCCCTACCGGAGTGGGAAAAACTGAACTCGCTCGCGCTTTAGCGGAGTTCCTGTTCGATGACGAAAAAGCCCTGATCCGGCTTGATATGTCCGAGTACATGGAGAAACACACTGTTTCTCGGCTGATCGGTGCTCCTCCCGGATATGTGGGCTACGAAGAAGGAGGCCAACTAACCGAGGCAATTCGTCGCCGTCCCTACTCGGTAGTGCTCTTCGATGAAATTGAAAAGGCTCACCCCGACGTGTTTAACGTCCTGCTTCAGATTCTGGATGATGGGAGACTAACGGATGGGCAGGGTCGGACGGTGGATTTCAAAAACACTGTGCTCATCATGACTTCCAATATCGGCAGTCAGTACATTCAGGAGCTGAACGATGACCCTCAGGTGATGAGAACCAAAGTCATGGAAGCTCTTCGGGCCCATTTCCGCCCCGAGTTCCTCAACCGGATAGACGAGATCATCATCTTCAACCGCCTGGGCAAAGAGGAGATCAAGAAGATCGTGGATATCCAGCTGAACAGGGTTAGGGAGCGCCTGGAAAGCAAAGGGATGAGCCTTGAGGTCACAGACACTGCCAGGGAGCTTCTTGCCGAGTTGGGATTTGACCCCGTATTCGGTGCCAGACCGCTCAAGCGGACAATTCAGAAGGAAATCCTGGACAAATTGGCGCTGAAAATTTTAGAGGGTGAGTTCCAGGAAGGGGACACGATAGTTGTGGATGCAAGCGGTGGCGAATTCATATTCGAAAAGAAGGCCCTTTCCTGAATTCAGGTGCCAATTACGGTCACGGTAACCTGACGGCGACGGGGCCCGTCCATTTCCAGAAAGAACACGCTTTGCCAGGTGCCCAAATTAAGGCTCCCTTGAAAAACCGGTAGGGTGCGGGAATTACCGATAATCAGAGACTTCAAATGGGCATGGGCGTTGACCCCGTGGCTCCAGCCAGTCCTGGGAACCCAGGAACTCAAAAGCTTCAAGAAGTCCTGAATCAGGCCGGGCTCGTTCTCGTTCACAACGATTCCAGAGGTGGTGTGCTCGGAATGAACGTGGCAGATCCCGTTCTCTATTTTGCTTGAGCGCACCACCTTTTCCACCTGGTCGGTGACGTCCACAAGCTCCTGGCTTGCCGAGGTGTTAATAAAGAAAGTTGCCCTGTAAACCATGTTTCCTCCTTTAAAACATATCGTAATCCCCGGAAGTAATGTACCAGCTTTCCGGTTTAGAAAACTCTTCCACCTTGAGGGAGCCGTCCGGGGAAATTGCGATCAGCGGCTGGTGCCTGGAGCGCAACCTGAAACCTAACTTTTTAAAAACCGGGACGAAGGGGGAATGAGGAAGAATCCAGGAGGCTACAATCGCTGCACCCTGGGATCGTAGATGTTCCAGGACCAGGGTGAGGAAAATTTGTGCGATCTCCGGGTCCCAATCCTTTACGAAAAATTCCCCAATGGAACCTAAGGGGTACTGAAGCTTTACTAAGTGCAGAACGGCCACTCCTGCAATTTCCTCATCCCCTTCTCTTTTCAAAAAGTAGGCCTGGTATTCCCCGGAGGGGTGATCCAGGTACCTCCAGTTCATGTACTGGCTGGTGCGATCCACCATCAAGGGGAAACGGTTCCGAATTGTCTCCCAGAATTTATCGTAAGAGGTATCAAATCTCTCTACCTGCACCAGAGAAAAATTCTGGCTCCTTCTACCCTTGCCAAAGAAATAAATCTGGACCAAAGGGTAAGCTATCCACCCTAATAAAGAACAAAGGGCAGGACTTTTTAAACGGGCCCTCAAAGCGGAGGGGAGGTTCAGTACTTTAATGTAGCGGTGTACTCTGGTTATGTCCACCCAGCCCAACTTCCCTACATAGGCCTGGTAGGAATTGCGATTGGGGAAACCATAAAACAGGGGCGTGCTTCGCCGTTTTCCCTCCTCCAAAGTGAGCCGGGCTAGACGGCCGAAAATGCCCCTTCCTCGGAATTGAGAGTCGGTCATGGTATCCACGGATTGAGCACCAAGGAAGCGGCGCTCTCCGCATTTCATCGGGACATAGAAAAGGGCCTCCTGACCAATTACCTTTCCCTGGTGACGAGCCAGGGCGATTATGGGCGGAGAAAAGGGAGACCACTCGTATTCCCATTTCCATTCCTCAAGCGTGCGGGGAATTTTAGGAAATACTGCGCGAAAGAGGTCGAGGATCTGTTCTTCCTCCCCGCTTTTGTAAAACCCGAACTCGATTTCATTCACGTTCATTTTGAATTGAAAACCCCTTTCCTGGACCCTCTTTTGGCTTCAAGCTTACATAAGTATAAAATATAGAGAAATTCTTAAGAAAAAGAAAACAGAAAAAATGAGAATTCCAGATTACCACATTCATCCGGATTTTAGCTTTGACGCCCGGGGTACAATCAGAGACTATGCGCAGTTTGCTCAGGAAAGAGGGCTTGAGGAAATCTGTTTCACCACCCACCTTGACCTGGACCCTGTACGGGCTCCGAAGGAGGGGTGGGTAAGGGTAAACGGGAGCAGAGTACCTAATAGGGATACTCGCTGGGTGCACAAGTACATTGAAGAAATCGAGGAGACCCGGGAGCTTTTCCCCAATGTAAGGCTCAAAAGGGGGCTGGAAGTAGACTATTTTCCGGGTGTAGAAAGTCTGCTTGAACCCTTTCTCCAATTTCCCTGGGATTACCTTTTAGCATCTGTCCACTGCATCCAGCATCTGGCCGTAGCCAATGAGAAAGAGGGAGCTCAACTTCTATCCTTAATGGACCCGGAAAGGATTGCTTTGGAGTTTGCTCATCAGGTAAAAAACGCCATCCAATCCGGCATTTTTAACGGCCTGGCTCACCTGGATTATTTTAAGCGGCAAAGTAATCCCTGGTTCAGGGAAAAATTCCTTTCGGCCTTAGAGCCTCAACTCGAGGAAATACTGACCCTCCTGAAGGAAAGGGGAATGGCCTTAGAGATTAACGCCCGGGCCATATTCAGGTACAATTTAAAGGAGCCCTTTCCTGGCCCTGAGATTCTCTCTTTGGCCTCCTCTCTGGGTCTGGAGATGATCACCTTCGGGTCTGACAGCCATAACCCGTTAGAGCTTGCTTTAAAATTCGACACGTTACTTGCTCTGGCGATGAAGGCGGGATTCAAGGCGGTGTATACTTTTAAAGGAGGAAAAATTGAGAAAGCAATTCCTTTCTCCCAAATTACACCTCTCCTCCCTCCCTACCCCGCTTGAGGCTTTGAAGAATCTTCAAGCAGAGTTGGGCCTGGAGCTATACATCAAAAGGGACGATCTGACAAGCGTTGGAGGAGGCGGGAACAAGGTTAGGAAATTAGAGTTCTTGTTGGCTGATGCCCTTGCTTGTGGTGCCAGGACTTTGTTGACCATAGGTGCGCTTCAATCCAACCACTGTCGCCAGACAGCTCTCCTCGGTGCCAAACTTAACTTAGAGGTACACCTTGTGCTCATGGGAGAGATGCCGGATTCCCGTCAAGGGAACCTTTTTCTCGATCACCTTGCCGGGGCGCACATTCACTTTACGGGAAAGGAAAGGGGCGAAGGTCAGGCTTATCTGGAAAGGCTTTTTGAGGAATCGAAACAAAAGGGCTTAGAACCTTATGTTATTCCCTACGGGGGATCAAACGAACTGGGAGTTCAGGGTTACATTGCCGCCTGGTTGGAGCTAGAAGAACAAGCAAAGGAGAAGGGGCTGGAGTTTGACTTTGTGGTGCTCCCTGCCTCCTCAGGAGGAACGATTGCGGGAATCTTGATAGGCCAGGCATTGACCGGCTCTCACACAACAAGCATCGGGATAAGCGTCGGGCCTTCAAAAGGTGAGCTTGAGCGGGAAATTATTGAACTTGCTCAAAGGACGATTAAAAAGCTCAATATCCAGGTTCCCATTCCCGACTTTTGGCTCTTAGATGAGTTCATCGGCCCGGGTTACGGCATTCTGGATCAGGAGACTCAGGAGGCCATTAAGGTAATGGCCCGAAAGGAAGGGCTCCTCCTTGATCCGGTGTACACCGGGAAAGCCTTTAAAGGGCTTCTGGCCCTGGCCAGAAGAAAGGAGATCAAGGGCAGAATGCTCTTCTGGCATACAGGAGGAATCCCTGGCCTCTACGCCTATGCCTCCATTTTCTGAAACTGATTCCATTTCTTATATTAAGAAAGAAGGGGTTAAAGATGAGAAAATTGTTTTCTGCAACCCCTGAGGAAATCCTCCGGGGAGAAACTACTGATATCTACTTCCAACGCACGATGGAAATCCTTAAGGCCAAAGGGATGGAGGAGACCGAGGTTCTGGCGGAAATTTTTCCCACTCAGGATGGTTTGCTCTGCGGAACTGAGGAAGTGAAACACCTGCTTGAGGGAAGAAAAGTAAAGGTCTGGGCGCAAAGGGAAGGAACGCCTTTTAAGGCCAAAGACACCATTGTGCGCATTGAGGGCCCTTATGGCGAATTTGGGATCTTCGAAACGGCAATGCTGGGGATCCTGGCTTCCTCATCTGGTTGGGCCACTGCCGCCAGGGAATGCAAAATAGCAGCCGGGAATAAGCTGGTGATTTCTTTTGGGGCGCGGCACGTCCACCCTGCTGTGGCCTCCGTGATGGACAGGGCAGCGGTGATCGGGGGAGCTGACGGTGCGAGCTCCATCCTTGGTGCCAGGCTCCTTCAAATTAAGCCCTCGGGGACGATGCCCCATGCCTTGATTCTGATCTTCGGGGATACTGTTCTGGCGGCCGAGGCCTTTGACGAAATCGTGGATCAGGATGTCCCCCGGGTAATTTTGGTTGATACCTTCCATGATGAGGCAGAGGAATCATTGAGAGTGGCCCAGGCCTTAAAGGAAAGGCTTTATGGAGTGCGCCTGGATACTCCCAGGGAAAGGGGGGGAGTCACTCCCGATCTCGTACGGGAAGTCCGGGCACGCCTGGATCAGGCGGGCTTTTCCTTCGTGAAGATCTTCGTTTCTGGAGGGTTAAACCCTGAAAGGATCAAGGCTCTTTCTGAAGTGGGAGCGGATGCCTTCGGGGTCGGCTCTTACATTTCCTCCGCTCGTCCCATAGAGATGACCATGGACCTGAAAGCGGTTAAGGGCATTCCCCTGGCAAAAAGGGGGCGCGTTCCCGGACCAATTGAAAATCCTCTCCTGGAGCGTATCCTATGAGTGCCTTCGACTATCTGAGCCTCTTTCTCTGGCTCCTCTTGATCCTCGCCCTTTTTGTGCCGGTATTCCGCCAGAGAACCTTGCATCTCCAGAGGCTCAAGGTCATCAGGCACCTGGAGCTAAAAAGAAAGTCCCGGGTAATCACCCTGATTCACCGGCAGGAGGTGCTCTCTTTCCTGGGGGTTCCCTTTTACCGCTATATTGACATTGACGACTCCGAGCAAATATTGAGGGCCATCCGTTTGACTCCTCCAGATATGCCCATTGATATCATTGTCCACACTGCTGGCGGTCTGGTTCTGGCCGCAGAACAAATTGCCCATGCTTTGAAAAATCGCAAAAGCAAGGTAACGGTCATGGTCCCTCATTATGCTATGTCCGGAGGGACGATGATTGCCCTGGCCGCCGATGAGTTAATTATGGACGAAAACGCAGTCCTCGGCCCTATTGACCCACAGTTAGAAAGGGGATTCGGAAGCCTGATCCCGGCAACCAGCGTGCTCAAAGTTCTTTCTCAGAAAAGCAGGGATCAAGTAGACGATACTACCTTGGTAATGGCGGATGTGGCCATGAAAGCAATCTCACAGGTAAAGAACTTCATCAAGTGGCTCCTGGATGAAAAGGTTTCTCCCGAGGAAGCAGAAAGAATCGCCTCTTTCCTGGCTGAGGGGCAATGGACCCATGATGCTCCCCTCACGGTAGAGGCTCTCCAAGAAATAGGCCTTTCGGTCGAGACAGCGCTCCCGGAAGAAGTATACAAGCTGATGGAACTTTATCCTCAACCAGCCGGGCGCCGTCCATCAGTTCAATACATCCCCTTTCCTTATGGGGAGAAGGAGCGGAAAGAGGGTAAATAATGTTTGGATTGATCTCTATCCCCAGGGAAGCCACCTTAAAATCCAGGCTGCCTTTAAAAAATGACAAAATACAGGCCTGCACATTTGACTATTGGGAAACCATCGTGGAGGAAAAAGAAAAAGGGGCCGCTCGTATAGAAAAGATCAGCAGGGAACTCCTGGGGTTGCCCATCTTTTCAGGGTTGAGCGAGGAAAAACTCCTTAAAGCGATTGAGGACAGGTGGCTTGCGGTTACGACTCTACTTTCTACCCAGCCATTCGAGGTGCCACTTCAGAAATTTTTAGAGGAACTCTTTCGTGACTTGGGAAGAGACCCTGATACAGGAGTACTGGAAGAGTTAATTTCCCTTATCTCAGGAAAGGTTCATGAGCAGACGGTTGTCATTGAGGGAGCAGTGGAATTTCTGAGCTTTTTAAAAGAAAAAGGGATCAAGGTTGGTCTTATTTCTAACACCCAGCTCCCCAGAGCTCTTGTGGAAGAGAGTATGGAAAAGTCGGGACTCCTCCCCTACTTCGACTCCCTAGTGCTCTCCTCAGAGGTCTCTTGGAGAAAGCCATACCCTGAGATTTTCAAAGAAGGGTTAAAAAGGCTAAAGGTAAGACCGGAAAACACCTTGCATTTCGGGGATAGCTATTACTACGATGTGGAGGGAGCCAAAAGGACGGGCATCTTCCCCATACAAGTGCTTGCCAGTCGTTTTCATCCTCCCTTTGAAGGGGAGGTAGCAATTACCGACTGGCAAGCAGCAAAATTGCTATTCCTTCGCCTCTGGGGCTGAATTCTACTTTTTGAAGGCCGCAAAGACCTCTTTCCCCGGGAAACGGGCTCCCGCCCCCAGGTTTTCCTCAATACGCAGAAGCTGGTTGTACTTAGCCACCCTTTCCGAGCGCGCCGGGGCTCCTGTCTTAATCAAGCCAGTGTTCATGGCCACCACAAAATCAGCGATAAAAGTGTCTTCGGTCTCACCAGAACGGTGTGAGACCACGGCCCCGTAACCGAATCTTCTGGCCATGTGAATGACCTCAATGGTCTCTGTAAGCGTTCCAATCTGGTTCAGTTTGATCAGGATGGCGTTAGCCACGCCCTTTTCAATTCCCATTTTTAAACGCTCCGGGTTAGTGACGAAGATGTCGTCGCCCACAAGCAGGACCCTTTCCTTCAGCGCCCGGGTCAACTCCTGCCACCCTTCCCAGTCATCTTCGGCCAGGCCGTCTTCTAAAAACACTATGGGATAGCGGGAAACAAGATCCTGGTAATAGCGCACCATTTCGCTTGAGGTGAGCTTTTTCCCTTCGGCCTTGATGAGATAACGGCCATCCTGGAAGAACTCGGAGGCTGCAGAGTCAATGCCTAAAAGAACATCCTCACCCGGCTTCCAACCAGCGCGTTCAATGGCCTCCATAATAACCATTAAGGCTTCCTCGTTGGAATTCAGGTTGGGCGCAAATCCCCCTTCATCGCCAATGGAAGTGGAAAGACCCTTTCCCTTCAGCACTGCCTTAAGGGAATGGTAAACCTCGCTTGCAACTCTCAAGGCTTCGCGGAAGGATTTCCCTCCCACCGGAAGGATCATGAACTCCTGAATGTCTACATTGTTGTCGGCGTGTTTCCCGCCATTCAGGATGTTCATACAGGGAACGGGCAGAGTACACCCTCCAATTCCTCCCAGGTAAACATGGAGGGGAACTCCCAGGTAATTGGCGGCGGCGTTGGCCACTGCCAGGGAGACTCCGAGCATGGCGTTCGCACCTAAATTGCTCTTATTGGGTGTGCCATCGAGTTCGATCATGATGCGGTCAATCTCTGCTTGTTGGAACGGGCTCATACCTTCGATGGCGGGAAAAATTTTCTCCTCGATGTTCTTTAAGGCCTTCAGAACACCCTTCCCTTGAAACCTCCTCTTGTCTCCATCCCTGAGCTCCAGGGCTTCATGGGTTCCAGTGGAAGCTCCGGAAGGAACAATAGCTTGACCTGTTGTACCATCCAGCAATTGAACTTCAACCTCTACAGTGGGGTTTCCCCGAGAATCTAAAACTTCTCTTGCTTTTACGCTTTCGATCACATCCATTTTTTCACCTCTTTCTATCCAATTTTAAATACAGGGAAGGCAATTCACAAGGAAGAAGCGTGCTTGTCGCCTTTAAGGAAGAAAGTTGTGCTCAAGGCCCTGGAGAGGGGTTTATAAACTAAAAAGGCAAGAAGCAGCTTGGCCAGATCAAAAGGAATAAAAGGGAGCACGCCAAGGGCAACGGCCCTTGACCAGGAAATTCCCAGTGCGTATCCCAGCCAGGCGCACCCAAGAAGGTAGATAAGAGAAAGTCCCACAATGCCGGAAAGTAAACGCAGGTAAATTTTACCGGCTCTTGCCAGAAAGGAAATAACCGGAGCGGCAATAAGAAAACCAAAAAGATACCCCCCTTTAGGCCCTAATAGCACCGAGGTTGATCCCTCTCCGCCAGCAAAAACAGGAAAACCACAGGCTCCAAGCAGAAGGTAGGCCAAAACTAAAAGAAAGCTCTCACCTGGAGGGAAAAGAAGGGAAATTAGAAACAGAAAGAGAACCTGAAAGGTAAAAGGGATACTGGTAAATGGGAGCGGAATGCTGATCCAGCTTCCCAGAATTAAAAGAGCGACTCCCAGACCCAAAAGGGCCACTCTTGGTGCCTTACTCTTAAGCTGCATATTATACGGACTACTTGAAATTCTTAATATCACTCAGTGCAAATTAAGGCCTATTTTACTTTAAAAACTCCTCGATGGGAACAAAAGTGAATCCCATTTCCCTGATGCTTTGTATTAACTCATCCAGAACAAGATAAGTATAGGGGCTGGCAATATGACAGAGGATTATGGCTCCATCCTCAAGCCGGGAAAGAATTCTTTCCTTGACCCATTGCGGATCATGCCCTTCCTGCCAGTCCAGGGAGTCGATAGTCCAGTAAATACTCCAGTAGCCCTCCGAAGCAGCGATCTCTAAAACCCTCTCGTCCCGATCACCGTAAGGAGGACGAAAAAGAGGCCTGGTGCTTCGCCCTGTGAGCTCCACGACTTTCTGTTCCAGGGAGTGGAACTCATTCCTTATTTCCTCGTCGGAAAGCCCGGTTAGATAGGGGTGAGTTTGGGTGTGATTTCCTATCCGGAAGCCCAATTGCGAGATTCTCTTTACGTCTTCAGGGTTATCCTCGGCCCAAGCGCCGGTGACAAAAAAGGTAGCGGGAACCTTGTTGCGCACGAGGGTTTCCAGAATTTGGTCAATGTATCCCCGTCCTGCCCCGGCATCAAAGGTCAGGGCAATCCTGTTCTTCCCCGGAGTTCCCTGGGCGACCTCTTTAGGTTCAAGTTGCGAGGGCAAAGCAGAAGGAGTAGCTGTGCTTCCCTGGTCGCTTGTTTCCAGGGAAGGCTGAGAGGAGGACTCAAATGCAGGGGGAGGAGTAACAGATGTCGAGGGGCTTACCGGGGAAGTTGAGGAGTTCGGGCTACTCGTAGAAGAAGTGGGGTTCCCGAACGGCAACGGTGTCAGGCACCCTACAAGAAGTAAAGAAAGCATAAAGATCAAGATAAATTTAATAACTCTCACGAGGAAATTATATTCCTTTCGCTTGCCAAAGTATTCCCTTTGCCCTTCTCAGCTTATAATATGAAGATTAAGATGGACCTGAATGTAAAAGCACTTGAGAGCCCTGTCAATTGGTATGGGAAAAGGGCTTCATCCCGGTGAAGCTATGATTGTGGAAGTGATTCTTTCAACTTTGAGTTCAAATGGAGAGCCAAACTTTGCTCCTATGGGGGTCGTATGGGGGGAAGAGGAGATTACTGTGCGGCCCTTTAGAAACACCCAGACTTTCCGCAATTTAGTAGCCACAAAGTGCGGTGTAGCCTCTGTGACTGATGATGTGCTCGCCTTCGCACGCAGTGCCCTGGAGGACGCCTGCCTTCCACACTTTCCTGCGAGGTCCATACCAGGAATCGTTTTTCAGGGTTGTTGTTACTGGCGCGAGCTTGAAGTGATGGCTATCGAAGAAGGGGAGGAAAGGGCTGAGGTACACTGCCGGGTAGTGGAGAAAGGATGGCAGCGGGATTTTTTGGGCTTTAACAGAGCTCGGAATGCGGTGATCGAGGCCGCAATCCTGGCAACTCGAATGAATTTAATCCCTCGGGAAGAGGCTTTAACACTTCTGGAACGATATGCCGAAATTGTGCGAAAGACTGGAGATGAACCCGAAGGGGTGGCTTTTGAGCTCGTGCGCCAATACATTATAAAAGGAGGGAAAACATGACCGTCACGGTTAAGGCACCAGCCCGCCTCCATTTTGGTTTTCTCGATTTGAACGGCGAGCTGGGCCGGCTATACGGAAGCCTTGGCATGGCAATTGATCGCCCACAGGTCATTTTAAAGGGGGAACTGATCGAAAAATCAAGGAGGAGCGAAATCGAGACCCGGTTCAAGGAAGCTCAATCAAGCGCAATAGGCCCCACAGAAGTGATAGTGATAGGAGAAAAAAAGGCAAGAGTGCTGACCTATGCGCGCAGGTTTCTGGAATGCTTTCCTTTGCCGGGAATCGTGTCTCTAAAGCTTGAGGAAACTATCCCGGCACACGTTGGTCTGGGTTCAGGAACACAGCTTTCCCTTGCAGTAGGCACGGCGCTAGCCCAATTAGCGGGGATAAAAACAAGTGTACAGGATCTGGCTTTGATTATGGGACGTGGTGTTCATTCAGGAATCGGTATTGGCACCTTTCAATACGGAGGATTTATCGTAGATGGAGGGCATGCGGTGGTCGAAAGTAACCCCAAAGTCCCCCCAATTATATTTCAGCACCCTGTCCCGCGTTCCTGGATCCTCGTTATTGCCATTCCCTCAATAGAGCCCGGGTTCGCGGGCCTACGGGAAAAGCAGGCATTTCAATCCTTACCCCCAGCACCTCCGTCCCTTCCTGAAAAAATCTGCCGATTGCTTCTTGTACAAATGTTGCCCGCACTGAAAGAAGAGAATCTCAAAAATTTCGCCCAGGCGCTCACGGTAATTCAGCAATTAGTGGGGGAATGTTTTGCTCCTGTCCAGGGGGGCCGCTTTGCTAATTCCGTATCCGCCGAGCTCATTGAGTACTGGTTGGAGCAAGGAGTCTATGGCGCTGGTCAGAGCTCATGGGGTCCAACCGTGTATGCTCTGGTAGACGAAGAGGAGCAAGCGGCTGCCCTGTTAGACTTAAGCAAGAAATGGCTGGCAAAACGTGGAGGTGGCGAGGTGTTCTTAGCCCGGTCAAACAACCAGGGCGCTTCTGTTATTGAAGGTTAACCTTCAGCTTCCTGGAGATAGAGGTTTGATCGAAAAATGGATGCCTGGTTAAGTTTGACACCCCTACTTTTCAATTTCTATAATCGATAAAAAGCTTATTTTAGCGGATTGAGGAAAACAATGACCGCATCTCATAAGGTCTATTTGGGCTTGGGTTCAAATCTGGGGGATCGTCAAAATAACATAATTCAGGCTTTACAGCAGTTGAAGTCCCAGGTATCAGTGGAGAAGGCTTCATCCTTTTACGAAACCGAGCCAGTGGGCTACCTGGACCAGCCACTTTTCATCAATGCCGTCTGCCTTGTCTCCACGGATTTGACTCCTCAGGAGCTTTTTTCTTTCGTTAAAAGAATAGAGCGACGCATGGGGCGTCAACAAGCATTTCGGAATGCACCGCGCCCCATTGATATCGATATCCTGTTCTATGATGACCTGGTCCTGGAGTCGCCAGAGCTCACAATACCTCACCCCAGCCTGCACCAGCGCGCTTTTGTCCTGGTTCCCTTAGCCGAAATTGCCCCCACACTCGTGCACCCGGTCCTGAAAAGCACAGTAGCTGAGTTGCTGGAAAAAGTTGACCCCAGAGGAGTGCGAAAGCTTTCTCGCAGTCTGCAATTATCCCTGGGACGGGATCTCCAGGAAACCGTTCCCTCTGTCCATGTCAGTTTAAGCCGGGTGGGGATCACCAATATGCAGCGCATTATTAGCCTGGCCAGCGATGGCGGGTGCAATCTTTTCTATACGAACCTGGAACTTTTTGTGGACCTGCCTCCCATGCAAATGGGCGCTCACATGTCGCGTTTCAGTGACGCCCTGGAAGAAGTGGTGGATGAGGTAACAGCCCAAAAAGCGGCTAATGTTGAGTCTCTGGCTGAAGCAATTGCCCGGCAGATTGTGGAAAGACAGGGAGCAGTTCGCTCTGAAGTACGCCTTTACGCCAAATACCCAGTAGAAAAGATCACCCCTGTTTCCGCAAAAAGGACGCAAGAACTCTATTCACTGATCAGCATAGCCGTTTACAATGGGAAAACCCTGAAAAGCATAATTGGAGTGGAGGCTGAGGGCATGACTGCATGCCCCTGTGCTCAGGATATGGTCCGGGATTACTCCAGGGAGCGGCTGCTGGAGGAAGGTTTTTCAGAAGAACAGGCCGAGAAGATCCTGGGGGCTATCCCCATTGCCTCACATAACCAGAGAGGGCGGGGAACCCTGCTTGTCGGATCGAAAGAACGGATTAGAGCAGAAGAGCTGGTGGAGATCGTGGAATCCTCCATGAGCTCCGAAACCTATAACCTGTTGAAGCGCCAGGACGAGCTCTTTGTAGTTAATAAGGCCCATCGTAATCCCATGTTTGTGGAGGACGTGGTCCGCGAGATGCTCTATAACGTGGTAGAAACTTACCCCAATTTGCCCGATGACGCCTTCGTCTGGGCTAAACAGGTGAATTTTGAGGGGATCCACAAACACGACGTCTTTGCTGAAAGGTTCGGTACCCTGGGAGAAATCCGCAAGGAAGTCCTGGAGGGGCAGCATATCAGTAAACACACGACCCTGGAAGAATGGCTGAATACCGCAGAATAGCCCCTTGGAAGGACGATTCCCAAGAGCTCTCTTCTTTTGAGCCAATCCCTAAATTAGTGTTCGGGAAAGTTATTAGCTTGATAGCGAGATAGGACTGAGATTATGAAAAAAATTGCCTGGGCGATTACGGGAGCGGGCCATTTTCTTCAAGAATGTGCGGAATTGCTCACGAACTTGCCCAATGCAGATGTTTTTCTCTCAAAAGCGGCGGAGGAGGTCCTAAAAATGTACCGTCTGGAAGAGAAAGTCCTCCAGAGCGCGAGAGCCGTGATCCGGGATAGTATGGCCAGCGCGCCCATCGTGGGCAGGTTCTCCAGGGGAACCTACAATGTTTTGGTGGTGGCCCCGGCCACTTCCAACTCCGTAGCTAAATTTGTCTATGGCATTGCAGATTCCCTGGTATCTAACCTGTTTTCCCAGGCGGGGAAATCCCGGGTGCCTATCATAGTTCTTCCAACCGATGTAAAAGAAGAGGTGGACTCTCGAGGGCCTAAAGGCGATCTGGTCAAGGTCTATCCTCGGAACATCGACCTGGAAAATATTGAAAGGCTGAGCAAATTTTCAGGAGTAACGGTTGTGCGCAGCGTAGAGGAGCTGAAGAAATGCTTAAATATTTATTTGTAACCGGAAAATTAGCCGCTGAAGCGCTTGCGGATACCTTATCAAAAATGGCCCCCGATTTCCAGTATGAGATCTCGGTTCTCCCCATTACCGTCGCTGCCTTGATGCAGCCTTCCTTCATAGCCAGGCACCTGTCCTCGGGAATCGATTATGACTACATTATGGTTCCAGGATGGGTTCGAGGAGATTTGAGCCTCGTGGAAGACAAAACAGGGTGCAAAGTTATAATAGGCCCCAAAGATCTCAAGGATATCCCTCTCTTTTTCGGGCGCTCGCGCCCGAGAGAGGGTTATGGAGAACACACCGTCAAGATATTCGCTGAGATTGTGGACGCTCCTCTCTTGAGCCTGGAAGAGATTCTGACTCGGGCGGAATATTATCGGTCAAGTGGCGCCGACATCATTGACCTGGGGTGGCCGGCAGAAGGAAGCTTTGACAACGTAGAGGAGGTAATAACCGCTTTAAAGGAACGCGGTTTCGTAGTAAGCCTGGACACATTTCACAGGGAAGATATTTTGCGCGCAAATCGAGTGGGCTTTGATTACCTGCTCAGTGTAAATTCCTCCAATTTAGACCTCGTTCGCGAACTCTCCTGCACCGTTGTAGTTATCCCTGACTTTGGTGGAGGACTGGATTCCCTTGAACGCAACATAGCAAAACTCGAGGAATGGGGGGTACCTTACATCATTGATCCCATCATCAACCCTATAAATTTCGGTTTCACCGAGTCCCTCTGTCAATTCCACGAAGTCCGCAGACGACATCCCACCGCTAAAATGCTGATCGGGGTGGGAAACATTACCGAGCTCGTGGATGCTGATAGCCTGGGCATCAATGTCCTTCTAATGGGAATAGTGAGTGAGTTGAACATCGACTACATTTTGACTACCGAGGTGATCAGCTGGGCAAAGGGTTCTGTGCGTGAATTAGACATAGCCCGGAAATTAATGCATTATTCCCGTAAGAACCAGATTTTGCCCAAGAACATAGATAATCGCTTGATCGCTCTTAAAGACATTCCCCACACTCATTTCACTGAGGAAGAACTGCGCCGTATCCAGAAAGAGATTCGGGATAGCAATTTCCGCATCTTCACGGACGAGGAAAAAATATATGTTTTTAACCGCGACCTTTTTATTACGGGAACGGACCCTGAAGAGATCTTTGTCCAGCTCAATGTTAAGGAAGCTTCCCACGCCTTTTATCTTGGCCGCGAGCTGGAAAGAGCAGCACTGGCAGTGCGTTTAGGGAAGAAGTATATTCAAGAAGAGCCCTTGCACTGGGGCTATCTGGGGTGGAATAACAAAACAGGCAAGGATAGTTAATTAGCGATCAAGGCAAAATTTAAGGAGGAGGTTGAAAAAGTGGAAAGAAAAGTGCGAGTAATCGGGGTTGATCCAGGAACTGTCAGTTTTGACGTCTGCGGGTTGGAAGACGACCAGGTGTTCTGCGATACTACCTTACCCACGGCCGAGGTAGGCGCTGCACCTCAACTTCTGGTTGAGTTCCTGAAATCAACCGCCCCTCTGGACTTTATTGTTGCTCCCTCGGGGTATGGCCTCCCGTGGGTAAACATTCAAGATTTTGGCCCTCGGGAACTCTTCCAATATGTTCTGGTAGACAGTAAGGAGAGAAAACCGCCTTCCCTTTTAAAGGGGATGACCGAGATGATAAAACTCTTTAAGGAAACCGATCTTCCCGTGTACTTCATGCCAGGGGTCATCCACCTTCCCACCATCCCGGAGTACCGGAAAGTCAATAAAATCGATATGGGCACTGCGGATAAGCTCTGTTGCGCAGTACTCGGGGTTTTTGACCAGGCACGCCATTATGACATTCCCTACGAGAAGACTTCCTTTATCATGGTTGAAGTGGGCGGAGCTTACACAGCTGTAATGTGTGTTAGGGATGGTAAGATAATTGACGGTCTGGGAGGCACCTATACCAGCCTGGGGTATCTCTCCCTTGGGGCTATGGATTCTGAATTAGCCTACCTTTTGGGAAACTTCGATAAAGACGTCCTCTTTTCAGGAGGAGCGGCTTATGTGGCTGGCCGTCCCGATCTTACACCAGAGGACTTTGCCAGGCTCAGCCAGAGCGACGATCGGGTACGAATAGCCTGGGAAGCATTAATGGAGGGTGTGGTAAAATGCGTGCTCAAAGAGATGGCTGTCCTGCCAGAGCCCCGGGAAATTTTGCTCTCTGGCCGCTTATGTCGCACAGAACGGATACTTCAGGAGTTAAGGGAAAGATTGGCACGCTATGCCCCGGTGCGAAGAGTTGAAGGAATTGCGAAAGTTGCTAAGGAGGCTGCACAGGGAGCTGCCATTATAGCCAATGGCATGGCCGGAGGAAAATTTAAGGAACTGGTCGAGGTAATGGAGCTTAAGGGCGCAAAAGGAACATTGCTGGATCACCTCTACATAAAAGACACGAATCGTTTGCGAGAAAAGTATTTATAAACCCAGGCAGGCATTAAAAGTCAAAGAGAGCGTGAGATTCAAATGGAGCTTTCAGGCAGAAACTGTATTATTTTTTGCTGCCTAAAGTGTTTCCCTTCCCTTTTCGGGCATATAATATGAAAAGAGGTTTGAGATGGAACTGGGCATAGTAGTGGACAGCGTGGCCGATCTACCGGATGAGATTATCCAGGAGTACGGGTTTTCTCTGGTACACTTTCCCGTTTATTTCGGGGAAAAGACTTACCTGGACAAGCTAAACTTGAGTTCTGAGGACTTCTTTCGGCTCTTAAAGGATAAAAGCGACTTTCCCCGAACGGCTGCTCCCTCAGCCGGAGCCTACCTGGAGGCTTTTCGGCGCCTGATTGAACAGGGTAAATCGGTTCTGGCTTTTACGATTACTTCTAAGCACTCTGCCGCCTATCAATCGGCGTTACTGGCAAAAAAAATGCTGGAAGAAGGGAACGTGGATGTGATCGATACCGGGAGCGCCTCCATGGGAATCGGCCTTCTGGCGATTAAAGCCGCAGAGATGATCAGGAGCAAATTCAAGAAGGAAGAGATTCTTGCTCGAATCAGGGAACTCGTGCCCCGGGTGCAGGTTCTGGCGATGCTACCGGATATTTCCTATGCAGGCCGAGGGGGCAGAATCTCTGCACCTGTGGTAAAGCTCGCCACCATTTTGAACATTAAGCCCATAATTCGTATCAGAAGGGGAATAATTGAACTGGTAAGCAGGGTTTCCAATTACAGCGCTGCCATTCAGAAGTTCGTTTCTAAAATCAAAAGTGAAATCGGGACAAGGGTCTGTCGGGTTGCGGTAATGCATGCGGGCGTACCTGAAGAAGCCCTGGAGCTTAAAGTTCAGTTGAAAGAGATTCCCCACGAAGGAGAAATTACCATCGCAGAGATCGGCCCAGCATTGGGAACTCACTCTGGGCCAGGTGCTCTGGCGGTAGCCTTTTATCCAGAGTAAGGTTGCTCCAGAAAACAATTAGGAATTAAATATCCTCATGTCTGCCCTTAAGAATGGCGGAATCATCGCAGCAGAAAACCGTTACTTTCAAAGGGTTCTGTCCTCGCTGAGGAACAGGAATTATCGCATTTACTGGATTGGCCAATCGGTCTCCCTGATCGGCACCTGGATGCAGTCCACCGCACAGGGTTGGTTGATCTTACAGCTTACCAACTCCTCTTTTTACCTTGGCCTGGTTTCCGCGCTGGGAACGCTTCCCGTGCTTTTCTTCTCCCTTTTCGGAGGAGCTATTGCAGACCGCGTGCCCAAAAGAAAACTGCTCCTTTTCACCCAAACATCCCTGGCCATTCCAGCGCTCATTTTAGGAGTTTTGGTTTTAACCAACAGGGTGGAAATCTGGCACGTGATGCTACTGGCGTTCTTTTTGGGTCTTATGAACGCCATTGATGCTCCCACCAGACAGTCATTCATTATTGAGCTCGTAGGCAAGGATCTTCTGATGAACGCCATTGGGCTGAATTCCATTTCTTTTAATATTGCCCGCATTTTAGGGCCAGTAGTTGCAGGAATTTTGATTGCCGTGGTTGGTCTTCCCTACTGTTTCATCATCAATGGGTTGAGCTTTTTCGCCACGATCACAGCTCTTCTTTTGATGCGCATCCCGGATGTGGCGAGGGCATCCAAGGGAGAGGAAATATGGAAGAGTGTCAAGGACGGCTTACGCTTCGTGCGCACGAGACTGGATATCTTTTCTCTCCTGGCTATCGTGGCCTCCTCCTCCATTTTTGCTTTCTCCTACACCACCTTGATGCCAATTTTCGCCAGAGACGTCCTGAATTCAGGGGCCACGGGCCTGGGTGGTTTAATGTCAGCGGTGGGGGTAGGAGCCCTTTTGGGAGCTTTTAATGTGGCCGCATTGAGCACCGGGGGAAGAGGCGCCAGGGTAGCCTTCGTTGCTAATCTGACCCTTTCTCTTTCGCTCGCGCTTTTCTCCTTCTCCCGCTGGTACTGGCTTTCCACTTTTTTTCTGGCGGGTGTAGGGTTTTCTATGATCACCCAGAATTCCACCGTGAACAACCTCATCCAGACTAATACTCCTGATCACATGAGGGGAAGGGTAATGGGCCTTTACAACATCACCTTTATGGGACTGGCTCCTTTGGGAAACCTGCTTGCCGGAACTATCGCCCAATTTTTAGGGGCACCGTTTGCGGTTCTAATCGGAGCCATTCTCAATGCTTTCTTGGTTATATTGCTTTTCCGTCTGCGCCCGGAGATGAAGAACCTTTCTTAAAAGAACTTTCTCCAGGTTCCTTTTTTAAAGAAATAGTAAACGATCGCCGCCCTCAGGGACCAGTCAAAGATGGTTGCCAGCCACACGCCCGCAAGCCCTAACCCCAGAGGGAAAGCTAGGAGATAAACGAGAAGCAAACGCCCTATGAAAACGCCAAAGAAAGTCGCTATCATAGGGCTTTTGGTGTCCCCTGCCCCCCTCAGTGCACCGGCAACTATCATGAGGACAGCAAGACCTGGCTGCTCCAGTCCACCCAGACGAATGGCGATTCCTGCTTGCGCCAGAACCTGGGGGGTTCCACCAAAGAGCAAGGCGATCTTATCACCAAAGGCAAGAAAGACCAAACCAAATGAGGATAAGATGGTCAGGCCAATTTTCAAGGTGCGCATTACACTGCGCTCCGCAAGTTCTGGCCGCCTGGCCCCCACAAATTGGCCCGCTAAGGTAGTGGAAGCCGCGGCAAAACCCCATCCGGGCATATAGGAGAGCGATTCAATGCTTAAGGCCACCTGGTGCGCGGCCAGGGCCACTTCTCCCAGCGCAGAGACGAACCTCATAAAAACCACCTGAGCGCCTCTGAAAATTAAAGCCTCCCAGAAAGCCGGAGAAGCAAGGCGGGTTAATTCCTTTAAAAGTGGTTTTTCCGGTTTTAACCCCATAAGTTGGAAGTAAAACTCGCCCTTGCCCAAATACACCAGGAAGATCACGATCAGGCTGCTCAATCCGGTGGCGATGGCTGTAGCCCAAGCAGCTCCTGCAACACCCATTGCAGGAACCACTCCCCAACCGTAAATGAGCAGGAAAGCTAAAATAATGTGCAGGATATTAGCGAACCCATTGATGAGCATGGGTGTGCGCGTATCTCCAGAGCCCCTTAAGGCCCCAAAAAGCGTTTGGGCAGGGAAAGCCAAAAAATTCACGAGGACAATAAGACGAAAATAAAAAACCCCTTTTTCCAGGGCCTCACCCTGTAGGCCCATCAGTTTAAGAACGGGAAAACTTAAGAAATACCCACTTACAGCTACAAGAAAGCCAATAGTAAAAGCCAAAAAAAGGGCTTGCCCCAGGTAACTCCGAGCCCGGGAAAATTCCCCGGCGCCCCAAGACCGCGCTACAAGAGAAGTTCCTGCAACTACCAGGGCCGCGAAAAGTTGAGTCAGGATCAGGTTGAGAAATCCACCCATGGCTACTGCCGCTAAAGCCGCGGAACTTCTCAGCCAGCCGACCATAATAGTATCGGTAAAGGAGACCAGGGTCATAAGCAGGTTCTCAACTACCGCGGGACCGGTCAAAGAGAAAATAACTCTATCTAATTCTTTCCTCGTAGGGTTGGCGGAAAGAGTAAAACTCGTCCTCAATTTATTATTCGCCTTAAATTAACTGGCCTGAAAAGCTACGACCTTATTTTTTCCGATCTCCTTTGCCTGGTACATGGCCAGGTCGGCCCTTTTTAAAAGCTCCTCAATAGAAAAGGTCTTCCCCGCCTCAGAGCCTGCTACTCCTATGGAAATTGTGAAAGGAAGACCACGTTCCACTTTCTCCTTCAAGCGGTTAGCCATAGTCACTGCCCCATAAATGTTGGTTTCGGGCATTAATATCACGAATTCCTCTCCCCCGAACCGAGCGAGCACATCAATTTCGCGGCAGTTTTGCTTCATTTTGTCCGCAAGATCCTTCAGGGCCTGATCACCCGCTAAGTGACCAAACCTGTCGTTGTACTTTTTAAAATTGTCAATATCCACCATGGCTAGAGAGACAGGATGACCATATCTTTCTGCCCTCAAGATCTCCTTCTGGGCGAGCTCCAGGAAGTGCCTGCGGTTGTAAAGGCCGGTGAGGTAATCTGTAATTGCCATTTCCCTGGTTCGTTCATAGAGAATTGAGTTATAGAGAGCAAGGGAGATTTGATCGGCAAGACTTATGATTAAGGTCTGTCTTTCCGAATCAAAAAAATCCTTTTGCCTGCTTTCAATATCCAAAACCCCAATGACCTTGCCTTCTGCTTTAAGAGGGATGGCCATCTCGCAGATGGTCCCTGGTGCTCCTTTTATATAATCAGGATCTTTGCTTACGTCCTCTACAACCTGAATTTCTCCCGTGGTAGCAGCTCGCCCCGTGATCCCCTTGTTCATGGGAATTAGGATATTAGAGACCTCTCTAAAGTACCCCCTTTGGGCGCGAATGCGCATCGCTTGCTCCTTCTCATCACTAATCAGGATGGCTGCGGTGTAAACCCCGGCTACGGAAGCCAGGGAGTCGAGGATCATGTCAAGGGTTTGATCCAGCTCGAGCTGAGAACCAATCACGTTGGCGGCTTTAAGCAACAGGGAAAGGTCTTCTGTCCGCCTGGCCAATTCCTGGCGCAGCAAAAACAGGGCTAAAAGATAGGAGATGGCCATTACCAGAGGGTTGGCTCTCTCAGGATCTATAGTCACCTCCTTCATGTAAAAAACCAGAAGGTATCCTGGTTGCCAATCCCTGAGTTTCAAGCTGTAAAGAACTACTGAACCCGGAGCTTCTTTGGAAGCCAGATTTTTCCAGTCTTTACCCTTTATCACCCCGTGCTCTCCGGCCAGCCTCAGGAGGTCTTCCTCTTTCACCTCCTGAGGCACCAGGGCCGGAGGAAAACCCGGGGAAGCTAAGGGAGCAAGATACTCGCCCTTTCTCAAGAGGAGCAAAAATTGATCGGAACCAAGTATTGCCTTGGCCTGTGGAGAAATCTCCTCCCAAAGGAAAAAGCGGTCTCCCCACTTTTCCATAAGCTCATAGGGGATCTCTCCCGGCACCAAATTTTCTCCTCGTTCCATTTCTCCCCTCTCGATTCCTCTTCTTAAAAATTCTTAAAGCAATATCCTGGCGTCCACCACGATAAGACCCGACTCGTAAAGCATTACCGGGTTGGCATCCAGCTCTTTTATCTCGGGGAAGTCCACCACGAGCTGGGATAACCTGGATAAAGACTCAGCCAGAGTATCTAGATCCCTGGGTCCTTGCCCCCTTACCCCTTTGAGAATTGATGCTGCCTGAATTTCCAAGGCCATTTTCTTCGCTTCCTCAACGGTTACCGGAGCCACGCGGAAGGTAACGTCCTTCAGCACCTCAACAAAAATACCGCCCAACCCGAACATCACCACCTGCTGGAACTGCGGATCGCGGATAGCGCCGAAGATCACTTCTGTGCCCCCAGGAGAGGCCATTTTCTGAACAAGCACGCCCACGATCCGAGCATCAGTTTTATATTTCCTGGCGTTGACTATGATTTCTTCGAAGGCCTTTTTCACATCCTCAGCATTCTTGAGGTTTATCTTAACTCCCTTCGCTTCGGTCTTGTGGATGATATCCGGAGACGAGATCTTGAGCACCACGGGGTAACCGATTTCTTCGGCCGCCTTCACCGCCTCTTCAGGGTTTGTGGCCAGGATACTGGGGGCTAAGGGCAACCCGTAGGCTTTGAAAATCTGTCCGGCTTCATATTCCATTAAGGCTGTTCGCCCTTCGAACTTTACTTTAGTAAGGATCTCCCTGACTTTTTCCTTGTCCACGGGGTGAGGGTGGAATTGAAGATCTTTTCTCTTCAGGCACTTTCCGTAGTGACGCAGAGCGCTAAGGGCACTCAGGGCATCATCAGGATCAAAATAGGTGGGGATGCCCTTGCTCTTGAGCCATTCTCCGGCTTTGACACAACGCTCGCCCCCGATGAAAGAGACAACTATGGGCTTCACTGCCCCAGCCTGAACGTAGGCTTCATAAAGGCCCTCGGCGATGTTCTGGGGATCAGTAATCGAGGTCTCACAATAAAGGATGGCGGCGCCATCCGTCCAGGGATGGTTCAGCGCATCCAGGAGGCAACCCTGATACCAGGGGCGGTCAGCCATTCCAGTCATGTCAACTGGATTGCGGGGGCTACCGAAATCGGGCATCCACTTGCGAAAAAGGTTTTTTAGATCCTCTGGTGGGTCAGTAAGAGGGATTCCGTGCCTTTCCGCAGCATCGGTAGCCAGAACGCCGGCTCCCCCACCATTGGTGATCACGGCTACGTGATCACCCATTAAGGGTTTCATCATAGAAAGAGCGATTGATCGGGTAAAAAGCTCGTCCAGGCTCCTGGCGGGGACTATTCCGTACTGCTCAAAAGCGGCAGTATATACTTTGCTTGATCCCGCAAGAGAACCTGTGTGGGAGGCCGTAGCAAGTTCCCCTCTCTGGGAAACACCGGCCTTCAGGGCTACGATGGGTTTCCTGCTTTTTCTAGCGGATTCCAGGAACTTCCTCCCATCCTTTACGCCCTCTATATACAGGCTGATACAGGTAGTGTTTGGATCCTCATTCAGGGCATCGATGAAGTCAGCGAAATCCAAATCAGCCATGTTTCCAATGGAGATCATGTGGGATATACCAATCTTATTGATCCAGGTCATACCGTCCAGAGCAATGAGCAGCGCACCACTCTGAGAAACCAAGGCTATTGGCCCGGGGTATGGAAGGTAGGGCCCAAAAGATGCGTTCGCTTTAGCGGGATTGTTGAGAATACCCACGATATTGGGGCCAACGAGGTACATATTGTACCTGTGAGCAATATTCACCAATTCCTCTTCCAGGTCCTTGCGCCCGACCTCTCCAAAGCCGGAGGTAATTACGGCAACTACCTTCACGCCCTTTTTTCCGGCGTCCTCAACGGCCTGAAGCGCTACAGCAGCAGGAACGGTCAGTACAGCAAGATCCACATCTTCTGGAATTTCTGTGGCAGCTTTATAGCATTTGAGACCAAGGATCTCATCAGCGTTGGGGTTTACCGGGAAAATCTTGCCTTGGTATTGGGAATCCAGGAGGCCTTTTACAACCATATAGCCAATGGAGCCTTCCTTACGAGATGCACCGATAACCGCAATGGAGCGAGGGTTAAAAATTGCTTCTAATTTCACGAGCTCTTCCTCCAGTATTTAGGTTTTAATGGTAATCACTGGTATTATAAAACTAATTTCTTTTCTGAAAAGCCCTTATCCGGAAAAATCAGAGAACGAAAATCTTTCTCCATAAATCATAATAATCTCTTGACAACCATTCCTCTTAGATATAAATTGTCACTATGTCAATTTGGTTGAATGACATTAAAAGCCAAAGTAGGTGTCAATAGGGGAACTGCCCTTTCCGCCTATAGGAAACTGCAAGAAAAAGGGTTTGTAGAAATGCGCGTAGGACAAGGAACTGTAGTTTCCCTAGTTCCCCCTGTTGAAGAAACCAAATCGGAATCCCCTTCCATTCCCTCTCAGGCCCGTTTTTATTCAAGAAGGATCCCGCTTCCCGGCTGGTTCCCCCGGGTGGCAGAGATCCCTTTCTCCCTGGCCGTTCCCGAGAGGGGTTTGATCCCTGAAGAGGAAATCAGGGAGGTTATGAAAGCCCTTCTCGATCGAGAAGCGATGGAGCTCCTTTCCTATGGCTCAGCCGAAGGGGACAGTGGTTTTAAAGAAGCTTACGCCGGGTACCTAAAAGGAAAGGGAATACCGGTAGAGGAAAGCTGGGTTCTTCCCACGGGTGGCGCTACTCAGGCCTTCGATCTGGTGGCCAAGATTCTTAACCCGGGTGATCTCCTCTTCTTTGAAGAGCCCCTCTATGCCGGGACCTTAAGGTCCTTCTCTCTCTGGTCTTTCGAAACTGAGAGCATCCCCCTCGAGGAGGATGGAATAAATCTTGAGCATTTGAGAGGGCTCTTGAGCCAGGGAAGACACCCTAGCTTAGTTGTGCTCACACCCGATTTTCAAAATCCCACCGGAGCCACCCTTTCTCTAAAAAAGAGGGAGGAGATCGCCTGGCTGGCCAGAAGATATGACTTCCTGGTCCTTGAGGATGCCGTTTTCTCGGACCTTTATTACGAGAAATCCTTACCCTCACTCTTATCCCTGACGCCAGAGAGAGTAATCAGAATCGATAGCTTTTCCAAGACCCTGGCTCCAGGTTTGCGTCTGGGAACGATAGTCGCGCACCCAAAAATTCTCGAGTTCTTAATTTCCATCAAGCAGGCCACTGATTACCAGACGCCCCTGTTGAGTCAGGCTACCCTGAGAGAACTTATCAATTCTGGTTTCTGGGTCAGGCATCTGGATCGTATTCGCTCCATTTACCGGACAAAAAGGGACGCCCTTGAGGAATCCCTGAATTCCCTGAGAAGCGGGGTCTTCTCCTTCAAGACCCCAAGAGGAGGGTTTTTCTTCTGGCTGGAGATCAAATCCGGAATAGACGCTCAGGAGCTTCTTTTAATTTCGTCTTCCCGGGGTGTTTCCTTCGCTCCAGGATCGCTTTTTTCCTCGAGGCCCGAGCACCGCCGCTTTATGCGCTTGTCCTTCTCGAATATTCCCGTTGAGAAAATCAAAGAAGGAGTCAATATTTTAGGAGAGGCATGCGAAGAGCTCTCTTCCCAGTACATCCCATCTGTTCCCCAAATTTGAAAAGGAGGAAAAAACAATGCAAACCAATGTTAAGAGATTGGCTTTAATTGCTATGCTGGCCGGTTTCACTTTCCTTGCTACCCTGATACACGTGAACACCGGGCCGAGCACCTACTTTAATTTGAGCGAGGTCATCGTATATACCAGCGCTCTCCTTTTCGGCCCTGCAGTAGGCGGCCTATCCGGAGGAGTGGGCGCTGCTCTGGCCGATATCCTCCTAGGCTTCGCCTTGCCGTGGGCTCCGATCTCCTTTCTCATCAAAGGTATTGAGGGCCTAATTGTGGGGGCAGTTTCCTCCCTTCACTGGAAAAACAGGCTGCTTGGAGATACACTTTCTATCCTTATAGCGTTTCCTTTCATGATCGCCGGTTACACTGTTTCTGTGGGCTTGCTCTACGGTTGGCCCGCCTCACTTGTGGAATTCTACACTGATATAGTCCAGTGCTCCGCAGG
Organism: Caldisericota bacterium; assembly: GCA_024655865.1. Taxonomy (GTDB): domain Bacteria; phylum Caldisericota; class JANLFM01; order JANLFM01; family JANLFM01; genus JANLFM01. Next base: position 60,266 of record JANLFM010000011.1, read on the forward strand.
TCTGGCCCTCGCCCTTCCCCTTACTTACGCCCTGCGGAAAATCAGGATATCAGAAAGGTGGTAGTAATGAGTTTTCAAATCATCCAGAAAGACTGGCCTTTTTTGATCCATCCAAGTCTGACAGTACTCCTTACGGCATCGTATGAGGATAGGGACACCATTACACCTATTGCCTGGATTATGCCCTTAAGCGGGGAGCCACCTCTCGTAGCCACAGCTTTAAAGGAGACACGTTTCGCATACGAGCTGTTGGTGAAATCCGGGGAGTTCGGGGTAAACGTCCCACCCCTGGACCAGGCAGAAAAAGTTTGGGCCTGCGGTACGACCTCCGGCAGGAATCAGGACAAGTTCGCTCTCACCGGGTTCCAGAGGATGAAGGCAGAAAGGATAAAGGCTCCTTTAATTCAAGAGTGCATTGCCTATTTAGAGTGCCGGCTTTTTGCTGACGAGTCCTTCGGCGATCATCACCTGATCGTGGGCGAAGTTCTCCTGGCAAAAGTTAAAGAGGGTCTTTTCGACACGTGCTTTAACGAAAAATTTTCCCCCTGCCTGCATTTGCGCAAGAACCTGTTTTTGAACGCTGACTGGAAAAGCCTGAGGGCAGTGTGAAATCCTTGTTCGCAACCTCGGTCTCCTTTTTGAGGCCCATCTGGTCTCAGGGTCAGGGGTGTTATTTGATCTCTGAAGAAGGAAAGCGCTACTTCGACCTGGAATCCGGAACCTGGTGCGCAATTTTTGGCCACGGCGATCAAGGCCTTGCCCTGGCCTTAAAGAAACAGGCAGAAGACCTTGCTCATTGTGGTTCCCTGTATCTTTCACGAACCGCTATTCAGGCAACGGAAACCCTGCTTTCGATTGCGCCCCCTCAATTCTCCTCCGTTGTCTGGTTAGCCTCTGGATCAGAAGCAATGGACTGGGCAATGCAGGTCGCTCGCCTGGCTACTGGTAAAAGAAAGTTTTTGGTCCTCGATTGCGGCTTCCTGGGTTCCACGGACCTTCCATTTCGGGGCTCACTTCATAGAAAGGAGGACCCAGAATTCACTTTCCTGGATACCAGCAAGTATCTTTATAACGGCGACCTCAACCTCGAGATTGACAAGGAAACAAAAAAACATATCAATTCCCAGTTTAAGGAGAATGATTTTGCGGCTTTAGTTATCGAAGCCATCCCGGTCTCAGGAGGGATTAATATTCTCCCCCGAAGTTTCCTTAAGGCTCTGGAAGAAGCTTGCCGAAAAAACGGTGCTCTCCTAATACTGGATGAGGTTACCTGCGGGATGTGTCGCACAGGGATGTGGTTTGGATTTCAGTGGTTTGACCTCGAACCAGACATCGCGGTCCTGGGAAAAGCGCTTGGTTCTGGATATCCTGTATCCGCCCTCCTCATGAAAGAGGAGGTAGCCAGGGAGGTCGAGGGTAGAATTGGCCGAGTGCAGTCCCACCAGAATGACCCCCTGGGAGCTGCGGCAGCTCGCTATGTGATCAACCGCTTGAAATCTGAGGGATTTCCGAAAATGGTCCAGGAAAAGGGAGAGTTTCTACTTAAAGGGCTTGAGAACCTTGAAAGTGCCTTCCCCTTCCTCTCTCACGCGCGAGGTCTGGGCTTGCTGGCCGCTTTACAGGTTTTAGACGACGAAGGAAAGCCCTCAAAGGAACGAACGGAGTATTTCCAGAGCAGGGCCCTGGAGTTTAGCATCCTTTTGGGAGCAAAGCCCGCTTTAGGGCTCTTAAGATTCCTTCCTCCTTACATCATCAGCTTCGAGGAGATAGAGTGCGCCCTGAAAGCGCTCAAAGAGATAGCAGAAACAGTTCCCTGAGACTAAAAGCGTCAGATCAAGAGTCCTCCTTGACTAAAAAGGGCGAGGAATCCCCTAAAAGTCATCTAATTTGCCCACCCTTTTAAGCAAGAGAAAGAAAAAACCTGGCAAAAATGTGCCCCGCCAGGCCTCGATGGTTAAGAAATTACGCAGCCTGTTCCAGGGGCTTCGAGATTCAAAATAAACAGAGGCGCTAAAGAAAAAAAATCCTTTCCAAATGGGGTGGCTGAGGGGACTT
>JANLFM010000012.1 GCA_024655865.1 Caldisericota bacterium
CCAATCCTGGATGGAACTGGAAATTTCAATGGTTCCTTTGCCATGATCTCCGACATTTCCCGAATTAAACAGGTGGAAAAGGACTTCTACAATGCCTTAGAGGAATTAAGAACGCTGGAATTTATTGTGAACAAGAGCCCAGCCGTGGCTTTCATCTGGAAACCTCAGAAGGGGTGGCCAGTTCAGTTCGTAACCGAGAACGTTTCCCAGTGGGGATATACGAAGGAGGAATTTGAGAGCAAGAGGGTTCTTTTTGCGGAAATTGTTCACCCTGATGATCTAGGACGAGTGAGCGAGGAAGTGGCCCAATTTAGGAAAGAGGGGAGGAAGGAATACCGCCAGCACTATCGCATTTTGACCAAGGACGGACGAGTGCGCTGGGTGGACGATAGTACGTTTGTGAGACGCGACCCCTCAGGCAAAGTGACCAGTTACCAAGGGATAGTCCTGGATGTCACAGAGCGAAAAATTGCAGAAAAAGAAGCAGAGGAAGCCAGACTGCGCCTTCAGGCCTTTTTAGAGGCCAGCCCGGATTTGATTTACCTCAAAGACTTGAGCGGCAAAAATTTGCTGGTGAACTCTGCTTATGCTTACTACTTTGGGAAAGATAAATCGGAGATAGAGGGAAGGAACGACAACGAGATCATGCCTCCTGACCTTGCAGAGCAGTGCGCGCTCAGCGACCAGGAAGTCCTCCATGCCAATGCTCCGATTCGGGTTGAGGAAGCGATCCAAAATGAAAAAGGGCTGAGATCCTTTGACACCATCAAATTCCCTATTCCGGGAACAGACGGAAAAATCGTGGGAATTGGGGGTATCAGCCGGGATATTACTGAGAAGAAAAAAGTAGAGGAAAAATTGCAGGAAGCGGAGCGTAATTTGAGGGGCTTCCTTGAGGCCCTGCAGGAAAGCGCAGTCCTCCTTGACCTGGAAGGTAAGGTGGTTTTTGCTAACAAAACCGCTTCCTGTCGAACTGGAATTCCGCTTGAGAAGCTTCTGGGGGCGAATCTCTATGAGATTTTGCCGCCACAGTTTAAAGACAGGTTTATAAAACAATGTGAACAGGTTATCAAATCAGGAAAGCCCTTGACTGAAGAGGAAACGCTTGGAGATAGATTTTTCCTTTTCCAGGTCTATCCCATGAAGGGTGAACAGGGTAGGGTAGAGCGCCTGGTAGTCCTTTCTATCGATATTACTGAGAGGAAAAGGATAGAAGAGGAAAAAGAAAAAGTCAGGAACAGTTTGATCTACTCCGTATCCCACGACCTGAAAACTCCCCTTATGGTGATGCAAGCATCGCTGGACCTTCTTTTAAATTTAGATGCCAGGGGGAAAAGCGAAAAGTTCCTGGAATACGAGCCTCTCTGGAGGAGTAACCTGAACAGGCTCAAAAGCCTGGTAGATAATTTGCTTATCAGTCAGAAAGCCCTGATTTCCAGTGTTCCTGTTTCCCTTAAAAGCGTGGATGCAAAGGATGTTCTGAATAAAGCAATCTCGGAGTTGAGCAATTTTGCCAGCGCGGCGAGCGTCAGCATAGAAACCCAAATGCCCGAGGAACCACTATTCTGGGAAATGGACGAGGAACTCATAGCTCGTGCTTTAGAGAACCTCCTTTCAAACGCCATTAAATTTTCCCCTAAAGGGAAGAAGGTAATTGTGGGTGTGGAAAGGCAAGGAAAGCAGCTGGTTTTCTGGGTGGAGGATAGAGGTCCAGGAATACCGGAAGAGGAGATGGAGGAGCTCTTTCAGCCTTTCAAAAGGTCAAGTCTGGCAGAAAAAAGGAGAATTCCGGGAACCGGACTGGGCCTTTTCGTATCCCGCAGGCTGGTGGAAGCTCACGGAGGGACCCTTCTCCTGGAAAGTACGCCTGAAAAAGGAACTAAAGCCACAATTGCAATCCCTACAAGAAAGAACGCCTCGTAGGTGAATCCTTCAGAGTTGGCAAATACAAAGGAGGGAAAAATGGCAGCCATTGTTTATTATTCCAGAACTGGCTCCACCAGGGAGCACGCTAAATGCCTCAGGGAAATCACCGGAGGGGAACTTATTGAGCTTGAGGAAATAAAAGCCAGAAAAACAAGCGGGCAGTGTGCGATTCAGGCTCTTCTTGGAATTTGCTCAGCATTAAAAAACGCTGATTTTGACCTTTCTCCATTTGAGACGATTATTCTGATGACCCCTATTTACGCCTGGAACCCATCGCCAGCCTTAAACACTTTCCTGAAAAAAGCCGATTTAAGAGGGAAGAAGGTCTACTTAGTAACGTTGGGCGAGGATCCTAATTCCCATAAGAAGCCCATCGAAAAAATTAAAGCTAAGGTGGAAAAAAAGGGAGGAATCTTTCTTGGGGCAAGCTCGTTCAAAGGGGCGAACATGTTCAAGGGGACATTCCGCTTTACCGAAGAAGAGCTGAAGCGAAATTGCCAAGAAATTGCGAAAAAAATTGCCTGAAGGCTTTTAGACCAGGGCATTCCATGTACTTTAGTTTTTGAGCGCCCAAAAATTGGGGTTTTCAAAAGGGCAAAAGGGGCTTAGGTTTTTCAAGAATTAAGAGGGAAGAAAAGAAAGCCGAAAATTCCGCATATCTAATTTCGCAAAATGTAACTTTTCCGAAATAAGATATGCTATTATATTGGGGAGGGAATGGAGAGCTATATCAGGCAGTTTTTGGAACATCTGGAAATTGAGAAGGGCTACTCCCCGGGAACTGTGGAGGCCTACGCTACACATCTCTACCGCTTCGTGCAATGGCTCAGGGACAATTTTCCCGAGGTGGATCATCCCGAAAAAATCACTCTGGAACACGTGCACCAATTTCGCCTTTATCTTTCCCATCTTAAAAATTCAGAAGGTAAACATTTAAAAAAGGTCACGCAGGCTTATTACATCATCACCTTACGCACCTTCCTGCGTTATCTTATGGTGAACCGCCAGATGCAGGTTCTCTCTCCAGATCGCATTGACTTGCCTAAAATTGGAGAGCGCATCGTAAACTTCCTTACTTTAGATCAGGTGGAGCTCCTCTTGAGGGCTCCTGATACTTCTACTCTTTTGGGCCTGCGCGATCGGGCTATTTTAGAGCTTCTCTTTTCCACCGGGCTGAGAGTCTCAGAGCTTGTGATCCTGAATCGGGACCAGGTCTCCCTGGAACGCAAGGAATTTGGAGTGATCGGGAAAGGAGGAAAAGCCAGGGTGGTTTTCCTCTCCGATAGTGCCTGTTTCTGGCTTTCCCAGTACCTGGATAAGAGGACTGACAATCTTAAACCTCTATTTATCGGTATACCGGGAAAAGGAAGGCGTTCCCGTGATGGCCGTCTCACGGCGCGATCCGTGGAATTGATTGTGGATCGTTATGCCCGTCAGGTAAACTTGCCCTTCAACGTCACCCCGCACACTTTGAGGCATTCTTTCGCTACCGATTTGATGATCGCGGGTGCGGACATACGCGCTGTCCAGGAGATGCTGGGACACTCTTCCATTAGAACGACCCAGGTTTACACTCACGTCACTGACAGACAGTTAAAGGAAGTTTATCGAACTTATCACGGGCGCTCAAAAAAGAGGGAGACTCCAAAATAAAGGGAGTACCTTCGGAAAAAATAGCCCTCAAAATGCCTCTCTGAGGCCTTGTCATTTTTAAGGACGATAAAAACATCATCCAGGAATTTCAAACAGGGAAAACAGGGCAAAATCGGGCCATTTATGCTCTTAAGTATGCCTCAAATTTCCTGGAACCAGCCGTTTTCCAATCCTGCCTGGAGCATCGCTTTTTTGGCTTCCTCATATTCTGATTTAGTGATCCTGCGATTCAACTGGGGGTTTTGCACAGCCTTATAAGCTGGGAAATACTGGGACATCAAGCTAATGTATGTTTCTTTGGAAAGTTCCCTGGAGATGAACTCCATCGTGGCTTTTGTCCCGGCCCAGCCATTGGGTAAGACTAAGTGCCTGATCAAAAGGCCTTTTATGGCAATTCCCTCTTTATCCAGTTTGAGATCCCCTACTTGCCTGTGCATCTCTCGAACAGCTGTTCGACTTACCTCAGCGTAATCGTTAACACCGGAAAACTTCTTTCCCGCATTGTTATCGGAGTACCTCAAGTCAGGCATGTAAATGTCTACTACCCCGTCGAGCAGCCTGAGGGCCTCCAGGGAATCATATCCTGAACTGTTATAGACGAGAGGAATGGATAATCCTCTCGGCACCGCAATTAAAAGAGCTTCCAAAATCTGGGCCACCACGTGGCTGGGTGTCACGAAATTTATGTTATGACACCCCCAATTCTGTAGGGTGAGCATCATCCCTGCCAATTCCTCTGGAGAAACCTCTTCGCCGTGTCCTAATTGACTGATGGGATAGTTCTGACAATAAATGCAGCGCAAGTTGCAGTTGGTGAAAAAGATTGTTCCCGATCCTCGATAACCGGAAATTGGTGGCTCTTCACCAAAGTGAGCGTTGTAACTGGAGACTGCCGCATACCTTCCCGTACGACAGAATCCCTTCACCTGGAAGCGATTTACTTTACAGTATCTGGGGCATAGCCGGCATTCCTTAAGGGATTCCAGGGCCTCCCCTACCCTCTTTTCAAGTTCTCCAGTGCCATAAAGCTTCAAATAAGATGGCTCAAATGCTCTCATAATCTAATTTTATTCCGTTTAAATCAAAACCCCTGGTGCTCTTGCCAGGGGTTTTGCGTTCTGGTTCTCTACCTTCTGCCCTCGCTGCTATAAGAACGGTGGAAAACTGGAGCAACCGAGAGCCTGAGGGAGTTTACTTGACCTTCATCACGTTAGCTGCCTGGGGACCCTTTGGGCCTTCCACGATGTCAAACTGAACATGATCTCCGGGTTCAAGGGTTCTGTACCCATCCATCTTAATCGCTGAATGATGTACAAAAATGTCCTTCCCGTTGTCCAACTCGATAAAGCCAAACCCCCTCTGAGCGTTGAACCACTTAACTTTTCCTTCGGTCATCCAATTTTCCTCCGAACTTACTCGAAAACTCTCCTCCAGGCAAACCTGAAGAATATTTTAATTTAAGCCAATCAGGCTCACCTTGTCAAGTATCAGGGGAGCTCAGAGGGCATCTGTTCAAGCTTGAGCGAGATGGTAAGGGTGGAACCATTTCTCCAGATGGTCAGGGAAACCTGGTCGCCCACGTTTTTGTTCCTGATTACGTTGCGCAGGTCATCCAAATGATATATCGGGGTTCCATCGATTGCTTTGATGACGTCGTTCACTTGAACCCCTGCTTTCTGGGCTGGGCTTCCATTCATGACTTCCACGACCACGACACCCATTTGATCGGGGAGCTGAAGTTTCTTAGCGGTATCCGCAGTGATCTTGGAATAGGTGATTCCAATCCAAGGGCGAATGGCCTGACCTTTGGTAATCAGGTCGCTGAAAACCTGCTTTGCTGTGTTAATGTCCACGGCAAAACCCATTCCCTGGGCATAGGTAATGATCGCGGTATTGATACCAATCACTTCCCCCTTGATATTCACCAAGGCACCGCCGGAGTTCCCGGGGTTGATAGCGGCATCCGTCTGAATCAAATCCTGCAGAGGGCGTCCGGTTTCGGGATTTGTGAGGGTGCGATTCAGTGCACTTACCACACCCACAGTGACAGTGTTCTCAAAGCCGTAAGGATTTCCGATAGCAATGGCCCAGGATCCAACTTTCAGATTGGATGTATCGCCTAGCTTGGCCTCGGGAAGGTTGGTGGCGTCGATTTTCACTGCTGCGATGTCAGAAATAGAATCCGAGGCCACGACTTTCCCCTGGAAGGACCTACCATCGGGAAGGGTTACTCGTATGTCAACCGCGTTCCTTACCACATGTGCATTAGTCATAATATACCCGTTTTTCCCATCTACTATTACCCCAGAGCCCTGGCCTTCCTGAGGTTCGGGCTGTTGGAAGAAGGGATAATAGAAGTCCGGGAACCCGAAGGGTGTTTGAACCTGATACTTGGTGTCGATGAACACCACTGCTGGTGCTACCTTTTCCACAGCAGCCGTGATAGCATCCTGGGTAGCCTCGGTGTATCCCTGAGGTTCCTGGGTAGGCTGCTGGGTCCAGGGCGTGATTTCCGTAGAGGTAGTGGCCGTGGTGGTAGGGGTCAATGGGCTGGGTCCTGAGAAACCAGTGCCCTGTTGAGCGGCGCAAGCAGGAAGAAATATTAAAAGCACAAGCACCAAAGCCAGGGTTGCTTTTGCTTTATTTAATTTTAAGTTTTCTATGAGCCTCATATTTCTTTTCCTCCTTTCGCGTCTGTTCTATATTGATTAAAGCGTAGATTTTAAAAAATTAGGGGAAGGTACTGTTAAGATTCTGTTAAGATTTGAAAAAAGCTATGGCGCCATAACCCACGACCTGAGAAAAATCACCACCAGTATCCCCTGAGGTAGCGTACTTCAAAAGTTTTCCTTCTTTGACCCCTGCAGCCTTGCAAGCTTCAAGCAGAATAATTACCGGTGCGTATCCGCACATGGTGATAGGAATTTTGTGCACCCTTTCCCAGAGGAGATCGCTATCCAGATTTACAATAGCTTCAATCGCCATGCTATCCAGCTTAATGGCGGTGGCATGCGAATGGTAGTGCGATAAATCCGTGGAAGCTAAAATTACTGCATCCTTATCTTCCTTAAGCAATTCCCCGGCCATTTTTCCCACCGCTTTAATTTCAGATAAATCCATGGAGGAAACGCAAATGGGAACAAAAAAAGCTTCAGGGGATAAGAACTGCAGGAAGGGAAGCTGAACCTCGAGGGAGTGCTCGCGAAGGTGTGCAGAGTGATCTTCCTCGATCTGGGGGATAGTTTTCAAAAGCGTTGCTTTCCCGCTCTCTATCCCGATATCCCCTAATGGGGTACGCCAGGACCCCTGCGACATAATTGAGAATTCCCTTCCTATTCCCGTATGATTGGGCCCTAAAAGTAAAACCCATCTAAACCCGTTTTCGGCTAAACGGCTATAAGAATGGGCGGCAATGGGACCTGAGTAGATGTAGCCCGCGTGAGGAACGATCAAACCGAAAAGCTCGCCTTTAGGCGGGGAATGTAGTACAGGGACATTTCCTGGACCAAGCCTGTGCTGGAAGCACTGAACGATCAGATGCTTGAGTACATCCGGCTTGGAAGGATAAAAAGCACCAGCTACTGCTGGCATTCTGATCATTTTTCCACCTCCTGAAACCTCCTGAATGCAGCTCTCACTCCAGAGCTATCATCTGTTCCCGAGCAGGACCAACGGAAACCAAAGAGATCCTTTTACCTAAGGCCTGTTCCAGAAACTTAATGTATTCCAAAGCTCCTTTAGGCAAATCCTGCGGCTTTCTCGCTTGAGAGATATCCTCTCGCCACCCGGGCAAAGTCTCATAAATCGGTTCTACCCGATCAAAAGCCTCAGCAAAAGCTGGTAAGCCTTCGATCAGACGACTTTCAAATCTATATCCCACGCAGACCTTCAATTCTTCCAGTCCGCTTAAAACGTCGAGCTTGGTGAGCACTAATTCATCTGGGGAATTAGGGTAGATTACGTATTTAATCGCGGGGACATCGAACCAGCCACATCTTCTGGGGCGGCCAGTAGTTGTCCCATACTCCCCTCCCCTATCCCGGAGGTATTGACCTATTTCCTCTTTCAGCTCAGTGGGAAATGGTCCGGTACCCACCCTGGTGGCATAGGCCTTAACTACACCCATGATTCTATCGATTTGATGCGGTCCTAAACCGCATCCCAGAGAAACCATTCCCGCCATGGGAGAAGTTGAGGTCACAAAAGGATAGGTGCCCAATTCGTGATCCAGTAAGGCACCCTGGGCTCCCTCGAGCAGGATGGATTTTCCTTCGCGGTAAGCTTTTTGAAGAAGGATCAGGGTGTCGGTGACAAATGGTCTGAGAAACTCCGCATCCCTGAGCAGTTTTTCGTAGACCTCCTCAAGCTTCAAGGGATTTTCCCCAAAGATCAAGGTGAGGATTTTGTTTTTCTCCTGGAGGATATTCTCCAGCTTGTCTTTGAGGTAAACGGGGTCGTAAAGCTCGCACACCCTGATTCCCTTTCGGGCTACTTTATCCGCAAAAACGGGACCGATCCCTTGTCCTGTTGTTCCTAACTTGCGTTTCCCCCTTACCTTTTCCTCGGCCAGATCGAGCATTTTGTGATAGGGAAGAATCAAGTGGCAGCGATCACTGACAAAAAGCTGTGCGTGCTTCTCCTGGCTGCTTTTCACCTCATCCAGTTCTCTGCGCATGGTGTCTATGTCCAGAACCACTCCATTGGCAATTACGCAGGTTTTATCGGGATAGAGCATACCGGAAGGCAAGAGGTGAAAGCGGAAAATTCGACTGTTAACCTTCACAGTGTGGCCGGCATTAGGACCCCCATTAAAGCGAACCACATAGTCATGTTGAGGAGCGAGGAAATCAATAATCCTCCCCTTTCCCTCGTCTCCCCAACCCAGCCCGATTAAAACTGTAGCAGGCATATTTTATCCCTCTTTTCCTGTAATGCGCCGGGCGATCTCCCTTGCGGCAACCACCCCTGAAGCAGAAGCTTGGATCAAACCGCGAGAAACTCCCGCTCCATCTCCAATGTTAAAGAGATTTTGTATCTCGGTTTCCAGGACAGAATTCAATTTAGGACGCGATGAGTAGAATTTCACCTCCACCCCATAAAGGAGAGTGTGGCGGGAAGCTAATCCCGGAGCGAGGAAATCAATCGCTTTAATCATCTCCAGAATATCAGTAAGGTACCTGTACGGGAGAACGAAGGAGAGGTCTCCCGGAGTAGCCTCTTTCAGGGTGGGTGTGACAATCCCGTGGGCGATTCTGTCCTTAGTGGAGCGGCGCCCGGATTCTAAGTCCCCCAACCTCTGGATGATCACGGTTCCTCCAAGGAGATTTGCCAGGCGCGCAATATAACGGCCGTAGGTTATAGGTTCTTTGAAGGGGTCGGTAAAACGGGTGGAAACCAGAATAGCGAAGTTCGAGTTCTCGGTCTTGCGGTTAGCATAGCTGTGGCCGTTGACCGTTATTATCCCCTCCGAGGATTCCATGGCCACCACTCCGTACGGGCACATGCAGAAGGTACGTACCCGATCATCGAACGACTTGCTAAAGTACTCTAACTTAGCCTCAAAGGAAACACTGGTTAAGGGTTCAAGGACAGCTGCAGGAACCTCAACCCTAACTCCCACATCTACCGGGTTTCGCGCCATAGTCAAATTCAAGCGGCGGCATTCCTCTACCCACCAGGCTGCGCCCTCTCTCCCGGGTGCCACGACCAGAAAATCGCTTTCAATGGCTTCACCATCAGCGATCTCCACACCCTTGGCTTTGCCGTTTTCGGTGAGAATTTTTGTTACCTGGACACCGGTGCGGATTTCCACCTTCTCTTTGAGGTAATCACGGAACCCTCTGAGGATGTTTTTGCAGTTATCAGTACCCAGGTGTCTGATACGTGAGGGGATAAAGCGCAAGCTTGCCAGGGCTGCTTTCCGGGAAAGATTGCTTAATTCATCTTCATTTGTGCCATAAATTGTGGAGGGGGCCCCAAATTCAAGATAGATTTGATCCACATAATGGATCAGGCTAAGAGCTTCTTCCAGTCCTCGAAAATCCCTGAGGTACCCTCCGATCTCAGGGGACAAGGTTAACTTTCCATCGGAGAAAGCCCCCGCCCCGCCCCAACCGGAGATTAAGGAGGTTCTCTCGTCTATCTCCTTACCCTTTTCCAAAAGAAGGACGTTTATGGGCAAATTGGCCCTGGTCAACTCAATAGCGGTAAAGATTCCAGCTGGGCCAGCACCGACAATTATTAGATCATATTTTTTACTCATTTTTGCCTGTCATTCCTGTCTTAGAAAATTAAATGGTCGGGGCGAGAGGATTCGAACCTCCGACCACCTGCACCCCAGACAGGTGCGCTAACCAAGCTGCGCCACGCCCCGAACCAAAAATATGTTAGCATTAAGGTTTTTTTCCTGCAAGGGTTTTGCGCTTTGAGCGCAGCTCAAAGAAAATCGGGGTCCCAATCAGACCAAGCCTGCTAATCAGTTGGTTTTTTAAGTAGCGTTCATAGGAGAAGTGTAGATTTTCCGCCTTGTTCACAAAAAAGAGGAAGACTGGCGGAGCTACTGACTTCTGGGTCACATAATATATCCGAAACTCCTTCCCTGGAGCCTGAGGCGGAGGGTGCGCCAGGGTAATCTCGGCAATCATTTTATTCAATAGGCTGGTGGCAAAGTGCCTCCGGTAACTGGAAAGAACTGCCACCAGCAAAGGCGTTAACTTATCTAAATTCATTCCGCTCTTTGCGGAAATAAAGATGGACTCCGCAAACGCCAAAAAATCAAGTTCTTTGGCCATGTATTCCTTGAATTGCGTCACTTTTTTAGGATTAAAATCCACGAGATCACACTTATTCACCGCCACGATACAGGCCTTCTTTGCTTCCTGGATCATACCCGCTATTTTCCGATCCTGGGCCATGATTCCTTCCTCAGCGGAAATTACAAGAAGTGCCAGGTCGCACCTGGAGATGGCTTCCTGGGCGCGTAAATTACTCAAATATTCTAAATCCGTACTGATTTTGCTTTTCTTTTTGATCCCCGCTGTGTCAATTAAGAGAAAGATACCGTTAGGTGTTTCCCAGTAAGTGTCGATGGCATCCCGGGTAGTTCCCGGAATTTCGCTCACGATCACCCTCTCTTGTCCTAAAAGGGCGTTGAGCAAGGCGGATTTGCCAACGTTCGGGCGCCCCACGATAGCTACCTTCCCAACCAATCTCCTTGTCGGGGGGATGGCCTCAGGCAGGCGCTGAGATATTTCATCAAGAAGTTCGCCTATATTAAAACCGTTCAGCCCGGATACCGGAATGGGGTCTCCCCAGCCTAAGGAGTAGAAGGCTAAAGCGGTGTTCGCCTGCAATATGGTATCCACTTTATTGGCAACCAGGATCACCGGTTTTCTGCTTTCTCGAACTATCCGTGAAACCTCCTGGTCTAAGGGCATAACTCCCTCTCTGGCATCCAAGACGAAAAGGATCAGGTCTACTTCCCTCATCATATTGAGCAGGATCTCCTGGGCTTTGACTTTGACGGCATCGGAAGCATCCAGATCTAGCCCTCCGGAATCAATTAAAAGAAAGTGCTTATCGTTCCATTCTACCTCAGCCTGAAGCAAATCCCTGGTCACTCCCGGTTCCTCATGCACGATGGACTTCCGGGAGCGCACAATGCGGTTGAAAAGGGCGGACTTACCTACGTTGGGTCTTCCTACGATCAGGACCTTTGGGAGCACTTAGCTCATCCTTTCCTCAATCAGTTTGATTACCAGGTCAATCGTCTCGTCCAGGCTCAGAGAGGAAGTGTCAATGATTACGGCGTCTTCGGCTGGGCGTGTAGGAGCGACGTCTCGCGTGGAGTCAATGGAATCACGCAGACGGATGTTTTCTTCCGCTTCCGCATCCGATCTAGGAAAAGGAAGCCTCTTATTCTGAGCAGCTCTGCGCTGTGCACGGATTTCTTCCCGAGCTACAAGAAAAATTTTCACCTGAGCCTCCGGAAAAACCACTGTCCCTATGTCTCGGCCTTCCACTACGATCTTTTTCCCGGTGGCATACTCCCTGAGAAAACTATTCACTTTCTCTCTCACAACAGGAATCTTGGCTACCTCCGAGACGTACTTCTCTATCTCGGGAGAACGGAGGAGCTCTGTAACCACTACCCCCTCAAGGTAGTGGTCTGGGGGACGGTAATCAAAACGGAGCCCTACCAACTCTCTTTTTAGGGCGTATTCATCCTTCCAGTTAATGCGATTCTTCAAGAAATAAAGGGTCACAAAGCGATAGAAGGAACCGGAATCCAATCGCTCCCAGGAGAAATGACGAGCAACAGCAATCGCAATGGTGCTCTTGCCTGAGGCCGCAAGCCCGTCAATAGCTACCACAAATTGCTGGAAATTCACTTCGAGATTAGAAGCTCCTTCACCCTTAAAGCGAGGTCCCTTTCGTCCTGAACCCCGTTCAAATCCAGGTGCTGCCCCATCAACCCTTCGATCAATCCTCGGATTACCTCACCGCGCCAGAGTTGCTTTCCACCGCGGGCTTTGCACTCCTTGGCTATCTGGTCTATCCAGCGCACCTGATGCTGATAAAGGAAGGCAATAATTTTCTCCGTGGCCTCTGTGGGTGCAGGATGCGTCCTATCAGGAACTTCGGCCTTTTGCTTTCTCTCTTCACGCATTAAATCACTAAACCTTGGCATCTTCTAAAACACCTCCCAGGTCTTTGACTACATCCTGAACAATTTGGCTCGTGAGCGTCTTGGTGCGCCTGATGTACCCCTCAAGCAGACACATATCGCAGATCATGTTAATCAATCTGGGGATTCCCGCGGAATAATTGTATATTTCTTTCACCGCATCTTGCTGAAAAGGGAAAAGAGGGGCACCGGCAACCCTCATCCTGTAAACGATATACTCCAGGGTCTCCTTGTCGTTCAAAGGCCCAAGCTGAGCCCGGATCACAATCCTCTGGTTCAACTGGGGAATTTTCCTCAGCTTTCTTTCCAGCTCTGGCTGGCCAACCAGGATCACCGTGAACAGCTTTTCCTTGTTAGTTTCCCAGTTTGTGAGCAGCCTAATCTCCTCTAAGGATTCCCTAGAAACTAATTGGGCTTCATCTAAGATGATGACCAGATAAACACCCTCCTCTAATTGCTGAAGAGCGAACTTTCTTAAAAGCACTACGATGTCCCGTTTGAACCGGGGTACTAATTCGAAGCCAAACTCATAGGCGGCATCCTTCAGAAGCTGAGTCGGGGTATTCTTAGGGTTAAGGAGCACAGCGTGTTTGATATTCTTCATCTGCATGAGTAGAGCCCTGGTCAATGTGGTCTTTCCCGTTCCTATGGCTCCTGTGAGCATAGCCAGGCCCTTGCGGGAAAGAATGGCGTATTTTATTCTGGCCAGTGCCTCCTCATGTTGAGGACTGAGGTAGAAAAAAGCAGGATCGGGAGTGGTACCGAACGGCTGTTCTTTTAGGCCCCAAAAACTTTCGTACACTTTCCTTATCTTCCCTTAAAGGCGACTACTTCGATCTCTATTTTAGCACCCCGGGGAAGAGCGGCGACCTGGACGGTTGTTCGTGCCGGATAGGGTTCCTCGAAATATCTGGAATAAACGTTATTCACGATAGAAAAGTCCTGCATGTCACTGAGGTAGATGGTAGTTTTTACTACCTGGGTCAGGGAACATCCTGCTTGTTCCAATAGTCCTTTGATGTTTTCTAAAACCAACTCCGCTTGAGCGCCCACATCCCCGGAAAGGAGCGAGCCATCCTCTTTCAGGGGAATCTGGCCGGAGACAAAAAGAAAACCGTTAACTTCAATCGCTGGAGAATACGGCCCGATCGGTTTCGCTGGTCCGAAATGAGCTCTTTTTTCCATCTCCGCCCTCCTTGTCTATTTTTCCTATTAAACTATAAATGTTGGCCTTTGTAACGCGAATTGGATAAAAAGCCCCAGGAGAAAGATTCGCTTTAATCTTTATCAGGCAGTCTATCTCAGGGGCATCCCTGTATGTGCGCCCGATGGCGTAATCCCCCTCCACTCGGTCAATGAGGACGAGCTCCGTGCCTCCCAAAAGCTTCTTGTTCTTTTGACGGTAAATTTCCTTTTGCAGGGCTAAAATTTCATTGTAGCGGACGAGTTTTTCCCTCTCTTCCACCTGATCTGGAAAAGATTTAGCCTCGGCTCCTTCTTCTGGATAAAAGGGGAAAACGGCCAGCCTTTCAAAGCGAACTTCTTGAATGAAGTCCACAAGCTTTCGAAACTCTTTTTCTCGCTCGCCGGGAAAGCCCACGATAAAAGTAGAGCGCAAGGCGGCTTGAGGCCAGATGGTGCGCACAAGCTCAACAAGCTTACGAACCTCCTTTTCCCTCTGGCCTCTTCTCATCGAAGCGAGGATCTTAGAATCCACATGCTGCAAGGGAATGTCCAGGTAAGGAACCACTCCAGGAATGGATTTCAATGAAGTTAAGAACTCCTCGTCGATAAGTTGAGGATAAAGATAAAGGAGGCGAATCCATGGGAAACCAATCCGAGAGATGGCATCCAGAAGCTTAATCAGAAGGGGTTTTCCCTTTAAATCAAGGCCCCAAAAGGTAGTGTCCTGAGCCACGAGCACAAGCTCCTGAACCCCCATCTCCTTTAGATCTTTTGCTTCCTCAAGGAGGGGTTCCAGCTTAAGGGAGCGATATCTTCCCCGGAGGTGAGGAATCAAGCAGAAAGTGCATTCCCTGTTACACCCTTCGGCGATTTTCAAGTAAGCGTAGGGGAAAGTGGTAAGGACCCTGGGAGCCCCTTTTTCCTCTAAGGAACAAGTGGTGTCCTTATAAATTAAGCTATCAATTTCAGGATATTGTTCTCTGAGCTCCTCCCCTACCCTTTCGGGAAGACAGCCCAGGACTATAATCTTTTTCAGCCTTCCTTGCTTCTTCCACTTAACTGCTTGCCTGATGAAGCTCATGCTTTCATCTACAGCGGGTTTTATGAATGCGCAGGTATTAATTAAAAGCAAATCGGATTCCTCTGGCTCCGTGATTGCGTAACCTTTCTGGGCGTAATCGGCAAAAAGCCTTTCTCCATCAACCTGGTTTTTGGGACAACCCAGGTTGATCAGGGAAACTTTTTCCGGTTTTTTACCCTTAGTTATGGCCATTGGAAAGTGGTATCCGTGCCAGGAGAGATCTCTTGATCTTCAATAAATAGTTTGAAATTCTGGGGGTCATCGAAATGCAAGATAAAGCTTTCTCCCCTCCAGGTGCCCTTTTGCCCGGGCGAAAGTTCTCCCTGGAATTGGACCTTTCCATCAATTATCACTTCAATGGTCCCCTGATTCACAGCCTGAACTTGAAGTTGAACTATTTTCCCAGGTGGGGTGGGTTGAGAACTCAGAGTGGGAGTGGTTACCACTTCTGACGGTTTAGTGGTGCTTGCAGAAGTTGAGGAGGGAAGCGGGCTAATCTCAGAGGGGGAAGCGGAGGGAGAAACGGTAGTTTCCAGGTTACCTTTTGGGAGAATCAAGTCAAGAAAAACCAGGATCAAAAGGAAACATAGAAGGGCTGCCCCTGAAATTAATAAAAAGGATCGGAGCGGGTTTTTTCTGCGATAAAAGAGCCTCTCCTTCCGAGGTGGGGAGGGAAGATCCAAAAGATACGAGGCTGGGACTGTGTCTTCGATACTTGAAAGGAGAGGAGCGGGGTCAAGGCCCAAAAACTCCGCGTACTTTCTTACGTAAGCGCGTACGTAGGCCAGAGCGGGAATTTCGTGAAACCTGTTCTCCTCAATTGCTAAAAGGTAGTTCAATCTAATATGGGTAGCCTTTTCCACCTCTTCCAGGATAATTCCCTTGGAGGTGCGGGCGTTATAGAGGGTTTTCCCAACATCTAATTTTGCCATCCTGTTTATCTTAAAAACCCTTAAAATTCCTGTCAAAGAATTCTTATTAAAAACTTGTGCCCCAAGGACTTTTTACTTATTATTTATTTGCCTGATGGAAAAATTAACTGAAATCCAGCAAAAAATACTTCAATTTCTAACGCAGAAGGTCTCAAGGGGGCAAGGAGTGCCTTCTGTGCGAGAGATCTGTAATGCTGTGGGTCTTAGATCCACATCCTCAGTTCACGCACAACTGGCGATGCTGGAAAGGAAGGGTTACATCAGGAGGACTCCTTTCAAAAGTCGATCTATCGAGGTTATAGGAATTTCCAGCTCCGTTCCCAGGGTCCCCCTGGTTGGCAGAGTAAGGGCTGGGCAACCCAACCTTGCTCAAGAGGAGTGGATTGGCTTTTTTCCCTTACCCGAAGTCTTCCGAGGGGCCGATTGTTTTGTTCTCAATGTAAAGGGAGACTCCATGGTGGAGGCGGGGATTCAAGAGGGGGACTACGTGATTGTGCGCCGGCAAGCGCAGGCGGAAAATGGAGATATCGTGGTGGCTTTAATTGATGATGAGGCCACGATCAAAAGGTTTAAAAAATCTCAGGCTGAAATTGTGCTTGAGCCCGCAAATCCTAAATATCAACCCATCGTTACAAAGGATGTGCTCATCCTGGGCAAGGTAATTGGCCTTTTCCGCATCATTTAGGGAGTAATCCCTGCTTGAGCAGTTCCTGGGCAGCCACCAGCGCTCCCAGCACGGCGTGATCGAAGATCAAACCGCCTTGAAGGTATCCCATATATGGTGGCGCTATCGGCGCGTCAAAACTGAGCTCCAATGAAGCTCCGGATACGAATGTCCCTCCTGCCATGAGCACCTCTTCCTCATATCCGGGCAATCTCTGGGGGATCGGCACTGCCTGGTGATCAAGCGCGCTGGCTTTCTGAATCCCTCTGGCAAAAGCGAGCAGCCTCTCTCTGGAACCCAGCATAATAGCCTGAACGATGTCGTTCCTTGGCGCCTGGGGCTCGGGATAAACTTGAAAACCCAGCGCCTGAAAAAAATAGGAAAAAAAGACTGCGCCCTTTAAGGCCTCGCATACTGTAAAAGGCGCGAAATATAGTCCTTGAAAGAGGTTCCTCAATTGGCCCTCTGTGGCCCCCAGCTCTTTTCCTAACCCGGGGGCGAAGAAATGATCGAAAATTGGGCGCATAGCTTCGGCCGTTCCCGCGATATAACCTCCTCCCAGAGCAAGACCGCCTCCAGGGTTTTTAATTAAAGAGCCGCAGATCAGATCAGCCCCGTACGCTGTTGGTTCCTTTTCCCGAACGAATTCCCCGTAGCAGTTGTCCACAATTAAGAGTGAGGAAGGGAAAAGCTTTTTAAGGGCGGAGATGATCTCAAAGAAATCGAAAGAATTTTTTAAAGGTCCCGGTTGATAACCAATGGAACGTTGTAAATAGAGAACCCGGGCATCAGGATAACGGCCAGCGAAATCCACAGGATCTTGATGATCACTGTTGATTATGACCCTTACTCCCGATTCTTCAAGGTGAGAAAAAGTGGGTAAAAGGGAACTGTAGGCCTTCCCGGAGAGGCAAAGAATCAGGTTTTTCGGCCGAAGGTGAGATAAAAGCGCGGTAGCTATAGCGTGAGTTCCGGAGACAAACTGCATGCGCACCAGGGAATCCTGGGCATCGAGAGAATGAGCGAAGGCTATCTCTAATGCTTCCCTGCCGAAGTCCCCCAGGCCATAACCAGAGGACCCCTTGAGGGAAGATTCTGACACTCCTGCTTTTTGAAATCCGGAAACTACTTTAAAGAAGTTTGCTCTCCTTACCCGCTCCAGGGAGGGAAAGTGAGATATAGCTCTTTCTTCGGCATCATGAGCGATTTTAAGTAACCGGGGATCAAAATTATTTGAAATTAGGGAGAACATCCTTGTTTCGGAACCCCATTTCCTTGAATTTTTGAATTAAATCTCCCAGACCATCCCCTTTGAGCGCCGAGACTGCCAGTGCAGGTTGATTAGTCCTTAAGAGTAGATCCAACCAGGGACCGGAGGTAATTAAATCCAGTTTGTTAATTACAGTTAAAGTGGGTTTATCAGAGAGCTCCAGATTTTCCATAATTTCGCGGGCAAGTTGAATATGCTCCTGGGCTTTAGTATCAGAACCGTCAACCACTAAAAGAAGTAGATCCGCTTCTTGTGCTTCCTCCAGCGTAGCCCGGAAGGAAGCAAACAGGTGATGAGGGATTTTTCTAATAAACCCTACTGTATCGGAAATAAGGATATTGCTCGAGCCCTTGAGCAAGCGCACTTTGGGATCCAGGGTGGAAAAGAGACGCGGGGAAATGACCGTCTCCTGCCCCGTAAGAGCAGAAAAAAGGGTTGATTTTCCGGCATTAGTGTATCCTAAAAGACTAACAATGAAGAAGTTTTTGCGCCTGCGGCTTCTGCGCAAAATTTCCCTTTCCTTTTTGACCTCTTTCAATTCCTCTTTGAGCTTGTGAATTCTCTGCCTCATTAACCGGCGATCAAGCTCCAGCTTAGTCTCTCCGGGGCCCCTTGTGCCAATTCCGCCCCCTAATCTGGAAAGCCATTTTCTGCCTCCAGCCAGCCTGGGTAAAAGGTACTCCAGTTGCGCTAACTCGACCTGAATCTTTCCTTCTTTGGATTGAGCACGACGAGCGAAGAGGTCAAGGATTATCTGGCTTCGGTCCAGGACTTTAATTTGAAGGAAATTTTCCAGAGTGCGTACCTGAGAAGGGGTGAGCTCGTCATCGCAAACTACCATGTTTGCCCCTAATTGTTTGAGCAAATTCCGAACTTCCTCCATCTTGCCCTTCCCCAGATAAAAGCGCGGGTCGATAGCTTCCCTCTTTTGAATTACATAATCCAGAACTGCTCCTCCCGCTGAGGCCACAAGGTCTTTAAGCTCGTAAAGCAAGTTCCAGGTGTCCTGCTCGTCTCTTGAGGGAAGCTCGCAAGAAAGGAGGATAGCTTTCTCCTGCTCTTCCCTGGTCTCTTTAAGCGTCTTGGTCATTTAAAAAGGTTAACTGACAGACAAAATCTCCAGGGCTTTATCAAAAACCGGATCCTTTCCTTGCTCCAGATCCTGAGGCGTTGAGACCATTTCTATATCCGGGCTGATTCCAATCTTGTGAATGGATCTCCCGGAAGGGGTAAGGTATCTTGAGGTGGTGAGGATTACAGCGCTTCCCTGGGAGAGAGGGGTTACGGTTTGAACTATCCCTTTGCCGAATGTGGTCTGGCCGATCAGGGTTGCCAGCTTGTGATCTTGAAGAGCTCCCGCCAGGATTTCGGCTGCACTCGCTGTACCCCCGTCTACCAGCACGACAATTTTTTCAAAGGAGTACTTGGGAGTAAAGGGGTCGGATCGAGAAAACTTCGTATCCCCGTTGCGATCCTCTATGATGACGATTGTTTGGGCGCTGGGAATGAGGTAACTCGCCACGTCTATAACGGAGGAAAGCAGTCCTCCCGGGTTCTGCCTGAGGTCCAAGATCAATTTGGTTACACCATGCCTGCTAAGTTGTTCCAGCGCATTGCCAAAATCCTGAGCAGTCTGTTCCTTAAAACCAAGGAGCTGAATATAGCCTATCTGGTCCTTAACCACGCGGTAGGAGACGGTTTGAACGGTGATCAACTCTCTGGTCAAGGTGAACTCTAACAGTTCTCCGTTTCTCTCTAAAAGCAATTTCACCTTGGTTCCAGGTTCTCCCCGCACCTTGGAAGCAATTTCCGAGATAGAGAGGCCCTCTACATAATTGTCATCCACTTTGACAAAGTGATCTCCAGAGCGAATTCCTGCTTTTTCAGCCGGAGAGCCGGGGAATACTGAGATGACAGTGGCCTTGGAATCCTTGGCTCCTATCTCCATTCCTACACCGCCATAGGTTCCTGTAACTTCCGAGTTCCATTCCTGGTAAGATTTGGGATCAAGGTACTGACTGTAAGGATCACCTAAGGAACCTACCAGGCCTTTCAGGATCCCGTTCATTAATTGAGAAGAGGGAATATCCTTTTCGAGGTATTCGTCCTGAATTGTGCCCAGAGTTTCAGAGAAGAGCTTCCAGTCCTCCTCAGTAAACTTTACGCCGGAAGGAGCGGAAATATTTGCCTTTAAACTGGGAGCAAACAAATATCCCAGGTAAAAGCAGGCGATCGCTAAAACCAGGGCAGCGGCTATCGTTTTTATTTTCAACTCTTTGTTCTTGCTCATGGTAACCATTCTAATGGATCAACGAACTCACCGCCAACACGAACTTCAAAATGGAGGTGAGGTCCAGTAGTGAGACCGGTCATCCCCACCCAGCCGATGACTTCCCCCTGGGAGACCGTATCACCGGGTCCTACGGCGAAACCTGAAAGATGAGCGTAGACTGTGGAAATGCCCCCGGCATGTGCAATGAGGATCATGTTCCCGTAAGTCCCGCGGTATTCCGCAGCAACGACGATTCCATCGGCTGCAGCCGCCACCGGAGTGCCGTAGGCAGCCCCAATGTCTATTCCTCTATGGAAATCCCCCCATGATCTATATCCGAAATAGGAAGTGATATTTCCGCTTACAGGCCATATCAGGCCAGCTTCTGATGGCTCCCCTGTGTACACGTAAGTGGTAGTAGCCAGCAAACGCTCGATATAAGCCTGGTCCTCTTCTATGGCTTGAACTAATTCCGATTCCTCTCCTTCGAGCTGGCTCTGTTCCAGCGCCAGGGAGACTAAGTCAGCTTTCTTGTTAAAGTATTCATCCTCTAATTTCTTTTGTTCCTCTTCAGCTTTTTGCTTTAAAAGCGCGTACTGTTCCTGCTGCCTTAAAAGTAAGGCTTTCTGTTCCTCAAGCTGTTTCTTATCAATGTTCAACTGGCCGATGAGCTGTTTTGTTTGTTCCAGAAGGGCTTGATCTTCCTTGAAAACCCTCTGAAAATAGGCAATCCTGTTTCGGAATTGTTGAAAATCTTCGGAAGAAAAGATGATCTCTAAATATCGCCCCCGATTCAGGCGGTAAAGGGCTACGATCCGCTGCATGATCAAGTCCTGTCTTTCCTTCAAGGCTTTTTCGATTACCTTGACTTCTGCGTCCTTTTTAGCAATTGATTGCGAGGCCTGCTCTATGGTATCCGAGACCTGAACCAACTTGGTCTGGTAAAAGGTGTATTCCGCTTCCAGGTCATACATTTGGCGGTTTATTTCGTCGAGCTGATTTAAAATGTCGCTCTGGTGGGATTGAACTTCTTCTAACCTCTGCCGCACTTCTTCCAGCCTGGCTTTGTAGGCTTCTAATTCAGATTTTAAGTCCTCGAGATCGTTTCCCCGAACAGGAAGCCCGAAGATAACGATCAACTGAAATGCGATCAGAAGACAGATAATCAAGCGTCTCATTCTGTGAGAAACCTCCTGACGCTTATATTAGCAGCCAGAGCGCCTAAAAGGGAACCGAGTACCAGGAGCGCTAACATTACCCAGAAAAGGAACTCCTGATCCGGGGCAATGTGTGCCAGGAACGCAAGTCTGTTAAGGCTGGCTACAAGAGCTGATTGCATAGGAATGAGAAGTAAACAGGCAATTACTGCGCCAGTGAGCCCGTAAAAAATGCCCTCGGTAACAAAGGGATAGCGGATGTAGTTGTTCGTGGCTCCCACAAGCTTCATAACCTCGATCTCTGTTTTCCGTGCGTAAACGGTCATGCGGATGGAGGAAGAAAACAGGAACCAGGTGGAAAAAACAAACAGCAAGGAGACAACGAGTCCCAGTATGCGGAAGTAATTGGCGAAAGCTATTAGCTTGGAGACCGTCTCCAGATCATACTGGACGTCATCAACCTGGGGGAGATTCCTGAGTTGGGAAACTATGCTCAGCGTCTGGGAGGGATTTTTTGGTTTAATTTCCAAGGAGGCAGGAAGGGGGTTCAGGGGAAGAGTGGATAAAACATCCTCGAATCCGGTGAGGTCTGCTTTCAAGGTTTGCATGGCCTCCTCAGATGAGACGTATTTAACCATATCCACCTCAGGCCAGGTGATAATTCTTGACTGAAGCCAGGCAGCTTCTGAGGGAGTAACGGTGGACTTTAAATAAGCAGAGATGCCCACTCTTTCCTCAAAGCTATGGACCAGGT
Source organism: Caldisericota bacterium (assembly GCA_024655865.1). Taxonomy (GTDB): domain Bacteria; phylum Caldisericota; class JANLFM01; order JANLFM01; family JANLFM01; genus JANLFM01. The sequence continues at coordinate 21,581 of JANLFM010000012.1, forward strand.
TATTGAGGCTTCCATCAAGGAGAAGGAAGAGCCCGAAAATCAAAAGGGATATCCCTGCTACTACGATGCACGCTATAGAGAAAGCCCCGTTCCTTCTGATATTCAGCCATGCTTCCACCAGGGCTTTCCTGGTCAAACGGAAGGAAATTCCCTCAAAATGGCGGCGGCGGAGCCTGATCATCTTCTCCATTGATCTCCCCAACCTTTCTGCCCTGGTCGAGCATAATTGTGTGGCATTTAAATTTGCGCACTATTTCCTCGTTGTGAGTAGCCATGAGTATGGTTGTCCCACTCTCATTGATCCTCTTCAGGAGCAGCATCAGCTCCCAGGATGTTGTCCAATCCAGGTTGCCCGTAGGTTCATCAGCAAGGAAAAGAGGTGGATTGTTGGCCAGGGCCCGCGCGATGCTCACCCTCTGCTGCTCTCCTCCAGAGAGCTCCTCAGGGAAGCAATTCACCTTGTCCTCCAGGCCCACGAGCTCTAAAACGTAGCGCATTCTTTTCCGCGCCTCTTTGTCCGAAAATCCTATAACCTCCAGGCTGAAGAGGACGTTCTCTCCCACGGTACGCCTGGAAAGCAACTTATAATCTTGAAAAACAGTGCCAATACTTCTTCTCAGGTAAGGAATTTGACTTTGTCTTAAGCGGGAGAGGTCGTGTCCATCCACAATCACTCTACCCTGGGTGGGCGCAGTAGCACGATAGAGGAGCTTTAAAAGGGTAGATTTTCCGGCTCCGGAAGGGCCCATGACAAAGGCCATCTCGCCCTTTTCAATGGTTAAGGTAACGTTGTCCAGGGCCACTATTTTTGGAGGATAAATTTTAGTTACATTTTGTAATTCGATTATCGGAATCCCTAATTTCGGCAAATCACTCACCCAATAACTGATATTGCCCCCAGACTAGGAGAACGACATCGGTTTGGGCAAGAAGTCCTCTGCCATCAGATCGGGGGACAACCAGGTGATGATTCAGAGGGATGGACTCCATGTGCTTAATGTCCACTCCCCCAGTAAGATCTGCGATTCCACCCTTAGTGGTTGCCGGGTCAGCCAGGCAATAGGTCGATCCTACTCTCACTACGAACTCCGTGCCGGCCTGGCCAATTACTGATTGCCCTGCTTTAAGCTCTAATACTTGAGGAATAAGGAATTGATCCACGTAACTTTTCGTGATGAGCGGATCTTCTTTGGAACCAGGAGCTTCACTCTGCGCAGTAGCCTGGCCAACAAATAGAATAATCCAAAGTGCAAAGACCGCTATTATCAACAGGGCTAAGCCCTTTTTAATCATAATCAACCCTCCGCATTGAAAAATTATATCAACTTGATTTCAAGCGCCGCAAGTTTTCCCAGATGAAGTTATCAATATCCCCATCCAGGACCCGGTTTACATCGCCCACCGTGTACTCCGTCCTGTGGTCCTTAACCATGGTGTAAGGATGAAGGACGTAGGAGCGGATCTGATTTCCCCAGGCTGCTGTTTGATACTCTCCTCTTATCTGGGCGATCTTCTCCCTTTCCTCTTCCTCTTTTTTCTGGTGCAAACGAGCCAGGAGGATCTTCATGGCTGTGTTTTTATTCTGAAGCTGGGAGCGTTCATTCTGGCACTGAACCACTATTCCCGAAGGCATATGAGTAATGCGAATAGCGGAATCGGTTTTTTGGACGTTCTGCCCGCCATGCCCTGAGGCTCTGAAAGTTTCAATTTTCAAATCCTCGGGGTCGATCTTGACCTCCTCACTTGAGATCTGAGGGATCACATCCACAAGAGCAAAAGAGGTATGGCGCCTCCTGTTGGCGTCAAAGGGCGAGATGCGCACCAGCCTGTGCACTCCCTTTTCATTGCGCAAGAGACCGTAAGCGCGACGCCCGTTTATCAAAACTGTTGCTGACTTGATTCCGGCCTCCTCTCCCGGTGAAACATCCACAACTTCCGCTTTTAATCCTTTCCTCTCAGCCCACCTCAAGTACATGCGCAGGAGCATTTCTGCCCAGTCCTGGGCATCCGTTCCCCCGGCGCCAGCGTGAACCGAGAGAATAGCATCGGACTGGTCGTAAGGGCCATTAAGGTAAAGGGACTGTTCCGTTTCGTGTACCAGATGGTCCCAGTAGGCCAATTTTTCTTGAAGTTCTGGAAACAAAGAAGCAATATCCTCCTCGTCAATTAAGTGAAGCCAGGTTTCCGCTTCGGAGATTTCCTTTTCAAGCAACTCTGCCTGGGAAATGCTATCTTCCAGCTCCCCGAGTTCCTGGAATATTTGTCTGGACTCCTCGCTCTTATAGAAATCCGGCTGGGACCTCTTTTTTTCCAGGAGGTTGCGCCTCTTCTTTAATTCTTTAAGATCAAAAGCGGAACAAAGTTCTCTCATCCGCTCTAAATTTGTCTCAATGAGCTTTTTCAGCTCTGAGATATCTATTGGTTTTTCCCGTGACATTTTTTGAACTTTAATCCACTGCCGCAAGGACAGGGGTCGTTTCGTCCCACACCCTGAAAGTTGAGCTCACTTGCTTTTTCCTTCCTTCCAGGCAGGGAAGGGCTTGAAGCTCTGGCCATTTCTTTCCTTGGCTGATTCTGAGGAGCTCCCACCCTTGCTTCTGACCTTGGGGCGGGTTGCAATTGCACCCTGAACAAAAACTTGAGGGTATCTTCCTTAATCCGGCGCAGCATGTCCTGGAACATCTCAAAGGCCTCAAATTGATACTCTAAAAGTGGGGATTTTTGCCCGTAAGCGCGGAGCCCGATACCTTCCTTAAGGAAGTCCAGGGAGTAAAGCTGGTCTTTCCACTTGATATCGATCGTGCGCAATAGAACGTATCGTTCGATCTGCCGCATAAGCTCTTCTGAAACCTCCGCTTCCTTCCTGCGATAGGCTTCAAGAGCTTTCTCCTTTGCCCACTCGATTAGCTGGGAACGCGAAAGGTCTTCATCCAGGGGTGGAAGAGGCTGAGCAATTAATTGCTCCAGGGATTTCAGAAAGCCCTCAAGATCCCACTGCTCACGGGAAGCATGGGGGTTCATGTGAAGGTCAGCCAGTTCCTCCACCTCGGAGTTCAGCATATCAAGGACGTGCTCCCTGATGTTTCTCTCCTCCAGGATCTTCTTGCGTTCCGCATAGATTACTTCCCTCTGCTTGTTGAGAACGTTATCAAATTCCAGGAGTTGCTTCCTGATTTCAAAATTGTGAGCCTCCACCTTCTTTTGGGCATTCTCAATAGCCCTGGTCAAAAGCGGATGCTCAATAGGAGTATCCTCGGGGACTTTCAGGCGATCCATAAACATGGACACGGAGGATCCCCCGAAAATTCGGAGAAGCTCATCCTCCAGGGAAAGATAAAAGCGAGAGGAACCGGGGTCACCCTGACGACCAGCCCTTCCCCGGAGTTGGTTGTCAATTCTTCTTGATTCGTGCCTTTCTGTGCCAATGATATGTAGCCCGCCCATGGCCGCAACCCCATCACCCAGAATAATGTCCACTCCTCTGCCAGCCATGTTGGTAGCGATAGTCACAGTTCCGGGCTGTCCAGCCAGGGCAATGATCTGAGCTTCTTTCTCGTGATATTTGGCGTTCAGCACCTGATGTGGGATTCCTTCCTTGGAGAGCATCCTGCTGAGAATCTCTGACTTCTCAATTGACCGCGTGCCCACGAGCACTGGCCTTTTCTGACTGTAGAGTTCCTTTATTTCGTTAACTATTGCCCTGAATTTTGCTCTTTCGGTTTTGAAAATTACATCTGGGAAGTCCTTGCGGACCATGGGCTTGTTGGTGGGAATTACGACCACAGGCAGGTTATAGATAGCCCGGAATTCCTCCTCTTCGGTGTAAGCGGTTCCAGTCATACCGGCGAGCTTTTTGTACATGCGGAAGTAATTCTGGAAGGTGATTGTGGCCAGGGTCTGGTTTTCCTGGCGCACACGAAGTCCCTCTTTAGCCTCAATAGCCTGATGTAAACCGTCGGAGTACCGTCTCCCAAACATCAGCCGCCCTGTGAACTCATCCACAATGACTACTTCCCCATCTTTGACGATGTAATCCACGTCTCTGCGGAAAAGGCGAATCGCCTTTAAAGCAGCATTAATGTGCCGGAGGTATTCCACATTCTCGCTGGCGTAAAGGTTGTTTAGACCGAGGTATTTTTCTACCTTTTTAGCTCCCTGAGGAGTCAAGGAAACGGTTTTAACCTTCTCATCAGTTTCGTAATCCTCGCCCTCTACGAGCCTCCGTGCCGCCTGTGCCGCCCGGTAGTAGAGATCGGTGGATTCCTCAGCAGGCCCGGAAATAATCAATGGGGTCCTGGCCTCATCGATTAAGATGGAGTCCACCTCGTCGATAATTCCGTAATGTAACTCTCGCTGAACGGTATGCTCCAGATCAATGGCCATGTTATCGCGCAGATAGTCAAAACCGAACTCGTTATTCGTGCCATAAGTGACATCTGCAGCGTAAGCTTCTTTGCGTTGGGCTATCGTGGAATCGTGCAGGATTAAGCCCACTTTTAAGCCTAAGGCTTCGTAAACCGGACCCATCCAGAATCGGTCCCTTTTCGCCAGGTAATCGTTGACTGTGACCACGTGAACGCCCTTTCCTTCCAGAGCGTTTAGGTACGCGGCTAAGGTAGCAACCAGAGTTTTACCTTCACCGGTTTTCATCTCAGCGATTTTCCCTTCGTGCAGGACAATACCGCCAATGAGTTGCACGTCGAAATGCCTGAGCCCGATGGTTTTCTGGGCTATCGTCCTGACCAGGGCAAATGCTTCGGGAAGGATGTCGTCAAGAGTTTCTCCGGAGGCGAGCCGCTTTTTGAACTGTTCGGTGAAGAGAGGAGCCTCCTCAGGAGTAACCTGTAAGAAGCGAGGCTCCAATTCGTTTATTCGGGCAACAATTTGCCAATAACGATTAAGCTCTCTTTCGTTGGAAGAGAGCAAATTTTTCAGAAGTTTAATCATCTATTCCATCTCGGGCTCTATCAGCCCGTAGTTTCCATCCTCTCTTTTGTACACAACGTTGACCTGGTTGGATTCCGCGTTCAGAAAAACGAAAAAGGAATGGCCCAAAAGCTCTAACTGCTCCACCGCTTCCTCGGGGCTCATCGGTTTTAGGGCAAAGCGTTTCGTCTTCACTATCCTGGATTCTTCGGAAGAAAGAAACTCCCCCTCTTCAACCGGGAGCGCCCTCTCTCCTTGAGCAGTCGCTTTCCCCTTCCGAGTTAACCTTTCTTTGTGCCTTTTAACCTGTCTTTCCAGCTTATCCGCCATGCGGTCAATGGCAGAATACATGTCAGTGTCCTTTTCCTCAGCCCTGATTAAGGCTCCGGAAACTTGCATGGTAGCTTCGGCCGCAAAACGACCTCTTTCCATGCTCAACGTTACGAGCACGTCCTGAATATTGTTGAAGTAGCGATCTACTCGCTGAACCTTCTTGACGGCATATTGGTGTAAAGCTTCAGTGAGATTTACGTTCTTCCCTTTTACTATGATTCGCATATTTTAAGCCTCCTCAAATTTCTGGCTATACAATCCTTGAAAGTAAAAAGAAACTATCATCAGGGAGGATATCTGTCAACCTTGGGCCTTTCCCGAAACCACCACCGTAATTTCTCCCTTGACCGTTTTCCTCGTGGATACGATGGAAATTATCTGGGACAGGCTACCCCTGAGAACTTCCTGATGCATCTTGGTCAGTTCCCTGCAAACAGCTGCTTGTCGATCTCCCAGAACCTCAAGCATGTCTTTTAAAGAGCTCGTGAGGCGATTGGGGGACTCAAAAAAAATCAACGTGGCTTTCAGTTCGGAAAGGGTTGCGTAGAGACGGCGGCGTGCACTCTGTTTTGAGGGAGGAAAGGCGTGAAAGAGGAAGGAGTGAGTGGGAAGTCCAGAAAGGATTAAAGCAGCAATCACCGAGGAAGGACCAGGAATGTAATCCACTTCAATGTTCTCCCTGATTAAAAAGGGTATCAACTCTCCACCTGGATCAGAGATTCCCGGGGTTCCGGCATCAGAAACCAGAGCGATTTTTTTCCCGGAATTTAGCTGCTCTAAAACCCAGGAAAGCATGGTTTTTTCCCTGTGCTTCTCCAGGCACTTGATGGGTTTCTGAATATTAAAATGCTTGAGCAGTATACCGGTGCGTCTGGTATCCTCGGCTAATATCATGTCCACGCTCTGGAGAACCGAAATTAACCTGAAGGAAGCGTCCTCTAAATTTCCAATCGGTGTGGCGCAGACGAAAAACTTCCCAGCCAAACTACACCGAAATAGCTTTCTTGGATTCCTTTTGGGCGTACATGCGACTATCCGCTATGCGCAGCAGGGTTTCGCCGTCTGTAGCATCAGTGGGGAATACAGCGTATCCAATCGAGGCGCTGATGGGGACCTGTAAATTTGGGGGGAATGATTCCTCAATTTTCTTATGCAGCCTCTCGATGATTTGCTCTGCTTCTAAGGCGTCAGTGGAGGGAAGAATGATTACAAATTCCTCGCCACCGTACCGAAATACCACGTCAGATACCCGGACGTTCTCTTTAAGCAGACGAGCGAACTTAGCCAGGATCTTATCCCCTTCCCTATGCCCGTATAAGTCGTTGTATTTCTTGAAATGGTTCAAATCAAGATAAACCAGAACCAGCTTCTGGCAATGCCTTTGGGCAAAAGCCAGCTCTTCTTCCAACCTGCGGAAGAAGTAACGGTAGTTATAAAGGCCCGTTAGGTAATCAGTGATTGCCATCTCAGAGACGTTCTGGAAAAGGCGAGCGTTGTATATAGCGCTTGCTGCAAAGGAGGAGAAAATCGTAATCAAGCGGAATTCGCTTTCTGTAAAAGGACGGTGGCCCAGACGGTAAACGGTCATTACTCCAATCACCTCGTCTTTGATCTTAAGTGGAACAGAAATCAGGGATTCCTCTTCCACTGGAGTGCCATTTACTTGCTTCACTCGGGGATCGAGTTCTGCTTCCGCCAGGTTCACCCCCACTCCGGCCTTTGCTACCCAGCCAGTGATACCCTCCCCTACCCTAATTTTCATGCTCTTTATCTGGTCCTGATAGGAACCACTGGCGGCAATACAGCGCATTTCCTCTGACCCGTTCACTAACTCAAAGATAAAGCCCTCATCAGCCTGAACCAGCCTCTGGGCACTTTCCAAAACCTTGGAGACGATCTCTTCCACATTAATGGAACCCATGAGTGTCTGAGCCACCTCAAATAAGGAGGAGAATTCCTCTGCCTTTTGCCTAGTCTCAAGAAAAAGCCGGGAGTTCATAATGGCTACACCGCATTGGTTAGCCAGGGATTGAGCCACAAGGAGTTCCTCAGGCAGGAGCGACTTCTTCTCTGGAAGGAGAATCACGAGGAAACCCAGGAGTTTATCCTGGTAAATTATGGGTAAAAGCCCAGCACCCGAGAGGGAATAAGCGCTTAAGAAATCCTGGGGGAGATTCGTGTAAATGGTGGGCTTGCGCTGTTCTTTGAGCTCTGGAAGGACTGAATTAAAGATCTCAGCGAGTTTCAAGGATAAACGCGCGTACTTGTTTTCCTGGAGTTCAAAGGGGGAAACGCGGTTATCTTCCAGGAGGAAAACGAAAACTTCGGTCAATGAGAGGAGCTCTTTTGTTGATCTGGTGACAGCCCTTACAGCCTCATCGAGAAAAAGAGTGGAGTTAATTTGCCGCGAAACGTCAATCAGGGTCTTCATCTGCTGGATTCTGTTCCGGTTTTCCTGGGATTGGCGTTGGTTCTCAAGATATAGGCTCACTACTCTGGCCGCCATTGCTAAAATATCCAGTTGTTCCTTCCGAAAAGCATTTTCTATCTGAGAAAGAACAACCAGGGTTCCGCAACTTTTTCCCTGATGTTCAAGAGGGACGATGAGCGCTGAGCGGGGAGAGATTCGGGATAAAGGGAGGACCGAGGTCAAGTTAAACTCATCCTGGGTATAGTTTCCCAAGATGGTGGGATTATTAATCTGGATCAGGAAATTTAACTCACTATTATCCGGGCTAAACTGAGCAGGAAATTCGATAGATGGATCTTTGGGAGCGATCTTAACTTGATATGACATCGACTGGGGGTCCCAAAGAACCAATATGGCATAGGTTCCCTTGGCAAAGAGCAGGGATTCGGTGAGAAACTTCTCCAGGAAGCCCTCCGGTGTGCGGAAAGGAGAATTAAGGGTGTTATTTAAAAATTCTAAAGCTTCCTGAAAACTCAAAGAATCACTATAAAAATTCATCTCTCTCCCAATTCTTTTATATTTTTATTCATTATAAGACTTTCATGGTTAAAAATCCTTATTGTGCTGGCTTCTATTGCCCGAATTTCACTAATATCTGAAACGGGAGCTATAAGCTTCAGGTTTTTGCCTCCCTCGAGGAGGATTCCCAGGGCTAAAAGCCAGCCCTCCCCATCCAGAAGCCCCACAACCAGGCTCCCATTTCCCTTACCCCTTTCAAAGAATTGAGCCCCGGGCAACAGGGCTACGCTCTCAGTGCTAATTTGGAATGCCCTGGCAGTTTTAAAGTAATTGCGCAGTTTTTGTTCCCTTAAAATGGCTCGCTCCTGGGGCGAGAACCTTTTCACTTGCGCCGGAACAGGGTCCTTGATTATCTTGATATCAGTGCGGTAAGAAAAACGACTTAGGATCGGCTCTAATTCGAATCCTCGCTCTCGAGCGATGATGAAATCGGGGCGCAGAATTTCAATTTTTGTGCGCTTGAGCCAGACTCCTGGTGACCCCTCTACTAAACCTGTGGTATCCACTATCGTCAACTCCGTCCCTTCCTTTTCAGCTTCCTTTTTGAGCAAAGCAGCCGCTGTTAGACAGCGCCAGAATGCTCCTTGGGGGGAAAAGCGGCCGATGAAATACTGTCTTTTCGGCCTTTCCTCGACAAAGAAGGTACAGGTCATTGGTGGACCAAACTCACTTTGGCCTACATCGAGCTCCAAAATCGCGGACTTCAGTCCCGCTTTGCAACCTTTCTGGTAAAGAAGTCTGGCGATGTAGGTCTTCCCAGTATCCACGCCTCCCAAAAGGAAAACAGTTCCCCCTTTTTCTAATATGCTTGGACCCCATTCCTCCCAGGTTTCGGGTTCAGTTTGAGGAAAAAATGTGGATTTATTCATTCTCAGGAAGTATCCTCCGAAAATAGGCTTCCCAGCCCAATTGTCCTGTCTTTTTCCACTCCTCGGGTGACAGGGCAGAAATAAATCCGCACCATTTTTCCTCAAAGGGAACTGGCTCCAGCCATCTTAAAAGGGTCTCCATCTCCTCTTCCATCAGGCCAAGGTAGTCCCGGAGCACAGGAGAGCGAAAGGGAATCCCTAGGAGATGGGTAAAAATAGAATCAAAATCGAATATCAGGAAATCGCTTTCCAGTAAATCCTCGATGTGCCGGAGAGCGAAAATGCTGTTGATCTTTATTCCTACCTTGGGGTAACGATCGAACGGGGATCTTTGATCGTTAAGCTGATCCATGATTTTTTCAATTGTAGCAAGAGCTGAATGGAGCTCGGACTTCTTTCTGATAGAAGGTAGGGCGATCCAGGCTTTTCGGAAATAAGAGGCTTTTAGCAAGGCCCGAATCTGGGAATCAAATATTTTAGGGCAATTTTTCCACAAGAGATAACCGTCTAAATGGCGGAAGTCCTTTAACTCGGTGGCAATTAGGGTATCTTGACGTCCATTAAGACTTGAGAATTCCGCAAGGGCAAAAATGATGGGGGTCCAGTTCCCCAGGCTGCTGCACTCCAGGTATTTTTTCAGTTGCTCCTCGGGGGATGGAAATGATAATCGATTCAGAAAAACCCACCCCGTTTTCACCAGGATGGGATTCGTGGAGGACGCTGGCAACCTGCGCAGCTCGTAGATGTCTTCGATGTACCACCCTCTCTCCATTTCTCACACCCTACTTATCGGCATCCTGAGGTTTCTTGCTAAAGAGGACTTTAATAATTTGCCAGTACATATGTAACCTTGAAAGCAACCCTTTCTTAAGACCCAGTTTCTCCTCTTTCATACGATGACTCACTCCGCTGAGGAAGACCTTTTTTACGATAAGGCCCTTTGATTTTAAGAACCTTTCTAAGAGAATTTCCAAACCAAATCCCACTCCCACATGAGAGGAAATGGCTTCCTGCCAGGCTTTGTGAGAGATCGCCCTCTGGCCGGAGAGGAAAGGGGTGACCGCTTGGGCCAGATCAGTATGAAGATAGCCCCTTTTAAAAAGGCCCAGGGTGGCCTCAGCCTCTCCCTCTATAATAGGCTGAACTAACTGCCTGACGTGTTCCGGCCTTAAACCGATAAGGTCTGCGTCCAGGAGTACGAGGTAGTCAGCGCCAGTAGCTTGAGCTCCTGCATTTAGCGCAAAGTCCTTGCCCTTATTCTCCTGGAGCTCGATCACCTTGTGAGCTCCGGAGGCTCGGGCAACGCTTGCAGTGCGATCGGTGGAACCATCTGAAATGACAATTACTTCATCTATAAAGCCGCACTCCAGGCAAGCTCGAACCACGGAACCAACAGTTTCCTCTTCGTTTAAAGCCGGAATCAGAGCAGCAAATTTCAATCCTTGTTCAACTCCTCCAATAAAGCCTCCTTAATCTCCGCCAGAGTCACTCGCTTGATAATTTTTCCCCTTTTAAAAATTATTGCTCCATTTTTGGTCAGGGAAACGCCCAGGTCTGCCCGGGCAGCCTCACCGGGACCATTCACTTCACACCCCATAACAGCAATTACCTTATGGCTTTTCATTTCATTTTCCAACAATCTAACCGTCCTGATCAAGGATTGGAGCGAGGAATGAGTTCTTCCACAGGTGGGGCAGGAGATGATTTCCAATTTTCTTTTTCTTAAGCCCAGGGATTCCAGTATGCAGAAAGAAGCCTGGACCTCAACTTCTGGGGGGGCTGTCAGGGAAACCCTGATTGTATCACCGATTCCCTCTTTTAAAAGTGTATAAAGGGCAATTGTAGACTTCACGATCCCTTCCGGGATGGGACCGGCTTCCGTAAGCCCTAAATGGAGGGGAAAGTCATACTTCTTTGAAAAACGCAGGTAAGCCTCAATTGTATCCTCTATTGAGGAAGCCTTCAGGGAGAAGATCAAATTGCGGTAATTGTAAGGAGAAATCCAATCCAAAAAATCTTCTGCGGCCAGGATAAGCCCCTCCCACAGAGGGGAAATGTGCCTGAATTTTTTAGGCAGGGATCCGGTATTTAGCCCTATTCTGAGCGGGATGTTTTTCTCCATGGCCAGTTCCAGAATTTTCTTAAGACCGGCTTTGGGGATATTTCCCGGGTTAATCCTGATTTTATCCGCGCCAGCCTCCATGGCCTTCAGGGCCAGAGAGGGATCGAAGTGGATGTCAGCGATCAGGGGAACGTTAGCCCTCCCCTTTAAGTAGCGGAAGGTTTCAACAGCGCGCTCGTCTGGAATTGCCATTCTGACCAACTCACAACCAACGCTCTCGAGTCTGCGCAATTGTTTCAGGGAAGAGGCTTTATTGTGAGGGTCGGTTTTGAGCATACTCTGAACAGCTATTTGCTCTCCCCCGCCGATTGTGAGGTTTCCAATTTTAACCTTAAAGGAGGCCATCAGAGTTTAAAGATGTCTCCCCAGGTTACAAGAAGTAAGAAGGCCAGGAGGATGATAAAGCCTATGGTGTTTACTGTATTGTAAACTCTGGGATTAATTTTCTTACCCCGGATTCCTTCAATAATAAGGAATAGCAGGTGCCCCCCGTCCAGGGCGGGGAAGGGAATCAGGTTAAAGACTCCCAGGGCCATGGAAAGGATCCCTGTAATTCCCAAAAGGTTTAAAAAGCCAGCTTGCGCCTGTTGAGCGGTAAGCTGCACAATTCCCACAGGGCCAGCGAAGTCTGAGAGAGAGACCTTTCCCGTAAATAGCATCCCCAAGGAGTAGAACATAATCAGAAACATCTGACCAAAATAGGTGAAGGAGGAACCCAGCGCAGCCACAAAAGTTCTTTTTTCCAGAGCTGGTACGATACCCACTATGTACCTTTTTTCGGCCTCCAGGTATGTGGGAGTGGTAGTAATATCAAGGATCTTGCCATCCCTTTCAATCCTAAAAGTTAAGGGCGATCCACCGGTACTCTGGCTAATTTTTAAGGTAATGTCCTCCCAGGTCTTCACGGGAGTACTGTCAATCATCAAGATTTTGTCCCCTGAGCGCAATCCCGATAGTTCCGCAGGGCTTTGGGGTAATATTTCGGCAATTGTCGTTGTGGGCATCGGCGCAAGTGAGAAGAGAAGAACAAACATAAGGAGTGCCAGGATGACGTTACACAAAGGTCCTCCAAATAATATTAAAAAGCGCTTCCAGAACTTCTGGGCATTAAAACCATCGGGAGAAAGATCTCCCGGTTCCATCCCTTTGATTTTTACGTAAGCTAAAACCGGGATAAGGTTTAACCTGTAAACTGTACCCCCACGGCGCGTAGATAATAATGCAGGGCCAAAGCCCAGGGCAAACTCCTCCACCGGAACTCGCGCCAATCTGGCAAAGATAAAATGCCCGAGCTCATGGCCTATAGCTAATAAAGTTAAAACCAATATTCCAATAAGAACGTTCACTTTCCCAGAAAATTCCTTTCTCTCAGATCATAAAAAGTACACTATAAAAATATACCAAAGGAGCCGTAAAAAGAAGGGAATCCAATCGATCAAGAAAGCCACCATGCCCTGGGATTAAATTTGAGGAGTCTTTCTTTTGCGCTTCCCTTTTGAAAACGGACTCAAAAAGATCTCCAAGTAAGGCAAATAAGCTGACAAGTATTCCCAGGGGAATTACTTTTAAGAGGGGTTGCCCGAAAATTAAGGCGGTAACTACCGCCCCAATGATTCCTCCAATAGGGCTCGCCAGGGTCCCCTCCAGCGTCTTTCCAGGGCTGATCTTGGGGAAGATCCTCACCCTCCCCCAGTACTTACCCACAAAGTATGCCACGGTATCATTGGCAAATGTACTCAGAAGAAAAAGGGTAAGAAGGTAAAAGCCCTTTGGCCCTTCTCGCAGAAGGTAAATAAATCTCAGCAGAAATCCTAAGTAAATGGGGGCAAAAAGAAAAACGGCCACCCTGATGGAGCGATTGGGCCCCCCTTTAGCCAAAATATAGATGGCGCTAATAAGGAAGGAAAGGGCGAGCGCCACCTCGAGAGGGATGTAGATTTCAGGTCGCAGATTGAAAAGGAAAAGGAGAAAGGAAAAGAAAACGGGAATAAAATCTAATTTCTCCAGGTTAAGAAGCCTGCACAGTTCCCAGAGGGCGATAGCTCCAAATATCAGAATCAATGACCACAGAGCCCAGCCCCCTAGATAACCCAGGAAAAAAATAATGGGCAAAAGAAGAAAGGCGGAAACCAACCTCCAGAGCAGATTATTCATTTATTTTGCCAAACCGTCTTTCTCTTCTGGAGAACTCAGCGATGGCACGCTCCAGTTCGTCAAGGGAGAACTCGCTCCAGGAAAGGGGGGAGAAAAAGAGCTCGCTGTAAGCCATGGACCAGGTCAGACTATCACTAAGCCTCCTGCTGCCGCCGGTGAAAATTATCAGATCCGGTTCCACCCAACCTAAGTTGCTCATGTATTCCTGAACGTCGTTTTCCGAAAACTGGAAATCCGGATTTCCTTTGAGAAGATTGGCTAAAAATTCCTTTTCGCTGAACTGAAAACCAAGATTAACCAGAGGTAGTTCACTGGAGTGGGGAATAACGCCTTTTTCCAGGATCCTGAATTTGTAAGGAAACGTGTCTAAAAAATTGGGAGGCAAGGTTTCCCGGCTCTCCTTGAAGAAAAAACTAACCTGATCAAATCCATATTGTATAGCTGCCTGGGAAAGCTGGGCTACCTTTTCCAGGGTTTTCTCAACAGGAAGACCTCCCAGGGAGCGGTATTCTTTTCCCGTATCTTTCAGAATAAAGGCGAGGTGTTTCATCTCCCGGCTTATCTACCGTAGATCAAAAAGAAAGCATCCTGGGAGCGCGGGGCTCTTTGTTCTGAGAGGTAGTTATCGTAGCTTAAAAAGACCTGCAAGTGCCTACCGTCCTCTTGACGCAATAACACCAGCCTCGGCTTTCCAGCTGGTTCTGCATCGGCCGGGGGTCTGAGGTATATGACCTCGATTTCAAAGCCACGTTCTTTTAAGCCTGCTTCGAATTTTTCCCATAATTCCCCGCAATAAAAGGGAAATTCGGGAAGGAAATTACTCATCAAACCTCCATAATGGAACTTTCTTTCTTTTCTAAGGCCTTATCCACTAGGTCGATATATTTGTCAAGAAGCTTTTGCACCTTCTCCAGATAACGGTCACGGTCGTCTTCGGAAATCTTTCCAAGTTCCTTAAGCTCTTTGATGGCCTCGTTGGCGTCACGGCGATGGTTACGAAGCTCAACTTTACAATCCTCTGCCATTTTTTTGGCAGCCTTAATCAATTCCTTTCTTCTTTCCTCAGTTAGTGGAGGGAAAACCAGGCGGATGACCTGGCGATCAACCTGGGGTGTAACTCCTAGGTTAGCCTTTAAGATAGCTTTTTCTATTTCTTTGAGGGTCGACTGGTCCCATGGTTGAATGATTAAAACCCTGGGCTCGGGAGTGCTGATCGTTGCCAGCTGGTTAACCGGAAGAAGCGAACCGAAATAACTTACGGTAACCTTATCCAGAACCGCAGGGGTAACCTTGCCCGCTCGAATAGTTTTGAATTCTTCTTGCAGGAAGGTAAGCGCTTTGCTCATCCTTTCTTCTGTTTGCTTCAGGATTTCTTCGAGCACCTCTATCCCTCCTTCACCTCGGTTCCTATTTTCTCTCCTAAGATTAGTCTTTTTATATTTTCTGGCTCGTTAATGTTAAAAACTATAATAGGAATTTTGTTCTCCCTACAAAGGGCAACCGCTGTAGCATCCATGGCTTTTAGATCCTTTGCCAGGTACTCAGTGTAGGTGAGGTTGCTGAAAAGTTGAGCATCCTTGTTCGTTTTGGGATCAGCGGTATATATTCCTTCAACCTTAGTTCCCCTGAGGAATACTTCTGCACCGATCTCAATTGCTCTGAGGGCAGCTGCAGTGTCAGAGGTAAAGAAAGGACTTCCCACTCCAGCAGCAAAAATTACCACCCTCCCCTTTTCTAGATGGCGAATGGCTTTGCGGCGGATATATGGCTCCGCAATTTTGTGCATATCGATAGCAGTTTGTACCCTGGTAGGAATGCCCATTTTCTCAAGCATTGCCTGTATCGCAAGGGCATTCATCACCGTAGCCAGCATCCCCATATAATCTGCTGTGGCGCGATCTATGCCGATCTTTTCTGCCATTTCCACACCCCGCCAGATGTTTCCCCCGCCAACAGCCACAGCTACCTCGCACCCCAAACTCCTGATTTCCTCAATTTGCTTGCATACTGTTTCCAGAAATTGGGGATCAATCCCGTAATCCAATCTCCCTTGCAGAGCCTCCCCGGAGAGTTTGAGGAGGACCCTGCGGAACTTCAAATTAGATTTCCTCTCCGAGCTTGAAACGGACAAATCTTCTGATTCGAACATTCTCCCCTACCTTGGCAATTAGCTCTTTCACCAGATCCCCTATGGTCTTTTGGGGATCTCTGACATAAACCATCTCCATCAGACAGTTGGTTTTAAAGAAGCTTTCCAGTTTAGATTCCACAATTTTCTCAATTACCTTTTCCGGTTTGCCTTCTTGGAGTGCCTGCTTTCGGTAGATCTCCTTCTCCTTTTCCACAACATCGTGAGGTACGTCCTCCCTTTGAACGTAAAGGGGCGCCTCAGCGGCTATCTGCAGGCAAAGTTCTCGAGCCAGGGCGCGGAACTCAGGAGTACGGGCAACGAAGTCTGTCTCGCAATTCAGCTCCACCATTACTCCAAGTTTGGAGTCGTGATGGATATATGCTTCGATCATGCCTTCCTTTGCCTCCCGGCCCATCTTCTTTAGCGCAGCCGCAAGCCCTTTTTCACGCAAAAGCTCAATTGCTTTGTTTAAATCACCCTCGGCTTCCCTCAAAGCATTGCGACAATCGAGTATTCCGGCTCCAGTCTTCTCCCGAAGCTCTTTCACCATTTCGGAAGTTATTTCCATATTAAAGATACTCCTTTCTCAGGGTTAAAATTTTTCTTCTTCTAAGTCGATAGTGTCCAGGTACTTCTCTTCCTCCTCGATCATTTCCAGAACAGAAGCCAGAGTCTCCTCAGAGGCAGCCTCTGCTGCTTCCGTGGGGAATTGCACGCCTTCCCTTGCTTCAATGACGGCGTCGGCAATCTTGCTGGCAATGAGTTTGATTGCCCTGATGGCATCGTCGTTGCCGGGAATAGGGTAATCAATCTGATCAGGGTCGCAGTTCGTGTCTACAATGGCAATCACTGGAATCTCCAATTTATTGGCTTCAACGACTGCGTTTTGGTCCTTTCGGGTATCAGTTACAAATACGGCCCCTGGGAGATCAGTCATTCCGCGGATTCCGCCCAAGAAACGCATAAGCTTCGTCTTTTCGCGCATCAAAGATGAGACCTCTTTTCTTGGGAGCTTATCCATTACACCATCGGCTTCCATTTTCTCGAGCTCCGCTAATCGATCCAGCCTGCGTTTGATAGTCTTGAAGTTAGTGAGCGTACCACCTAACCACCTTTCATTAACGTAAAACATGCCGCAGCGCTCGGCTTCGGTTTTTACGGCCTCTTGAGCCTGCTTCTTGGTACCCACAAAGAGAATGGACTTTCCCTGAGAAATTACTTCTTTAACGAACGCATAAGCTTCGTCGAGTTTCTGAACGGTCAACTGCAAGTCTATGATGTAGATGCCGTTGCGCTCAGTAAAGATGAACTTTCGCATTTTGGGATTCCAGCGCCTTGTCTGATGCCCAAAATGTACGCCTGCTTCAAGCAGGCTTTTCATGCTGACTACTGCCATTTTTTACCTCCGTTTGGTTTGTTCCTCCACTTCCCTCGACTTGGGACGAGACCTTGGATGGCCACCACGTCTCCAATCAGGAAGTGTGCGTAATCGCTTTAGTATAATAAGGATTTTAAATTCAAGCAAGGCCTGGGTTATTTAACATTTGACGAAGTAGTTTCCTGGAAGCGAACGGATGAGGCCTTTTACTTCAAGAACAGCAAGTGCAGCAAGAACGGAGCTCGTTTCCAAATTTAACTTCTGGAGAAGGTCTTCGAGGAGAATAGGCTCCAAAGTTAAAGCTTCCAGGACTTTTCTTTCCTCAGAAGTCAAATCAGGATCGGTCAATTTTTTCGGAAAAAGTTGAAGGTGAAAGTCCTCTAAGATATCCTGGGCACTTTCTACAAGCTTTGCTCCCTCCTTGATCAGCCGATGGCAACCCTTGCTTGAGGGAGAAAGAATTGAACCCGGGACAGCATAAACCTCGACCCCCATATCCAGGGCAAAATCACAGGTGATCAGGGCCCCGGATTCTTCCCCTGCTTCAACAACCACCACTCCCTCGGAAATGGCGGCAATAATTCGATTTCTTGCGGGAAAGTGCCACTGCTTTGGGGAAGTATCGGGGGGATATTCCGAAATCAAGAATCCCGTAGCAAGGATCCTCTCAGCAAGGCCTTTATTCTCGGGCGGATAAATATGCTGAAAGCCGGAACCCAGGACGGCTATCGTTTTTCCTCTTGCGTCCAGGGCAGCCTGGTGAGCAACGCTGTCCAGACCCCTTGCCAGACCGGAGACAATAATAAGACCAGCCTCAGCGAGCTCTTTGGCGATTCTATAAGCCACTTCCCTCCCATAATTGGTAGGGTTGCGCGTGCCCACTACTGCAACTGCTTGCTCTGAGAAGTTCACCTCTCCCCACAAATAAAGGACTACTGGAGCGTCGGTTAACCTGCTCAGCTTTTCGGGGTAAGAGTGCGACCACTTTCCCAGGACCTGAACTCCATTTTTCTCGCACCAGGCGGCAATCTTATCCACTTGAGCCCAATCCAAGTTTTTGATATGTGCCAGAATTTCCTCGCTCAAAGGTTGGTTTAGCCAGGCTTTTCTCGTGAAAAACTCCTCTGGAGTGAAATCTTTAACCAAGGCATTCAGGCTTTTAGGAGCAATATAAGGGGAAAGCAAACTGATAGCTATAAGATAACGATCAGGAACTATACCCATTCCTCATTTCCCCGGTATTGAAGAGCCTCGGCAAGGTGGGGCAATTTGATAGTCTCAGAGCCTTCTATGTCAGCGATAGTGCGGGCAAGCTTTAATGTGCGATCATAGGAGCGGGCGGTTAAATTTAGCCTTTCCACGGCCTGTCTCAGGAATTGCCTTTCCTGAGTTCCTAAAAAGCAGAACCTTTTTAAAAGCCTGCTTGAGAGCTGAGAATTGGTTCTGATTCCTAAAGGCTTATATCTCTCAAGCTGAATGATCCGTGCTCGTTCCACCCTCTTCTTCATCTCTGCGGATTGCTCCTTTATTTCGGTAGAGGTCAGCTCTTCTGCAGAGAGGGGAGGAACTACAATATGAATGTCGAAGCGGTCCCAGATAGGACCGGAAACCTTATTCCAGTAACGGCGAATTTCCCCGGAGCTGCAGCGACACGCCTTGTTGGGGTCCAACCTATAGCCACAGGGACAGGGATTCATAGCAGCTACAAGCATAAAATTGGCGGGGAAGACAACCGTTCCGTGAACTCTGGTAATAGAAACGTTTCCCTCCTCCAGCGGTTGTCTTAAGGCCTCGAGAGCATCCCTTCTGAACTCTGGGAATTCATCCAGGAAAAGCACGCCATTGTGAGCCAGGGAAACTTCGCCAGGAGTTGGATTAGTGCCGCCTCCTACGAGACCGGCGTAGGAAATGCTGTGGTGTGGAGAACGGAAAGGGCGCGCAAAAATCAGCTTCGTTTCCCCTAATAGCCCGCTTACAGAGTAAATTTCAGTAACCTCAAGCATTTCCTCAAGGGTCATATCTGGCATTACCGTGACTATGCGCTTGGCAAGCATTGTTTTCCCTGCACCCGGACTCCCGATCATCAGGATATGATGTCCTCCTGCGACTGCTACTTCCAGAGCTCTTTTGGCCATTTCCTGACCTTTGATCTCGCCGAAATCAAGGTTCGTAGGGAAAGCGCAGGCCGAACGTAGGGATGCCGGGCTTGCCGGTTCTACCACCAGGTCGCCATTTAAAAAAGAAACCACCTGGGTGAGGCTATCCAGACCATAGACTGATACTCCTTCAATTAAGGTGGCC
The DNA here is from genome assembly GCA_024655865.1 of Caldisericota bacterium. GTDB lineage: Bacteria > Caldisericota > JANLFM01 > JANLFM01 > JANLFM01 > JANLFM01. Next base: position 40,784 of record JANLFM010000012.1, read on the forward strand.
TCGGACGCCGATTCCTTAGGAACAACGAATTCCTGATATCCCAGCCTTTTGGCCCGTCTTACAATTGGTAAAACGCCTTTAACCGCCTTCAATTCCCCTGAGAGGGAAAGCTCCCCTACGAATACTTTATCTTCGAAAGCCAGGGACTTGATTTGTCCCGAGGCCGCGAGGAGGCCGATAGCTATGGGAAGGTCATATTGTGGGCCCTCCTTTCGTAAGTCTCCTGGGGCCAGGTTCACCGTTATCCGGGACAAAGGGAAGGAAAACCCGGAATTTTTGATTGCCGATCTTACTCTCTCCCTTGATTCCTGAACCGCGGTGTCTGGCAGGCCAACAATGGAAAAAGAAGGCAACCCTGAACTAATATCCACTTCTACCTGAGCGGGTATAGCGTTCAGTCCATCAAGAGCAAAACTCAAAATCCTGCTGGGCATCTCAGTTTTCCTCCAGAAAATTTTCCAGGTGCTCAATTTCTTTTACCCTTCCTCGCTCATCCCAGACAATGGTGACGAGGTCGAAGCGAAAGGGTTTCCCTAAAATTCCCTTCTTTGCCAGATAAAGATAACCGGCTCGGAGAAGCCTTTCTTTTTTAAAGGGAGTGATGCTCTCCAGGGGGTGTCCCCGAACCAGGGATCTTCTGCTTTTTACTTCCACGAAAACGATTATGCCTTTTCTTTCACACACTAAATCGATCTCCCCCCCTCTTTCTCGGAAATTTCTCTCCAGAATGCGAAATCCCTTTTTAAAAAGGTACTTCTCTGCCGATTTTTCCCCCTGGGGTCCTAATTTAAAGCTCTCCATCTTCCAGAAAGATTTTCAGGCATTGATAATTTGTCCTGTGTTCCGTAGTCAGGCCGATTCTTCTTAAAACTTGATAATGCTCGCTTGTGGCGTAACCTTTATGCCGGCAAAAACCGTACTCGGGGAAAAGACGGTCAAGCGCCAACATCAAGACATCCCTGTAAACTTTAGCCAGTATGGATGCGGAGGCAATGACCCCGCTTAAGGAATCCCCCTTGATGATGGATATTTGCGGAGCGCGCTTGTATCCAGGAAGCGTCCACTTACCATCGATAAGTACTACACCGGGGGTCAAGGAGAGGTTCAGAAGAGCTCTCTTCATAGCCAGTAAATTGGCCTGGTGCATAGTAAGGTGTTGCATTTCCGCCACTGAGACTAATCCGAAGCCAAAATGTGAGCTGGAGGAGATTATTCTGAAGAAAAGGCGTTTTCTTTCCTTCTCCTGTAGGACCTTGGAGTCGGCCACTGGAAGAACCTCATGGGGAGGGGAGAACCAGTGGACTGCGCAGGCTACTAATGGACCTGCCAGGGGCCCACGGCCCGCTTCATCAATTCCGCAGACGCTTTTAAATTTTTTAAAATAAGGCTTATCGAAATTCCAGAGATTACCAGAGTCTAAAAGTTCCACTTGAAGTGACTGAAAGGCCAAAAACAAAGAAAGGTTTTTCCCTCTAAGGAAGCGATGGAAACTGGTCCAAAGTATCGAGAATCGGAACTGTTCATTCGGTTGTCTCCCATCACGAAGACGGTGCCTTCTGGAACCACGAGATGATTGAATTTCCCGCCTGACGTCTCTCCTAAAGCGTAGGGCTCTTCAAGTTCCGACCCGTTTACAAAAACCTTGCCATCTTTGATGTCCACTGTTTCCCCGGGAAGGCCAATTACCCTCTTTATATAGGGTTTTTGCACCTGTCCTCCAGGAGGCATAAAGACAACGATATCCCCCCTTTGAGGTGTTCCCAATTTGTAGGCTAATTTATTTACCAGGATAAAATCCCCTTCCTCAAGGGTGGGATGCATGGAGCTGAGGTGGACTTGGAATGGCTGTACGACGAAGGTTCTCAATAATAAAGCCAAAATCAAAGCAATGAGAATGGTTTCGATCCATTCCCATACTGCAGATTTTGGCTTCTTTCCCTTCTCCTGGAGAACCTCTTCTAGCGGCTCTGGCTGGCCTACGGCGTTCTCAATTTCAGGAGAGTTTCCTTTCTCCACTGACCTTACGCTCTTTTCCTACCTTTTCCCTTAAATAGTAGAGTTTAGCGCGCATGGTTTTGGCTTTGCGCACCACCTCGATCTTCTCGATAGCTGGAGAATTGATGAAAAAAACCTTCTCTACTCCCACACCGTGGGAAATTTTGCGCACCGTAAAAGTCTCTAAACGACTGGGGCCCTTGCGAGCGATGACAATCCCCTCGAAGGCTTGAATTCGTTCCTTGCCTCCTTCGACGATCTTCACGTGCACGCGCACCGTGTCACCGATTTTGAAGTCAGCGAGATCCTCTCTTTTATTGCCACCCAATTGGGCTAAATTCATTCTTCTATACTCCTTTCACTTTACATCTCAAGGTTTTAATGCTATCAGTTTTGTCATTCATCTTCAAGTATTTGCTGCCTTTTATCTCAATTTGAATATGCGGTCAAGGATGATGCTCGCGGCGGTGCGGACAGAAAGGTGGTTATAATCAGAAGTATGAGCGATGGGCTCCAAAAAGTAGTCCCCACGCTCGATTTCCTCCTTTACTATTCCCCATCCTGTGCCCAGAACCAGAAGACCTGGCCTTTTTGATGTTCTAATTTTCCGCCTGAGCTGGGAGGGAGAAATGAAATCTCGCAGAGGACGAGCATCCGTGTATACCGTGTATGGCGGGCGACCGAACTTGTCTTTTAAATCATCCTTGACCTCTTGAAGGGTGCCTGCCACTTTGACTATCTTTAACGCCTCAGCGCGATCAGGGTTTATCTGTGCTCCTTTCCCTGAAGTCCAGTATTTGATTATCCTCAATGCTATCTCCCTCTGGCTTTCAAACGGGTGGACGACGTAGTAGCCTGAGAGGTTATAGGTTCGCGCTAGGCGAGCGATGTCATGAATATCAAAATTGGTAATGTTTGTGCAGGAAACTCTACCGGTTCTATTGTATATGGGAAAATGGATAAGGGCGATTGCTAACTTGATCATTTGCTTTTTAAAAGTATCTCCTCGAGAGTTTCCTTGATTTCTCTCAGAAGTTTGAGCTCTTCCGGGGAAAGGTCCTTTGCCTTAAGGAGGTCAGGTCGAAAAATTAGGGTTTTGAGAAGTGAGTTCTTCAGTCTCCAGGTGTTGATAGCCTGGTGGTGCCCGGAAATTAAGATTTCTGGAATTACGAGTTCCCGGGGTCTGGTGTATTGGTCGTATTCCAACAGCCCCTTAGCAAATGACTCCTCGCCCAGGGACTCAAAATTGCCCAACACTCCCGGGGTTAATCTGGAAACAGCATCGATAAGCACCATAGCGGGAAGCTCGCCACCGGTCGTCACGAAATCTCCAAGGGAAATTTCCTCCTGGCAAAGATCCCTTACCCTGGCATCCACACCTTCGTAATGTCCGCAAATCAGGCAGAGTGTTTGCTTGAGGGCAAGCTCCCTGGCTTTTTCCTGGGTAAATTTATTACCTCCAGGGCCAAGTAGGACTGTGTATACCTCTCCCCCGGTTTTCTCCATTACCCCAGAGAGCGCACTGATAATAGGCTCAGCGAGCATAACCATACCAGGTCCTCCGCCGTAGGGGTAATCATCTGTGCTCCGATGCTTATCCTGGGTAAAATCCCTTAAATTCAATACGTTAATTTCCACTAGTCCATTTTTTAAAGCCCTGCCGAGGATACTATACTCTCTGAGCGCTTCGAAAATTTCCGGAAAAACCGTCAGGACGTAAAATTTCAACGCACTACCCCCCGATCCTCTACAAGGATCGTTTTAGTCTCCAAATTAATCTCCCTTACCACTTCCTTAAGCGCGGGGACCATGAGCACTTTTTCCTCCGGATTTTTAACCAGGAAAACGTCATTTGCAGGAAGAGACCAAATTTCAAATAGCTCTCCAATAAGCTCTCCGGATACAGTAATAACTCGACAGCCCTTAAGGTCGTCAACATAATACTGCCCTTCAGGGAGAGCAGGACGCTCGTTCAAAGGGATATAAATTGAGGCACCCACAAATTCCTCACTTTGATTTCTGTCAGTTATGCCCTCGAGCTTTAAAAGTACATATGCACCGGCCATTTTTATCCCCTCTATGGTTCTGGCCTCTTCTTTTAGAAAAACCCTGCCTATTTCTCCAAAGCGTTCTGGCCTGGCAAAAGGTTGTACCTTGAGCCATCCACATACGCCGTGCGGCTTTATAATCTTCCCTACACAAATTCTTATAGGATTCTCACCGGATTTCAACGATGATCCCGTCTTTTATCACTATCTCCTGACGAGCAATTTTTCCAAAAAGGTCATCCCCTACCTTTACTTCCACCAGGCCTTCCAGAGTTCCCTGGGGATACTCTGAATCCGGAGGAAGGCTCTCGACCTCTTTAACTTTCTCATTCAGTTGAGCTTTAACCAATTCTTGCTTCCTTTTTTCCTCCTCAATTTCCTGGCGGACAGCCATCATTTGTTGGATGTTCTGGCTATCCATACCAAGGAGATAGCGCCTTCCCTGAGTTTCCAGTTGTTCAATGCCTAGGTCTATTTCTTTAATTGCTGCCCTGAGTTTTTGAAGAAGGTCTTGGCGGAAGCTTTCTGTTACTATAGCCTTCACAAGGACCGTTTGTTTTAAAAGCATCTCTGTTTCTCCTTTCAAGCTACGCTGATTAAAATGCGCTTTTTCGAGCTGCCGTATATGTTTCTCACCACAGTTCTTATGGCTTTGATCACTCTGCCATTTTTCCCAATTACTTTACCTAAGTCTTCTTTAGAAACCTTTATGGTCACTTCAATAGCCTCTGCGGTCTCGCGCTCTGAGATTTCTACCTCTTCAGGATGGTCGACAAGGCTTTTTACCGCGAATTCTAAAAAACTCCTCAAGGCTAACTCTCCTTTTTCATTTGCAGAAACTTCTGCCAGATCCCCTGGGACTTAAGCAGTTCCTTGGCGGAATCTGTCGGTTGAACGCCCTTGGAGAGCCAGTAAAGTATCCTTTCCTCATCGAGCTTAATCGCAGGTGGCTCGGTGCGGGGATTATAGCTGCCAAGATTCTCAATATAAGCTCCGTCCCTGGGTGCCCGAGAGTCCGTCACCACCAAACGATAAGTTGGCTTTCTGGGAGCGCCCTGTCTTGTGAGTCTAATTTTAACTGCCATTTTTAACCTCCAATGGAATAATTTTTCAAAAAGGGCAGGGTGCCCTTTTTTGCTTGTTTGAGCAAATTTTTGAACTGATCAAATCTTTTGAGTAGCATATTCACCTCATGCACTGAAGTGCCACTCCCCAGAGCAATCCTTTTTTTCCTGCTGGAATTGATAATTTCGGGAGCGTCTCTTTCCTCTGGGGTCATGGAAAGAATGATCGCCTTCCAGCGAGCGAGCATTTTTTTGTCGGCCTCCTGAGGAGTAACACCGGGGATTTTAGGGATTAAGTCCTTGATACTGCCCATGCGCGTGAGACCCTCAAGCTGCTCCAAAAAATCGGTCAGAGAAATTCTTCCCTTAAGTTGCCTTTCCAACTTCTCCTTATCAGACACTGCAAGCGCTTTTTCCGCTTTTTCAATCAGAGTGAGCATATCCCCCATTCCCAAAATGCGAGATAGGAAGCGATCAGGATGGAAGACTTCCAGGTCTTCCATCTTTTCACCTGTGCCAATGAAGCGAATCGGTTTGCCAGTGATAAAATGAATGGAGAGTGCCGCTCCCCCTTTAGCATCCCCATCTAATTTTGTCAGGATCAAGGAGTCAAACCCGACTAAGCGCTGAAATTCCTGGCCTACGGAGAGGGAGGCATGCCCCAAAGTGGAATCAAGTACCAGGATCGTCTCGCGGGGGTTGAATATCTTTTTGGTGGTTTCCAGTTCCCCCATTAAATCCTGATCAATATGAAGCCTTCCCGCAGTGTCTATAATTCCCAAATCGAATCCATGATTTTTGAAATACTGGAAGGAGGTTCTGGCAAGCTCGAGGGCATCCTTTCCTTCTCCCAGGTAAGCAGGAATACCCTCTTTCTGGGCAAGATAGGCCAGTTGTTCCATAGCCGCCGGTCTTTTAGCATCTAAGCCAAGCAATAGAACATGCTTACCCTGATTTTTAAACGTTCGGGCCAATTTTACACAAGTTGTGGTTTTGCCAGACCCTTGCAGTCCAATAAGCATAATACAAGCGGGGAAAGCGGTTATAGAAAGTGGTTCCGGTTTCTCTCCCAGAATACCAATGAGCTCATCCCTGACAATTTTTATTACCTGCTGTCCCGGAGTTAAACTATCTAAAACCTCCTGACCCACGGCTTTTTCCTTTACGCGCTCAGAGAAGGCTTTGACAACACTCACGTGAACATCTGCTGCAAGAAGGGCCACGCGAATTTCTTTTAAATATTGCTCCACTTCTTCAGGATTAAGTTTCCCTCTGCTGGTTAGCTTCCGAAAAATTTCCTGGAGTTTGGAGGTCAAAAAATCAAACATTGAAAAATTCCTTCAGCTCTTTCAAGGTCTTCTCATCGAACATTCTTTTGTCACCTGAAAGCGCCAGAACCTGATCGCGGATGTGGTCCAACCTTTGCTGGAAGGAGAGCTTGTTCTCCAGTTCCGTCAAAGTTCTCAGGGATCTTTTAATGAGGTCATAGACTCCCTGTCTGGAGATGCAGAGTCTCTCCCCTATTTCCTTTAGGCTCAGGTCCTGCTCCAGGTATAGGTTCAAGACCTCACGCTGTTTTTCCGTAAGCAGCGGTCCGTAAATGCTATTCAACCTGGAAAACATTTCCCTTTTTTGAAGCATGTCAAGTATTTTTACTTAACAGAGGAGGGAAGTCAAGAGAGGAATTTTTTAAGGAAAATATCCGGGCTAAACTCCAATAAGTCCTCTAAGCCCTCCCCTACTCCCAGAAATTTCACTGGTATGGAGAGCTCTTTTTGAATTGCGAAGACAAACCCGGCTTTAGCCGGGGAGTCGAACTTAGTGACAATAATCCCTGTAAGCCCTAAATCTTCATGGTAGCTGCGGGCCTGATTTATTGCATTCAAACCGGCGTTAGCATCCAGGACAAGCAGCGTTTCCTCCGGGGACCCCTCTTTTTTCTTGGAAATCACTCTTTTAATTTTCTTAAGCTCCTCCATGAGGTTTGTATCCGTGTGCTGTCGTCCGGCAGTATCCACAAGCAGAAACTCGATGTTTCTGCTTCTTGCCCCTTCTAAAGCATCAAACACCACAGCTGCGGGGTCTCCCCCTATGGGGTAGCCGATGAATGGCAGGTTCAATCTATCAGCCCAAATTTTCAACTGCTCCCTGGCTGCAGCTCTAAAAGTATCAGCACAAGCTATGAGCACGCTTTTACCCTTCTTCTTCAAGTAATGTGCAACCTTAGCGATGGATGTGGTTTTTCCAGTTCCGTTTACCCCCACAAAGAGGTATACCGAGGGAGGTGTATCCGCTATGTTTAGCGAAGATTGAGGGATTAAAGAATCGCGAAGTTTTTGGGTTAAAAACATCGTGGCCTCATCAATGTTTTTGATTTCTAAATTTTTCTGGCGGAAAAGTTCCAGGAGTTCCTCGGTAAGATAAGGCCCAAAATCCGCTTCCAGCATCAAGGTGCGAAACATTTCATAGTCCTGGGGTCCAAGCTTAAATTGAGAAGGGGAGAGCTTTTGAAGAAAGTTGCGGAGCTTAGCGGACCAGCTCATCCTTCAAAATCCCGTTCTTTAAAAGGAAGACCCTGGCAGCTTGCTGTTCCGCAGCCTTCTTGGTGGTACCCGATCCTAATGCACTGTGGTATCCTTTGAGACTTACTTTTACAACAAAAATCCTGGCGTGCGGAAGCCCTTTCTCATCCACAACCTGATAAACAGGAAGATTTGGGGTGAATTTCTGCGCGTATTCCTGAAGGATACTTTTATAATCGGTCTGCATTAAATAGGGGGAATGGAGCTCCTGCTTAAATAACCCCAGGATTGCCCTTTTTGCTTTTTCGTAGCCCTTTTCTAAAAAATAAGCGCCAAATAGGGCCTCCATGGCGTCTGCCAGAATAGAGTCTTTACTCCTTCCTCCGCTTCTCTCCTCCCCTTTTCCTAAGATGAGCATCTCGCCCAAATGTATTTCTCGAGCTTTTTTGGCCAAAGAAGTTTGATTTACCAAAGCGGCTCTTCTTTGGGTGAGCTCCCCTTCCGCGCTATCGGGATAAATCACATATAATGCCTCCGATAACGCCAATTCCAACACAGCATCGCCCAGAAATTCCAGCCTCTCCCATCCCTCATGGACATTCTCAGGGGGTAAGGCCGATGGGTGAGTCAGCGCTTGAGTAAGTAATCTCTTATTTTTGATTTTTAGAAGCGGAGAAGTCCTACTCTTCCAGACGATTTTTGATATACCTCACGGCGTCGCCAACCGTTTCGATATTCTCCAGGTCCTCATCGGGGATTCGAATGCCAAATAGGTCCTCCATGGCTTCAGCAAATTCAACCATATAAAAGGAATCCGCACCCAGATCCTGGAGGAAATACGCGTCCATGTGCACTTCTTCGGGCTCCACAGCGAGTTGATCCACTATAGTCTCCTGTACTTTACGAAAAATTTCCTCTTCATCCATAATTAATTCGCTCCTCCTTGGGTTGATTTCACGATTGAATCCCTTAAATTTTCTACAATATTTCTTTCAAGGCAAGCAACAGCTTGCTTGATACTGCTTTTTATGGCTTTGGCGCGTGAACGGCCATGACAGATTAGCACCAGGCCGTTTACGCCTAAAAGCGGTGCACCTCCAACTTCACTATAATCCAGGCCTTTCAGGATAGAGCGAAGAAGCGGCCTGAGCAGGGCTCCCCCTAATTTAAAACGAAACTTATGCCGAAGCTCTTCTTTGAGCCTGTGGATTATTTCCTCCGCAACCCCCTCCATGGCTTTTAAGGCAATATTGCCCTCAAAACCATCACTGATAAAAATCTCGGCCTTGTTGCTCAAAAGATCCCTTGCCTCCAGGTTTCCAATAAAATTTATTTGTGATGTTTGGAGGAGGCCATAGGCCTCTTTCAGTAAACGATTCCCTTTGGAAGGTTCTTCTCCGTTGGAAAGAAGGGCGATACGAGGAGCAGGAATACCAAAATTTACCTGGTAGTATACATCAGCTAATAGGGCAAATTGCAGGAGTTGCTCCGGGGTACAGTCCACATTGGCTCCGGAATCCAGAAGCAAAATAGTTCTCTCTTTTCCTGGTAAAGGAGCCACAAGAGGGGGCCTTTTGACGCCAGGGATTGTTCCCAAAATAGTGATGCTTGCAGCCATAACAGCTCCAGTATTGCCGGCAGAAATGAAAGCGTCAGCCTTTCTTTCTTCTACTAATCTTAAACCAACCTGGATGGAAGAGTTCCTCTTGCGCAATGAAAGGGAAGGCGATTCCCCCATGGCCACTATTTCATTTGCAGGCACCAGGTGAATGTGTTCTTTTAATAGACCGTATTCAGAGCACTTCTGTTCTAAAAGCTCTTGGGGACCCACGAGATAAAATTCACACTCACCCCCAGGGGCATCCTTAACTCCTTTGAGGATCTCCTCTGGCGCATAGTCCCCTCCCATGGCGTCAATGGCAAGACGAAAAGACATTACCGTCCTCTAATTTTCTTCTTGTGCTCCTTTACTTCAATTTCAACCTTGTGTTCTCCATCGTAGTACCCGCAATGAGGGCATACCCTATGTGCTTCCATCAACTCGTGACAATGGGGACACTCAACCATTTGAGGAGGATCAATCTTAAGGTGGGATTGTCTCCTTCTAATTTTGGTTTTTGTTTTCTTTTTCTTTGGGACTCCCAATTCAATTCTCCTTTCCAAATTTTAGTACATGGTCTTATCATTTTTTTGGCATTGACAATCTACAAAATTTAAGTTTGCCCCACAAGTGGGGCAAAGTCCGCGGCAAGATTCACTGCAGAGCGGGTTCCACGGCAAAGAAACCAAGATATTTTCCCTGATAGAGCCTGTAAGGTCAATAACCTCCCCATCAAAGTAGAAAGTGTTCAACTCCTCTTCCTGAAGCTCTACCTGCCCTTCCCTGAACTGAGGAGTCCCTTGTTCGTAGTACTCCTGAAAATCGACTTGGAGCGCCTGAGGGAACTTACATAGACACCTTCGACATTCCAATTCGACTTTTATCTCAAGCTGCGCTTTTACTACATATTTATCTCCTCGGTATACAAGCGTTATTTTGCCCTTGATCGGTTCAAGAAGGGGCAAATCTAAAAACGCCTCTGGATTAATGTAAACCGGAACCTCGAGGGAGCTTCCAACTTCTTTTAAATCCGCAACATTTATATGCATGCTTGCATAATAGAAAAATAGAGAATCATAAGCAAGGGTGAAACACTAATCGATTGAAAAGGCCGCTTAGAACTTTCTTCTCTTAATATTAATGCGAATGACTCCCTGAACTAAATATCCGTAACCCTGAAATAGGGGTTTGCCAGCCTCGTTGAAAAAAGTCTCTGCCAGCAAAAGCAGGGGGGTGTACTTATCCACGTTCAGAACTTTGGCTACTTCTTCTGTGGGCAAAACTGCCTCAATCTCATCTGAGGAGTGATCCACATATTCATCACAAAATTCATAGACAAAATCGAAAAATGAGCCAATAAGATCTTCCGCAGTATAAGGCCGCTTGATAAAGGAAGTTGGGAGGTAGTTCTTGAAGTAAATAACGGGCATATTATTAGCTTTCCAGAGCCTGTCCGCTCTAAGGAGCTTTTCATCAGGATCAACCTTCAAAAGCTCTTGGACCTCAGGAACTGAGGAAGCGGAAATTTCCTGGTATCCTAGCAAATGAATTGTCGGCGTGTACCCGCAACATCTGATCACCTTATGCAGATCCTCTATGTAACTCAAGTTCAGTCCAAAGGAGAGGGCCTTACGGTTAATCCTCGTTCCTGCACCCTGCCTGCGGGAGATAAATCCCTCTTTTTCTAAAGCAGCAAGGGCAGTCCTAATCGTAGAGCGCGAAACCTGATATTTCTGGGACAGGGCATCTTCTGAGGGAAGCTGGTGGGCATTTCGAAACTCGCCCTCTAACATGTCTTTAAGAAGGCTTTCTTTAACGTGTTCTGATAGGGTAGGTTTGGCTTTATTTTCCATTATCTCACTACTAAAACTGGGCAATGAGCATGATGCACGACCGCGTCAGACACTGATCCCAAAAGGAACCCCGCGATTCTGGACATCCCCCGAGATCCGATTAAAATTAGATCGAAATTCCCCTCCCTGGCATAATTCAAAATGCAGCGGGCTGGGTGCCCTTCAAGAAGATTCTTATCAGCTGTTCCTGGAGGGAAGATTTTTATCAGCTCTTCCAGAATCTCGTTGCCCTCTTTCTGTCGGAAGTCAATTAACTCCGGTATCGCCTGCAAGATTTTTTCTTCACCGGGAGCCGCCGTGGCAATTAAGGTCAGGGGAGGCAAAACGTATATCAAGGTAACTGAAGCCTCAAACCTTTCTACCAGTTCCTTAGCCACAAGCACAGCTTTTTTAGATTCCTCTGAGCCGTCTACCGGCACCAATATTCTTTTAAACATGTTCCTCGCTTTTCTTCTTTGATTATTAAATATACACCAAATGTTAATATCAAATTATATAGAAAAATTATATTTGGGGCTATCTGCTATACTAAATTAAAAATGGTGGAATGGAAGGACTTTCAGCCTGACGAGTTATTGATCTGGTTTGATTCCCTGATCCCCTCGACAGGGAAGGGTCTGGATCTGGGCAGCGGTTCAGGGAAAAATTCTTTGTATTTGGCCTCGAAAGGCTTAAACGTGCAGGCTGTTGATATTTCCCGAAAGGCTTTGAATCTCCTCAAAGAGCAGGCACAGATGCTCGGTTTAAAAGTGTGGACCTTCCGGCAGGACATGTACCAGTTCCCCATTGAAGAAAACAAGTACGATGTAATTCTGTGCCTCTGGTCTCTAATGTTCCTTGAGCCGATAAAAATTCAGGAGTTTTCCCGGAGGCTCATTGATGGACTATCCCCAGGTGGACTTCTTTTCTGTTCCGTATTTACCACTCAGGATCCCAGCTATTTCTCGGCAGAAAGAATGCTCAAGAGGGTCTCAGAGAGGCTCTTTGAAAGTAAAGATCAAAGATATCTTTATTTTTTCGCTCCCGGGGAATTAGAAAGTTATTTTAAGGATTTGCAGATTATCTTTTATGCTGAGGGACACTCTCTTGACTTCAAACATTCACTCTCTCATCGTCATGGCTGGGCCCAGCTTTTAGCCCGAAAGGGTTAGTGCCGGGGACCGGAATCGAACCGGTACGGGCTTATCGCCCAGCGGACTTAAAATCCGCTGGGC
>JANLFM010000013.1:0-1719 GCA_024655865.1 Caldisericota bacterium
ACTCCCTGGCCGCCAAAGCCAGCACAAACCAGTTCGGACACCATTATTTGCTCCCTCCCACGAATTCGCCCAGAGGATAAACGGGAATCATATTTTCCTCAAGCCATTTTATAGCCTCCGTGGGCTTGAGGCCCCAGTTTGTCGGGCAGGTGGAAAGGACTTCCACGAACCCGAACCCTTTCCCCTCGATTTGAACCTGAATCGCTTTCTTGATGGAGTTGCGCGCTCTCATTACCTGAGTTGGATTATAAACTGCTACCCGGGCGATATAAGCGGGGCCATTCAGGGTGGCCAGCATTTCAGCAACCCTGATGGGATAGCCATTCCGTTCAGGGGAACGGCCATAAGGAGTAGTTTCTGTTTTTTGCCCGATGAGGGTTGTAGGGGCCATTTGCCCGCCGGTCATGCCGAAATTGGTGTTGTTTATGAAAATGGTAGTGATACGCTCGCCCCTTGTGGCCGCATGAACGATCTCAGCCGTCCCAATGGCCGCTAGATCCCCGTCTCCTTGATAAGTGATGACAACGCTATCGGGTCTTGCTCGCTTAATTCCCGTGGCAACTGCCGGGGCTCTTCCGTGAGCGCACTCCACGGAATCCACTTCAAAATAGTTGTAAATCAGAACAGAGCACCCTACGGGGGCCATAATTACCGTCTTTTCCTGAATGCCCAACTCGTCGATTACCTCAGCCAGCAAGCGATGGACGATTCCATGATGACATCCCGGGCAATAGTGCGTAGGGACTCTGGCTAAGGATTTGGGCCTTAAGTATAGGGGCTTATATAAAATTTCGTTCATTTGCTCTCCTCCAGAGACAAAATCAGCTCCAGGATTTCGGAAGGAGTAAAAACGGTGCCTCCGGGTTTACCTTTAAATTCGATAGGCCTGGCATGGCATACCTGGAGCTTCACGTCCTCGATCATCTGGCCAGCATTCATTTCCAGAACAAGGAATTTTTTGCTTTTAGGGATTGCTTTCAAGAAAGGTTCTTCCGGAAAAGGCCAGAGCGTGATTGGCCTGATCAATCCTGCTTTTACCCCTTGCTTACGGGCTTCCTCTATGGATTTTTTGGCTACTCTAGCAACTGTCCCAAAGCAAACGAGGACGATCTCCGCCTCCTCCATCATGTACTCTTCATAGCGTACCTCGTTCGCCCTGGCCCGTTTGAACTTTTCCTGGAGCATCCAGTTGTACTTCTCTAAGTTTTCCGGGACGAGATCAAGTGACTTAATCACGTTTTTTGGCCTGCCTTTAGCTCCTCCTACAGCCCAGGGCTTTGGGGGGAGAGCGGCAGGATCTACCTCGTACTTGAACTCTACGGCCTCCATCATTTGAGCGATGATCCCATCAGCTAAAACCATGACCGGATTGCGATACCGGTCAGCGATATCGAAGGCTTCTTTCATTAAATCGACAAGCTCTTGAATGGTAGAAGGAGCCAGAACCACAAGGTTGTAATCCCCGTGCCCACCACCTTTAGTGGCCTGTAAATAATCAGACTGAGCCGGTCCTATCCCTCCCAATCCTGGACCTCCGCGCATAAAGTTGACTATCACTGCCGGAAGCTGACATCCAACCATATAGGAAATCCCTTCCTGCATCAGGGAGATCCCGGGAGATGATGAGGAAGTCATAGCGCGAACACCTGCAGCAGCAGCACCCAGGACCATGTTAATAGAGGCCACCTCACTTTCTCCCTGGAGGTATACCCCACCTAC
>JANLFM010000013.1:1729-38544 GCA_024655865.1 Caldisericota bacterium
AGGAAGCCTTCGGGACATATAGCCAGCAACTTCGTTTTGAGGGGTAATGGGGTAGCCAAAGAAAAAACGACAACCGGCCTTTATCGCTCCTTCGGCGCAGGCCTCTGCGCCTTTCATCAATATTCTTTCTCCCATGGCTTACTCCTTTTCTAAAGCGGTGCCCGTCTTAACCAGACGGTAAACCTCTATCGCCGCGTCCGGGCACATACGAGCGCAGGCAGTGCAGGACGTGCACCTCTCTTCGTCAATGAGTTCTACGGGATGATAGCCAAATGCGTTCAAGCGGTTAGAGATTGCCAGGACGTGAACCGGGCAGACGGAAACACAAAGCTCACAACTTTTGCATAAATCTTCGTTGATAACTACTTTTTTTGGCATATTCCTCCTTTCACCCGGGAACTCAGTACTCCCAGGGTGGACGAATAAAAAATTTTAGCGGTAAGAGGGGAACCTCTAAAAAGTTGACGAGAGGGACAAGGTCCTCTCGAACCGCCACGAAGAAAATTGGCAAGCCGAGTTTCTCGGAAAGTTCTTCCACGATAGCATGCCCGGATTTAATTATCTCTGGATTCGTATGTTCTTTCAAGTGCGGATTAGAAACAAGTCCCTTTACTTTCATACTCGCCTGTTCTTCGATACTTTCCAACTGGACCTCCAGGCTCTGAACTGTTTGGGAAAAAGGGCGATAGGGATTGGCTACAAAAAGCGTTAAGTAATTTTGTTTTCCCAGAATATCCCGGTACTGATTCAGAATCCGGGCACCCTGTCCGTCTCCGCCAACGTCAATGATTACTCTGTTTTCAGAAACAAGCCAGCGGTTTACCTCAGCGGGAATGACTGGAAGGTCCGAACTGTCCCACTCGCCACCCGAGGTGACCAATTGGATTTTCAAGCGTTGGATTTCACCGCGGGCATTTCGTAAGCGAAAAAGCGGCTTGATCAGATCAAGGTCGATTAACACCACGTTCCCATCAAGGTTCAAATTCAGGGCCAGGTTAGCGCTGATCTCGCTTTTTCCTGCCCCGGATGGGCCAGCCAGGACAAGTATCCTGGGGAAAAGGCGCACATTCAGGAGACCTTCCACTTTAAATTATGGCCCTTTCCCTGATGATTTTGTAATTCATAATTTATTGCGTTGCCTTTTCCTGGAAATTTTGCACCAGAGCCGCAACCGCAACAGAATAGAGTTTAGATTTAGGAGGGTCCACTCTGGAAACAAGAACAATAGGAACCTTGGCACCCTGGACCACGCCTGCCATAATGGCTCCAGCTACGTGCACCAGCGATTTGCCCAAAAGATTTCCTGATTCGATATTGGGAACCAAGAGGACATCGGCTTTCCCTCCTACAGGGCTATCGATCCCCTTCTCTTTAAGTGCTTCCGGTGAGAGCGCGTTGTCAAGCGCCAGAGGACCATCAACAATGCAACCTTTTATCTGCTTCCTGCGCCACATTCCAGTAATTATCGCGGCCTCTGTTGTTGCGGGGATATCCGGGCTAACGGTCTCCACTGAGGCCAGAAGGGCTACCCTGGGCTCAGGTATTTCCAGAGCGTGACAAACAAGAACAGCGTTTTTCAAAATTTCCAGCTTCTGCGCCAGGTTAGGAAGAACAACCATACCCCCATCCGTGAGAAAAAGAAGCCGATCGAATCCCGGAACCTGGAAGATTGCTACGTGGGACAAGAACTGGCCGGAAACCAGCCCCTTTTCCTTGTGGAGAACTGCTTTTAGAAAAACGGGAGTGGGGAGAAATCCCTTAATCAGCATTCCTGTTCGGGATTGGCGACAGAACTCCACAGCCCGTATAGCACTTTGCTCCGGGTTTTCTGAATGATAAATGTAGTATTGGGCTAGATCAATGTCTAATTCTCGGGCAACGGAAGCAATTTTTCCCTCGTCGCCGAAAAGGTGCGGTTCAATCAAGCCAATTTCCCGGGCTTCCTCTATCCCCTTAAGGGTATCAGCCTCTTCAGGAGAAACTACTACAGCAATCAACCTTGCAAGTCCCCTTGCTTTGCTTAATGCCTCTTCGAAATTCCTAATCATACTCTTTAGGCTGCTCCTCTCCTCTTAAGACTCTCAAAGCACCAAGGGCTAACGCTCTCATCTCGCCCTCACCGGGTTTGATTACAGTTGGCGCTATGAAGGATATCCTTTCAATAATCCAGGGGACGAGTACGGTGGAGTATGCCAGCCCCCCGGTGAGGATGATGCGATCAACTTTTCCCTTTAAAACGGTGGACATGGCCCCGATTTCTTTTGCTATCTGGTACGCCATAGCCTGATAAACCTCCAGGGCATAGGCATCTCCCTCTAAAATTCTTCTTTCCACCTCTCGTGCGTCGTTGGTGTTCAAATACGCCGAAAGTCCACCCTTCCTGGTCATGCGCGTTATTAGCTCTTTTTCTGTGAATTTTCCTGAGAACGCTAATTTTACGAGATCGACCGTAGGTAGAGCACCTGCCCTCTCAGGAGAAAAGGGACCGCCCTGGTTGGCATCGTTGGCGTCCACGATCCTACCTCCTTCGAGGGGAACTACAGAGATCCCGCCTCCGAGGTGGGCCACGACGAAATTACACTCCTGTAAACTTTTGCCGAGCTCCCGGGCAACGTCTCGAGCTACTGCTTTAATGTTTAAAGCGTGCGAAAGCGCTCTCCTGGGAAGCTCAGGGAGGCCTGAATATCTGGCCAGAGGGTTGAATTCATCCACAGAAACAGGGTCCACTATAAAAGCAGGGATCTCCCATTCCCTGGAAAAGGCATCTGCGATAAAGGCACCAAGATTAGAGGCGTGGTGAGCCTGAGGTCTGAGCCTGAGATCTTCCAACATTTTGGCATTGATCCGGTAAGTACCCGAGGGAATTGGCTTCAATAGTCCTCCTCGAGCGACAATGGCGTCGAAATCCTCAAGACCTTCCTGTGACATCCAGGAGCGGATGTCGGCAAGTCTCTCGGGTAGTTCTTCCAGGATTTCCAGTTTGCTTTCCCTGTGGTAAATTGTTTTTTCCTTAACGCAATTTTCGTCCTGGTAAACGGCAATTTTGGTAGAGGTGGAACCGGGGTTAATCACTAAAACCTTCCAGCTCATTATGCTTTACCTCCCAGCAATTCTCTGGCATGAGCCAAAACCGTAAGGGTGATTTTGCTTCCAGCCAGCATTCTGGCGATCTCTTTCACTCTTTCCTCGCCCTCCAGCTTTTTTACCTTTACTTCGTTTGGGGGTTCCGGTGACTTTTCAATGGCGAAATGGACATCGGCCGCCCCTGCTATCTGGGGCAAATGGGTAATACATATCACTTGGTGGTTTCGGGAAATCTCTTTCAGCTTTCGAGCCACAGCTTCCCCTACTTTGCCCCCAATTCCGGCATCCACTTCGTCAAAAATCAACGCACGAACTCGATCCACATCGGCAAGCACCGATTTCATTACCAACATTAGCCTCGAGAGCTCCCCTCCCGAGGCTACTTTACCTATAGGTTTTTCCATCTCTCCGGGATTTGCATTAAACCAGAATTCAGCTCTGTCCAATCCGGAAGAACGCAGTTCCTCAAGGGGAAATTCTTGAAATTCTACTTTAAATATTGAGGTAGGGATTCCCAATTCCCTGAGGCCTTCAACAATTCGCAATTGGAGTTCTTTCGCTTTTTCGCGCCGGAGCGCGCGGAGCTCTCCAAGGACGTCCCTGAGTTCTCTCTCGATTTGCTCCTTTCGAGAAATCAAATTTTCGATCTCCAGATCTACACTTTCTAAGGAACGCAGGGATTCTTTGGCCCTTTCTAAATAATCTAAAATCTGCGGGATGGTATTCCCGTACTTTCTCTTCAGGCGAGCTACGACGTCCAGCCGTTCTTCCACAGCTTCCAGTTTTTCCGGATCAAACTCCAGACCCTCAAAGAAAGAATTGCATTCCCAGGAGAGATCCTCTAATTCAATCACTATGTTCTCCAACCTGGAGGAAAAAGAACCAAGCTTATCTGACCTTGTCTTAAATTGAGCAATTTCCCTGGAATGGGCTTCCAATATGTTCAGAAATCCTTTTTTCGGTCCTTCCCCTCGCAGGGTTTCCTGCAGTTTTTCCAGACTCTCCTTTATCTGTAGCCCTGAGAGGAGAAGGGTCTTTTCCTCCAGTAAAAGTTGATCCTCGTTCTCCTTTAATCTTGCTGACTCAATCTCGTTAATTTCGTATTGAAGGATATCCTTTTGTCTCTCACGCTGCCTGAGCTGCTCCTCTAAGTTGCTTATTTTTTCAGCGATCTCTTTGCGTTCTGAAAGAAGGGATTCCCCTTTAGCTCTCAAAATTAAGGCTCTTTCCCCTGCATAGCGATCAATGTAGTCAAGTTGATAGGAAGGTAGAACTAAAGCCTCATGTTCTTGCTGTCCGTGCAGGTGTACGAGGCTTGAAAGAGTATCCTTAAGGAAGCCGACCGGGACTGTTTTTCCATTAATGCGCGCCTTACTCCTCCCATCCTTAGAAAGTGTGCGCATAATATAAAGGCAGGGATCATCCAATCCCAATTCTTGCAATCTGACCCGGGAATCCTGGTCATCAATGATTAGGCTTGCTTCTACCCGAAGCTCATCCCCGTAATTCCCGACCATTTCAATTTGAGACCGTCCCCCCAGAAGAAAGGAAATGGCGTCCACAACCAGGGATTTTCCCGCGCCCGTTTCTCCCGTAAAGACGTTTAAGCCCCCCTCAAGCTCACAGCTAAGTTCCTTGACTATAGCCAGATTTTTGATCCAGATATTTTCAATCACGGATGTCCCCAGAGCAGTTTCTTCGGGATCACTCGGAGAAAGAAATCTTCTTCAAAGAAAACAAGCCTGACTTTTCGTTCCGCCAGGGTCAAAATCACCTCATCCCCTGCTGATAAGGGAAGCCTTTCCTGTCCGTCCATCACCAAAAGTCCGAACTCACCCTCAGGGAGCGTGATTTTAATTCGATCTTCTGGCATCAGTACCAGCGGTCTGGTAGAAAGGCTATGGGGAGAAATCACGCAAAGGAGCAGGGCATGAAGTGATGGGGAAATCAATGGACCATTGCAAGCTAAAGCGTAGGCAGTAGAACCGGTAGCAGTGGAAACTATGATTCCATCGCCTCTGAGTTCTCCCATTCTCACACCGTTAACTTCTAGGGAGAGGGTGAAGATCCTCCCTACGTTCACCTGCGCAATAGAGCACTCATTCAGGCCATAAAGCTCTCTTCCTTTGAATTGAACCCGCACCAGATCACGTTCATGCACGATGTAATCACCCTGGAGCACTCTCTCCAGGTCCTCATACACTTTTTTCCCATCCGAGGCCGTAAGGAAACCTAAGTTTCCTAAGTTCACACCCAAAATGGGACAACTATCCCAGACACGATGAACGCACTGAAGGAGAGTTCCGTCTCCTCCCAGACTTAAAACAAAATCAAGTTCCTCGGGCGGGAATGTTTTGGCTTTCCCCGAGATTTTATCCTTGAGCTCTTCCCGAAAAACCGGTTCCACCCCTTTAAGCTTGAGGTATTCGCTGAGCTCATATCCCAGCTCAATAGCTTCCTTTTTCTTCAAACTGGGAAAAATTCCGATTTTCTTCAGCATCACAAGTAGCTTCCTATTCTTATCCTCTCAAGCCTTGTTTTGATCTCCAAAGCTATCGATTCTGAATCCAACCCCGCTTTCCTTAAGAGCTGTTCCCGCGTTCCAATTCTAGGTACGGAACGCAACCCTTTCAGCATGACCTTCCCCGCTTGCAGGCCCTTTTGGGACAACAGTTCCAGCACAGCGGATCCTGCTCCCCCATAGATTAAATTTTCCTCTAAGGTGATAAGCAAATAGGAGTCATGGTAGGCTTTCAGAACCAGCTCTTCATCAAGGGGTTTCAGGAAACGAAGGTTGTAAACGCTGACCTTCAGGCCATCCGCTTTCAGAATATCCGCTACCTTTTGAGCTTCGTTGACCATGGGACCCCAAGCTAAAATAGCGGCATCGCCGCCCTCGCGCAAACAAACCCCTTTGCCCCAGGGAATCCCGGAATAGCTCATCAGGGAAAAATCGCTCTCCGGCAGTGCCGACTTGGGGTACCTGATGGCTACAGGGCCAGAGTGCATGAAGGCAGTATAAATCATGTCTTTCAGTTCCCTACCAGAGGAGGGGGTAAGAATTGATAAGTTAGGCATAATCCTCAGAAAAGAAAGATCAAAAACCCCCTGGTGAGTAAGGCCATCCCCGGGAACAACCCCAGCACGATCAATGAGGAAAATAGCGGGCAAATTCTGAAGGCAAATGTCGTGGATCAGCTGGTCAAACCCTCTCTGGAGAAAGGTAGAATAAATAGCGACGACGGGCTTTAACCCTCCCAGAGACAGGCCTGCTGCAAAGCTGATAGCGTGCTGCTCAGCAATGCCCACATCAAAAAACCTTTCAGGATAAAGGTGAGCAAACTCCTTCAATCCCGTGCCATCCGCCATAGCAGCTGTGATGCACACAAAATCCTTTCTCTTTGCTCCCAGGTCCGCCAGGGTCTCGCTTACCACGTCTGTAAAAGTCTTTTTAGGCGTCCATTTGGGCTTACCGGTCTCCACTTCAAAAGGGGGAGCGGAGTGGAAGAAAACGGGGTCTTTTTCCGCAGGCAGGTAACCTTTCCCCTTTACGGTGGCTACGTGAACGACCACTGGCGTTGAGAGGTTCTTCGCCTGACTTAAAACCTCGATTAAGGCCTTGAGATCGTGACCGTCAATGGGACCTAAGTAGGAAAAGCCGAAACTCTCAAAAAGTAAGCTGGGAAGGAGAGCGGCCTTAATCATGGCCTTCAGCTTTTCAATGTTCCGCAGGGCCCATGTGCCAAATTTGGGGAACTTTCTGAAGAAAGCCGTAGTCATTTTCTTAAGGCTCTGGTAACGGCGGGAGACCCTGAGCCTGGCTAGATTCTTAGCCATTGCACCCACATTCCGAGAAATGGAGTGCTCGTTATCATTTAAAATCAAGATTAAATCCTTCTTTAGGAGCCCGGCATTATTTAGCGCTTCGAACGCCACTCCTCCCGTAAGGGAGCCATCCCCCATAACCGCTACTATTTTGTGGTTCTGGCCCATTAAATCTCTGGCAGCCCGTAACCCTAAGGCCTGGGAAAGAGCAACTGAGGAATGGCCCATGGAGGAAACATCGTAAACGGATTCTTCCCTGGAAGTGAAACCGGAAAGTCCATCAGCCTCCCTGAGTTTCTCGAATTCTTCCTTTCTTCCAGTGATCAGCTTATGGGTGTAACTTTGATGGCTCACATCCCAGAGGATGCAGTCGCTCGGAGCCTGAAAAACGTAGTGAATGGCTAAGGTCAGTTCTACAACGCCTAAATTTGAGGAAAGGTGGCCCCCTGAATGGCTCACCTGTTCTATAATTCTTTCACGAATTTCCCGAGCGAGTGACTCTAACTGAGGGATGCTCAGTTTTTTCAGATCGTCCGGAGACTGAATTCGGGGAAGGATTTTCTCATTCATTTCTATGCTCCAGATATTTTACCAGGCACTCAAACCTTTCCCGGTTCCCTTTAAAGCCATCAAGAGCAGATATAGCGCGCTGGACATAATTAGAGGCCAGTTTCCTTGTCATCTCCCTACCTATTGCCTTTGCCAGGGAAGGCTCGTCTTTGGAAAAATCCATGATGTCGTCAATTAGCTGAAAAGCGATTCCCAGGTACCTGCCATATTCATACAGCACCTTTATTTGACTCTCATTCGCTCCGGATATCCAGGCCCCTAATTTAAGCGAAAACTGGAAAAGGCGAGCCGTCTTCCTCTCGTAAAGGAATATCCACTCCTCAAGGGTTTTTTCCTTGAGGGCAATGTCCTCAAATTGTCCCCCAATCAATCCAGGTATGCCCAGGATATCGCCCGTTTCAGCGACAATCTCCACCGCATTGGGAACGTGCGCCTCCCGGAGGCCCTCTGCAATCCACTTTATTCCCAGGCAGAGAAGTGCATCCCCTACCAGGATAGCATTGCCCACTCCAAATGCTTTATGCACTGAGGGCTTCCCCCGTCTGGTATCAGAGTTATCCATGCCCGGGAGATCATCGTGGACTAAAGAAAAGGCATGGAGACATTCTATTCCGCAGGCCGCCTTCAGAGCAAGGGAACGCGGTTTCAAAAAAGCATCGCAAGCCCAAAGAACAAGAATTGGGCGCAGCCGTTTTCCGGAGCTAAGTAAAGGATAACTTACCATCTCGTAGGTGGCAGGCTCAAAAGCTTCCTCTTTCAAAAATTGAAGGAGTGCCTGGTCGATATACTCTTTTTCCTTTTCTAAAATTTCTTCAATCATACTTTATGCGAAAGACATCTTCTTTGACCATACCTGGGACTTCATCTATTTCCAGCTCCTCCACCAGAGCGCTAGAAGGCCCTCTCCTTAAAAGGCTAAGAAAATGATCAACGGCTTCCTGATCCCCGGAAGCCAGAACTTCAACACTGCCATCCGGTCGATTCCTGACGTAACCTTTAATTCTCAGGGAAGTTGCGTGACGATATGCCCAGTAGCGAAAACCCACTCCCTGGACATATCCTTTAATTATCACTCTTAGCGACTTCTCCACTTTTTTCCCTCAAAATAGCGCCCAGAATCCCGTTAATAAACTTGGAGGAAGCGGGGGTGCTAAATTTCTGGGCAAGTTTTAGAGCCTGATCAGTCACCACTGCTGGGGGAGCATTCTTACCGTGGAATAACTCGTACACTGCGAGCCTTAAGATGTTGCGGTCAGTGGAAACCATCCTATCCAATTCCCATCCTTCAGAATGGCGAGAAATTAAATCATCAATACTCTCGAGATTTTCCCATGTTCCCCGGGCAAGGGAGAGTGCAAAATCCCAGATGTCCTGGTCCGGTTTCTTTTCCACAAATTCCGTGGCCTCTTCCAGAGATAATCCCCCCATGTCCATGCGATATAGAAGCAGAAAGGCAATCTCCCTAGCTTTTTGCCTTCGCATCCTGCGCCAGATCGATATCTTCGACGATTATGTCTACGGAGGACACTTCAATGCCTACAAGGTTTTCTACTGCCCTCTTGACCGCCTGCTGCACTTCCCTGCAGACTGCCATAATGTCTACTCCATAACGCAGAGCAAGGCGCAGGGTGAGCTCAAGTTTGTCTTCCTCCATCTTCAAGCCAATAGCCTGCTTTAACCCGAACGACCAGGGTGCTTTAGTGATGACCCTAGTGACGCCCTCAACCTCCAGAGCAGTTTTTTGCACAATTAACCTGATTACATCAGGAGCGATATGAATTTTCATTTTCCCACCCTTTCCACGTACTCTCCGGTACGTGTATCAATTTTAATCACGTCTCCAACTTCAACAAAAAATGGCACCTGGACGATGGCACCCGTTTCAAGCTTAGCTGGCTTTGAGCTACCTGCAGCTGTATCACCTTTAAAAGAGGGTTCAGTCTCTTGAACAGCCAATTCAACAAAAACGGGGAGCTCCACCCCTATATGCTTCCCCTTATAGTAAAGGACATCGATCATCATTCCTTCTTTCAAGTACAATGCGGCGTCTTCAATCTCTTCCCTTTTAAGTGAGACTTGCTCATAGGTCTCCATATCCATAAAAAGGTATTCATCCTTGACGGCGTAGAGGAATTGCATTTGTTTGTGATCCAGAAAAGCTCGGGTGAGCCGTTCCCCTGCCCTGAAGGTTTTTTCAATTACGTTCCCGGTTTCCACGTTTTTAATCTTGGTGCGCACAAAAGCAGAACCTTTGCCTGGTTTGACATGCTGGAACTGCACCACCACCCAAACCTCTCCATCTAACTCAATTGTTGTTCCAGGACGCAAGTCGTTAGAAGAAATCATCTCTCCGTACTCTCCTTTTCATATTACACTT
Source organism: Caldisericota bacterium (assembly GCA_024655865.1). Taxonomy (GTDB): domain Bacteria; phylum Caldisericota; class JANLFM01; order JANLFM01; family JANLFM01; genus JANLFM01. The sequence goes on from JANLFM010000013.1 coordinate 11,586, forward strand.
ATTTCTTTAGGGAATGAAGTGAGAACTTCCACTCCTTTTTCTGTAATCAATACCATATCTTCAAGTCTCACACCGCCCCATCCAGGAATGTAAATCCCCGGCTCTACCGTGAGTACCATTCCGGGCTCCAATAGGTCTTCAGATCGAGCATTTAAGAAAGGGAGCTCGTGCACCTCCAATCCCACTCCGTGCCCTAAGCCATGGCCAAAGGCGAAGTCCTTAAATGGGGAATCTTGAATCCTGGAAAGCGCAAATTTATGAACATCAAAGCAGCTCTTTCCAGCAGTGATGTAAGCAATGGCTTCCTCCAGTGCCTCTTTTACCGTTAGGTATACGTCTCTTTGCTTAATGGTAGGGCTGCCAGTAAAAAATGTACGCGTGATATCAGAACAATAAAAATCTTTAAAGGCGCCCCAATCGAAAAGCAGTGCTTCTCCACCATTTATAGTCTTTTGGGAGGCTACACCGTGGGGTAAAGCGCTGCGGTAGCCAGAAGCGATGATCAAATCAAATCCGGCCTTCTGAGCGCCATTTAATCGCATCTTCCACTCTAAGTCCAGGGCTACTGCCTCCTCAGACTTTCCTTCCAACTCGTCTCCCAGGATTCCCGATAGTGCCATCTCAGCAATCGTTACTGCATCCTTAATTTTTTTCAGCTCGTCCTCGTCTTTAATGGCCCTGATCCTCTCTATAAAATAGCGAAATGGGACAAAGACTATGGATGGGGAATTTCTCTCCAGCTCTTTAAAGTCCTCATAGGAGACCCGATTACTCTCGAATCCCACATATTTAGCTTTTAATTCAGTTAAAAGAGAACTTAAATCCTGGTGAAATCGGAGGAATTGTCTGACTTCCCAATCGGGAGTTTCTATTTTCGCCTGCTCTACAAAACGGGAATCCACGAAAACGATTTGCCGGGAATCTGTAATCACGAGGAAGCCATAATCTCCGGTAAAGCCAGAAAGGTAATAACGATTTTCCCTTCCTGAAACTAAAAAGCAATCGATTCTTTCATCAGCCATTTTGTTTCTTAAAGTTTTTAGCCTGTTCTCAGTCGTTCCTTTCTGGTTCACCGTAAGCTCCTTTCAACTTGCCCTTACTTTAAGCTGGCTATACAATTTTAAAAGATAAACTTCAGGAGGTGAAGAATGTCTGGCCACTCCAAATGGCATAATATAAGGGCAAAAAAATCAGCAGCTGATGCTGAGCGCGGCAGGATTTTTACCAAGCTCACCCGGGAAATTACGGCCGCGACTCGTGAAGGGGGCGGCAACCCCGATACCAACGTCCGCCTCAGGGTAGCTATTGAAAAAGCCAGGGAAAATAATGTCCCTGCTGATACCATAAAACGGGCGATTCAGAAAGGGACTGGCGAGCTACCCGGTCAGACTTTTGAACAGGTCTTCTACGAAGGTTATGGCCCTGGCGGTGTAGCTGTACTGGTTGAGGCGTCTACCGACAATCGTAACCGCACCTCTGCTTCCATCAGGCACCTTTTCTCAAGGTACGGTGGAAACTTAGGAGAAGTGGGCTGTGTTAACTGGCTTTTTCACAGGAAGGGTCTGATCCAGATTGAGAGGAACAAAGAGAAAGAGGAAGACTTGATGCTCACCGCCATTGATGCAGGGGCTGAGGATTTCCGGGAAGAAGCTGATTATTTTGAGGTAATTTGCCCTCCTGAGAACTTGTTCCAGGTAAAAGAAGCCCTCGAAAAATTGGGTGCAAAATTAATCTCGGCTGAGATCTCCATGGTTCCCAACACCTATGTCAAACTCTCGGGAGAGGAAGCCCAGAAGATGCTCGCTTTAACCAACGCTTTAGAGGACCACGACGACGTTGTGCAAGTCTACGCTAACTTTGACATCTCGGACGAGGAGATGGCCAAATTCACGGCAGCTTAATGTGAAAAAATTTCTTGGGTGCCAGAGGATTGTAGGGTTCGATCCGGGCACGGCCTCTTTGGGATTTGCCGTATTAGAGAAAAGCGGGGATGGCTTGCAAATTTTAGTTTGCGACTCCCTGCATACTGAAAAGAATTTGCCCCTGGAAAATCGACTCCTCACCATTTACCAGGGCTTAAAAACCTTAATCAGGGATTATAAGCCCCAGGTTATAGCCTGCGAGGAGGTTTATTTTAACAAAAATGTACGAACAGCCTTTGCGGTTGGTTCCGTAATTGGCGTAATTCTCCTTCTGGCAGGTCAAAAGGGCCTCCCCGTTTACATGTACTCCCCCATTCAGGTCAAGATGTCCGTTACGGGATATGGAAGGGCTTCAAAAAGTCAGGTTCAACAGATGTTGGCTCGGTTGTTTCAACTAACAACAATACCTAAACCTGACGACGCCGCAGATGCTCTGGCCATCGCTTATTGCCATGCCAGCTCGGCAAAACTCAAGGAACTGGAAAGTCTGAAATGATTGAGAGTTTAGAGGGAACCCTGATTGAGCAGGGGGATAGCTATATATTGCTCCAGATCGGCCCTGTCTCCCTTAGAATAAATTTTTTGAAAAAACAGGGAAAATTGACCCCCGGGGAGATAGTGAAAGTTTTCACTCACTTGATAGCTCGAGAGGACCAGCTTGCCCTTTTCGGGTTCCTAAAAAAGGGGGAACTGGAAGCTTTCCGGGAACTGCTCAAGGTAAATGGCGTAGGGCCGAGGCTGGCTCAAAACATTGTTGCACAAACTCTTCCCGGAGAGCTTAGAGAAGCAGTTGAGAGGAATAATCCCACCCCTCTCCTCAAAGTCCCCGGGGTGGGCAAAAAGACTGCTTTGAAAATCCTGCTCGCTTTGCAAGAAAAAACCCTTACGCCTTCTTTACCGGGAAAGGAGTGGCAGGAAGCATTGGAAGCCTTGATTAACCTGGGTTTCGATCGAGGAGAGGCTTTGGAGAAACTTAATAAAGTGGATCTGAAAAAGGAAAAACTCAGCCCCGCGGAAATTATCAAGGAGGCTTTAAAGAGTTGAGCAAGTTAGTGGCTCAATTGATAAAAGAGGAGGAGGAAACTAACCTCAGACCTCAATCGCTGGCCGAATATATCGGCCAGAAAGAGGTAAAGGAAGCCTTGAGCATAGCGATCGAGGCATCAAGGATTCGGAAAAAGCCCATTGACCATATTTTAATTTATGGCCCTCCAGGGATGGGAAAGACCACCATCGCCAACATCATAGCTAACGAAATGAAGAGTCGCCTGTGGAGATCAAGCGGACCAGCCATCACTTCCCCCCGTGATTTAGCCACTATTGTTGCCAATCTGGAAGAAGGGGACGTACTCTTCATAGACGAAATACACCGGTTAAGCCATCAAGCGGAGGAAATGCTTTACCCAGCAATGGAGGATTTCGTTCTGCACTTGACCATTGGGAAGGGCCCTTCCGCTAAAGCAGTGGAGATCCCTCTTGCCCCTTTCACTTTAGTAGGCGCTACAACCAGAGCCGGGCTTTTGACAAGCCCCTTAAGGGATAGATTCGGTCTGGTTTTTCGCCTTAACTACTATACCATGGAAGAAATCGCCCTTATCGTCCAGCGCTCCGCCAAGATTTATGGCTTACCTATAGACTGGGAAATCGCCATGGCAATAGCACAGCGCTCAAGAGGGACACCCCGTATCGCTAACCGCCTTTTAAAGAGAGCCATTGATTACGCCCTTGCCAGGCATAGTGGAGTGCTTAACCTGAGCACCGTTCAGGAAACTTTTCAGATGTTAAAAATCGACAGCCTGGGACTTGATGAGATGGATCGCAAGCTCTTAAGGATCCTCGCCTTGAAATTCAACGGAGGTCCATTGGGAGTAGAGACCATCTGTGCGGTCTTAGGCGAGGATCGGGATACAGTGGAAGATATATATGAACCTTACTTATTGCAGTCCGGGCTCTTAGAAAGGACTCCCAGAGGAAGAATAATCACCGAAAAGGCGAAAAAATGTCTGGAATTGAATCAGCAGGAGGGACTCTTTGAGTAAAATAGCACTTTTCCTGATTCTTATAGCACTTGTTCTCACAATGCCTCAGGCCTCAGCGGAGGATGTTCCCAAAATCAGGGTGTTACTCGCCCGAAACCCTTCCTCGTTGGAAATTACCTCCGATGAACCCTTCCTGATAAGATGGATTGTTTCTGGGTCCTCCCTTGAGCTCGGGGAACAGGAAACCTTAAAAGTAAGCTTAATATCCGGCAGTTACTGGATCGTGCTTGAGGAATTAGGTATTCCCGATGCCCTCAATCGGGTAACCAGCCTTTCCACCTTTTTTGAAAGCACGGGAAAACCCTTAATCGGCGAATCATCAGGTGTTCCAGCCATCCTGCTTGGCCCCTATTCTTCCGCGGATCAGGCCACGGCCGTCCTGAACTCGGCACGGGTTACTTTCCCAGAAGCGCGTTTGAGCTCTTTTGCCTATGCCTTAAAAATGGAAGTAGCACGGTCCTATAACCTCATCTGGGGTGGAGAGGCCCCGGGAAAAGTGGCGCAGTTTGAGGGAACCGGACTTATAAGGGTTAACTCTCGAAGATATCGGGGTGAAATTTCGCTTTATTTGAGCATTAAGGATAGTGTAGGAGAGCTTCTTGTGCTAAACGAGCTGGATTTGGAAAGCTACCTTTACGGCGTGGTTCCAGCTGAGATGCCTTTTGAATGGCCCCTGGAGGCTTTAAAAGCCCAGGCTGTTGCCTCGAGAACCTATGCCTTAAAGAGAATTCATGAAAGCAGCTCGAGTGGCCATCCCTATGATATTAACACCACAGTTTCCGATCAGGTATACCGAGGGTATGAAGCGGAAAAGGAAAGCGCCAGTCAGGCAGTTGACGCCACCCGGGGGGAGGTTCTTACTTACCAGGGGGAGCTGATCACTGCCGCTTTTCACTCCTGTTCTGGAGGATATACAGAGAATAATGAGAACGTCTGGAAAGGAATTGCCGTTCCTTATTTAAGGGGTGTCCCCAGCCCCGGCGAGGAGGGTTCAAAATATTTCCAATGGAGCAGAACTGTCACTGTAAGCGCTATGACTCAAAAGATCGAGGAGCTGAAAAAGGTTGCCCTTGGTCAAATTACTGGTTTGGAAGTCCTTGAGCGCGGGGTCTCAGGCAGAATTAAAACTTTAAACGTTATAGGCACTACGGGCACCTGTACCATCTCCGGAGAGGAGCTAAGAAAGGTTGCTGATCTCCCTTCGGCGCTGGTGAACTGGGAATCCGATACTCAGTTAAAACTTTTCGTCCTTTCGGGATCTGGTACTCAGGAAATTAGCCCCAATCAGGCCTTTGTCCTTTCCCCCTCCGGGCTTTCCCCGCTTCCTAAAAAAGTGGGAATTCTTTCCTTTTACGGCTTGAAAGAGGAGGAACTTTCCGCGGAACTCGAAGAATTCCTAGTCTTTACGGGAAATGGCTGGGGCCATGGGGTAGGCATGCCTCAATGGGGAGCGAAAGCCAGAGCGGAAGAAGGAAAAGGGTATCAGGAAATCCTTACTTATTATTATCAGGGTGTGCTCGTAGAAAAAGAATACTAATGACCAGAATAGAACTTTTCGACTATCACCTCCCCCCAGAGTTAATCGCTCAAAATCCTGTTGAGCCCAGGGATCATTCTCGTCTGATGGTCCTGAAAAGAAAAAAGGGGGAAATCCTCCATGATCGGTTTTTTAACTTGCCCAACTACCTTGAGCCAGGAGACCTCCTGGTAGTCAACAACACTCGGGTCATCTCCGCAAGGTTAAAGGGGCATCTTGCCACCGGCGGGAAAGGCGAGGTTCTCCTCCTTCGACCGCTCAGCCTTGACTGCCTCACCTGGGAGGCCCTGGTGCGCCCTGGAAGGAAGCTTATCCCTGGAGCCGTCCTAGAAGTGAATGGGTTGAAAATTGAAATCCTGGAGCGGTTAGATTTTGGGGGGAGGTTGGTAAAGCTTAGCGAATTTTCCTGGGAGCTCATTGAACAAAAAGGGGAAATCCCTTTGCCTCCATATATTAAAGAGCCCCTTTTAGACCCTTCGCGGTACCAGACAGTATTCGCCAGAGAAAGAGGGGCAGTGGCAGCGCCTACCGCGAGCCTGCACTTTACCCCATCTCTTATTAAAGTTTTAAAGGAGAAAGGCATTGAGCAAGTTGAAATTACTCTCCATGCGGGATTAGGAACCTTCCGTCCGGTTCGCGCGGAAAATATCGAGGATCACAAAATGCATCAGGAAGAATTCTTCATTCCGGAGATTGCGAGCCAGAAAATTGAAGAGACAAAAAAAAGGGGCAACAAAGTCGTGGCCGTAGGCACTACCGTGGTCCGTACCCTGGAAGGATCAGCAATGGATAAGGAAAAGGTAAGGCCTGGGCATGGCCTGACTGATCTCTACATTCTCCCCGGTTTTGAATTTAAAATTTGCGATGCCATCATCACCAACTTCCACCTTCCCAAATCAACCCTCTTAATTCTTGTCTCCGCTTTTGCCGGCCGGGAATTCATTCTCAAAGCTTATGATATCGCCGTGAAGGAGAGATACCGATTTTTTTCCTTCGGCGATGCTATGCTAATTTTGTGATCATCATGGAAAAATTCTTTGAGCTTCTTAAGAAAGATGCCCGTACTGGAGCTCGCCTGGGCATGATTCACACACCAAGGGGTTCAGCCGAAACCCCTGCCTTTATGCCCGTGGGGACTCAGGGAACGGTAAAGGCCTTGATCCCGGAGGAAGTGACCCAGACGGGGGCTTCCATAATCCTCTGCAATACCTACCACCTTTATCTCCGACCGGGAGCCGATCTAATTTATAAAGCGGGCGGACTGCACAAATTTATGAACTGGCCCTATATTATCCTTACGGATTCGGGTGGGTTCCAGGTGAACTCTTTAGCTCATCTATCCAGGTTGAGCGAAGAAGGGGTGCTCTTTAGATCGCATATTGACGGCTCCCTGCACCTGCTTACTCCAGAAAAGAGCATTGAGGTTCAGGAAAAATTGGGCTCAGACATAATGATGCCCCTGGATATCTGTCTCCCTAATCCCTCCCCTTATAAGAAGTACGAACAGGCGTTAAAGCAAACGACCCGCTGGGCTGCGCGCTCTAAACAATATCATGAAGGCAAGCCGGGAATACTTTTTGGCATCATTCAGGGAGGAATTTACCTGGACTTACGGTTGAAATCCCTTGCTGAGATTGAAGAACTTGACTTTCCCGGCCTGGCAATAGGAGGGCTTTCAGTGGGAGAGGAGAAAGAACTCATGTACGAGATTCTTGAAGGCCTCCTCCCAGGAGCTCCTGAGCATAAACCCAGATACCTGATGGGAGTGGGAGCGCCCTCAAGCATTGTAAAATGCGTTTCTTTAGGCATTGACCTTTTTGATTGCGTCCTGCCCACCAGATTAGGAAGAAACGGTACCGCTTATTGCGCCTATGGAAAGGTTAACATTGACAACGCCAGATTCCGTGAAGATTTCTCTCCCCTTGATCCCACTTGCGATTGCTATGTCTGCAAGAACTACACAAGAGCATATCTAAGGCACCTTTTTGTTTCCAGAGAGATGCTTGCTGCGAGGTTGCTCTCTTACCATAACCTTTACTTTCTGGGTAGATTAATGTCCAGGATACGCCAGGCTATTAAGGAGGATCAATTTTCAGAATTTCAAAAAGAATTTGAGAGTACCTATCAGGAAAGGAGCATCAATACATGAAACCCGTAACCCTGGATGATCTTAAAAAGAACCCTGTTTGTACCACATTGATTAAGGAAGCGGATGAATTTTTAGCAGCCTTAGGATACACCGAGCACGGCTTCCGGCACGCTAATTTAGTAGCTTCAATTGCCACAAACATTTTCAAAAGGCTGGGAAAGCCAGAACGAGAGTCAGAACTGGCAGGAATTGCAGGTTACCTTCATGATCTGGGAAACCTGACCGGTCGGGAAGGGCATCCAGCAAGTGGGGCGATCCTCGCCTTCCAGATTCTTTCTTCCATGGGAATGGAGCTGGAGGAAATCGCCAAAATAATGGTGGCCATCAGTAACCATGACGAGCCCACGGGTTTTCCCGCCTCAGACCTTACGAGCGCTGTAATATTAGCTGACAAGTCGGATGTGCACAGAAGCAGGGTTCGGCTTCAAGACCGATCCAAGTTTGACATCCATGATCGGGTGAATTACGCCGTAACCAATTCCTTCTTGCGCGTTTTACCTCCTGAAATTACGCTGGAATTAACAGTGGATACAAGCATTGGATCAGTAATGGACTACTTTGAAATATCATTCGAAAGGCTCATCATGTGCCGCAAAGCTGCGGAATTTTTGGGCTGCAACTTTCATCTGGACATTAATAGCGCTCGTATCTGGTAGAAAGTCCTTGCTTTAATTAAAGCCTGAACTTATACTTCTTTCGATAATCTATCTATATCGACCGAAGGAGTAAAAGCGGTGAACAGAATAGGACTCAGATTGGCATTGATAATCGCAGTAATCCTTGGTGGGCTTGCTGCCTTTTATTTTCTGCCCATTAAGTATGGCCTGGATCTCGCAGGAGGGGTGCATTTTACCCTGGAAGCCGTTGACACCCCAGGTGCTCCCCTTACGAAAGAAGGAGTTCAAGCTGCACAAAGGGTAATATCTCAGCGTGTTAATGCCATGGGGCTGGCCGAGCCTATCATCCAGGGTCAAAGCGGCGAAAAATGGAACAGGATAATCGTGGATCTCCCCGGTTATCAAGACCCGGCTCGCGCTCGGGAGATCCTCCAGAAGACCGCAGTCCTCGAATTTATCGTCGCTCGGGAGAAAATCACGATCACAGCCAGTGATCTTACCGCTACTACCACCCAAGGCGAAACGCTCACTCCTACAATTATCGCGGAACCCAGAACTGGAATACCCATGATTCTCGTCTACTATGGACCCGATGGCCAGAAGAAGTACGCCATCGTGGGCACTAACTCCGGGACTGAACCAGGATTTGAGACCCTTGAGAAAGCCCGGGAGACCATTACCCCTACCCCTGGCTTAAAGCTGGAATTACCTCGAGGGGAAGTAGCTCTCACCGGCAAATATCTCGTGGATGCCCGCGCTCGCTTTGGCCAGCAAGGTGAAGCTGAGGTAGGGATTAAGTTCAACGATGAGGGCACGAAGCTCTTCGCTCAGTTGACCAAAGAGATGGTGGGAAAAATGATTTACACTGTCCTGGACAACGACATCGTCTTCGCCGGAACGGTTCAGGAAGAGATACCTTCTGGAGAGGCTCGCTTGACCGGGAGATTCACCATCGATGAAGCCTCAAATATCGCTACCCTGCTTCGCGGGGGAGCTCTCCCCGTTAAACTCATTATTGCCGAGGAAAGGACGGTGGCTCCCACTTTGGGCAAAGCGGCAATCGATGCATCATTGATTGCTGGCATTATTGCCGTAATCCTCATCGCCCTGTTCATGATTCTAAATTACCGCTTCCTGGGTTTTCTCGCTGATACCTCCCTGGCCATTTACATACTTCTGGAAATCGCATTGTTAAAGGCCTTTGGAGCAGTGCTCACTCTCCCCGGAATCGCTGGTATCGTGCTCTCCATTGGCATGGCAGTTGACGCTAACGTTTTGATCTTTGAGCGTATCAGGGAGGAGATCCGGGCTGGGAAAACTTTCCGTGGGGCTGTCACGGTGGGCTTCTCCAGAGCTTTTCGCACAGTAATTGACTCTAACGCCACTACCTTGATTGCCGCTTTCGCCCTTTACTGGTTTGGAACCGGTTCCATCAGGGGATTCGCCATCACCCTGTCCCTCGGTATCCTGGTTAGCCTTTTTACCGCCGTATTTGTCACCAAAGTCTTCCTGGATATCCTGGCAGGCACTAGGCTCTCCCATAACTACCCCTTGCTCAACTTACACGAAAAAAGTTTCTCGCTCATCAAGGTGGGCAATTGGAACATCATTGGAAAAACCAAACTTTGGTTCACCATATCCCTTGTTTTGATCCTCGTTGGAGTTTCCTTCGCTTTCGTTAATGTAGGCCTCAGGGAGCAGAAGCTTCCCTTGAACTTGGGAGTGGACTTTACCGGAGGGAGCCGTCTGGAGTTAACTTCTGAAGGAAGCGATAAATTATTGCCGGGGGCGCTCAAATCTGCTCTTGCAGCTCAAGGTCTTGGAGATAGCCAGATTCAGCCCATTAACGATAACGACGTAGTGGTTCGCACTAAAGAGCTCACCTCTGAGGATACCAATAAACTCATGGAGTCATTGAAACAGACTTTTCCCACGATTTCGCTTGTAGCCGCTGATTACGTGGGTCCCGTTGTAGGCAAGGATCTCCAGCTCAATGCCCTCTATGCCGTATTGGTAGCTCTTTTAGGGATTGTGATATACATTTCCATCCGATTCCAATTCCGCTATGCTGTAGCGACGATTGTAGCTCTGGTTCACGACGTGCTGATTGTTCTGGGATTCTTCGCCGTCTCTTTCCTCGAGGCCAACAGCCCCTTAGTAGCCGTGCTCCTTACGGTCGTGGGATACTCCGTAATGGACACCGTAGTGACTCTGGACCGTATCAGAGAGAATATGCGTTTCCGTAAGCGTGAGCCCATCTCTGAGATAATCAATCGCTCCATCCTGCAAACATTCACCAGGTCAATGAACACAACCCTGACAACCCTCCTTGCTGTTCTTTCTCTGGTGATTTTTGGAGGTCGCTCCATTCTGGACTTCTCAGCCGGGCTATTGGTGGGCCTCGCTACTGGTGCTTACTCCTCCTTCTTTATCGCAACTCCTCTCCTCAACATCTGGCTTACTAAAACAGAGGTTAGAGAGAGAGCGCGAACTAAGTCCAGGAAAAAGTAGTCAGGAGGTCGTCGGAGAGCTTAAAAAGAATCCGATTCTTAAGCGTGGAACGGGTTTCCAAAAATCAAAAGGTCAGTATAGCCTTTTATTCCGTATTGGTGGGCCTCTTCCTCACCGGGATGAAGGCTGTTGTAGGAATCGCTACTGGCAGCCTGGGTATCATCTCAGAGGCCTTACATTCCTTGCTCGATCTGGGAGCGGCCTTAATGACCTTTTTTTCCGTAAAAATAGCAACCCGCCCCGCCGATACCAGGCACCAGTTTGGGCACGGAAAAGTAGAAAACATATCCGCCCTTTTTGAGAGTCTGCTTCTGTTGATCACCTGTGTCTGGATAGTTTATGAAGCAATTCAAAGGCTGTTCCTAAAGACTGTTACCGTAGAAGTCAGCATCTGGTCCTTCATAGTCATGAGTGCGGCGCTCATACTGGATATCCTCATTTCCCGGATCTTGTATTATGGAGCTAAGAAATATGGCTCTCAGGCTCTTGAGGCTGATGCCTTGCATTATTCTTCGGACATTTTTTCTTCCCTTGTGGTCATTGCAGGTTTAATTGGGGTAAAGTTCGGCCTCCCCATCCTGGATCCCATAGCCGCCCTGGCAGTTGCAGTGTTAGTGTCGAGAGCCTCAATCAGGCTTGGAAAAAAGGCCGTGGATGAGCTCCTGGATCAGGCTCCTTCAGGGTTGAAGGAGCAGATAGAAGCAAAGGTCCGTTCCATTGAAGGGGTTGAGGATGTAAGCGAAATCAGGTTGCGTAAGTCCGGCTCCTCAATTTTTGTGGACGTGGTGATTACTGCTGGGCGCCTCACCCCCTTAAGTCAAACTGACCGTCTAACTGACACCATTGAGCGGGAAATTAAACTTCTAATTCCGGAATCTGATGTCATGATTCACGTCAACCCTTCCCCGGAAGGGGAAAGCTTACCGGACAAAGTAAGAAAGATTGCTCAACGCTTTCCCGAAATCAAAGATGTGCACAATATCTCCTATTATCACAATAAAGAGGACCACGGGTACTTTATGAGCTTTCATTTAAAGCTCTCGCCTTCCCTTACCCTAAACCAGGCCCATGAGCTTTCTGAAAACCTGGAAAAAACCGTGAAGGAAGAGCTGCCAATGATAAATGAAATTGCCAGTCATTTAGAAACCGATTATCCTTCCCCCAAAGGCGAGAAGGTGGTGCTCGACCCCGGGACGATCGCTGCCCTTAAGCAAGCAATCCTGGAAAATAGAATGGTTAAGGGAGTCCATGATATACAGCTTCACGTCGATCAGGCGGGGAAGATATTAAGCTGTCACGTCCTCCTCGAAGAGAATCTTTCCTTGGAGGAAGCCCATCGGGCTTCCATGGAAGTGGAAGAGCAAATCAAGAGCTTAATCCCGGACGTAACTAAGGTGGTTGTGCACTCCGAACCTTTAGGTGTTTACTAAAACTCGCTGTAAAAGGAAAAGGTGGATATCCAGTATCTGGAGGAAAAACTAAGGCAAGAGGGGCGAGACCCAAAGGGTATAAAAGAAGCGTACGAATATGCCCTCAAGGCTCATGCCGAGCAAAAAAGGGAATCTGGCGAGCCCTTCATTAACCATCCTCTTCAAGTGGCCCATGTTTTGGCAGAGCTTGAAGCAGACGAGCCCACAATCATCGCTGCTTTGCTCCACGATGTAGTTGAGGACACTGAGCATACCCTGGACGATATCCGAGCCCTATTCGGAGAAGAGGTTGCACTCCTGGTGGACGGGCTCACAAAAATCTCCGGATTAAGCTATGCCACCAAAGAGGAGAGACGGGTAGAGAACCTGAGGAAAATTTTCTTGGCCATGGCCCGGGATGTGAGGGTGGTCTTGATAAAACTTGCTGATCGCTTGCACAATCTGCGCACGCTGAACCATTTACCACCGGAACGGCAGAAGGAAATATCCAGAGAAACCCTGGAAATTTATGCCCCCCTGGCATCACGCTTGGGTATTTACAAATTGAAGTGGGAGCTTGAGGACCTTTCCTTCCGTTATCTGGAACCCCAAACCTATTTCGAATTAGCTAAAAAGATTCAAAGGAAGAGAAGTGAAAGGGAAAGGATTCTGAACGAGATTAAAGATATCCTGGAGGTAGCGCTCAAGGAGCAAGGAATCCAGGCAGAAATACAGTACCGTGCTAAGCACCTCTACTCCGTACATCAGAAAATGCAGAAGGAAAGAATCCCTTTCGAGGAAATATATGACCTTCTGGCTGTGAGAATCATTGTTCAAGACGTCTCTACTTGCTATGAAGTTTTAGGGCTCGTGCACTCTCTCTTTACTCCCATACCTGGAAGGCTCAAAGACTACATCGCTATGCCAAAGCCCAATATGTACCAATCCCTGCATACGGTGGTCATCGGCCCTCAGGGCGATCCCGTAGAATTCCAGATTAGAACCTGGGAAATGCACAGGACGGCAGAGCTTGGCATTGCTGCTCACTGGCGCTACAAGGAAGGATTAAAAAGGGACGTCGATTTAGAACAGAAGCTCGCCTGGCTCCGGGAGTTGCTTGAATGGCAAAAGGAACTCACCGATTCCCGGCAGTTTATGGAAAGGGTAAAAGTGGATCTCTTTGCTGATGAGGTTTTAGTTTTCACCCCTAAGGGGGAAGTGATCAATTTGCCCAAAGGAGCCACACCGGTTGATTTTGCCTACAAAATCCACACCGAAGTGGGGCATCACTGTGCGGGCGCTCGGGTAAACGGAAGACTGGTTCCCCTTGACCACAAACTTCATACCGGCGATCGAGTGGAGATTATCACAAAGCAGAGTGCTTCCCCCAGCCTGGACTGGTTACAGTTCGTGCGCGTTACTTCAACTAAAGAAAAAATTAAGGCTTATTTCAGACAAAGACGCCGGGAAGAGAGCATACAGACCGGTAAACAAATTTTTGAGAAGTACCTGAGAAAGCAAGTGGGGCCAGAGACCCTGCCTTTAATCCTGAATACATTCAATCTGGAAAACGAGGAAGATCTCTACCTGGCCTTAGGACAAGCTCAAATCACCCCTCAACAGGTTCTTAATTCTCTGAAGAAGCCCGAGGAGAAACCAGAGATCCCTGCCATCCAGGAACTAAAGCCGGCAATTACCGAAGCCGTGAGCACCGAGGGGCTGATCATGAGAATTGCACGATGCTGCCATCCTCTCCCTGGAGATGAAATTGTGGGGTATATCTCTCAGGGCAAGGGAGTCTCCATTCATCGTAGGGATTGCAGGAACGTAAAAAATTTTCCTCACGAGAGACTGGTCTCCGTGACCTGGCCTTACAAAAAAGATACTGTTCACCCCGTGCAAATCAGTATTCTCACTTTAAACCAGCCCGGTGCTTTGCGAGAAGTAAGCGGTGCGATTGCTGATGAAAGTATAAATATCAGGGAAATTAGCGCTTTTCCCGTCTCTCAGGCTTTTACTAAAATCAAGATCACTCTGGAGTTGAATGACGCCAGGCAGTTAAATTTTCTGATGAAAAAATTAAGTTCCTTAAAAGTGGTAAAAGAGGTGCAACGAGTATAATGCGAGCTGTCCTGCAAAGGGTGAAAAGGGCGAGCGTCTCCGTAGCAGGCAACACTATTGCCGAAATTGGACAAGGGCTGTGCGTTCTGCTCGGGGTTCACAGGGAAGATACAAGTGTAGATGCTAAATATCTGGCGGAAAAAATTGCTCACCTGAGAATTTTCAGTGACCAGAACGGTAAATTCAACCTTTCTATAAAGGATGTGGGGGGCAAAGTCCTTCTCGTTTCTCAATTCACGCTCCTGGCGAATTGCTCCAGGGGTAGAAGGCCTGACTTTTTAGAAGCTGCTCCTCCAGAAAACGCCCAGGAGCTCTATACCCAGGTGGCGGATCTTCTGGAAAAAGATGGGGTTGAGGTGTCTAAAGGTGTTTTTCAAGCGCACATGGTGGTCTCACTGGAAAATGACGGGCCAGTCACCGTTATTTTAGACAGTAAGGAAAAGAAAAGGTAAAATAAGAGCAGTCCCGGGGACATAGCTCAAAGGGAGAGCGCTTCCCTCGCACGGAAGAGGTTGCGGGTTCGACTCCCGCTGTCTCCACTTGTTTTCTCAAATCCCCTAAATCGCCCAAAACCCTGTCTGAATTAAAGGGAAAGAAGTATACTCCAGGTAGGTGGGCTCATGAAGGTATTTCTGTTAAAATGCCTGAAGAAATTCATCATATTTGCCCTTTATTCGGGCCTGTTCCTGATTTTTGTGCTTCTTCTCTTTTCCCTTTGCTTTTTGATCTTTCTTGAGGCTCTGGATGTGAAGCTCTCTCAAATTCTTTCACAGCCTCTGGATTTTGCTCCTAAACTGACAACGGAAATATACGCTCGGGATGGGGAACTTCTTGCTCAGTTTTATTCAGAGTTCAGGTACTATGCTAAGTTTGCGGAAATTCCCACTACACTTATAAATGCGGTCATCGCCACCGAGGACAAAAATTTCTTCTCTCATCGAGGTGTAGACCTCTCTGGCTCATTGCGCGCTCTATGGCATAATATCTGGTTCAGAGGGATCAAAGAAGGAGGGTCCACAATCACACAGCAACTGGTACGCTCTCTCTACCTTTCTTCGGAACCTACCCTAAAAAGAAAAATTACAGAAATCATCCTTGCTTTACGAATGGAGCTTAAGTACACCAAAAAGGAGATTTTGGAAATGTACCTCAATCAGGTTTACTTTGGATCCGGAGCCTACGGTGTGAAGGCCGCCAGCTTGACATATTTCGCTAAGGATTTGAAGGAGATAAATTTAGCGGAATCCGCCCTGCTTGCCGGGTTGATCACAGCTCCTTCTCGGCTTTCTCCCTATGTGGATGAGAAGGCTGCCAAAGAGCGACAGCTATGGGCCCTGGACAGGATGAAAAAGAGCGGCTTGATCACGGAAAAAGAAGCTGAAGAGGCTGCAGGGCATCCCCTACAATTCGAGGATAAGTCCATAAAAGCATGGAGGGCTCCTTACTTCGTGGATTTCATCAGGGATATATTAATCGAGGAGTTCGGGGAAACGGCAGTGCGGGAAGGTGGGTTGAGAGTATACACATCTTTGGATCCTACACTGCAGCGCTTTGCAGAAGAAGCTGTTCAGGAAGGAATTGAATACTGGAAAGTGCAAGAAGTTTGGCCAGATGGTTTAACGAATCAATCAGGAATCCCGCAACCTCAAGTTGCGCTTGTGGCTTTGAATCCCAAAAATGGAGATGTCCTGGCAATAGTAGGTGGAACTGATTATTCCCAGACCCAGTACAACAGGACCCTGAGCCTGAGGCAGCCAGGATCAGCCTTTAAAATTTTCGTATACTCCACCGCCTTCGAATCAGGGGCCTTAAAACCCTCAGATATCCTAATCTCCGAACCGATAAATATTAACGGTTGGTCTCCCTCGGAATACCGTGAAAATCCATTCTCAGGAGCTCGATATTACGGAAAATTGACCGTTCGCGAGGCTTTAGTGAAATCTTCAAATATCGCGGCAGTTAAAGTCGCCATGGCAACTGGATTAGATAAAATTGTGGAAACGGCCCGATCTCTGGGAATCACAACTGAATTGCAGTCATACCCATCAATGGCCATCGGGTCGGAGGAAGTAGTACCCCTGGAAATGGCCCAGGCTTATGGAGTCCTTGCCAATGGCGGCATCAAGGCAGAACTTCGCCCCATATTGCGCGTAGAGAACTGGAAGGGAGAATTAATCAAGGAATATTCAGTTTCCCAGGAAAGGGTTCTTTCAGAGCAAACCTGTGTGCAGTTAACCGATTACTTTCAGTCCGTAATCGCCACCACTATGGCTTTTATTCCCTCCTTGCCCTCGGCAGGAAAGACAGGGACAACTGACTTTTTCAGGGACGCCTGGTTTTGCGGCTATACTCCAAACATTTCCTGCGCCGTTTGGACGGGAAACGATGACTCTACAGTAAACTTTACCACAAGGTATAATATCGGCATGTATTTGCCAGCCAGTTTTTGGGGCAAATTTATGGAAAAGGCTCTTACTATTCTCCCAAAAGAGGAGTTTTATCCGGGAAAAATGGAGAAAATAGCGGTTTACGTCTGCAAGGATTCTTCCGCACGGGCTACCATGAATTGTCCCAAGGAAGTTGTGGTTAAGGAATACTTTTTGAGAGGAACGGAGCCACAAGGATTGTGCCCTATGCACACCTCTACCACAGTGGCAACCGTCGGTGAATTTTAAAAATTGAAAGGGGGTCAATGAAAATTAGACCTAAAGCGCCAGTAGCTTATGTAGAAAACCTGAAAGATTTTATTGGAACGAGGGTCCAAATCAGGGGATGGGTCTATAATTCCCGTTCCTCTGGTTCCATTTTATTCGTCCTGGTAAGGGACGGGACAGGGATAGTTCAGACAGTGGCCACCAAAAATTCTCTGGATCCAGATAAATTTGAGATGGCAAAAAGGCTTACCCAGGAATCCTCAGTCATCCTCTCCGGCTTAGTCCGCGAGGATCAGAGAGCCCCTGGTGGTTTCGAGATCGAGCTCGATGACCTGGAGCTTGTACAAATGGCTCAGGATTATCCAATTACTCCCAAAGAGCATGGTGTGGCATTTCTTATGGAACACAGGCATCTCTGGTTGAGATCGTCGCGACAACACGCTATTATGCGCATCAGAGCAACGGTAATTAAAGCCTGCAGAGATTTCCTCGATAGTCAGGGTTTCCTCCTCGTTGATGCTCCCATTTTGACTCCCGCGGCGGTGGAAGGAACAACGACCCTTTTCCCGGTCGATTATTTTGGGGAACAAGCTTATCTTTCTCAGAGTGGCCAGCTTTACAACGAGGCCACATGTTTGGCATTTGGGAGAGTTTATTGCTTTGGTCCGGCCTTCAGGGCAGAAAAATCCGCCACGAGGCGGCACCTGGCAGAGCTCTGGATGTTAGAGCCGGAAGCTGCTTTCTACCATTTCGAGGATAACCTAAGACTGCAGGAGGAATTAGTAAGCTACGTCGTGCAAACGGTCCTTGAAAAGAGAAAAAGGGAACTCGAAATTATAAAAAGGGATACCACGCTACTGGAAAAGGTAAGTCCTCCATTTCCCAGAATTACATACGATCAAGCTTTAGAGCTCCTCAAGGAAAAAGGACTTCTCCTGGAGTGGGGGGAGGATTTCGGAGTTCCCCACGAGACCGCCATCTGTACCTCTTTCGAGAAGCCTGTTTTTGTCACTCACTTTCCTGCGGTATGCAAAGCTTTCTATATGAAGCCTGATCCTGATCGTCCGGAAGTCACGCTTTCAGCCGATCTCCTGGCTCCAGAGGGATATGGAGAGATCATCGGGGGTTCAGAAAGGATCGACTCTTTAGAGCTTTTGGAACAGAAGCTTAGAGAGAACAACCTTCCCGAGGAACCATACAGGTGGTATCTTGATTTACGCAGATATGGAAGCGTCCCTCATAGTGGCTTCGGTATGGGAATTGAGCGCACAGTAGCCTGGATCTGTGGTCTAGAACACATCAGGGAGTCCATTCCCTTCCCCAGGCTTTTGGAGAAAATGTACCCATGAACAAAATAACGACCCCCAGAGGCACCCAGGATATCCTCCCCCCGGATAGCGAACTCTGGCAATATCTGGAGAATATCATCAGGGAAGTCGCCCAAGATTTTTGCTACCAGGAAATTCGGACTCCAATCATCGAGCATTCCGAGCTCTTTCAAAGGGGCGTGGGAATAGAAACCGACATCGTTACCAAGGAAATGTACACCTTCGAGGACAAAGGTGGAAGAACCCTTACCTTGCGCCCTGAGGGCACTGCTCCAGTGGCCAGAGCTTTTATCCAGCACAACCTTGAAAGCAATGGGCTTCCCCAGAAACTTTATTATATCGGTCCTATGTTCAGATATGAGAGGCCTCAAGCAGGGCGCTACAGGCAACACCACCAATTCGGCTTTGAGGTCCTGGGAGGGAAAGAGCCGGGGCTGGATGTGGAAGTGATTACTATAGCGATTACGATTTTTAAGAGAATAGGGATCTCCCAGTTTAAGGTTCTCTTGAACTCCATAGGTTGTTCTGAATGCCGACCTCAGTTTTTGGAAAATTTACGAGCTTATCTCAGGCCGTTTCTTCCCCAACTCTGTGTCGACTGCCAGAGAAGGGTGGAAACAAACCCTATGCGTGTCCTCGATTGTAAAAATCCCTCATGCCAGGCAATTTTAAACAATGCGCCTTCGCCAGTATCTTGGTTATGCGAGGAATGCCAGGAGCATTTCCAGGAAGTTCAGCGCCTCCTGGGTTTCCTCAATTACCCATTTGAGATAGCCCACAGACTGGTACGAGGGCTGGATTACTACACCAGAACTGTTTTCGAGGTAGTATCGCCGGAGTTAGGGGCTCAGAACTCGCTTTGCGGAGGGGGAAGGTATGATAATTTGATCGAGGCAATTGGAGGTCCACCAACCCCAGGAGTTGGTTTTGCTGGAGGAATTGAGAGGGCATTTTTAATTCTCAAATCCAGGGAGATTCGCCCTTTCCCCAAAATCAGGGTTTTTTTAGCTTATCAGGAAAGGGCTTTTGAGACTGCCCTCAGTATTCTGAGGGACCTCAGGGAAAACGGCATCTCCGCAGATATGCTTTACGAATCAAAGAGCCTTTCCTCTCAGTTGAAAACTGCAAATAGAAGGGGGTTCCCGTTTGCCGTAATTCTGGGAGAGGAAGAATTAAGAACGGAAACCTTCGTTTTAAAAGATATGTCCAGCGGGGAACAAAAGACCTTGCCTTATTCCCGGCTGCTTGCAACTTTTAAGGAGATGGCCTAAGATGAAATTAGCCCTGCCATGCTGGTGCAAGAAAGGGAGCAGCGGTTAGAGCCAACACAGAAGATAAGGGATTCCAATCTGGCGGAAGCGGGAGAACCACCCTCCCCTACTCCAGTCAGGAAACCCACCTGCGAGGAGCAGGTTCTTAACCACCCCTTTTCACCGCACGGCGGGGTTTAGCTTAAGAAGTAGAGTTTGTCTTGGTGGGCTGCGTTGTCGGTACCTGGGAGGCCTGCGCGATCGATGAGCGCAGCTGACTCCGCGAGGCTTTCACTGTACTGAGCATTTTCTCAATGTTGGCTTCCAGTTTGGCCAGGATCGCTTCGGCGTAAGCCTCAGCATCCCTTTTTAAGGTCCTGGCTTCTTCTAAGGCCCTTTGATATACCTCTCTGGCCTTTTCCTCAGCACGGCGCATGATTTCGTTTTCTTGCAGCATAGCTTGAGCTTTAGCGTTTGCTGATTGAATTATCCTGTCGGCTTCCTGCTGAGCCTCGTCTAACAGTCTCCTTTTTTCCTGAAGCACCCACTTTGCCTGAGAAAGCTCTTGAGGGAAGTTCTCCCGGATCTGGTCCAGCAGTTCCAGCATCCGGTCCATGTTAATGGTAACGTTATGGGTAAAGGGGATTTTTTTACCTTGATCAATTAAAGCTTCAATTTCTTCAAGAATCTCTAAAGTGCCTATTTTTTTCAACCCCTTTCCTTAAACTTTGCTTTCAGCTTTTGCTCCACATATGGAGGAACAAAATCGGAAATTTTCCCCCCCATGGATGCTACCTCCTTAACCATGCGAGAGCTTAAAAAGGAATAATGCGCCGAAGAGGCCAGAAAAATAGTCTCCACCTCTTCGTCCAGCTCATGATTGGTAAGGGCCATTTGAAGTTCGTATTCATAATCTGAGAGTGCTCTTAAGCCCCGCACGATTACCCTCGCACTTACCTTTTTCATATAGGTTACAAGCAAGCCAGAAAAATAGTCAACTGTAACTCCAGGCCAGTCTTTAGTAACCTCTTTGAGCATTTCCACCCTCTCCTCCACGGGAAAAAGGAACTGCTTGGAGTGATTTTCCAACACAGCAACGACTACTTCATCGAATAAACGGCGGGCCCGCTGGATGATATCCAGGTGGCCATAGGTAACCGGATCAAAGCTCCCAGGAACAACCGCTCTTGTCATCATATTCCTTTCCAACGGAACAAGCTTAAAATCGTATCCCCGTACTGATACTTTTTAATTAGCTCGAAAGCCTCAATTAGGGAAACGTTCTCCCTCATTGAATGTTCCGCAAGGATTATAGCATCTTTTACCAAACACTCTCCACCTGCTAGTTCCTTTAAAGTCTCTGTAACTAACCCCTTTTCATAGGGCGGATCCAGAAAAACAATATCAAAAGCATAACCCTGGTTTTTCAAGCGCGTGATTGCCGATCGCACATCCTGGATAAGAACCAGACCACTTAAACCGGTTCTCTCCAGATTTTCTCGAATAATCCGGGCGTTCTTGTGGGATTTTTCCACGAAAACGCAAAGTTTTGCCCCCCTACTCAAAGCCTCGATTCCTACACTGCCTGTACCTGCGAAGAGGTCGAGAAAGCTTGACTGGGGGATCTGCCGGGCCAATATGTTGAATATCGCTCCTTTCACCTTGGAGGTCGTGGGGCGAAGACCCTTCTTGGGGCGAAAGGAAAGCTTTCTGCCTTTAAAGTCACCTCCGTGTACTCGCACCTAACCCACCTCAGCAAACTGGGAATTGAAAGGGAATCGCTCCTCCATCATGGCACTAAGCAAAGGGAACTTCCGAAAAAGCCCCTGCCCTTCCTCCGCATAGAAAAAAGCCTGCTCCCGGCAATCTTCAAGGTATTTTTGGGTTTCCGGGGAAAAGAGATCGGTTACTTTTAGTTCCGGGGCTCCGTGTTGCTCCAAGCCAAAAAATTCCCCCGGACCCCTGATCTTCAGATCCTCTGCGGAAATTAAAAAACCATCGTTAGTCCGGACCATTACGTCCAGTCTCTTTAAGGCGTCTTCATTTTTGGGATCGGCAAGGAGTATACAGTAAGATTTATGGGATCCTCTACCTACTCGACCCCTTAACTGGTGCAATTGGGCTAACCCGAACCGCTCCGCATTCCATATTACCATTACCGTAGCATTGGGGACATCGATTCCTACCTCAATGACAGAAGTAGAAACCAAAACCTGAATCTGATTGTCCTTAAAGAGCCTCATAACCTCCTCTTTTTCCTGGTGAGACATTCGTCCATGGAGAAGGCCCAGGTGCAGATCAGGGAAAACCTCCTTTTCCAGCCCCTCTTTAAGCTTTAAGGCAGCTTGAGCAGCAAGGTTTTCGTCCTCCTCGCTTCCGATTAAGGGGCAGACGATGTAAGCTTGCCTTCCCTTGGCAATCTCTCTGCGCACAAAGTTATAAACATCTTTCGCCCTGGAGGTATTGACCAGGTAAGTGGTGATGGGTTGCCTGCCTACGGGTAGGCCTCTGATAGTGGAAATATCAAAATCACCATAGATGGTAAGGGCAAGGCTTCGAGGAATAGGAGTAGCGGTAAGTACGAGAACATCCGGGCTTAACCCCTTTTCTTTTAGTATTTTCCTCTGCATCACGCCAAAGCGGTGTTGTTCATCAATTACAGCCAGACCAAGGCGCTTAAAGGAAACTTCTTCTTGAAGAAGTGCGTGCGTGCCCACCGCGATATCGATTTTCCCCTCCTTCAGGGCCCCTCGCATTTCTTCCCTCTGGTTTTTCCTCATTCCCGAAGTTATCAAGGCAAGGTTGATTGAAAAATCCTTTAAAAGCTCCTCCAATACCATGAAATGTTGACCTGCCAGAATCTCCGTGGGAGCCATGAGGGCTGCCTGGTAGCCATTCTGAACCGCAACCAGCATTGCATAACAGGCAATCACAGTTTTTCCGGAGCCTACCTCTCCCTGCAAAAGGCGGTTCATTGGTCGGGGAGAGCGCATATCCTTCTTAATCTCCTCGAGAGCCTGGGCCTGGCCCTCGGTAAGCTTGAAGGGCAAAGATTTTAAAAATTTTTCCGTTAAGGGACCTTCGGTTTTAAATGATATTCCGCCCTTAGTTTTTTTCTCTTTCCACCTAAGCGCGAATCCCAGCTGAAGGAGAAAAAGCTCCTCATAGATAAAGCGCTTGCGCGCTTCTTTTAAATAATCCTGGCTTTCCGGAAAATGCACTTGCGTAAGCGCCATATTTAAAGGCATCAAACCGAATTTGGCAAGAAAAGATGGGGGCAAAAACTCGGGTACCTTTGGGGCGTAGGCATCAATAATGTCTTTCATTTTTCTCCGAAAAGCCCTCTGGGTAAGGTTTCCAGAAAGAGGATAAATTGGGACAATTCTCCCGGTATGCAAAGGGTCCTTGTCCTCATCAAGTATTTCCCAATCCGGATTAGAAAATTGAATGGGACCAAACCGGCGGGAAACCCTTCCCGAGAAAATAACTTCCTGCCCGGATGCAAACTGCTTCTTCAAAAAGGGTTGATTGAACCAGACCGCCTCGGCTCTTCCCCTTCCATCCGAGATAATTACCTTGAGGAGATGTAAACCAGGCCGTGGTTTCGTTTCCTGGACAGAGACCACCCTAGCTTTTACTGTGGCCACCTCGCCGTCCTTAAGAAAAGGGATTAAAGAAAATTGGGTTCTATCCTGGTAAGTTCGAGGGAAGTAATAGAGCAAATCTAAGCAGGTGTTAACTCCTGCTTTAGCCAGGGTTTTAGCTCTCGAAGGTCCGATTCCCTTAACATACTGGACGGGAGATTTTAGCTCTTGCCAGGAAAGGGTCTGATTCACTATTCCAGGGAAATCACGTAATAGTAAAAGGGTTGGCCTCCGTACAGGAGGTCCACCTCCAAGCCAGGGTGGTTATTAAGGATTTCGTCGACCACTTCCTGGGCATCGTCCTCAAGGATCTCTTCCCCGCGGTAAAGGGTTAGCACAGTGGCCTCAGGTAATTGCTCCAGCATTTTCTCTACCAGCTTCGAGCAAACCTCGTTCGGGTCGTTGCCCACTGCCACAAGCTCCTCGTTTACGAGGCCGATCAGCTCACCGGTTTGAAAGGAAATCCCATTCAGGCTGCCTTCTCTCACGGCATATGTTACCTCACCACAGAGTACACTCTGGATAGCTTTTTCCATTGTCTGGAGGTTCTCGCTAAATGGTTTTCGGGGTTGAAATGCCAGACAAGCTGAGATACCCTGAGGTAAATTCCTGGTTGGGACAACTCCGATTTTCTTTTTGGCCAGCGCTTTTGCTTGAAGGGCTGTTCCGATCACGTTGGAGTTATTGGGAAGGATGATCACTTCCTCATGGGGGATAGAGTTTATGGCATCCAGAATCTCCCCGCAAGAAGGATTCATGGATTGCCCTCCTTTTATGATCTCCGAAGCGCCCAGGCTAGAGAAAATCTCTTCGAATCCTGGACCATAACAGACGGCCACCAAACCAATTCCCTCGGTCTGTTTTGGAGGAGTGGACCTTTTGAATTCCTCATATTGTTGTTGCATGTCCTCCAGGGTGAGCTTATCCAGGAAGCCGTGATAAGCAACCTTTTCCAGAACCTTGAAGGGGTCGTTCACATGAATGTGAACTTTGAGCAAGTCCTCCGATCCTACAACTAACAAGGAGTCGCCGAGAGGCTTAAGCTCCTCTTCGATTTTATCTCTTTTAAGATTTTGACCCCTGATTAGAAACTGGAGGTCGTAGCGAAACTCTAAGGATTCCTCTTTTTGGGTCTGCGCCTCTGCGGCTTTGGCCCTTTTTTCCAGAACCTCACCGGTTATTTGCGCTCTTGCTCCTTCTATGAGAAAAAGGAGCCCCTGCCCTCCGGCATCAACCACACCCGCTTCCTTGAGCACCGGTAGGAGATTGGGGGTATTGCTCAGGGCAACCCGAGCTGCTTCCTCCACCCTCCTGAAAAAAGCTCCCCAATCCAGATCCTGGGCTTGAGAGGCAGCCAGGCTGGCTTCCCGAGCTACAGTTAAAATTGTGCCCTCAACAGGCTTCATAACAGCCTGGTAGGCTGCCTTTACTGCCTCCTGAAAGGCGGTTGCCAGATCAGGTGGAAGAACTTTCTCCTTGCCGTCCAGTGAACGGCAGAGCCCGCGGAAAAGCTGAGAAAGAATTACGCCCGAGTTACCCCTTGCTCCCAAAAGAGAGCCCTTGACTACGGCCTCGGTGAACTCCTTCATGGAAGAGGGTTTCCTCTGCTCCAGTTCTTCCAGCGTGGCCTTCAAGGTCAACTGCATGTTGGTTCCCGTGTCCCCGTCCGGAACTGGAAAAACGTTCAGAGCGTTCACGGTTTCAACGTTGTTTTCCAGATTATGGGAGGCGGCTTCTAAAAGCAAATATAGATCTCTAAAATCAAGCCCTCTCTGATCAGACATTATTCCTGGCTGTTCATATCCCTCACGTGACACACCACGACATCAAGGGTGAAATTATCAAAGTGGGTCATGGAGGAAATGCGGTATTTTACCTGTTCTCTTATGTTTTCAATTACTTCTGAGATCCTGATCCCATAAAGAAGAATCACAAAAAGAGTAAGGTGAACGCCATCAGGATTGATCTTTACTTGCACTCCCTGAGTTACATTTTCTCTCCCTAGTAAGGCACCAATAAGCTCACCTGGAGTCTTCTTCGCCATGCCTACGACTCCGTAACATTCGGTGCAGGCTATCCCGGCAATCTTTGCTAGGGCCTCACGCGTTAGGAATACTTTTCCAATTTCCTGTCCCATAACATGAAGATTCTAACAAAGCATCCTCGTTTTGCCAACAGGCGGGCCTTTGTGCTATGCTTTCAGAAAATTTGAAATTGAGGAGATTCATATATGGCAAAGTGCGCTGTCTGTGGCAAGGCTCGTGCTACAGGGTACAATGTGAGCCACTCTCACGTTCGCACGAAAAGAACCTGGAAGCCGAACCTGCAAAAAGTAAAAACAGTTTGGGAAGGTAAAGTGCAGGTGATTACTGTCTGCACCAAGTGCCTCAAAGCAGGAAAAGTCCAGAGAGTTATCTGACTTCTTCATCAAGGAGGACCATGAACAGCGGCCCTCCTTCTTTTTTTATTTTCAGAAATTCACCTTCCAGATAGTTGGAAACTCCCAAACTACTTCCAGGGTCCAATTCTCCGTTTATTAAAGGATAACGAGCTCCGGATATATTTAATTTAGTTACTCTTCCGAAGGGGATCAGGGAAAATGTCAGGCCCGGCCTGGCCTTGAGCTCGAAATCATCGGGAAGATAGAACACCCTCTCCCTGGCCCCCAATATGTAACCGGATACTCCCGCGCTATTTATCTTAAAAAGAAGCATGATGTTCGCCAGACTATGGTCCAGCCTTCTCCCCAGTCCTCCCACAATCACGATCTCCCCGGCCCTAGAGTTTAAGGCATATTCCACCCCCAGCTCTGAGTCCGTTTTATCCTTTTCCCTGGGGAACTGATAAAATTTTTTAATATGTGGCCTGATCAAAGAAATGACGTTTTGGCCCACGGAGTCCAGATCCCCGATAAAGACATCAGGATAAAGACCGTTCTTCAGAAGGAGCTCAATCCCACTGTCACACGCCAATAGGAATGAGTGGGGAACCAGTCCCTCAAAGCGAGAGTAAGGGACTGGTTCCCCACCGAGAAAGATCAGGAAGCGGCCTGTTGAGCCCATTTAAGGCGCGGCCAGACAAGGGACATTACGTAAACCGAAATTAGTATCTCCGGGACCATGTAACTGCTGTTGTAGGCAAGGGAGTAAAGCCAGGGATTCCATCCTTCTGGGGCATAACTGGCGAAGAAAATTACACCTGAAAGGAAGTGCGCGAATAGCCTGCCCAAACCTCCAAGCGTGATAGAGAGGGCGTAGTTCCTTTTGAAGAGACCAGCTAAACCCAAAAGACCAAAGGCGATTGGATAGTCCAGAAAGAACTGAGCGGGGTGGTAAAAATATGGAGCAAGAAGGAAATCGTAAAGGCTGTAAATTATTCCGGCAAAAGCCCCCACAGCCCAACCCCTTTTTAGGGCCAGGTAAAAAATCGGCACCATTGAGGCCAGGGTAATGGAACCTCCTTGCGCCCAGATCCGGAAAGACGGGATTAATTGCTTGGAGATGAACTTAAGGGCGAAACATAGGGCAAGCATTATGCCGATTTCTACCCAGTCCCGAGTTTTGAGGCCTCTAATCTGGAAAAGGATTAGAATGAGCCCTAAAAGGAAGGCGGCCCCGAAGGAAATCCAACCAACTGTGCCTATTTCCATGCTCATACCTCCTTCAACGAAAAAAGCTCCCAGCATAGGAGCTCTTTCGTTCATATTTCCCTACGCTGGTATTACCCAGTTCAGGTTCGATGGGTTGGAGCCGGCACAAGCTCCTCTCAGCCCGAAGGG
>JANLFM010000013.1:38561-38998 GCA_024655865.1 Caldisericota bacterium
CCCATTGTCAATCTGGAATTATCCATTATTTAGGAAGCCTCGTCAAGGGTCTTCAAGCGCAGTTGTCCGCAAGCTGCTTCGATATCCAGACCCCTCGGTTTTCTTATCGTAGCATTGATTCCGGACTCTTGAAGAATTTGTTTGAATTGCCTGATTTTTTCAGGTATTGAAGGCATAAATGGGGACTGCGAAGCTGGATTCAAAGGTAAAAGGTTGACCAGGAACGGCCTTCCGTAAAGAAGCTTTGCCAGTTTCCGCGCATGCTCTGGTGAGTCGTTTATGCCCTCGAGCATCAGGTATTCAATGGAGACTATTCTCCTGGCGTTAGTCTGATACTCCTCTAAAAGTGAGAGGGCCCTTTCGATGGATAGGAGGCGGGAATAGGCGATTAGTCTCTTACGCATATTTTCATCAGGGGAATGGAGAGAGTATGCCAC
>JANLFM010000013.1:39008-52566 GCA_024655865.1 Caldisericota bacterium
CTCCAGCTCGACAGGCCCTACTGTAGATAGCGTTATCTTTCTTCCCCCAAAATTGCAGCCTCTTTCGTGAGTGAGGGTTTCGATTGCTCCCAGGGTGGCCTTTAGATTAAGAAGGGGTTCGCCCATTCCCATAAAAAGAACTCTGGAAACCTGCACTCCGCTTTCGATCTCCATTCCTACAATCTGGGCCAGGATTTCACCCCTGGTTAAGTTTCTCCTGAACCCCCCAAGTCCTGTTTGGCAAAAAGAACACTTGACCGGGCAACCTGCCTGGGTGGAGATGCACACCGAGACCCAGCTTTTACGGGAAGTTAAATAATGAAGGAGGACGCTCTCGATCAACTCACCATCCCCCATGCGCCAGAGGTATTTTTCCGTACTATCTCGGGAAACAGAAACCCTTTCCAGTGTGGGAAGAGGGTTAAAATTTGATTTCAGGGTTTCCTGTAACTCTCGGGGTAGGTTGGACATTTGCTCGAAGTCCAGAGTTTTTCTTTTAAAGATCCATTCCCAGACCTGGGAAGCCCTGTACCCGGGCTGTCCCAACTCTTCCAGGTAGGACTTCAGTTCCTCATAACTTAAATCCAGAATTAACCCCATGTCTCACCCGGTTCAATTCTGTTTCCCTTGAGAAAAGTGCTCGCAGTCAAGGGCTTTTTCCCTTCAACTTGCAAGACTTCTACTTTTAAAGAGCCCTTTCCGCACCCCACATAAATGTCCTCTTCGTTTACCTCGACCCTTCCCGGAGGAATTACTTTATCTATAACGCTCGCTTTCCAGATTTTTACCCGTATTTTTTGTCCTTTCACAGTCCGGAACGTAAAAGCGCCTGGAGCGGGATTAAGCGCTCTGATCAGGTTTTTGATGCTTTCCGCGGATTCATGCCAATTGATCAAACAATCAGTTTCTTTAATCTTGGGCGCCCAGGAAGCGTTCTCGGATGTCTGCTTGAGAGGAGTAATCTCGCCTTTTTCCAGTTGGGGAAGCAAGTCGAGCAACAAATCCGCGCCGACCCATGCCAGGCGGTTTTTCAGCTCTCCAGCGGTTTCCTGGTCGTCAATAGGCACTTCCCTTTGAATCAGGATCGGTCCCTGATCCACTTTTTCCGTTAAGAGAAAAATAGAAACACCAGTTACCTTCTCCCCCGCCATAATTGCCCTTTCTACTGGGGCGGAGCCCCGATATCGCGGCAATAAGGAAGGGTGAATATTTAAAGACCCTATCTTCGGGATTGAAAGAACCTCAGGTGGCAAAATGGGAAAAGCAACCACCACAAAAAGATCCGGGTCCCGCGCCCTCAGCTCATCGAGGAAAGGGGGGTCATTGAGCCATTGTGGAGTGAGAACCGGAATCCCCAATTCCTGAGCTTTCTTCTTGACAGGTGTGGGCTTAAGCTTTAATCCTCTTCCTTGAGGAGAATCTGGTCTGGTAACTACCAGTATTGGTCTATACCGGGAAGCTGACAGCTTTTCCAGTGCCGTAAGCGCAAATTCCGGTGTGCCAAAAAAAATTATCTTCATCAATTCAATTCCTCTGGATCTAATTGTAATTGCATTTCTACCTTCCTGGGAAGGCGGATCCGGTATAAGTTTCTCAATTCCTCAGGGACTGCTCCCACGGGAAAGCGTACCAAGATTTCTGCTCTCCACCGTCCCCGAAGCTTGTAGTGGAAGCAAGGAATAGGTTCAGTAGCTACAAAGGAATTATAGGCGTCTAAATACTCTTTGACCTTCCTCGCCGCCTCCCAAAGGGCAGATTTCTCTTCAGCCTCAAAAAGAATGCGCATTATCCTTTTATAAGGGGGAAATCCTGTCTGCTTGCGAGATTGCAATTCCTCCAGGTAAAAATCCTCATCCAGCCAATCAAGATTCACCTGCCTGGAAACCTGCAAGATGATTTTTTCTGAGGCCAGGGATTCCAAATTTTTGTACAACTGATACGCCCTTTCGGTTGCGGAATAAAATGGTAAACTCAGGGAGAAATCGAGGTTCACCAGCACGACCAAAGAAACAGGAGGAATAGCATGGCCCTGAAGGATGCTTGTTCCCAATAGAACAGAGGAGGGGTTGTCCTTAAAGGCCTCAATTTTGGCGCGAACGGCCTTCTTGCTTTTAGCTACTTCAGAGTTCACCAGAATTACTAATTCACCCAGTATCGATTTTAATTGCGTTTCCACCTTTTCCAGACCCACTCCCCTGGCTTTAAGGTTTGTGCCTTTGCAGTTTGGGCAAACGATGGGGATCTCTTCCCGGTGGCCACAGTAATGGCAGATAAGTTCTTCCTGATGAGGTGTTAGGCGGACACCGCAGAAAGGACAGCTGAAATCTTCTCCGCAATCTTCGCATTGCAAGCAATTGGCATAACCTTTGCGGTTTAAAAAAACCAGGGTTCTTTTCCCTTCCAGGGAATTGCGTTTGATGGCATATACAATATCGGGAGCAAGGCCTCTTTCTCCCCGATAGTAGAGAACTTCTCTTAAAATTGCCTTACCCTCTTTTTTAATTAAAGTGCGATCTCGGTAGGCCTCTAAGTAAGACTCCACAGAAGGGGCTCGAGAAAAAAGGTAAAGATCCGCTCCAGAATTTCGAGCCAAAACCCTGGTCAGGCCAACAGCCGGAAAATAGGGCGGGCTGAGTACCCGATAGGCCGAGTTTTCCTCTTGAAGGACGCAAATCAGGCCTAAATTCCAAAAGGGTAAAAATAAGGAAAGCCAGGTGCCAACGAGAATCAAGGAACTTTCATGCTGACAATTAAAAACTATTTTTCTTCGTACTTTGGGGCTTTGTTCGCCGCTAAAATTAAGGCATTCAACCCCATCTTTCGCCAGGGCCGAGGAAAGTGGTTCAATCAGGGAGCTCTCGGGCACAAGAACCAGAGCTTGAAGCTTTTGCTCTTGAGCCTTTCGGAGCAAAGAAAGAAGGAGTTGATATTGTTCCCTCCAAGGAGCCCAGAAGAGGCAGGACTTTGGTTCCTTCTTTACTGGATGTTGCTTTCGAAGAGGTTCCAAAACCGTATCTATAACTTTTGACTTTAAAAGCAAGGGAAGGGATCTGCTTCCGGGGAAATCTTCCAGATAAGCTTCTCCATTACGCTCTTCCAGAAAAGCAATGGCCTTTTTAAGGCTCCTACTTCGAGGAAGGAATTGTTTTTCCAGATTGGGATAGGAAGGGGAAAGCGAGATTTTTGTCAAAGCTCTTTTTAGGGTCACGGGCGAGAGATAATTCAAAATAGGTTTGGGAGATGAAATATAATTTTCCATAATCCAATTAATCATGGCAGCACGGACTTCGTCGAAATATCTGTTTCCTGTCCGAAGATATACTGCTTTTATCTCCCCCTTGGGTGCTGCAGAGGAAATGACGTATCCCTCAACGATCTTATCCTTCTTCCCAAAGGGCACCATTATCCTCTCTCCAACCTGAAGTTTCTCGGAACTCCCATAAGTATAAAGTCCCTCTCCTCCAGGGAGAGGGACATCCACTAATACGTTAAAATAGTAGGGAAAACCAGCCTTCACGCTGAGTGCGAGCTCTCAGTTTCCATCTCTTCAATTTTTTTCAATGCCGCAGTAAGGGGTTTGACGTTTGTGAGTTTTCCCTCCTGTTCAATCTGATGCGCCAATCTGGCGGCAGCCACTACTAACCTGTATTTGTTGTGTCCCACTTTTTCCAGAAGTTTCTCCAGTTCAGGGTCTAACAAGCGGATCTCCTCCTTCCAATAAAGGATGCCTGACCCTGGACACACGGTGTTTTTCCGCGAAAACAATCTTTTCCAGGTCGGCAACTGCTACGTCCAGGACGTCGTTTATGAGGTAATAATCATAATACGATATGTACTTAAACTCAATTTCTGCAACCTCAAGTCTATGCTGAAGCTGGGAGGGGTTTTCGGTCCCCCGTTTCATCAATCGCTTCCGGAGTTCCTCCCTAGTGGGGGGTAGTACAAAGATGAGCACGGCTTCCGGCACACAGTTCTTTACTCTCAAGCCTCCTTGTACGTCTATTTCCAAAATGGCATCTTTACCACTTTGTAGTGCCTCCTCTACAGGGTCTCTGGGCGTGCCATAAAGATCTCCAAAGACTTCTGCCCATTCCAGCAATCTCTGGCTTTCGATGTACCTCTGAAATTCAGCTTTGGAAACAAAGTAGTAGTCTTTCCCGCATATTTCGTAGGGTCTGGGCTGACGAGTTGTGAGGGAAATGGAGAGATAGGACTCAGGGTGCTTTTCCATATATCTTGATACCAGTGTCCCCTTACCTACTCCTGAGGGTCCAGATATCACTACAAGCAGATTGGGGAATCGCATGGCTTACGGAGCGTTCTCTTCTTCGGATTCAAACCGGGAGGCAACGGTCTCGGGTTGGACCGGTGAAAGGATCACGTATCCGCAATCAGTAATGATCACTGCGCGCGTTCTGCGTCCGTAAGTGGCATCAATAAGCTTCTTCTCCGCCCGCGCTTCTGACACGATTCTCTTCACCGGCGCAGAATCGGGAGAAAGGATAGCTATTACCCTATTTGCTGTAACGATATTACCGAAGCCGATGTTGATTAATTTAATATCCACGTTATTCTTTCCCTTCAAATTACTTAATTTTTTACAATCTCCCGCTATTTGTCAATTTTCAAGCTTCTCAAGGATCTCCTGGAAATAGTTTGGTAGAGGCGCTTCAAAATAAAGTCGCTTCCCAGAAACTGGATGTGAAAACTCCAGAGAAAAAGCATGCAAAAGTTGCCCTACCCTACCCCATGGGTTTGAAAGTCCGTAAACTGGATCCCCAACTACAGGATGTCCAATGAAAGCAAGGTGAACGCGAATCTGGTGAGTCCTACCGGTGCGTGGTTTAAGCTCAAGGAAGGTATATTCAGGGTACCTCTTAAGGACAGCGAACTCCGTAACGGCTTCTTTTCCTTTGATGCTGGGAGCAAACTTTTTTCTGTCCCGGGCATCCCTGCCGATAGGAACCTCTATTATTCCCTCTTTTTCTGCAATTACCCCGTGGACTAAAGCGAGGTACACCTTGCGTACGGACCTCTCCTTAAACTGGCGAGAGAGCTCCATCAGGGAACGCTCATCTTTGGCCACGACGATCAACCCGGTCGTATCCTTATCCAGTCTGTGGACAATCCCCGGCCGCGCTTCGCTTTCCTCAAAGGATAGCGGGAATCTGCCCAGCAGGGCATTTACGAGAGTTTGAGAGTTTCTGCCGGCGCCAGGGTGAACTACCAGGCCTGCTGGCTTATTGATCACCGCAATGAAGTCGTCATCATAAATGACTTCCAGGGGAATATTTTCTGGTTTGAGGGATGTCCTCTCTTTGGGTAGGGCAGAGACAAAAAGGACTTCTCCTCCTTTTAAAGAGAGGGAGGGCCTGGCCATCCGCCCATTCACTAGAACCAAACCCGCTTTGATCAATTTCTGGGATTTTTCCCTGCTATAGCCTGTAAGAGAAGCGAGGGCTACGTCAAGCCTTTTTCCCCGAAATTCAGCCGGGATTTCTATTTCCATTTCTTCTGAAAAAGAAGCAACCCCGTAAGCAGTATCCCCCCTAATACGATTGAGGAATCGGCTAAATTAAAGACGGGCCAGAAACGAAAGTCAATGAAATCAACAACTATTCCATAAGTCAGCCGGTCAAGGAGGTTTCCCGCGGCTCCTCCCAGGATCATTCCACAAGCGATCTGGTACCATGTTGGAAGCCTGATTAACTTCTTAAAAAAAAGAAAAGACCCTACTATCACTGCGCTTGATAGGACTAAAAAGAGGTAGAAAGCCCAGGGCATCATACCGAAAGCAGCCCCTCGGTTAGCAGTAAGAGTAAGGAAGAGGAAATTTCCAAAGAGAGGCTGAGGGAGCGAAAAAGGAAGAAAAATCAAGGCAAACGCTTTGGTAACCTGGTCTAAAATGAGGGTCGAAGCAAAAACCAGGATCAGGATCATCTACGAGAGAAGAGCTCTTCCAACTCCTGGCGCAACGGTTCCAGGGACTTTAATCCCTCGTAGTCCGTAAGGTCCAGGGTGATAGGAGTAATAGAAACCAAGTTATTTTCAATCGCCCAACCGTCCGTTCCCGGCTCAGGCTCTTTCTCCTCAAGAATCCCTCCAATCCAGTAATAAGGCCTCCCAAAAGGGTCTGTCCGGCGCGTGAGCCTGCTCCGATATCGTCTCCTACCCAGTCGTGTAAGGGAGAAACCCCTGATCTGGTCAAGAGTGCAATTGGGGACATTTACGTTTAGCAGGACCATGGAGTGAAGGTTCATCGTCGCTCTGACAATTTCAGTGGCAATTTGAGAAGCGACCTCCCAGTTGGGATTTTCGAAGGTGGTCAGGGAAATCGCCAACGCTGAAACGTCGCAGAGAAAACCTTCCAGCGCCCCAGAAACAGTTCCCGAATAGGTTAGATCATCGCCCAGGTTAGGCCCTAAATTTATCCCAGAGACAACGAGGTCGGGTTTGCGCGGAAGAAGGTCAAAAACCCCAACCACTACGCAGTCTGCAGGAGATCCGCTTGTCTCCCAGACCCTTATCCTCTCCCCCCGCTCTCCTTTATACCGAACTCTGATGGGCTTATGCATCGTAATAGAGTGTCCTGCAGCACTTCTTTCCCTTTCAGGCGCCACAACACAGACCTCACCGTGGACTGAAAGACCGAGGGCCAGGTGTTCCAATCCAGGGGAATCAACACCATCATCGTTAGTTAGAAGAAACAGCATCAAGCACCCGGTTGACGACTAATGGATTTTACTAACCAAAAATCACCCTCACGTACGAGCTCATAAGTGTGGCGAACTGAGCTCTTAGTGACCATAGATGGCCCACCAAAGATCGGGTTGGAGCCTGATTCCAGGATTGCAATAAATTCTGCCTGAACCGTAGCCTCATTTGAGGTCTGATTAAGCACCTTTAACTTCAAATCCTGGTAATCTACTCTGGCATAGGATTTAAATTCGCTACCATAAAAGCGCTGGACTTCATTTTTGTAGGAATCTGCCGTCATTTGAAGCATCTTATCGAGGTCCATCGCTTTCCAGGCCTCCAGCCAGCTTTTCACAAGGGCATCAGGAGTTGCTGTCGATTCCGACTGTCGGCACGAAGTCAAAAAGGAAAAAAGGATCACAAGCGAGAGCAAAAATACAAAAACCCTTGTTAACGAACCAAAATGCTTCATCTTTCCTTTATCCATTCTATTATTTTATGCGGTGAGCGTCCTCCCCGCAAAATCCGCAAAGCCCTGGTATCGCACCCTAAAAATCGAGCCAGAACCTCGAGACACTCTGAGTTCGCCCTGCCCTTAGATGGTGGAGATTTAACTTCCACCACAAGGGAATCGTCTCCTAAAGCTCGAACCGATTGCCCTTTTGAGGAAGACAAAACTTTCACCTTGAAGAGCTTCCTATCAACCACCCCGATTTTCAGTGCGGTCCAATATCTCTGAGAAGCTTAAGAGCAACGCTCGGACCTCAGCTCTGAGACGCTCATAGAGCATGCGCATTTCCTGGAGTTTTCGGTTCGCTTCCTCAGAGGCCTTTTCGGCATCCAATTGAGCCTGGCTTTTAATGAGTTCTGCTTCCTTTTGGGCGCTGTTTTTTATCTCTTCCGCTACTTTCTGGGCAAGGAGCAGGGAGTTCCTGAGATTCTCCTCCATGCTCCTGTAATCCTCCAATTTTTGCGCCAGGGAGCCCAGCTCTTCCTTCAAAGCAGCATTTTCCCGATAGAGAGTTTCGTAATCGGAAGAAAGAGCGCTCAGGAATTCGTCAACTTCCTGCCTGTTATACCCCCGGAAGGATATGGAAAATTCCTTCCTGGAAAGGTCAAGGGGTGTAATTTTTAGATTTGGCGAGCTATTAGGTGGCACCAGACTATATGGTTATTTCCAACGTCCACGGGCTCCGGGATTTCCTTGTCGCAGGGCTCGAAACGATAGCGGCAGCGCGTATGGAATACGCAGCCTTTCGGCGGATTAATGGGGCTAGGGATGTCACCCTGGAGGATAATCCTTTGCTTTTTCACATCTGGATCGGGAACCGGAACCGCAGAAAGCAGGGCCTGAGTGTAGGGATGCAAGGGATTTCCAAAAAGATCCTCGTTATTCGCGGTCTCCATTAATTTGCCCAGGTACATTACCGCTACTCTATCGGACATATGTTTCACCACTGCCAGGTCGTGAGCGATGAAGAGGTAAGTAAGATTGAAGCGCCCCTGGAGTTCAATCAGCAGGTTAATAATCTGGGATTGAATGGAAACATCCAGAGCGGAGACAGGCTCGTCAGCTACGATAAATTTGGGGTTCATAGCCAGGGCGCGAGCGATACCGATCCTTTGCCTCTGTCCACCGGAAAACTCGTGAGGGTAACGCCTCAAGTACTCAGGGCGGAGACCCACAATCTCCATCAGCTCCTTAACCCTTTCCTCGCGTTCCTTGCGTGTACCTATTCCGTGAACCAACAGAGGTTCGCCGATGATATCCCCAACTGGAAATCTGGGGTTTAAGGAGCCAAAGGGGTCCTGGAAAATAATTTGCATATCCCGCCTTAAGACTCTCAGTTCGTGAGGCTTCATTTTAAAGACATTCTTGCCCTCGAACCAAACCTCTCCCCTCGTTGGCTCCATGAGTCTTAAGATGGTCCGGCCAACGGTGGTCTTCCCGCTTCCGCTTTCCCCTACCAAACCAAGGGTTTTCCCTTTGGGGATTTCGAAGCTCACGCCATCCACGGCTTTCACGTCACCCACATGGCGGCCGATAATACCTCGAATTATGGGAAAGTACTTAACTAAGTTGTTAACTTTGATAAATACGGTATCCTGATTTTGCTTGATGTCCTCCATCTCTAAGCTCCTCCGGGTTTAAGGGGATAAAAACAACGCACCCAGTGATTGGGAGAAATTTCTTCTAATTGAGGCAATTCCTCGCGGCATCTGTCCTGTGCAAAGGAGCAGCGTGGGTGAAAAGCACACCCCTTGGGCATGTTGTAGGGACTGGGAACTACACCGGGAATCGTAGGTAAGGGCTCCTTGGTGCGTTTACGGTCCAGTCGAGGAATAGAAATCAAAAGTCCTCCTGTGTATGGATGACGTGGGGCTTTGAAAATTTCCCTGGCCACAGCGTACTCCACGATCTTCCCGGAGTACATCACAGCAATATGCTCCGCCATCTCGGCGACTACTGCCAGGTTGTGAGTAATGAGAAGAATGGCCATGCCCAGTTTTTCTTTTAAAGACTTCATCAGTTCCAGAATTTGAGCCTGAATGGTCACGTCCAGAGCAGTCGTGGGTTCATCAGCGATTAGAAGGTCAGGGTTGCAGGATAGAGCCATTGCGATCATAACCCTCTGCCTCATGCCTCCGCTCATCTGGTGAGGATATTCTTTAACGCGGCGCTCCGGAGAAGGGATGCCCACAAGCTCCAGCATCTCTACTGTTTTCTTCCAGGCCTCGCTCCGGGATACTCCCTGATGCAGCATTACGGCCTCAGCTATTTGATCGCCAATAGTATAGACGGGGTTTAAGGATGTCATTGGCTCCTGGAAAATCATGGAAATTTCCGCACCCCTGATTTTCCTCATTTCGTGGGGGCTTTTCTTCAACAGGTCTTCGCCCTTGAACCAGATTTCACCGCCCACTATCTTTCCAGGAGGGCTCTGCACAAGCTGCATAATAGATAACGAGGTTACACTTTTCCCACAAGCAGACTCCCCCACCAACCCCATGGTCTCCCCGGCTAAAATCTGGAAGCTTACATCGTCCACAGCTGGCACTACACCCTCATCGGTGTAAAAATATGTCTTCAAGTTTTTGACTTCCAAAAGCACCTGGTCCTTCAATTTTTCACCTCATTTACAAGTTGGAATTAAATCTTCAAGCGGGGATCAAGGGCATCCCTTAAACCGTCTCCCATGAAGTTAAAGGAGAGAACGGTAATAAACAGGAAGAACCCGGGATAGAAAATTAACCATGGGCCGTTTCCGGGAGCGAAAATGTATTCGGCAGCGGTTTGCAAAATATTTCCCCATGAAGGTAGCGGGGGTTGAATTCCCAGACCCAGATAACTGAGGGCAGCCTCTCCCACGATATTTCCGCCCATGGCGAGTGTGGTAGAAACGATAATGGGAGCCATGGAGTTCAGGAGCAGGTGGCGCACCATGATTCTCCAGTTTGAAGCACCAACCGCTTTAGCTGCTTCCACAAATTCCATATTTTTTAGGGAGAGAACCACGCCTCTAACCAGACGAGCATCGCCCATCCAGCCAAAGGCCACGAAAATTCCCACCAGCGTCCAGAACCCAGGACCAAAAGCCATGGCCAGCACAAGATAAAGGGGAATGTAGGGCAGGGACATCATGACGTCTGTGAATCGCATTAAAGCCTCGTCAATCCACCCCCCAAAGAATGCCGATACAACGCCTATCAGCGAGCCGATCACAACCGAAGCTACTGCCGAAATAAAACCCACAGCGATTGAGACCCGACCACCATAAAGGATACGTGCTACAACGTCTCTACCCAGGTCGTCGGTGCCAAACCAGTGCTGGGCGGATGGGAGAGCATAACGGCCAGTCAAGTCCTGAGAAACATAATCATTTCCGGTAAAGTAAACATAGAGCGGATATCCAGCATAACAAGCCAGAATCATAAAAATGATCACTGCCCCGCCGAACATTGCCAGTTTATGCTTGCGGAAGCGGGTCCACACCATCTGCCAGTAGGAGAAGGATGGAGCTAATTCAACTGTTACATCAGCGACAGCCATTTTTTCCTCCTAAGAGTAACGTATTCTGGGGTCTACGACTGCATAAAGGATATCAGCCACCAGGTTAAAAATAATAGTGATTACTGCAAGGAACAGAATATCAGTCATAGCAACAGCATAGTCCTTCCCAAGCACTGCCTGGTAGAGCATGCGGCCCACCCCTGGATAGGCAAAGACAGTCTCTGTGATCACAGCACCGGCAAAAAGACCGGGTATGGAAAGAGTGAGGATAGTGACCATGGGAATAAGAGCGTTGCGCAAGGCGTGCTTGTAGACCACCTTGTTTTCCGGAAGCCCTTTTGCCCGTGCAGTGCGCACATAATCTGCCCTGATTACCTCAAGCAAGGAAGAACGCATATACCTTGTCCAGTGTGCCATGTTGTAAATGGCCAGGACCATGGTGGGCAGGAAAAGATGCCATAGCCTGTCATAGAAAGTTCCCTGATAAGGCTTCCCAAAGGACATGATATCGCCGGCTGGAAATAGAGGAAAACCTAAAAGTCGGGAGGGAATGAGGTGGAAGATAATGATGGACATTAAGCCCAGCCAGAAAGTTGGCAGGGACATCCCCAGGAAGGAGAGCGTGGTAAAGGTGTAGTCGAAAGTGGAGTATTGCCTCAGCGCTGAATAAATCCCAATTGGTATGGCGATTATCAGCGAAATTAACAGGGAGAAACCCATCAAAATGAGAGAGTTGGGTAAAAAGAGCATTATAGCCCCGAATGCTGTCTGGCTTGGCCAGATTCGTGACCAGCCCCATTCTCCTTGCATTATTTGCTTGAGCCAATAAAAGTACTGAACGTAAAGTGGTAAAGGCTTCCCTGAAGCATCTACTAACCCTAATCTCATCTTCTCCCTTAAAACATCCTCTGGATGCACGCGGGGATTAAGCATAATCATATACTCCGCGGGGTCAGGTCCGGACAAACGCAAAAGCAAAAAAGTGAGGATGGAGATGAGAATCAGGATGGGAATCATCTGCAGGAATCTACGCACTATGTAGGTAAACACTTTTGATTCTCTCCTTTATGGCTTTCTATTTGTTCTATTTTTTTTAACATCTTCTTTGCAGTCTTTTTATATTTACTAAATTTTAGTTTAAATATCAACTTTTCCTTTTAAGTGTGGTAGCCCCTTTCGGGGCTACCACACTCCTTACTTTAAGGCGTCAAAGGATTCTCGTATTACTCCCAGTACCAGTAGGCCACGTTCCAGGTGATCGAGGACCAGTTAGGATCGTCAATTCCCTGGAGACGAGCTTTGTAGAGAGCGGCGTCAGCGGTGAAGAGTAACGGCACAACTGGCATATCTTGGAGCAGGATACGCTGAGCCATGAGGTTAGCTTCCTTAGCCTTGGCAACATCAAAGGTATCCTGGATCACCTGTGCCCACTTGTCGTACTCAGGGTTGGAATATCCGCAGTAGTTCTGTCCCTGTGGGTTCTCGGGCCAGGCAATGCGGTCTCCGCGGAAGACGTCGGTCACAGGGTAACGAGGATCAGTGGAACCCCAAGCGAACTCGACCATGTCAGGGTAGCCTCTCTTGTAGCCTGCCCAGCTGTCGGTGAAGAAAACTCCACCGGGTTTGAAGTCCAGATTGACCTTGATGCCCACATCGGCCAGGTTCTTTTGCCAGATCGTGGCCATCTGCTGGCGGTCAGTTCTGTTGGTTGTGGAGAGCTGAACCTCTAACTTCTTTCCGCCTTTGTCGCGGATGCCATCCCCATCGGTGTCCTTCCAGCCAGCCTCATCCAAAAGTTGTTTGGCCTTTTCCGGATTGTATGTGGGCACGAGATCCAGGCCAATTTCCTCGGCGGTGACGAACACGATCGCTACAGCGGGCGGGCACATGGAGAAGGCAGGCGGCTCATAGCCCTTGTAGAGAACAGTAGAAGCCTCTTCTCTGTTCACAGCGTTAGCGATGGCCAGGCGGACCTTGCGTCCGGACTCAGGATCATCTGGTGGGTTGAAGATGGGGTGCTTCACGCCATCGTAGTTCCACAGGTTGAACTCAATGTGCTCGGTGTAGGTGGAGGGGTGAATCTCGTAAACCACTCCCGGAATAGCATTTAGGTTGTCGATGGCCGTAGACGTGGTCACACCGATTCCGGGGATGGTGAGGTCTAAGT
The DNA here is from genome assembly GCA_024655865.1 of Caldisericota bacterium. Lineage (GTDB taxonomy): Bacteria > Caldisericota > JANLFM01 > JANLFM01 > JANLFM01 > JANLFM01. The sequence goes on from JANLFM010000013.1 coordinate 51,884, forward strand.
CACCGGAAGCGATACGGGCGTAAATGGTGGAAGCATCGGGGATGAAGAGCCAGACGAGCTTCTTGATGTTGGGTTTGCCGAAGTGGTAGTCATCGCGGGCAGAGAGGGTCATAGAGGAACCCACGGTCCAGGAGTCGATCTTGTAGGCACCATGGCCCAGAGGATAGGTGTTCACATCAGAGCGGAAGAAGCCCTCGGGGTTGGTGGCCACGAGATCGGCGTATTTGTGCTTGGCCAGGGAGAAGGGAGGTCCATACACGGCAGCGGACTTCTCAGAGGAGTAGACGACTTTCAGGGTGTAGTCATCAAGCTTCTCGATACTTACTACTGAATCTTCGGGATCACGAGAGTCAGCAGGAATGGCCTCGTTAATCAAAACCTCGTGGCCGAAAATGGCGTCGTCTAATGTTACCTGGACACCGTCAGACCAGTAGACGGGGGTCTTGCGCAGGTGCCAGGTAACCTCCATAGTACCGTCCTCATTGATCTTCACCAGACCATTCTCTAAAGAGGGGACCTCCTGAGCGAAGATGGGATAGTAGACACCCTTCTGCTCGGTTCCTTTACCCTCGGGAGCGACGCCAATCCAACCATCAAGAGTGCAGTTCAGAATCATGCTCTTGGCCGCCATGTTGTTGTGGTAGGGATACATCTTGGCCGGCTCCTGAGCCATACCGATAACG
>JANLFM010000014.1:0-1209 GCA_024655865.1 Caldisericota bacterium
CCCACGCAGATCGCCGAGGGCATCATCGAGAAGGCGCAGAAGGAGAAGGAAGAGGAGAAGGAGTAAGGAAACCCCTTCTTTTACTGAAATACCCGAGAAAAAAGCCCACGTGGGCTTTTTTTCTTTATAACGGCTCCTTTGATTAAAGGGAAAGCACTGTAACAAATCGTCCCCTTCCGCATTTATATCAGTGAGGGATGATGATCATGAGAGAACTTGAAGGGAACAAATTAGAGGAGAGATTAAGAGAAATCAAGTTTGAGGAAATCAAAAAAGAGGAGGTCCTGGAGAAAAAGGAAAATTTTAAAAGAAAAATCCTGGAATATTCAGAGGTCCTTCTTATAAAAAGAAGATCGCTGGCGATCAAAAGGAAAATTCTGGTGTCATCTCTGGCTTTGGTATTCGTTGCTCTAATGTTGACTTCATTCCCGCTTTTGAATCTCGTCGAGACCGCTCAGGCAAAGAGCGAGGCGTTAGGATTAGTCAGAGAAATTTACCGAACCGAACCCATGAGGGTTGAGGTCGATTTAAAGAACAGAAGCGCTGACGTTTACTTTTACAACGCGAAAGTGGTTCTGGACCTCGAGAAAAAGAGGGTAGTAAAGGTGCTTGCTCCGGTGAAAGAGGAGCTGAGTCAGGAGGAAAAAGAAAAGGCCTTCAAGATCGCCAGGGAGAGCGTTTTTTTGAAGAACTTTGCTTACAGCGAGAGAGGAGAGATTAAGGTGGCGGATCTCTCCCGCACAGAGCTTAAAATGGAAAACGTTGAGGGCTATACCTTCGAAGGCGCGGGATTCAAAATAGCGAAAATAAAGCTCTCATCGGAAGTCCTTCCCCAAAACCTGGGAATTTTCCTCTTCGTTGACCTGGTAAACGAGAATGTTGTCTCCGCTTTCTCGTCTTTTAATAAAGAGGGGGAAGATGTCCATATCTATCTCGTCCCCAGTATTGACGGCTGACAGGGAGTGATGGAAGAAGAAAACCAGATTGAAGAAGCCCGAATAACTCCTCAAAGTTTCGCCAGGATCGTTGACCGGTACTATGACCTGATTCTTAACTACATCTATAAGCGAACCCTGGATAGGGAGCTATCTTTTGACTTAACTCAGCGGACTTTCCTGAAGGCTTTTTTGAACCTGGAAAAATTCAGGAAGAACGGAGAGATTCCGTATTCCCACTATCTTTTGAAACTGGCCACCAACGAGGTAAACA
>JANLFM010000014.1:1219-31407 GCA_024655865.1 Caldisericota bacterium
TTAAGAAATTAAGCCCAAGGCACCAGTCCGTCATATTTTTAAGGTACTTCCAGGACCTGAGCCCCCGGGAGGTGGCGCGCGTGCTGGGGGTTTCTGAGGTGGCCTGCAGGGTAATCACCCACAGAGCTCTCAAAAAGCTAAGGAAAGAGATCGAGGCCCTGGAAAAGTAGTGTAGCGTGGTCTGCCAGCACCTCCATATGAATCAAGAAAGATAGGAATCGGAAAAGGGACCTAACACCACGGGACTGAGTAGCCCTGAGAGTGTAGAGTTTTTCAATCAGGTTTTTCGGATATTGACAATTTCCTTTTCCCCTTTTATGTTATCGTTAACGGGAACGATAACATGTTAAATGCGGGGAGCAAGAGAATCACAATCAGGGATGTCGCCAAGAAGGCGGGCGTCTCCGCACAGACCGTTTCCCGGGTACTGAATCAGCGACCGGATGTTGCCCCCCAAACCCGGGAAAAGGTGCTGCAAGCGATAGCTGATTTGAACTATCGGCCCTCGGGAATCGCTCGCAGCCTGCGCCTGAAAAGTACGGGCACGATCGGGCTGATAGTGCCTGACTCCTCAAACCCCTTTTTTGCAGAACTGGGACGTGCCATCGAGAAAACCGCTTTTGAAAATGGTTGCTCTGTGATCCTGTGCAATTCCGATGGCGATTTAGAAAGAGAATCATTTTACATTGAAGCTCTGGTCTCCAAACAGGTTGACGGCTTGATCATCGTGGGCGCCAACCGAGCCTCGAGAAAGAATCCCATCCTCGATGGCAGCCTGCCCGTGGTCGTGGTGGATCGTGACCTCAATGGAGAAAGATTTGACACTGTGCTTGCGGATAACCTTGAGGGAGGGAAAAAGGGTACCTCTTACCTGATTGCGCTGGGCCATGAGCGCATTGCTTTCATTGCGGGACCATCCGGACTGCCTACAAGCGCAGCCCGCCTGCGCGGTTATCGCCGTGCCCTGGAGGAACACGGAATCGCCTTCCAGAAAGAGCTTGTGGTCTCTGGAGATTTTCGCTATCAGGGAAGCTACCGGGCAATGGAAAAGCTCCTTAAGTTAACTCCTCCGCCTACGGCAGTTTTTGCCGCCAATGACATGATGGCCGTAGGGGCCATTGCTTGCATTCGCGATCATTATCTTAGGGTTCCCGAAGACATTTCCGTGATAGGTTTCGATGATATCCCCCTGGCTTCTTTTTTAAACCCCAAGCTCACCACTATCGCCCAGCCCAGAGGGGAAATGGGAAGGATGGCTGTGACGATGCTGATGGAGAGGCTCCAGGATCGCAACCTTCCCGCCAGGCGCTACGTGCTTCCCGTGACCCTTGTGGAAAGGGAATCCTGCTCCAGGAGGAATCAATGACCTCCAGGGTTCTGGTTGTGGGCAGCATCAATATGGATTTGGTGATCAGGGCTCCCCGATTCCCCCAACCCGGGGAGACGGTCATTGGGGAGGAGTTCGGCACATTCCCGGGAGGCAAGGGAGCCAATCAGGCCGTGGCCGCAAGGAGGCTGGGAGCTGAGGTGCGCATGATTGGTAAGGTGGGAAACGATTCCTTTGGCCTGAAATTGCGTGAAGGGCTGGCCCAGGAGGGAGTGGACGTTTCCGGAGTCTCTATCTCTGACAATCAATCCACCGGCGTGGCCCTGATTGTCGTGGACCAAAACGGGCAAAATAGCATCGTGGTCTCCTCGGGGGCAAACATGAGCCTCTCACCCCAAGACCTGGGGGAACACGAGGAGGATTTTTCCTGGGCCAAGGTCGTCCTTTTCCAGTTGGAATCGCCCCTGGAAACAGTTTTGGAGGGAATAAAATTGGCTCGAGAAAAAGGGGCTTACGTGATCCTGAATCCCGCACCCGCGCGCTCTTTGCCTCAGGAAATCTGGAAAGAGGTTGACCTCCTGGTGCCCAACGAAACCGAGGCCGCCATCCTTGCCAACAATTCCCTCCAGTCCCTGGACCCTGAGAGGGCTGCTCGAGAATTCATAAGAAAAGGGGTGAAGGAAGTGATTGTCTCCCTGGGGGAGAAAGGGTGCCTTTACACTTCTTCTCAAAAGGTAATTTCCCACCCAGCTTTTAATGTTCAGGCCGTAGACTCCACTGCGGCAGGGGATGCCTTTGTGGGGGCGCTTTCCGTAGGTATGGCCCTGGGGTGGAAAATGGAGAGGAGCATTGCCTTCGCTTCCGCAAGCGGGGCACTTGCTGTGACCAAAAAGGGGGCCCAGTCCTCGCTCCCTTTGAGGGAGGAAGTGGAGGAATTTTTGAGGGTTAGGGGGGTATTTTGAGATGAAGAAAATCGGAATCCTGAACAGGGAAATATCCGCCGTAATTGCCGGCATGGGGCACAAAGACGCAATTGTCATTGCCGACGCCGGGTTGCCGATCCCGGAAAACGTGAGGCGCATCGACCTGGCGCTGGAGAAGAACCTTCCCCGATTTCTGGACACGGTCCGGGTGATTTTGAAGGAGCTTCAGGTGGAGGAAGCCATCCTATCAAGCGAAATGCAAAAGAAAAGCCCGGAAATGAGAAAAGCGCTCCTGGAGCTTTTAGGCCAGGTTCCAATCACAGAAATACCCCACGAGGAATTCAAGACCCTTGTGGGGAAGTCCAAAGCGGTGGTGCGCACGGGAGAATTTACTCCCTACGCCAATGTGATCTTGATTGGAGGAGTGATTTTTTGATATCTGAGGAGACCCTCAGGCTGAGGAGAGTAAACTGGAGGATCTTTTTCCGGCGGTACGGAATAGTTATCTCATTCCTTCTCCTCTGCCTGGTGCTCTCTTTATTATCGGACAGATTTTTGACCTGGACGAACATCCTCAACGTGTTGCGCCAATCCTCGATTAACGGGATCATTGCCGTGGGTATGACCATGGTGATTTTGACTGCAGGGATCGACCTTTCCGTGGGGGCAATCTTGGCTTTAACCTGTGTGGTCACCGCAGATCTACTGCAGAAGGGCCTTCCAGTGCCCCTGGCCATGCTCACAGGTTTGGCCTTAGGAGCGGCGCTGGGGATGTTCTCCGGTCTGCTTGTCAGCCGTCTGCACATACCACCCTTCATCGCCACCCTGGGGCTTATGACCGTATCCCGGGGTCTGGCACTGACCTACACGCAGGGAAGGCCGATCACTGCCCTTCCAGCTTCCTTCGATTTCCTGGGAGCGGGCTCCATCGGTCCCATACCGATGCCCATCATTGTGGCCGGGTTGATTTTCCTGATCGGCTACTTCATCCTGGCCCGCACCAACCTGGGCTTTTACATATACGCCCTGGGAGACAATCCAATGGCGGCAAGGCTCTCGGGAATCTCCGTGAATAAGGTCATCCTCTTCGTTTACGCCCTTTCTGGCTTTCTCTCGGCTCTGGCAGGGATGGTTTTAACCGGCAGGCTCGATTCTGCGCAACCTACTGCGGGTTACGGTTATGAGTTCGACGCCATTGCAGCCGTGGTCGTGGGCGGAACGAGCCTCGCTGGAGGGGAAGGTGGCCTTTTCGGTACTTTGGTAGGTGCCCTGCTGATCGGGGTTTTGAATAACGGGTTGAATCTTTTGAATGTCTCCGCGCTCTGGGAAGGAGTGGTGAAAGGGGCAGTGATTGCCCTGGCTTTGTTGCTTTACCGCGCGGTTAAGTGAATTTGCTGAAGGGAGGTGAAAATCTGGTTTGACACCAGAGCGAGGGAAGCGAAGTTGAAAAAATTTTGGAAGGGAGGTTAAAGAAATGAAAAAGTTCCTGATTTTGGCGCTGAGCCTGGTTTTGATTGGAGGGCTTCTGGCTTCCTGTGCACCAAGCCAGCCTTCTCCTTCTCCCACCACGACGTCCCCATCTCCTACCCCCACGGCCAAAAAGATTACTCTGGGCCTAGTGCTCTCCACCCTGAACAACCCCTTCTTCGTTACTTTGAGGGATGGAGCTCAAGCTGAAGCCAACAAGCTGGGCGTTACGCTGATAGTCATGGATTCCCAGAACGATTCCGCCAAAGAAGCTTCCAATATAGAGGACCTGATTTCCCGCAAGGTGGACGCCATTTTGGTGAACCCCACCGATGCGGACGCTGTGGTTCCCTCGATCAAGAAAGCTAATGACGCTAAGATCCCTGTATTCACCATCGACCGCGGTGCTAACGGTGGCGTAATCGTGAGCCACATCGCATCCGACAACGTTGCCGGTGGGAAAATGGCCGGAGAGTATCTGGCAAAAGCCCTGAACGGAAAAGGTAAAGTCGTGGAGTTAGAAGGAATTGCCGGAACATCCGCTGCCCGTGATCGTGGCCAGGGATTCAACGAAGTAATGAAGAACTACCCCGACATCCAGATCGTAGCCAGACAAACGGCAGACTTCGATAGGGCTAAAGGGCTCTCGGTGTTTGAGAACATCCTCACCGCTCAGCCGGAGATCAATGGAGTGTTCGCGCACAACGACGAGATGGTCCTGGGAGCGATTCAAGCCGCAGAGGCTGCTGGCCGCACGGGAATCATTTTCGTGGGTTTCGATGCTATTGACGATGCCATAAAGGCCGTCAAGGACGGGAAACTCGCCGCCACTGTTCAGCAGCAACCCGCCCTGATGGGACAGCTGGGCGTCCAGACAGCAGTTGATTACCTGAATGGCAAAACAGTCGAGAAGTACATCCCTGTTCCTTTGAAACTAATCACCAAAGAGAACGCGCCGTAAATCGAAATGGGGGCGGATTTAAATCCGCCCCCAGACTTTCTTCAAAGGGGATAATTTTGGCTGAGGAGAAGAAAATCACAACGGACGAGATTCTCTTGGAGATGAAGGGCATCTCCAAGAGTTTCCCCGGAGTGCAGGCTTTGAAAAATGTGGATTTCGTCCTGCGCCGCGGGGAAATTCACGGGCTGGTTGGAGAAAACGGAGCCGGAAAAACTACCCTGATGAGGATCCTCACGGGGGTCCTGCCTAAGGATTCCGGGACCATCATCCTCAAGGGAAAGCCCGTGCACATTGAAAACCCCAGGCATGCCCAGCTTTTGGGAATCAGCGTCATTCACCAGGAGCTCTCCGTTCTGCCTAACTTGACCGTCGGCCAGAACATTATGCTCGGGAGGGAACCGCGCTCCTTTCTCCCTTTCCTCGTGGATTGGAAAAAACTCTATCGGGCCTCGCTGGAGCACCTCCAGAGGCTGAATGTGGACATTGATCCCCGGACGCCAATCTCAGAGCTTTCCGTTGCCCAGCGCCAGATGGTGGAAATTGCCCGGGCACTCTCCTTCAAGGCAGACATCATCGTGATGGATGAGCCGACCTCCGCCCTGACGGAAAAGGAAATCGAGTCCCTCTTTTCCCTGATGCGCTCCCTGAGAGAGCAGGGAATTTCCATTATCTTCATCTCTCATAAGTTAGAGGAGATCTTTAGCATCGTGGACCGGGTGACGGTACTCAGAGACGGTGCCCTCGTGGGGAGTATGCCCATTTCAGAGGTTAAAACGGAAGAAGTCGTCAAAATGATGGTGGGAAGAGAGTTAGGGGAGATGTTTCCCAAGGATTCGGTCCCCCAGAAAGAAGTGGTCCTTTCCGTGCGCAATTTAAAAAGAGGGAAAGAGCTCAGAGGGGTAAGCTTCGACCTGCGCAGGGGGGAAATTCTGGGACTCGCTGGTCTTGTAGGTTCCGGGCGCACCTTTGTAGCCCGCGCAATTTTTGGCGCCGACCCCCTGGAGGAAGGGGAGATCCTGATTGAGGGCAAAAAGGTGCACATCGGTTCACCTCAGGAGGCTATTTCCCTGGGAATTGGCTTCCTTCCGGAGGACCGAAAAGCCCAGGGGCTCTTTTTAGGACTGCCTCTGAGCCACAACATCGGCATCACGGGGCTGAAAAGGCTTTCCTTATTTGGCGTGGTTATCTTCCGCAAGCTGAAAGAGCTGGCGCTTAACTTTGTGAACAAATTGAGAATCAGGACCCCAAACATTTCCCAGCTCGTTCGAAACCTTTCCGGAGGCACCCAGCAAAAGGTTATTCTGGCAAGATGGCTTTCCTTGAAACCCAGGATCCTGATCCTGGATGAGCCTACCAGAGGAATCGATGTGGGCGCCAAGGCCGAAATCCACGCTATTATGAGTGAGCTGGCAAAGGAAGGAGTGGCCATCCTGATGATTTCCTCGGAACTGCCGGAGGTTCTGGGAGTAAGCGACAGAATTCTGGTAATGCACGAGGGGCGGATCGTTGGGGAATTTACAAGGGAGGAAGCCACTCAGGACAGGATAATGCTCTGCGCTACAGGAGGCGCCAACAATGGCTAAGGAAATGAGAATTGAGGGAAGGGAACTTTTAAGAAAGTCCTCCGTCTACCTGATCCTCATTCTCCTCCTTTTGACCTTTTCCATTCTCTCCCCCCGGTTTCTCACTGCCAGCAATTTGATCAACGTGCTCCTCCAGACCTCCATCGTGGCTATGCTGGCGATCGGACAGACTGTGGTCATGCTCACTGCGGGAATCGACCTCTCGGTGGGAATGGTGGGGATTCTCTGCGGGGCCATTGCCGCTGGCCTGGCTACGGGCTACGGTTTTGGGTTAAACCTGGGGACCGTCCCTGCTTTTCTCCTCACCTTAATCTTAGGATCGGTCATTGGAGGTGTAAGTGGCCTCCTCATTGTATTTGGAAACCTTCCTCCATTTGTGGCTACCCTGGCAATGATGGCGGTGGCCCGAGGGCTCACCCTGGTTTTCACTCAAGGAAAACCTATAGCTGGCCTTCCGGAGGATTTCGTTTTTGTGGGCTCAGGCAGCGTTCTGGGGATTCCCTTCCCGGTAATCTTGCTTTTTGTGGCGGTGGTCCTGGCGTACCTGCTTCTTGCGCGTACCGCTTTTGGCCTGCACATTTACGCTATTGGGGGGAACAAGGAGATGGCCAGGCTGGCCGGGGTGAACGTGCGTCGGGTGGAGTTAGGTGCGTACATCATTTCTGGGCTCACCGCCGCCTTTGCCGGGTTAATTTTGACAGGAAGGCTGGCCTCCGCACAGCCCAACGTCGGGGCAGAGCTTAACCTGGAATCCATTGCGGCCTGCGTCCTCGGTGGGACAAGCCTGTTCGGGGGCACGGGGAACGTGCTCAAGACCATCGTTGGGGCTCTGATCATGGGAACCCTGGCAAACGGGATGAACCTCTTAGGAATTCCCTCCTATCCCCAGCTCGTGATCAAGGGACTGGTCTTCATCGCTGCGGTGACGCTGGACATTCTCTCCACGCGGAAAAGAGCCTGAATACAGTTTTTCATTCTTAACTTTTTCTTTCTTAATCTTTCTCTTTCAAGAACCTGATGCCTTGCTGTTGACATATTTTAGGACTACCTAATAAAATAAATTAGGCGATCCTAAAATGAAAGAAAAAAAAACAGCCAGCGAGCGCACAGAGGAATATCTGGAGACTATTTACCACCTCACTGAAGGGGGCAAGGAGCTTTCGGTCTCTTTAGTGAGCCAGAAACTCGGTATCTCCGCACCTTCGGTCTTTGAGATGTTCAAGCGACTGGTCGATGAGGGCTACTTAACAAGTTCCGGCCGGGGAAATTACTCCCTGACAGAAAAGGGGAGGGCCATGGGGGAAAAGATTGTGCGCCGTCACCGGCTTCTGGAGCGCCTTCTTGTGGATGTCCTGAAAATGGACTGGGGGATAGCCCACGAGGAAGCCTGCCGCCTGGAGCATGGCATGAGCCCGGAAATGGAGAAGTCCTTGGCCGCAACTCTGGGCAATCCCAGCACCTGCCCCCACGGGAACCCTATCCCCGGAGAAAGCGAAAAACGCTCGCAAGAAATACCTCTCGCGGATCTTCCCAGAGGCAAAAAAGGAATCATTTCTCGAATAATTGATGAGGAGCGGGAATTCCTGCGCTATCTGGCTTCATTGGGCATCCTGCCCGGTGTGGAAATAAAGGTAGAGGAAATCGCCCCTTTTGGGGGAACCAGGTTAGTTTCCATTGGAAAAAGCCGATATTCCATTTCGGATGAAATTTCAAGAAAGATCATGGTCGAGAAGGAATGAGCCACTGCTCTTCGCCCCCGCCAAGGGGACGCTTCAGACATAGGTTCAGGTGGGGTCAGAAAGGTGAGCTTCCCAGGGTAGTGCTTGCGGGAAATCCCAATGTGGGGAAGTCCTTGATCTTTAACTGTATCACCGGGTCCTGCGTGGATACTGCCAACTATCCCGGAGTGACCGTAGGCCTTACAGAGAGGATAGTGAAAGGGGAGGAGAAAGATTTTATCCTGGCTGATCTCCCTGGAATTTATGGTTTAGAAACGGCCTCAGAGGATCAAAAAGCCGCCTGGGATTACATCTTTCAAAAGAAACCTGATCTGGTGGTGACCGTGCTGGATTCCACGAACCTGGCACGCAACCTCTACCTGCTTATGATCCTCATGGCCCTGGACCTGCCCTTGATCGTAGCCGGAACCTTCGGGGATAAAGCGGAACAAGAGGGAGAACCTGTGAACTGGGAAAAACTCGCTCGAATTTTAGAAATCCCAGTGATCCCGGTAGTGGCCCCCAAGGGCAGAGGGATCTCTCAGTTACGTAAAGAAATTCAGAAGAGGCTGAGCACGAAAAGTAATCACAGTTATCCTCTTCCTTACCCTGCCTTCATGCGCAACTTGATCGCTAAACTTGAGGAGATCATGAAAAAAGCCGGCTTGCCCGCCCGGAGGAGCGCCTTCCTCTTCCTCATGGGAGACAGGGGTGTAAAACAAACTTTAGAAGAGAAGGGCCTTCTCGAGGAAGCGGAAAAAACCCTGGGATCATTTCTGGAAGCCTATGGCATCAATGACCTCCCCGAAGCTCTTTTCTCTTTCCATTACTCCCTCTCCCAGGTAATAGCCCAGGCCGCGCAAAAACCCCACAAGCACATCCCCAGGCGTTTGGAGAAGTTCCTTACCTCTCCCCTTTCCGGGACCATCGCGGCAATCACGCTCCTGGTAGCGGTGTTCTCTACCCTCTTTCTCGTCGGTGGCTGGCTCTCCGAACTCCTCAGTTTCACCTGGCAGGCAGTAGTCTCCCCGCCCCTGGAGAAGCTGGCGCTCTCGCTTTTTGGGCCAGGACCTTGGGCGAAAGTTTTTCTCTGGGGGTTTGATCAAGGAATCCTTGCCGCCTTAACCGTAGGCATCCCTTATATTTTCATCTTCTACCTTATCCTGGCCTTCCTGGAGGACACGGGCTATCTTTCCGTGCTCTCCTTTTTAGGAGAAAGACTGACCATGCTTTTTGGACTGCCGGGAAGGGCTTTAATTAACCTTGTGGCTTCAGCCGGGTGCAACGTCCCTGCGTTGTCTGGAACGAGGATCCTCCCCACTATGAGGGAGCGCTTTATCGCCTCCCTTTTAATTCTTCTTGTTCCCTGCAGTGCTCGAAGCGCGGTGATCTTTGGCGCTGCAGCTCCCTTTTTAGGCTGGGGCGCAGCGCTTTCCCTTTACGGGTTGGTAGCACTCCTGATTTTAGGCTTCGGCACGCTCATGAACAAGGTTTATCCGGGAAAGCCCTCAGTGCTCATAGTGGAAATCCCTCCTCTGCGCTGGCCACAAATTAACCTTGTTTTGCGCAAGACCTGGTTCCGCTTTGCGGACTTCCTCTATTTTGCTGCTCCTATCCTGATTTTAGGAAGCCTTCTTTTAGGAAGCCTTTACGAGACGGGAGCGGTATGGTCTGTAATGGCGCCCCTGAGGCCAATCCTCGAAGGGTGGATGGGGCTTCCGGTAGCCGCGGGATTGGCCATTCTCTTTGCCTTCCTGCGCAAGGAAATGTCCCTGCAGCTCCTTCTCGTCTTGGCTGCGGCCCAGGCAGGAGCTCCCACCACGAACCTCCTCTCTTTCATGACTCCAGCCCAGCTCTACGTTTTCGTCTATTTCATCACCATCTCCTTCCCTTGCCTTTCCGCTTTCTCCATGCTCCTCAGGGAGCTAAGGGCCAAAAGCGCCCTGATCATTCTCATTTTAATGCTCTCTTTTTCCATCCTCACCTCCGGCCTTCTTTATCGGCTGCTTCTGGTTTTGGGGTTCCATTAAAATCAAAGTTTCAAATAGTTTCGGGGTTTCATTAAAATAGAGATCAAGGAGGGAAACTATGTCATTTAAGGATGTGAAAATTGGAGATAAAGTCCCGGAGGTGATCCGCGCCATCGTAGAGATTCCCAAGGGAAGCAAAAACAAGTACGAGCTGGATTTAGAAATGGACGTCATCTTTTTAAACCGAGTGCTTTATTCTCCGCTCCAGTATCCCTACGACTACGGTCATATCCCTGAAACCCTGGCTGATGATGGGGATGCTCTGGACATCCTGGTGATTTCGGACGAGGGAACGTTCCCGGGATGCGTCCTGGAAGCACGGCCCATAGGTGTCCTGGATATGGAGGACGAGAAGGGGAGGGATGAGAAGATCCTGGCGGTTTCTGCGCGGGACCCACGATACCATGAGATTCAAGACTTAAAAGACCTGTCCCCGCACCGCCTTCTGGAGATCGAGCACTTTTTCGCCGTCTACAAGACCCTCGAGGACAAGAAAACGAGCATTATCGGATGGAGACAGGCCGCGGAAGCCAAAAAGTTAGTCCTGAAGTCTTTCGAGAACTACAAAAGGAAGAGCCTTTAAGCGAGGTTAATATGAAAAAGATTGAGCCAGGAATAAGCGCTGAGCTTCAAATCGAGGTCAGTAAGGAGACCTTGGCCTCTCAGTGGGGAAGCGGGATCGTGGAGGTTTTTTCCACTCCGGCAATGATCGGCCTAATGGAAGGAGCGGCAGAGAAGGCGGTGCGCCCCTACCTTGATGAGGGAGAAACGACTGTGGGCACCTGGGTAAGCGTGAAGCACTTGGCAGCAACGCCTTTAGGGATGAAAGTCAGGGCCGTGGCGGTGCTTCAGGCGGTCGAAGGGAGGAGACTTTCCTTCAAAGTGGAGGCCTGGGACGAGGTGGAGAGGATCGGGGAGGGGGAGCACGAACGGTTCGTCGTGGACCGGGAACGCTTCACCCAAAAGGCAAAAGAAAAAAGGAAGCAGGCATGTTAGCCCCTCTAATTGAGAATAAACAATCTGTGGAAAGGGACGGCATCCTCTTTGTGAGAATCCCTGCTCTTGGAAGTATGGGATTGAGTTCGGAGGTTGCTCCTTAACCTTTATGGAGGAAACTCTGGAATCCCCTGAGGGGAAACCTTCTTTTAAAGTGGCGACTTTCAACGCCAATTCTATCAGGGCTCGGCTCCCTCTTGTTTTGAAATGGCTGGGAAAGGAAAAGCCAGATGTCCTCTGCCTTCAAGAAACAAAGGTCAAGGACCTCGAGTTTCCCGCTCAAGCTTTTCGCGACCTGGGCTACTTTGTAGTTTTCCGGGGAAAAGGGGGCAGGGCAGGGGTGGCCATAATCTCCAAGGAAGAACCAAATAAAGTTTCCTTTGGCCTTTCCGATGGGGGTCCTCCCGATGAGGATCGTCTTGTCTGGATCAGCTTAAGGGGGATCTCCATCGTCAATACCTATGTTCCTCAGGGTCAGGAGGAGAAATCAGAGGCCTTCCTGTACAAGCTGGAATGGCTGGAAAGGCTGAGGTGGTATTTCTCGCGCAACTTCAGTCCCAATGAGCCGCTCCTCTGGTGCGGGGACTTCAACGTTGCTCCTGAGGAAATTGATGTTTATGATCCTATAGGGCTAAAAAATCAGGTCGATTTTCACCCCGAAGTCAGGGCGGCCCTCTTCCGGATTAAAAATTGGGGCTTTGTGGATGTTTACCGGAGGCACCATCCGGGAAAGCCGGGCCAATATACATTCTGGGATTACAGAGTTCCTAAGGCTTTGGAACGCAATTTAGGCTGGAGGATTGATCATATCTGGGCGACCCCTCCCCTGGCGGAACGCTCTGTGGATGTATGGATCGACCGGGAAGCCCGCATGTGGGAAAGGCCCTCAGATCACACCTTTCTCGTGGCCGAATTCAAAGGGTCAGGTCTTGCAATGCAACATTTTTCAACCCGAGAGGCAAGTCTTGCAATCAAAAAATAAACCGCCTCTAATCGCACCCCGGATAGGTCTATTAATTAGGCACACCGAGCAGAGAAACCCTCCAATCAGGCTCGCAAAAATGGGAACAGCCTCACAGTACCCATTTTGTAAAAATTTTTTTCAAAGACCCCTTGACTCTCCCCTTGCTGGAGGGTCTACGCTTAATTTGCCGGGCGTAAAGAGGTGAAAGATGTACCGGATAGGGGAGTTTGCTCAAGCAATGGGGTTGTTGGGTTGTTGGATTGCAAGACCTGACCCCAAGGGTATTGCTATAAGATGTACCGGATAGGGGAGTTTGCCAGAATCGCCAGAGTGTCCGTGAAGACGCTGCGCTTCTACGACCAGATCGGATTGCTCAAGCCAGTTGCAGTGCACGGCAGGACGGGCTATCGGTTCTATTCCCCGGAACAGTTAGGGCAGCTAAACCGTATCCTGGCCCTCAAGGACCTGGAATTTTCTCTGGAGCAGATCGCCCGACTTCTAAAAGAAGGGCTGCCAGCGGCTCAGCTTCGGGGAATGCTGCGCATGAAACAGATGGAAGTTCTCTCTCAAGTTGCCCGAGCTCAGGACCTTCTGGCGCGCGTGGAGGCGAGGCTGGAGCTTATAGAAGATGAGAACAGGAAGCCGAAGCAGGAAGTGAGGGTTAAATCTGTGGAGCCTCTGAAGGTGGCAGTGCTTTCAGAGATCCTGCCAGCCGATCAGGAACCGTGGCAGGTCCTGGAACCCCTGTTCCAGAAGCTGAACTCCTTTTTGGCCTCGAGGGGGATTCGTTCGGCCGGGCCCTGGCTCGCGCTCTACGAGGAGGAGAACGGGCAGACGAGGATAAAAGCCGCTGTGGTTATCCCGGAAGGCCCGTCGAAAATTAAGGGAATCGAGGTCCAGAGGCTCCAGGGCGTAAAAAGAATGGCCTGCATCGTTCACAAGGGAAGGCCCGAGACGCTTCAGGAAGCCTACGAGGCTTTAAACCGCTGGATCGAGGCCAATCGCTTTCAGGCCGGTAGCCCCGTGCGCGAGGTCTTCCTGAACTTCGGACAAACTCAGGCGCCCGAGGAACAGGTGATTGAAGTTCAGATTCCACTTTTAAAGATTTCAGGAAAGGAGAAAAAGATGGAACCCAGAATTGTGCGGAAAGGCGAATTTAAAGTCATCGGAATGCGCTACGTGGGGAAAAATGAGAAAGGGGAGATCTCCCAGATGTGGGTGGAGCTTAACCCCAGGATCAAGGAGATTCCTAATCTCACAAGAGACCCGGAATATGGAGACGTGACGTACGGGGTCTGCGGCTGGGTGGAAGGGGCAGACCCCGGGGTTTTCGAGTACATCGCCTGTCTTCCCGTTTCCTCCATAGAGAAGGTGCCGGAGGGGATGGTGGGAAAAGTCGTTCCCGAGCAGACCTACGCTGTGATGGAGGCTCACGGCATAAAGGATATCGGTCCCACTTACGAGTACATCATCAAGAAGTGGCTGCCCTCCTCTGATTACCTTCCCGGGGATGGCCCGGACTTCGAGCTTTACCCTGAGGAGTTCGACCCGGAGGACCCGGAATCCAGTCTTTACATCTTCTTCCCGGTGAAGAAAAAATAAGATGCTTTAGTATATAATTTTATTTCCGGGTTATCCCAGGCGAGATTAAGGGGGAAAAGATGAAGATTCTGGGAATCGTTGGTTCCATGCGCAAGAATGGGAACACCTATAAGGTAGTGCAATCCGCGCTAGAAGGGGTAAGGGAAGCCGATCCTGAAGCCTCCTGTGAAATTGTGAATATATCTGATTTCCGGATAGAGCCCTGTCGTGGCTGCTACGATCAGTGCTCTTCTCAACCTTACCACTGCGTTCTGGAAGATGACTTCGCGGCCCTGTGTGAGAAAATGTTACGGGGTGACGGCCTGATTTTAGGCTCTCCCAAGTACTTTCCCGTTCCCGCAACCCTGACCGCCTTCATGGAGAGGCTGGTCTGTCTGGCTTATTCCTCAGACGTGGATGGGATGGGAGAGCACATTTTTAAGGATAAGCCCTGCCTCCTCGTAGGGGTGACGGGAGGGGATGAACCCATCCAGCTACTCCAGCACCTCTTCCATTTTGCTCTAAGTATGAGAATGAAGCCCCTTCAATTGACCGATTACCCCTTCTACGGCGTGGGAGGAAAGGGCCGGGTGACGGAAGACGAGGACCTAAAGCCCCTGGAACAAGCCAGAAAGATGGGGCGGGAGCTGGTTGAAGTCTTAAGGGAAAAGAATGGGAATTTACCACATTGCTGAAAAGACCCACTGGGAAAAGGCCCTGGCTACAGGAGAGTATCGCGCCCCTTCCTTAGAAAAGGCGGGATTCATTCACTGCTCCCTGAAAACTCAGTTGATCAGGGTGGCGAACACCATTTTTCGAGGAAGGCGGGATCTGGTGCTTTTATGCATCGAGGAAGACAGGTTGGGGGTGCCGGTGCGCTACGAGAACCTGGAAGGAGGAAGCGAGCTCTTTCCGCACATCTACGGGCCTCTTCCCCTGGAAGCAGTGAGGGAAGTTCTCCCTTTCGAGCCGGACGAAAACGGGCTCTTTAAATTCCCGGAGGAGACTTGAGACCGATGATGGAGGTCCTGAAAAGGATTGAGTCGGAACCGGCCCTGCGCTGGAAACTGGTGGTGAATCTGGAAGGAAAGTCAGAGGATTCCCGGGAAGCCAGGGAGGCCTCTTTGGCCGTCTCTTGCTCTGAGATCGTTCGAACGCTTCTTTCCGAGCGGAACGAGGCCGGGAAAATTCCCCGCCACCCATACTCCAAGTGGACGGGAGCGCATTGGGTGCTCTCCCTTCTCGCTGACCTGGGATATCCGAAAGGAGATGAGACCCTGAAGCCCTTGATGGAGCAGGTTTACGATTGGCTTCTGGGAGATTCTCACACCAGGAGAATCAAGGCCATTCAGGGGAGGACGCGGCGGTGCGCCTCGCAAGAAGGAAATGCCCTGTGGTATTCCCTGAAGCTGGGACTGGCTGACGAACGCTCCCTGGAATTAGCCAGGCGTTTGATCAGCTGGCAATGGCCCGACGGCGGCTGGAACTGCGACAAGCGCCCAGAAGCAGTAAATTCCTCATATCACGAGTCCCTGATCCCGTTGCGCGCTTTGATCCTTTACGAGCGAATCACCGGAGACCCCGAGGCCAGAAGGGCAAAAGAACACGCCCAGGAACTCTTTTTAAAGCGCCGACTCTTCCAGAGGCAGAAGGACGGCCAGGTGATGGACGAGCGCTTCCTCCTCATGCATTATCCTCCTTTTTGGCACTATGATATCCTGAGCGCCCTGAAGGTCTTCGGGGAAGCAGGTCAACTGGATGACCCTCGTCTGCGTCCTGCTCTGGAGATTCTGGAAGAGAAGCGCCTTCCAGATGGAGGATTCCCCGCCGAGGAGTACTTCTTTCACCAGCGCCAGCCTACCTTGAGCAGCTACTCAACGGTGAACTGGGGGAAATCGGGGCAAAGGGGCGGAAAGGTGAGAACCTCTAATGTCTTCGTAACAGCGGATGCTCTCTTCGTGCTGAAAAGAGCAGGAAGAGAAAAATCGTCCCTGGAGATGTCTCCCAATCAGGCCCGCAAAAAATAACAGTCCTCATTTTTTCTTCATACAATCAGAATATGAGTCTTGAGACCGTAAGAAATTGAAAAAGATGAGCCGGATTAAAGTCAGACCATTTGTCAAAGATGATTACGAGGTGCTTGTTGGCATCTGGAACCAGATTTACCCTGAATATCCCTCCAGTATCCAGGAAGTGAAATACAATGACCAGCATGAGGATCCGCGCTGCAAGCACGCTCGGTTTATGGCCGAACTGGGCGGGGAAACGGTCGGTACAGGAGAATATTATCAATTAAGCGCCTGGTTCCATCCCCAAAAGTTCTACATTGACATCTCCGTAAAACCAGAAGTGCGTAAAAAGGGAGTAGGATCAGCGATATATGAGGTGCTCCTTGAAAAGCTTGCGCCCCTGGAGCCAATTTCTTTGCGCTGCCGGGTCAGGGAGGACATGACTGAGGGGAGGGATTTTCTGGAGCACAGAGGTTTTGAGGAGAACTTCAGGGAGTGGGAATCAAGGCTGGAGGTCTCCACTTTCGATTTCCGCCCCCATTCCGGGCTAATCGAGAGCCTGGAATCCCGTGGCTTTCTGATTAAAACCTACAAGGAACTGGAAAGCGATCCTGATCGCGATTCCAAACTGCACAAACTCTGGATGGAAATAAATGAGGACATTCCCTTTCCCGATCCCCCCACAACTGTGCCATTTGAGACATTTCTCGACTGGATGAGGTTCCCGGGCTGGTTGCAGGATGGCTTCTTTGTTATGTTGTACGATGGGGAATACGTGGGCTTAAGCAACCTCTTGAAAAGCCAGGATGACCCTTCCGTAAGTACGGGACTCACAGGCGTGAGGAGAAAATATCGTAAGATGGGGATTGCTACCGCATTAAAACTAAAAACTGTGGAGTATGCCCGCAAATCTGGTTTCAAATACATCAAGACCTGGAATGCCAGTTACAATCAGGTAATGCTTCACATAAACGAGAAATTGGGATTTAAGAAGCAAGTCGCCTGGATATCCTACCTGAAGAAGCAAGCCTCCTTCTCGCTGATTATTCCGACTGCCTTATGACCATCCTTCTCCCTCGGTCTGTACCCCTGGGAAAACATATACGCCCTGGATGTTTGGAGAACTGCATTATAAGCAACTACAAAACACCAGTCCAGGCTTTTCTCCTGGAATAATTTTTGAGCTTGAGCCAGGTCCCTATGGGCAATTTCTAAAGAGCGCTTAATTTCTGCTTCGGTGGCCTGAAAGTGGCGAATCTTTCCTTCTTTAACCAAATCCTCAATGGTCATTCTCGATCTTCCCTTTAATATAGATTTTTTCTTCCCTGCAGATTCTCTCTAAGAATGGGTCGCCAGACTTAATCCGAGTTCGGAACTCCTGAGGAGTCATCAAGGTGTAGTTGATCTCTCGCTCTATCTCTCTTTCAATTTTCGAAATCACGTTATGTAACTCTTTCTCCGAGATGCCCCCCACAACCATAAGGTCAATATCGCTTTTAGCTGTTTCCTCACCCTTAGCTACAGAACCGTAAATAAAAGCAACCTCGATGGAAGAGAAATTTTGCAGTCTTTCTCTCAACGCATCTCCCAGCGCGATGGCGCCGTAAATGATTCGTTTCAGTTCATCAAAAAAGGGGAACGTCCTGTTTAATTTAAAGTAAAGCCGACCCCCCTCTTTGGAGGAAACCAGAATTCCGCCTTTCTCTAATAAGAGGAGTTCTCTTCGGACGGCAGTTAATGGCTCATCAATCAACCGTGCTACCTCACGTAAGTAAAAGCTTCTTTCCGGGTTCGTGAAAAAGAGCCGCAGCAGTTTTCTTTTTGTTTTGGAAGTGATTAACGGCTCAAGAAAATAAACTGTCCCCTTTTTTTAATCCAAGCAGTGGGGTTGTTGGATTGCAAGACCTGACCCCATTTACTTGGGGAAGTGGGTGAGAAGCAGGGGGCCTTCTTTTTCTACCACTACGCAATCCTCGATGCGCACTCCGAAACGACCGGGAAGGTAAATTCCTGGCTCCACCGAGAAGCACATTCCCGCTTCTGCCGGAGTGGAGTTTCCGGAGTAGACATAAGGTTCCTCATGTATTTCCATTCCCAGCCCGTGTCCCAGCCTGTGGATGAAGTATTCTCCGTAACCGGACTTTTTAATGTGCTCTCGGGCAGCCTCGTCCAGAGAGCCGAGAGGGGTTCCCGGGCGAATTATGGAAAGGGCCTTAGCCTGAGCTTCCTTCACTATCTGGTAGACCTTTTGGAACTCCTCCGAAGGCTCGCCTAAAAAGAAAGTGCGCGTGACGTCGGAATGATACCCCTTGAAGACGCAACCGAAGTCTATCAAAAGGGGCTCGCCAACTTGCAATTTGCGTGGGCCCGTCTGGTGGTGCGGGACAGCGCTGTGGGGACCCGAGGCCACGATAGGGATGGAGGGGTCAGCGACCGCCCCCCGCCTCATGATCTCTGTAATCATGAAGGAGGCCACCTCGAGCTCGCTCATTCCGGGTTTTGCGAATTCCCTGACTTCTTTAAGGACTTCATCGGCTATCGCTCCGGAAGCTTTCAGGAGCTCGACTTCCTCCTGGTTCTTAATCTGGCGTAGGCGTTTTATGGAGTCCTCGTTGAAAAGGATCAAGTCCAGGGGCAAATTCTTTGCCAGAGCCAGGATCAGGTACCCGGGAGTTCCCCGGTCCGCGGCCAGGGGAAGACCCGGGGAGAGCCTCTTGAGCTCACCCTGAACCAAAACTACAGGGTCCTGGCCATCTTCCCAGACCAGAAGATCAAAAAGGGAACTTAAATGGGAAAATTCCTGCTCGCTCAATTTAGGAACAATCAAATGCGTCTTCCCTTCCTGCGGTATGGAAAGGAGCGTCAGGCGCTCTATAGCGAGCGGGCGCACCCCGGTGAGATAGGCCAGGTTGTCCAGGGAGCAGACGAATTGAAGACCAAACCCCTTAGCTTCGAGGAATTCCTGGATGAAACGGATTCTATCTTTTATTTTCTCCTTATCCATGCTTATTCCTTTCCTAAGATTTACGGAAATATTTTAACGCAACCCCTTAAGCGTTTTTGGGGAAAACATATCTATCCGAGGGGCTTCTTAAAATCTACTTTCCAAGACCCCGGCTCGCTTGGGAGCCCTCTTTTTAATTTAGGAGTGGAGAACCAAGTCCTAAAAAAGCGTAAACGCCCTTTGATTATTTCCTTTCAAGGATCTCCTTTAATTTTTTACCCCAATTTAAAGCCCGCTCCAATTCCCCATCCTTTAATGGGCCTTTGGAACCAACAACAAAGAACGCCTCGGGAGGAGAAATCATCATACCACCCTTTTCTTTCAAAGTTGCCGCGATCCTCGGGGAGGCATAACCGAATACACGGGCAATTAAAATTGAGGATCTGGTATCGAAAGCCGCAAAACTTGTCCCTTGAATTGAGGAGCCAGGAATATTCTTAAGAAAATCCTGCACCGCGGGTGTAGGCCTTCCTCCATGGGTAGGGGAGCCGACAATCAAAAGTCCTGCCCCCTCGACTTCCGACAGGTTTATCTGGGTTACCTTTGAGACCCTCGCTTCACCGATGAAAGCCTGACCGATTGCCTCCGCGATCTTCTGGGTGTTCCCGTAAAGGGAATCATAGAGCACAAAAACCTTCATTTGTTTACTACTCCTTTCCCCCACATGGTATTGACCGACCTCTTTTGGGTAGTGTCTTTCCCCGCTCAATGATGAGGGTTTTTTCTTTTTCTGTCCATTTCCAAGCATAAAGGCATTCTCGGGGGTAATTTTCCCAAACCGGGTTCCCAGTGATTTTTCTTTTTGGAACCTGAAAAGCCCAACCTTTGAGGATTTGCCAAAGGACGGGGCAGATAATGAAGAGGGGATGTTAGGATTTCAATTTGAATGACTTGACAGTCATATGACTCGTTAGTCATAATAGGGGGAAAGAAAGGAGGTCTTTATGTTTATCGAAGTCGTTGGCGTCTCCAAGAACTACCAGGTGGGGGAAGTGAAGATCTGCGCCTTAAAGGACCTTTCCCTCAACCTGGATAAGGGCGCGCTCTACGTGATCCTTGGCCCATCAGGTTCCGGAAAGACCACCCTTTTAAACATCCTCGGCGGCCTGGATTCCCCCGATAAAGGAAAAGTGATCGTGGATGGGGAAGACATTACTGCCCTAGACCCCAAAGGGCTGACCCTCTACCGGAGGAAGAAGGTGGGTTTCGTCTTCCAGTTCTACAACCTCGTCAGTTCCCTCACGGTTTTGGAGAACGTGCTCTCCACAAAATACCTTTCCACGGATGGCCTGGATCCCGAAGAGGTCCTGAAAACCATGGGAGTCTGGGAGCACAGGGCCAAGTTCCCCTTTGAGCTTTCAGGAGGGGAGCAGCAGAGGGTGGCGATCGCCCGGGCCGTAGTAAAGAACCCCGCATTGATTCTCTGTGATGAGCCCACGGGCGCTCTGGATTTTGAAAACGCCAAGAAGGTTCTGGAACTTCTTGAGGACGTGAACAGGAAGTTCGGGACCACAATCATCATCGCCACTCACAATGTTGCTGTATCGAGGATGTCCTCCAAAATCATGCGCCTGAGGAGCGGAGAGCTTGTGGAGTTCGCGGAAAACCCCCATCCTGTGCCCGCGAAGGAGGTCTCCTGGTGATGCTTCAGAAAATTCCCTGGCGGATAATTAAAAGGAATAAGTCCCAATTTCTGGGGATCATCCTTCTCGTGTTTTTGGCTTCCTTCGCCTACTCCCTTTTTAGCATTCTGATTACCAATGTGGACCTCAATTACCAGCACTTCGTTAATGAGTCCAACCAAGAAACCTTTCACTTCATTACGCTTTCCCCGGTGAATACGGAAGAGATTTCCCAAAAGTACGGGATCGATCTTGAGGAGAGGTATTCCTGGGACTACGACTTCGGGGATAAAACCCTGCGCATCTTCAGCATCTCGGAGAAGGTGAACAAGCCCCTGGTCTCAGAGGGAACGCTTCCTTTAAATCAGGAAATCGCCATTGACCCCAACTTTGCTCAGGCCAACGGTCTGAAAGTGGGAGACAATTTTCAGATTCAAGATAAAATGTTCCGGATTTCTGGTTTTATCTATCTTCCGGACTACATCTACATCATCAAAAACGATACGGACTTTCTGAACGATCCCCAGCACTTCGGCATCGCTGTGATGAATCTCGATGACCTTAAACCTTACCTCTCTCTTCCGTATCACTATTACATGGCCAGGGGAGAAGGAGAGAACTGGGATAACCTGAAGGCGGAATTGAATTCTAAATACAGGCTCCTTTCCTTCCAGGAAAAGTGGGACAACTTCCGGATCATCACCACAGAAAAGAAGATGGAAAGTGCCAGGCCCATGGCCTACTTGATCTCCTCCATCATTCTTACGATCTCCTCCATTCTCCTTTTCATCGTCTTGAGGAGGCTGATCAATTCCATGCACGCGGAAATCGGGACTCTGTACGCTCTGGGTTACAACGAGAGGGAGATCACAAATGTCTACCTGAAATTCCCGATCCTCACCTGGCTTCTGGGCGCCATCCCCGGAGGAATACTGGGCTTTCTCCTCGCCGATCCCTTCATCAAGTTCTACATTTCTTTCCTGAGCGTCCCGGTAGTAGAAAGGTTCTTTCCCTTGGCAGACCTTTTGATCGCAGTCCTTCTTCCCTTCGTTTTCATGATCCCTGCAGGGTACCTGGCGATCTCGAGCCTCCTAAAGAGAAGGGTAGTGGAAATAATCAAGGGGGAAGCGGAAAAAGGGTTCAAGCAAAAGTTCAGGTTCGCGTTCTTGGACCGCTTCTCCTTCAGAAGGAGGCTGATGCTCAAGCAGGGACTGCTTCACCTTTCGCGGGAACTGGTGTTGATTCTGGGGGTGGCTTTCGCCACGCTGATTTTGCTTTATGGGGTCTCTGCCGCAGCCTCTCTGAATAATATGGTGAACGATACTTACCAGAACATCTTCAAATACAACTACATGTACCTTTTCAACAACTTTCAGCGAGAAAACAATTATCCGGAGGCAGAAAGGTTCACCATCCTTCCCTTTACCCTGGAGGGGACAAAGACCAAGGTCCCCCTCTACGGAATTGAGCAGAATTCTCGAATGATCGCTGTGAGGGGAACAAACGGGGAGAGGATGAAATTAGAAGGACTGATCATTACCAGATCCCTGGCGGATAAGCTCTCCCTGAAGGAAGGGGATGTCCTCAATTTGGTAAGCAACCTGGACGGCAAGAAGTTCAGTTTGAAAGTGAGCGGGATCGCGGACATGTACGTGGGTAACAGCGGGTACATGAACCTCGAGGAATTCAACCGGACCTTTGGCATCGAAGAGGGGGCCTTCCTGGGGCTTTTTTCTCCGAGTAAACTGGACATTCCCCAGAACGCTCTCCTTTCCTCCATGGATAAGGAATACGTGATCAAGGTCTTTAGGGACAGCGCTTCCACCATTGAGCAGATGATCAGGGTTATGGGCTTGATCTCCTTTTTCCTCTCCCTGACCATCATCTACGTTCTTTCCTCGCTCACCATCGCGGAAAACAGGAAACCCCTGGGCATCTTCAAAATCCTGGGATACAAGGACGGCGAGCTCTCCTCTATCCTTTTGGGCTTCAACAACATCTCCTTCCTCGTCGGTTTCCTCCTGGGAATCCCCCTTTACAACTTCCTGATGAAGATGGTGATGAACCAGGTTCTGAGGGATATGGATTTTTCCCTGAACATGAGGGCTGATTTCCAGAGCATCCTGATCACTTTCCTCGTGCTTCTTTTGGCCTTCGTCCTCTCCAAGTACCTGGGAAGGAGGAAGATCTACTCCATTTCTCCCAGCGTGATCCTGAAAGAGCAGATGGAGTGAGGGAAATAAAGTGCCCAGAGACACCTTTTTAAATCTTCCCGAGGAGAAGAGGAAGAGAATTACGGATACCTTGCTCAGGCATTTCGCTTACAGGCCTTATAACGAGGTCAACCTGGACGAGATCGCCCGGGATTGCGGGATAGCCAAGGGGAGCCTTTACCAGTATTTCACTAACAAGGGTGAAATCTACCTGTACGCGGTGGAGGAGGCCTTTAGGAGATCCCTTACCCTGCTTACGGGGCTCGATTTTCAAAAAATCAGCCTCTTCGATTACTGCGAGCTCTCCTTCGAATCTTCTTTGGAATTCTTCCTGAAGGAGCAGGACGCCTACTTTCTCCTGGAAAGGGCCTTCTTCTACAACGATTCCCCTTTCAGGGAGGAAATCCTGAACCGCTACACCGAAAAGACCCAGAAGATACTCCTTGACCTTGTTGTGCAGAATCAAAAAGCGGGATACATCAGGCAGGATATAGACGCGGAGTTCATCGCCCTCTACCTGGAGGCGGTTTCCCTGAGTTTCAAGCGCTACCTGATAGAAAAGATCAGGAAAGAGGGGAAGAAGATTCTGGAAGTCCCCAGGGAAGAGCTCAAGAAATTTCAGGAGGACATACTGAAGCTTTTGAACGAGGGGATGCGGGGAAGTGCCGCCCCTGTCGGAAGCAAGAAGGAAGGCCTTTCCACCCTGTGAGGTAAGGGTAAAGAACCCCTAAAATTAAAGTATGAGCGAATGCGAAATTTGCGGGAAGAAATCCCCTTTGATCTCCCGCACCCTTAACCTTTGCGGGGAGTGTGCGCAAAAGCCGGAATCGATCCCGATTTCCCTCGCCGTGCACTCCCGGGTGCGCCGGGAATTTGGCTTTCCCGAAAAGGCGCCCTCTGGGGAAGGGATTCCCTGCTTTCTCTGCCAGAATTCCTGTCGCATTGACGAGGGCGGAATCAGCCTTTGCGGCGTAAGGAAAAATGAAAGGGGAAAAATAAGGGGAGCAAGCGCCTTCTGGGGGAACCTCTCCTATTATTACGATCCCCTGCCCACGAACTGCGTGGCTGACTGGGTCTGCCCGGGTGGGACCGGAGCCGGATATCCACGTTTTGCCTACAAAAACGGCCCGGAATACGGCTTCAAGAACCTGGCGGTTTTTTACCGTGCCTGCTCGTTTGACTGCCTCTTCTGCCAGAACTGGCATTATCGCTATGGCCTCGTGGAACCGTCTCACGTACACGTCAAGAACCTGGCGCAAGCGGTGGACGAGCACACTTCCTGCATCTGCTTTTTTGGAGGAGATCCCACACCCCAGCTTCCCCACGCCCTCCTGACATCGCGGCTGGCATTGAGGGGGAGGAAAGGAAGGATCCTGCGCATCTGTTTTGAGACCAACGGTTCCATGAACCCTAAGGTGCTCCTGTGCATGGCTGAACTATCACTGGAAACGGGGGGATGCATCAAGTTTGATTTGAAGACCTATAGCGAGAACCTGCATTTTGCTCTCTGTGGGGTCTCCAACAGGCGCACCCTGGAAAACTTCGCCCTCCTTGCCCGTATGAGCCGCCTGCGCCCGGACCCCCCTCTGCTTATTGCAAGTACCCTCCTTATTCCAGGTTATGTGGACGGAGAAGCAGTGGGAAAAATCGCCTCTTTCATCGCTTCACTGAACCCTGACATTCCTTACTCCCTTCTGGCCTTTTATCCTCAATTCCGGATGGAAGACCTGCCTACAACTTCCCGAAGGCAGGCTGAGGAAGCCATGGAGGCTGCAAAGAAGGCCGGGTTAAGAAATGTGCACCTGGGAAATGTACACCTCTTAAGGGAGTTAGATTACGAAGAGTAACCCAAGACACCCAAGCAATTGGCAAAAAGCTCAACCAGGAAACGACTATTAGAAGAGCAGCCTGTCTCCATTTTTCTTACCGGAATCGCCGGAGTAAGAAGACTCTTCCGTAATGTGGGATAGGCCACCGCTTTGAGGTAAACGGAAGAAGATAAGCCTCCAAAGAATGGCAGATGAAATCACCCCTTAAAAGCCGTAAAACTACCTAAAAGGGCGTTTAAGGGTAGCCATTCTGCGCCCACCCGGCGATTTTGGCGTCCCATTCCTGCTGTTTGGCAGCGTCAGTGCCATGTTTTGTTTCCTCGTCGTATTTGGCGTCCGCTTTCTGCCATTCCTCGTTCAAGTCATTGTATGCTTTGTTCATTTTTTGCTCTAAATCAGCCCTTGCCGCCGCTGGAGTGGTTCCTGTTCCTACCAGTCCCTCAAGAACCTTTTTCAGTTTTTTCGCAAATGCCTGAGCCAGATCGAAGTGCTTCTGTTCGTGGTTGAGGAGCCTGGGGTAATCGGGGTCGTTTGCACCGGGCCTCATCCAGGATGAATTCCGGTCCATGACGGCATAGGTGGTTAAAGTGCCCACAGTGGCAGTGTAAGTAGTGCCAGTGCGGGTGGGTGTTCTCATTACTGTGTCGTATCCTACCCTCATACCTATTTCTGCCGCCTCGGACTCTTCCTTTTCCTCATTTTCGGGAGGGGGCTCTCCTTTAAAGTCGTCTCTGGAAATAGGACCGTAAGGGCGCCAATCCTCCTTCACCTCGAGAAGCACCTCTTGAAACTGCTCTCCAGCTTGGAGGGCGATAATCGAAAGAGTGCCATCGTGAACAAAACCAAGGGGCTCTGCTTCAGGGCTTTCCGCGAGGGAGACTGTAAGCCCATAAGGACTACTTCCAAAGAAAATTGGGGAAAAGAAGAACCCGCTGGGCTCCGGGAGCGCGGCCCAGGCAATGAGAGGGAACTCTTGCATCTCACTCCCCACCTGGCTGATCCTGAACTCCACAGGGATTAAGGGGGCAGCCACCCCGCAAAGGGTAAGCCTAACCGGTTCGAAAAGCGGAGCCGAGAGGTCGAGGGTCCTGGGTCCGCAGACCTCCAGTCTGGATGTGACGGTTGGTACCTCCGTTGACGGAACTGCCTTATACAGATAAACCATCTCCGTGGTGCCGTCTTCCCTGCTGGACCAGGTAGCCTCTCCACCAAAGAGCTCTACTGACCAGCGGAAAGGAACATAGGTGCGGCCGTCAATTATGTAGGCTGTCTCGGCCTGAACCAACCCTCTGTCAGTTTCCCATTGCGAAGAGCCCACTCCATCCGAGAAAGGTACCCTTACCCAGCTTGCGTCTCTTATTGGGGAAACGTGTTCGATGGGATGCAATGTGCTGGCAAAGGCGGTTCCGGTCAAAAGGAGCAGGAAACAAACAAACACTGCAATTTTTTTCTTCATCTCGTTCTCCTTGAGGAATTGCACCTAAGGGGGATGAAATGAGCAGCATGACCACCCACATTATTGTTGGACTACTGTTACGGTGCTCCAACAGGTGCGCTTATAAAATACCATTTAGTTGCCATGATGGAAAGGAAAAAAGTTTTGTCATCCTGCGCTTTTGGCCTGGTCCGATTGACCTTAGAGACCTCATGCCTGAGCGCTTAGAGCGCATTTTATGAGGGTTTGAGACTATTACAAACTACCCCGCAGATTCTTCGGGAAAGCGAACTATGCGGATTCGTGTCGTTCAAGCAGAATAGCGGCCTGTTAATATAATGCCAGTTTCCGGCCTGATTGAAACTCGGCTGCTTCTGTGAATCGTTTGACTTAAAAATTCTAATTGGGCCGGACCGCCAGGCATTCCACGCCCTTTAAGAGAGGTAAAAGCTCCCCTGATTCCGGGACCAGAATGTAATAATTGTTCCCTTCTTGAAGAGATTCATCCGGGTGTTCGATGATCAATTCTCCCGAAGGCAGGAACCCCGCGGGTCGGGATTGAGAGTAGTCATCGATTAGGTAGGCATCTCCAGTATTTAAATCCAGGGCAAAGACTCCCTGAGAGCTACTGCCCGCAATCCAACTCCCATCAGGAGACCAGAGCAGCTCGTAGGCCTGGCTCTGGAGCGGGTAAATTTTGGGGAAAAGGGCGGGGTTGTATACGTCGTAAATTGTAATGCCATCCTCGGTGCTACAGGCTAAATAGCTCCCGTTAGGGCTCCAGGCAAAATGCCCCATGACGTTGGTCACTTTCAGCTTCATACCCTGCTCATCCCAGACCTGAACGGAGATCCCCTCCTCGTCGTATGCCAGCCAGGCCATGTGGATTCCATCAGGGGAGAAGACACCGTAAATCACTTCCCCTTCATTTCCCAGAAGAGCCGTCTCTCCGAGTTCCACCATGATCAGCCAGAGGGTTCCGGAAACATCAGAGGTGGGTTCATCGTAGAGCAAGTACCAGCCGTGAGGGTCCCAGGAGAGGGGTTTGAGGCCACCATAGGCCTGTTCCTTGTAAAGCAAAGGTTGAATGGCTCCCGATGATTCCACGACATATTCCAGGGTCAGGTTGAAGAACTCGTTAGGGAGATTTTCCAGGCGATAGTAAGCCAGGTTTAACCCGTTAAAGGACCAGGCCAGTGGGCCGGAAACGCCCCCTTGAGCTAACACCTTTTCTTCCTGAGGTTGATAGCCAGAAATCTCCTGCATCACCAGGTTCCCATTTCTCACGTAAGCCACCGTAGGCCCCGCAAAAAGACCCCTCCTGATGATCACTTCCCGAGAAGCCTGAACCCAGGAGACGGTGCAACCTAAATTCTCGGCCACGAATCTCAGGGGAACCCATGTGCGGTTTTCCCTTAAAAACGGTGCCACGTCCATAGTTTGGGATTTTCCATTGGTGATGAGCACGTTGGAATCAATGGTCAGAAGGAGCGTTTTTCCCTCCATGCGGATCGTTACCTGTTTTTTCTCTTGGTTCCACCCCACTTCTGCCCCCAGAGCCTCGGAGACGAAGCGCACGGGGACCCAGGTGCGGTTGTTCTCCAGGAAGGGCGCCACGTCCATGACCTCAGTAGTCTGGCCGTTCATCCACAATTCGATGGAATCGATCTGTAGCTTGATCACCTGCTCAGAGGAAGACCAGGCCTGCCCGGGAAAGTTGAAGGAAAGCAGGAAAACTAAAAGAAAGGTTGCCAGCAATACATTCCTCATTATGATTTTCTTCATCATGAACTCCTCGTTTCCCCTTTTTATCAATCTTAGACGAGAAGGGATGAGATGTGAAATGCCCGGGGGAGAAGGTTTAAAAACTCCAGGAGGTCCTTCCGGGAGTAGGACATCAGTTTGATGCACCAGTTGAGATACCCCTTCAAGACCGGAACAGGTTAGGCCTTGAAAAACACGGACGTTCTCCCCTGGCGCTTGTCCTCCCGGGAGTGCACCACCTCCAGGCACTCGAAAAGATAGGGAAACAATTGAGGGCTACCCCCACTGTTTAGCTTTTTTAGTACGAGCGGATTTCCTTTCCGAAGGGCGAGAGGCTCAACCCTGCAAGCTTCATATGCTGAAGGGCGAAAGGGATTCCTATCACCGTGATGGCGCAAAGAAGGGCGAAAACGAGGTGCGTCAGGGCAATCCAGATCCCTCCAAATAGGAGCCAGAGAATGTTCATCAAAACCCAGAGGGGGTTACTGGCAACCTCTTTTGTCACTACCTCCTTGCCGAAGGGAATGAGGGCCAGGTAGGCTAATTTGAAGCACTGCGCCCCGAAGGGAATCCCCACAATCGTCAAGCAGAGAATTAACCCCCCCAAAAAGTATTCCAGGGCAATCAAAAACCCCCCTAAAATGATCCAGAGAATATTACCAATTAAGCTCACAAGAAAACCCCCTGAAACAGAGCATAATTCATTTTACTCCTTAGATGAAGAGAATTTCAGGGAATTTGAAGCAAATTGGCAAAATCATTTTCCCATTCTATCCCAACCCCACAGGGCTGAAGAATATAATATTATTAAAATAAAAAAGTTAAAATAAAAGTTAAAGTGAGAAAAAGCATTTGTGCATGAAAAAAGGTTAGGAGGTAAGATTTGTGAGCGAGTTTTTCGGCGGTAAGAAGGGAGTATTAAAGGAACTAATCAAGAGGCTGCACCGCGGAGAGAGCCCCGAAGAGATAAAAGAAAAATTTAAAGAAGTCTTTGGCAGCGTCTCGGCCACGGAAATCGCCCAGGTGGAGGAGGAACTGATCAGGGAGGGACTTCCCAGGGAAGAGGTGCAGAGGCTCTGCGAGGTACACCTTGCGGTCTTCCGGGAGTCCCTGAAAGAAGCCTCGGCTGAAGGCGGACACCCCGTTTTTATCCTCATGGAGGAACACAGGGTTCTTCTGGATTTCCAGGAAAAGCTTTTGGGGATCATTAGGGAAATGGGGGGAAAGAGGAATCTGGAAGAGGGGGAAAGGGAGATAAAGGAGCTGGAAAACATCGCCCGCCACCTGAAGGAATCGGAAAAGCACTATCTCAGGGAGGAGAACGTCCTTTTCCCGTATTTAGAAAAGCACGGGATCAAAGAGCCCCCGGCCATTATGTGGATGGAGCACGACAAGATCAGAGCTCTGAAAAAGGAGCTCTACGATCTCATGGAGGATAGAGGAATCCTCGAGTTCCAGACCTTCATATCCCGGCTCGAGACAACAGCCAACTCTTTGAAGGAAATGCTCTCCAGCCACTTCTACAAGGAAAACAACATCCTCTTCCCCATGGCGAAGCAAGCGTTCTCAGGCCAGGAATGGCAGGAGGTTAGACAGCAGTTTGACGAAATCGGCTATTGCTGCTTCACTCCGGAGGCAGCCAGAGTACCCCTCAAAGTAGAGAAAGTTGAAGAAAAAGCCGTCCCCGTAAAAGAAGAGGGTTTGATCACCCTGGAGACCGGCTCCTTCACCCTGGAGGAATTAGAATGCGCGCTCAATACTCTACCCGTGGATATCACATTTGTGGATCGAAACGACGAGGTAAAGTACTTTAGCCAATCGAAGGAGAGGATCTTCGCCAGGACCAAAGCCGTGATCGGGAGAAAGGTGCAGAACTGCCATCCCCAGAAGAGCGTGCACATCGTGGAAAAAATCGTGGAGGAGTTCAAAAAGGGAACCAAGGACCACGCCGATTTCTGGATTAACATGAACGGCAGATTGATTTTGATCCGGTACTTTGCCGTGCGGGATAGAGAGGGGAATTATCTGGGAACCATGGAGGTGACCCAGGATATTAGTGATATAAAGAGAATTGAAGGAGAGAGAAGACTCTTAGACTGGTAAGGAGGAGGCTATGTACTGTAGAAATTGTGGAAAGGAAATTCCGCCCGGGGTCAATTTCTGTCCCAGTTGCGGCGCAAGGGTAGGGGAGGTCCAGGTTTTTCCCGCGCAACCCGCACAGGCCCGTCTCTACAATCCCGTTCCCGATTTGATCGTCCTTTTAGCTGATATTTTGATAATTGTGGCTTTCTTTGTTCCCTGGATCACTTTGGGGTTTTTGGGTTACCCCTCCGAAAGCTTCAGCCCATTGCGCATTCTTCAGGAAGGCGGGGTTGCCTGGTGGGTTTATGTATTGCCCATTGCTGTGCTCATTGCTGGTTTCCTTGAATTGCTCCTTTCCCTGTTTCGCATCCTAAGCAGGGGGAAAGGAGCGGGAAAGCGCTGGTGGTATTTTGGAAACGGAATGGCCTACATTTTGGTTGCCGTGCTCTGGTGGCTTCTGGTGCTATACGCTCCAGCCCTGGAATATCAGGGGATCTATTACTCCTTGAATGCTTTTATGGAACAGGGGGTTCAGGTTGGATTTGGGGCTGGTTTGATCCTGATCATCATCGCCGGGGTGCTGGAGCTCGGGGCGGGAGTCACTGCGTATGCAATAAAGAGATAATGGGGTCTATCATCGGATTTATGAATCTACCCTCCATATTAAAGGATGTGAAGTT
>JANLFM010000015.1:0-5310 GCA_024655865.1 Caldisericota bacterium
CCCAATTCCCCCCATCCAGGAAAGGATACGCCTAATGTGAGCATCGGAAAGAGGGTTGACCACAAAGGATAGAAGGCTGACGGCATCCTTCACTTCCCTCCGCTCGTAGAAGCGTAATCCTCCAATTACCTGAAATGGAATGCGCCGAGCCATAAAAACCTCTTCAAACACTCGGGATTGGCTATTGGTGCGGTAAAGGACAGCAAAATCCTTCCAGGCTCGCCCCTCTTCTTTGTAGAGGCGCTCAACTTCTTTGGCCACGAACCGCGCTTCATCAACCTGGTCTTGAGCCTGGTAGCGCACCAGTGGGGGATGCTCGTCGGGTTTGCTGGACCATAGGTGCTTCTCCTTTCCTCGCGTGATTCTGGAAATAACCTCGTTGGCGGCATCCAGGATAGCCTGTCCGGATCTGTAATTCCTTTCCATGCGCACGATTTTTGCTTCCGGGAAGTCGTTCTCAAAGCTTTCCAGAAGGTAGCGGACGTCCGCCCCGCGCCAGGAATAGATAGCCTGGTAATCATCCCCAACAGCGCAGATGTTCCTTGATTTCCAAGCGATCATTTTGACTATCTCATATTGAGGGGTATTAATATCCTGAAATTCGTCCACCATGACGTATTTAAAGAGGTTCTGGTACTTCTCCAGGGTCAAAGGGTCAGATTGGAAAAGCCGTACGGAGTAGAACAGGAGGTCGTCAAAATCCAGAGCGTTGTTTGCCCGAAGCAGCTCCTGATATTTCTCATAGAGCAGGGCGAGGGATTTTTCGGATGGCGAGAAGGCCATATTGGAAATGTAATCCTTAGGGGTAATGAGATTATTTTTTAAAAAGGAGATTCTCTCTCTCAGGCTTGAGGGCTTGCCCAGGGAACCTTTAAGATCCAGACTCTTTTCCGCTTCCTTAATCAAATGCTCACTATCGTCCTCGTCCATGATGAGAAAATTGGGCTTAAAATCAAGCTTCTGGCACTCGATCCTCAGGATTCGGGCGCAAACCGCATGGAAGGTTCCAATCCACATACCCTTTATTGACCTTCCTATCAAGGACTCCACCCTCTGTTTCATCTCCCCGGCTGCCTTGTTGGTAAAGGTCACAGCAAGGATGCTGTTTGCCGGAACCCCGCGCCTTTGAATTAAGTATGCGATGCGGTAGGCAATCACCCTGGTTTTGCCGCTGCCGGCACCAGCCAATATTAAAAGAGGGCCGTCTGTGTGGAAAACGGCCTCCTTTTGCTCCTCGTTCAGGTCCTCCAACCAATCGATCATGTCATCATTTTACCTTGAAACCTTTGGCGGTTAAAGGATAAGTGAGGTTATAATCATGGTAGAGGAAAGGAGCTGAAGACCGCCATGGAAAAATTGCAAGAACTACCAAACGGTATAAGGATAATTACAAAGGTGAACAGGTTCTCCGCCTCAGCCTCTGTGGCCATTTGGGTAGGGGTGGGCTCTCGGCACGAAGTAAGGGAAATAAACGGAATTTACCACCTAATAGAGCACCTGGTATTCCAGGGAACGCGGAAGAGGCCTTCGGCCAAGGAAATATCTGAGGCAATCGAAGGCATAGGTGGCGTTCTCAACGCTTTTACCGGGCATGAAAGCACTTGCTACATCACCAAAGTCCCCTCTTACCGATTGGAAAAAGCGATTGATGTCCTCGCGGACCTGGTCCTGGCTCCCCTTTTTCGGGAGGAGGATTTTTCTAAGGAAAAGAGGGTAATCATAGAGGAAATCAAGCTGCACAACGATCAGCCCCAGGATCGGGCCGAAATGTCCTTGTTCCAACTCCTTTTCAAGGATCATCCCCTGGGAGCTGACATTGCTGGGACCGAGGAGAGCGTGAAGAATATCTCCCTGGAGATCTTGAAGGAGCACTTTTTCAAAAGCTATTGCGGGAAAAACGTCGTGATTTCCGTTTGTGGGAACATTAAACCTGAGGAGGTTTCCCAGCTGGTCTCTGAGTACTTTTTGCCCCTCAATTCCGGAAACTCCTCAGTATTCCAACCCTACAATCATTCCAAGCAGGGTCGGTTCAAAGTAGAAGAGCGAGACACCCAAGAAGCCCATCTCTGCCTGGGGGGGTTAACTTTAAGCCGGTTTGACCCCAAGCGGCAAGCCATGGATCTTTTGAACATCGCCTTAGGAGTGGGGGGGTCGAGCAGGCTTTACCAGGAAATCAGGGATCAGAGAGGATTAGCTTACTATGTTCACTCTACGGTCGAGTATTTCAGGGAAACTGGCTGCCAGGTAATAGAGGCAAGCTGTGCTCCAGATAAGGTGAACCTGGTTCTGGAAATCATCTGGAATGAGCTGGATAAGATTCAAAAAGAGGGTCTCAAAAAGGAGGAACTGGAAAGGGTGAAGGAGTACATCAAGGGAAGCTACGTACTCCGATTGGAAGATACCCTATCCCAGGCCCTCTGGCTGGGGGAAAGGGTGCTTCTTGAAGGGAAACTGCCTTCAATTAAAAAAGAACTGGAAAAATATGATATGGTAAAAGGTGAGGAGATTCAGGATTTGGCCAGGATAATCTATCAACCAGAGAATTATTCTGGGGTCATTGTGGGTCCATTAAAGGAAGGAGATGTCAGGTGGTCAGGGTTGCTCTCAAACGTATAGCCCTCTTTACCATACTGAGCTTTCTCCTCTTTAATGCCTTTGCCTGGGCGGAACCCAGCACCTCCAGGGTTTTGGTGCTGGAAGTGGAAGATACCATCAATCCAGTCACTGCCAAGTATCTCACAGAGGAAATAGAGGGGGCACAGGGGAAGTTTGACCTGATCATCCTTGAGCTTAACACCCCAGGAGGTGGGGACAAGTCAATGAGGAAGATCATCCAGGAGATTTCCCTTTCCCAGATCCCGGTCGTCGTTTACGTCTATCCTCCTGGCTCCAGAGCAGCCTCTGCGGGAACCTTCATCGCTTATGCTGCGCACTTCGCCTGTATGGCTCCTGGTACTAATATTGGCGCCGCTCATCCTGTGACCATTGGGGAACAACCGGACAACGTCAGTATGGAAAAGATAACTAACGATGCCGTTAGCTTCATAGTTAGCCTTGCGGAGAAAAACCATCGCAATAAGATTTGGGCGGAGAAAGCTGTGAGAGAAAGCGCTTCCATATCGGCGGCGGCGGCCCTAAAAGAAAACGTGGTTAATTTTATGGCTCGGGATCTTACAGAGCTTTTTAATCAGCTAAATGGCCAAAAATTGAACCTCAATGGGAAAGAAATCGTCTTGAATTTAGAAAACCCGGAAATTGTGACAAAGGAGCCAGGGATATGGTATCGCTTTCTTTCGGTAATTGCTGATCCCAATATTGCTTATATTCTCTTGGTAATCGGCCTTTACGCTCTGATTGCGGAAATTTATCATCCTACCGTGGTGGCTGGAGTGATTGGAGCTATCTGCTTGATTATAGCTTTTTTCGCTCTGGAAACCCTAACCATTAATATTGCGGGATTGCTCTTGATGTTTGTGGCTATGATTCTTTTTATTTTGGAAATTAAGACACCGGGCTTTGGCATTCTGGGTGCCGGGGGAATCGTGGCTTTCGTGCTCGGATCACTGATGCTTTTTGCCCCCTACGGTTTTCGACCCTCAATATCTACCGGACTTTCCGTTTGGTTAGTCGCTGGCTTCACGGGCCTCAGTGCGGTATTTTTCTTCCTGGTGATCGCGGCTGCCATCAGGGCCAGGACCAAGCCGAAAGTGCCCATGGGCCTGGAGGCTCTGCCCGGTAAAACGGGGGTGGCGAGTTCCGATTTAAGCCCATCGGGCACAGTGTTCGTGGATGGTTCATATTGGCGTGCAAGAGTGGTTTCTGGCTCGATCAGAAAGGGGGAAAGGATAAAAGTAATAGCTCTGGAAGAGATGGAATTAATTGTAGAAAAGGAGGAATAAAAGGTGAGCGGAACACAGGTTTTGTGGATAATCATTGGCGTTTTACTTTTCTTCGTGATTGTTCGCTGGGGAATCAGGATTGTTCGCGAGTATCAGCGTCTGGTAATTTTTCGGGTGGGCAAATGCATAGGACAAAAGGGGCCAGGAATTGTTTTTCTAATTCCCTTTATCGACCTCCCGGTGCGCGTGGATTTAAGGGAGCAGTACCTGGAGATCCCGAACCAGATCTGCATCACTAAAGACAACGCCCCAATTTCCATCGATTTCTTGATCTACGCAAAAGTTGTAGACCCTGTCCTGAGCGTGATCAAAGTACAAACGTTCCTAGGTGCGGTTCAAGGGCTGGCCACCACTACCTTAAGGGCTGTGGTAGGCGATATCAGCCTCGATGATGTTCTGGCGAAAAGAGAAGAGATCAATGAAATCCTGGCAGCCAAGTTAGATCAAGTCACTGCCGGCTGGGGTGTGAAAGTGACCAGGGTTGAGCTCAGGGAGATCGCCCCGCCCAAAGAGGTTTCCGAGGCTATGATCAAACAAATGTCCGCAGAGCGTCAGAGAAGGGCCACAGTCACGGAGGCAGAGGGAAAGAAAGCAGCTGCCATTACTGTTGCCGAAGGAGAGAAACAGGCCGCGATATTAAAGGCTGAGGGAGAAAGGCAGGCTCGGATTCTTATGGCAGAGGGTTTCTCCCTCGCCTTAGAGAAAATATTCAGTGTGGCCAAAGGAATTGATGACAAGACTATGACCCTCCAGTATTTCGAAGCCCTGAAAGCCCTGGGCGCCTCTCCCTCCACCAAGTATATTTTCCCCCTGGAGTTTACTCAGTTGTTGAAGCCGATTTTCGGCAACATCCAGGGTGCTGTCGCCGAGACCCCCCCACCGGAGAAAAAGTGACGCAAATCTAAAGGAGTGCTATATTATTGCCAATTAGATAGAAGGAGGTTCTAAAAATGGCTTATCACATTACTGAGGATTGCATTGCCTGTGGGGCCTGCGTTGATGGTTGCCCCACTCAAGCAATTTCTCCCGGTGATCCTATCTACATCATTGACCCCGAGAAGTGCGTGGAGTGCGCTACCTTTTACGATGAATCCCAGTGTGCCTCCGTTTGTCCGGTGGGGGCCTGCCAGCCTGATCCTGCTCACAAGGAAAGCAGGGAAGAGTTGGAGGCCAAGGCCAAGCGCATCAAGAGCTGATTGAGATCATCAAGGAAGCAAGATATTAAAAAGTTCAAAAGCCGTCCTCCAGGACGGCTTTTTTAACATGAAAGCCAAGGATATCATCCAGGCCATAAAAGAAATTGCCACCAAAAAGGGCATGAAAGTCTACCTTGTGGGCGGGGCAGTTCGGGATAAGATTATGAAATTCCCGGCAGTCCAGGATTTGGATTTCGTGATCACGGTAGGATCGG
>JANLFM010000015.1:5320-5757 GCA_024655865.1 Caldisericota bacterium
CGACCTTGCTTATGAATTAGCAAAGACTCTTTCCTTGCCCCCTCCAGTGGTTTTCCCCAGGTTTGGCACGGCGCAACTGAACTTCGATGGGTGGAAAGTAGAGTTCGTTGACGCCAGAAAGGAAAGCTACCCTGAGGATAGCCGAAAGCCAATTGTGGAGAAGAGCTCACTCCTTGAGGATTTAAAAAGAAGGGATTTTACCATAAACACCCTAATTCAAGACCTGGATACCGGGAAGGTGTTGGATCTCCTCGGCTCGGGACTTGCCGATTTAAAGAGAAAAATCATAAGAACTCCCCTGGATCCGGATACTACTTTCAAAGATGATCCCCTGCGCATGCTGCGGGCTGTGAGGTTTGCCTGCAAGCTTAACTTCAACATTGCTGAGGAAGCTGTGCAAGCCATCATCAGGAACGCGAAGCTTTTAAAATTGAAGG
>JANLFM010000015.1:5767-11768 GCA_024655865.1 Caldisericota bacterium
GGTCTCTCCAGAGAGAATAAAGGCCGAACTGGATTTAATAATGCTCAGTGAACGCCCATCCCGTGGGATCGCCCTTCTCGATGAGCTTAACTTACTTCCGCAGATTTTTCCGGAGTTGGAGGAAGCCAAGAATATTCCTCAGGACAAAGTGGAAGCGGGGGATTTATTCGCTCACAGTCTTCAAGTTCTGGAAAGGATAGCCAAAGATACGCAAAACCTTCAGGAAAGATACGCAGCGCTTTTCCACGATATCGGGAAGATTCGGGCCATAAAGCAGAAAGGTGAGATGGTCGTATTTTACGGCCACGAGGAAGAGGGAGCCTTGATGACTGAGGAAATCTTAAAAAGGTTGCGCTTTTCCAACGAGGAAATTGAGGGTATCTGCTTTCTTGTGCGCCATCACATGCTCGTAACCCAGTACTCCCCGGAATGGAGTGATTCGGCAGTGAAGAGGCTTATCCGCCGTTTAGGGGATAGGCTGATAAGCACACTCCGGCTGGCCAAGGCAGACATTTATGGTATTGAAAAGCTGGAAAATAACTTCTGGCACTTGATTAGAAGGATTGAGGCCCTTGACCAGGAGAAAGTAAAAAGTGTTTCCAGTCCCTTAAGCGGCGAGGAAATCATGGACCTGCTTGGTCTTTCTCCCGGGCCCAGGGTGGGAGAAGTAAAGGAGGAGCTCGTGGAAGCCATTCTGGAGGGAGAAATCGAGAACACGAAAGAAGCAGCTATTAGCTACCTCAGGGGTAAATACGGAGGAGTAAAAAACTAACCGATTGGGAGCATTCCTTTAAAAAGCATGGACCTGATATTAAAAGATGCTTTCTTTTACTCCAGAGGGCGGACACTTTTCACTGATATAGTGATATCCGGAGATGAAATCCTCAAGGTCGGAAGGGTTCCAAAAGAGGATTATAAAGATTTTGAGCGTATCGATTGCCGCAATAAACTGATTCTTCCCGCTTTCACCGACAGCCACCTCCATCTTGAGGCCCTTGCCAATTCGCTCGAGGAAATCGATCTTAGAGACTCCAGAAGTTTGGAAGAGGTCCTTTCCAGGATCGCTCGGTTTGCGGAACAACTACCTCCGGGGGAGTGGATTACCGGTGGAAGGTGGGATAAAAACATCTGGGAAAAACCGGTATTCCCAACGCACAGGGAACTCGATCGTGTTACCGGAGATCACCCAGCGATGCTCTGGAGTAAAGATGGCCACGCGCTCTGGGTGAATTCTCTGGTGCTCAAGCTTCTGAACATCGACCGCACTACCCCGGACCCCCCTGGGGGAAAAATCCTCAGGGACGAGGGGGGAGAACCGTCAGGGATACTTCTCGAGAACGCCGCTGATCTCTACGGAGGGAAATTTGCGCGCCCAGAAGAAAATGATAGAGAAGCTAACCTCACAAGAGCAGCAAAATACCTGAACCAGCAGGGAATCACCGGGTGCAACTGGTTTTTGGAAAAAAATGAGGATCCTCTTTCAATCCTCTCCTTTATTGATGCTTTAAATTTGGATCTTGACGTAACGCTCTGGTTCCCCAAAGAGTCCCTGGAAGCAGTAATGAATAGTGGCCTGAAAAGCGGTGAGGGAACAGAGAGGGTAAAGTTTGGGGGAATAAAACTTTTTGCGGACGGAGCGCTTGGTTCGCAAACAGCTTTCCTGCTTGCACCGTATGAGGGCTCCCATAGTTCTGGCATAGAGGTCACATCAAAAAAGGAGCTTGAGGAAGTTATAAATGTAGCAGCCAAGCACGATATCGCTGTGGCAGTTCATGCAATTGGAGATGCTGCAGTCCGGAACGCTATTCAGGCTTTCTACCCTCAAAGAGCTTTAAATCAAAAATTACGTAACCGACTGGAACATGTGCAGTTAATCCATCCCCAGGACAGAGTTCGTCTCTCAGAAAGTGGGCTTTTAGCTTCCGTTCAACCCATTCACGCGGTCTCTGACAGAAAAATGGCCAGTCTTTATTGGGGAGAAAGAGTCAAATATTCTTATTCCTATCGCTCACTTCACGATTCAGGAATTCCTCTGGCATTCGGATCCGATGCCCCCGTGGAGGATCCCTCGGTACTTAAAGGAATTTACGCAGCCTGCGCCAGGAAAACCCTCTTCATTTCTGAGGAGCCCTTTCTTCCTCAAGAAGCTATCGATTTAAAGGACGCTCTGGATGCCTACACCTATTGGGGAGCCTGGAGTACCTTTCAGGATAAGGAAAAAGGGGAGATCGCCCCCGGGAAAAAGGCGAACCTGGTTGTGCTTTCGGAGAACATCCTCAATTTGCCCCTGATTGGGCTGAGAGAGGTTAAAGTGCTCTCCACGATCTTTAGAGGAAAAATTTTCAGATACGGTTCTTAACAAGGACAGCCTCATTTCTGGGGATAATCGCCAGTCCTAAAATAACCAGGGCACCGCCTAAAAGAGCAATTACGCCGGGAACTTCCCTAAAGATAATCAGGGCCCAAATCGTAGCCCCTACTGGTTCAAAAAGGACGGACATGGTCAAAAAAGCTGGTCTCACATAGGCTAAAAGGTAATTGAGCAAAGTGTGGCCCATAATTTGTGGACCCAGGGCTAAAAGCACAAACCAGAGCCAATCCGCAGGGGGAAAGTTTAAGAACTCTCCTGGACCCATAAAAGCGAAAATGGCTGTTCCCAATAACAGCGCAGCCACCGTGTAAACAAAAACACCGTAGGTAAGAATAGGGAGTCTGGCCCGCAGGACACTTCCTGAGAAAAAATAAATGGCGGCCATCAGGCCTCCGAGCAAAGCAAAGAGGTCCCCCTTTAAAGCAACTCCGGAAAATTGAAAGTCCGCGTTAGCAATGAGTACTACTCCGCCAAAGGAGAGCACCAGGGCCAAAAGGAAAGCCAGAGGGAACGATCTCCTGTTAATTACCCTCTCTCCCAGGGCAACAAAAATGACGTGTGTACTCACCAGGATAGTAGAGCTGGAAACGGTAGTCCACTTCAGGGAAGTGATCCAGAAATAGAAATGGGCAGCCAAAGCTAACCCGGAGAGAAATAGTAAAACCAGTTCTCCTGGTTTAAGAGGAATAAGGATCTTCGTCCTGGTAATAGGTGCCCAGATGAGAAGAAAAATGGTGGCCAAAAACAACCTGTAAAAAGAAATAGTAAGCGCTGAAGCACTGGAGAGCCGGGCCAAAATGGAGCCGAAAGAGACCGCGATCAGGGCGGTCAGGGTGATAAAAAGAAGCCTTTTTCCCATGGGTCTTAAGGACTGACCGTGAGACCTTCAAACCTCAGGGAATCAGGAGAAAACTCTAAGAGCAATAGCGATGTGCCCTTCAACTGTGTAGGCAGAACCTCTGTATTGGGTATTTCCAATTTCTCCATCAATTGCTGAAGTTTTTCCCCGTTCAGGTACAGGAAAAGGTGATACTTGCCCAGAAGTGAAGCGTAGTGTCTAAATTGTTCCTCCCCAGCGAGAGCATTTTCCAGGCCCTTTTCTCGGTTGATTAAGCCCTTCATGGAATCCAGGCCTGTTGTGATTAGAAGGTGTTTCTCAGTGAGAGCGTAATAAAAATTCCCTTCCGGGGTAGCGATTTTCCGGGCAAGAACGCCCTCAATATTCACGGTCTCAAAGGAAAAGCCCTCTCCTGCACCCTGAGACAGGAACTGCTCTATCTGATTGATAGTTTGGCTGGCCCTGGGATAGCTGAGCTGGTCAACCTCAAAAGTGGCCCCAAAGGGAAACGGAGCCTCCACGTTCTCCATAGCCATTAAATAGAGTTCCATTTTCCCGTCGAGAAAGGAAAGATCAAGAGAAGGAGGAGCAAAATCCTGCGCACCTACACTCTTTAACAGTTCACCTAACCAGCCGAAAGAGGTCAGAGCCAGGGCTGAGTCGGGAGGAACCATCCGGAAAGGAGTATCTGTTTCCGCAGAAGAGTTTATTAATTTTAAGAGAACGTCATAGACACCTTTCAGTTCCCTGGAAGGAGGGGAGCTGAGCAACTTCTTAAGGTCTAAAATGAGCTCCCCTTTATAGTGCGGTAAGCCTTCCAGCTCATCAGCAAAAAGGTAAAAATGACTCACTTCGGAGGGAATATCCGGAATCAAAGAGAAATTGACAAAAACAAAAAGCGAGGTTGCCTTTGGTACCTTCTCCTTGATGGAGCGGAAAAGAGGGCTGTTCTCAAGGGAAGAACGGTTCTCCCCAAAAAGGGAAAGGAGAGCTTCCTCGGAGGAAGCGGCATAAAAAATGTTTCCCTTTAGAGCGATCCACACCTCTTCATCCGGAAAACCCGTTATGGAGGTATTTCCTACCTTTTTTTGCTCAACCCGTTTCCCTTGTTGCTCATACTGGCTTACTAATTTAGCCTGAAAATTTTCTGCCTGAGTGGGGTCCTTTACTTCACCAAGAAGATAAAAATCAGGCTTATCCCTGTTCCAGGCTAAAGCAAGTTGAATGTTCGGTTTAACTGCACTCAGAAGCTCCTGGGCCAGGGGATCGGCCTCCAGTTCCTTAAAGGGGTCTTCCATTCCTGGAAAAGTCGAGGAAATCCGAAGGGACTCCACAAACTCCAGTAAGGAACCCTGAGTGGAAGTAAAAGAAAGGTAAACACCACTATTTCCTGGAATAAGTTGAGATAAGTTCATCTGGGAAGCTGCAGGAGATAGCTTAAGAGCGCCAATCAAAAAATATACGCCAATCCCTAAGGCAACGATAAGAATCCCTATTAGTATCCAGGTGTACAAATTTTTAGTTCCGCGCTTCACTTCAGGGGGTTGGAGTCTGTATCCACAGCGGGAGCAAAAAACAGCACCCTGCTCATTTTCTTGACCACACTGAGGGCAAAACATGCTCAAGTAAAAACCTCCTTTTTGTTGATTATATAACTTTGTCAGGGAGAAAGGGGTAACTTTAAAAGGGAACTCAGGAAGAGACAGGCTTGCCCTCTGGTAATGAATTTATCGGGCTCAAATTTTCCCCCTGAGAGGAAAAAGCGATAGAAGCGAGACTCTAAAAGAGGCGGATCGTTCAGGAAAAATGCTTTGAGAAAGGGCTCTGACCAGTGCCCTTGAGTATCGGGAAAGGGCAGGGAGCCCTCCTTAAGTTCCAAGCCGGATGCGCGAGAAAGAGCCACCAGAGCTTGAGCTTTGGTGATGTATTCCTCAGGATAAAAGAGACCATCGTCATAGCCAATCATCCACCCCGATTGTGCGCAAAGATTGACCGCCTTAGCGTACCAGGCATCCGGATTCACGTCTGAAAATACCTTTGCTTCTCCTTCCTTCGGAGCAAAGGCAGTAGCGAGGAGAGTAGCAAACTGTGCCCTTGTGAGGAAAGAATCAGGGCGAAAGGTACCGTCGTCGAAGCCCTTGACAATCCCCCGGCGGTAAAGCGCTTCTACCCATGGCCGGCTCCAATGTTCCCCAAGGTCGAAAAAAGGCACATTTTGGGCCGATGTTGCTTGTAAGGGAGTTAGCTCGGTCCAGGCAATGCGCTCCAGAGTTCCCACTTTGTCCTGCCAGGCGATCAGATTTCCCCAGAGAGCTGGAGCATCCTGACCAGTTACGGATTTATAAGGGACAATAATTTGCCCTGAGTTCAAATCGAAAACGTTAATCTGGCGGATGCCGTTCTTGTAGAGTGTGTAGGCCACCCAATTCCCATATATTTTTGGCCAGTAAATGCAGCTCCTGTTCGTCCTAGAACCATCTTCTTTCACCAGTATGGAGATCTGTCCGGTGGGGATAGTATACATGTATAAAGCAGCACTACCGTCATCGTGATTCAAACTCCATACTATTTTATCCCCAAAGATGTCGGGCACTCCGGCCGCTTCAGGCTTGTTGGGGTTGTGAACCCAGACCGGAATCTCTTTCTCCAGAGTGAGATCGTACATGTAAATGTCCGTGAAATTAAAGTTCTCCCGACCATCCAGCCAAACGATCCGATCACCGTCAATGGAAGGGTACATTTGGTTCCCTGGAGATAAGCTGATGGGGCGTTCTATCCCCTTTTTCAAGTCG
>JANLFM010000015.1:11778-30923 GCA_024655865.1 Caldisericota bacterium
TAAATGTCCGCGTTTCCGTTCCTTTCATCCTGCCAGACAATATAATCCTTCCAGATAGATGGGGATTTGTGGGAACCAGGACTGGTACAAATGGGAATTTCCTGTCCCGAGCGCAGGTCGTACATGTAGATGTCCCATTTTTCCTCCTTCCCGGACATCGCTCTTTTATCCATCCACACGACACGGTCTCCATAGATTTTGGGCATATACTGATCCGCGGGGTTAGTGCAGATAGCGATCTCCTTTTTGGTTTCCAGGTCGTAGAGATAAATATCAAGATTCCCTGCTCGGTTATCCACCCAGACAATTCGGTTTCCACTGACCGCAGGAAACCACTGGAAGGAAGTGCTGGGTGGAACGAAATTCACGCCACTGGCCATGGTCCTAAGGGGTTCCGCAGGAATCAAGATTACAATGATCAGCGCTAAAATAGCTATAAATCGTATTTTTTCAACTTTCCCCACAGCTTCTTCAACCTTTCTTTTATAGTTTTCTCCAGGCCTTCCTCCGACGGATAATAATATTGCCTCATCTTAAGCTCATCTGGCAAGTACTGTTGAGGGACAAAGTGCCCCTCAAACTCATGAGCATACTTGTAATCTTTGCCATGCCCCAACTGGGCTGCCTGGGGGTAGTTGGCATCCTTTAAGTGCAGGGGAACGGAAGCCGATTTCCCTTCTTCCACATCC
Source organism: Caldisericota bacterium (assembly GCA_024655865.1). Lineage (GTDB taxonomy): Bacteria > Caldisericota > JANLFM01 > JANLFM01 > JANLFM01 > JANLFM01. Next base: position 12,468 of record JANLFM010000015.1, read on the forward strand.
TTCATGGCCTCCGCTATGCCCATATAGGCAGAGTTGCTCTTAGGGGCGCAAGCCACGTAAATAGCTGCCTGCGCCAGGGGAATCATGGCTTCTGGCATGCCGATGAACTGAACCGCCTGCGCGCAAGCGGTGGCAATTACTATGGCCTGAGGGTCAGCATTTCCCACGTCCTCACTGGCACAGATCATGATGCGGCGAGCGATGAACTTTGGATCCTCCCCAGCGTATAGCATTTTAGCGAGCCAGAAGAGCGTAGCGTCCGGGTCAGACCCGCGCATACTTTTTATGAAGGCGGAAATGGTGTCATAATGGGCATCTGCATCCTTATCGTAGGTGATTGCCCTTTTTTGCAGGGCGTCTTGGAGTAAAGGGGTATCGAGGATAATTTTCTCTGGGGACTCCGCAAACTTCATTTTGAAGGCCCACTCTAAGGCATTCAGGGCCACTCTGGCATCTCCATTGGAGACTCTAACCAAGAATTTGATCCCTTCCTCAGTGACCTCGACCGGGAAATTCCCCAATCCCCTTTCCTTGTCCTTTAAGGCATCCTGAATTATCTTTTCAATCTCGCTCTCGCTCAGGGGTTTAAGCTGAAAAACGCGGGATCGGGAAACGAGGGGTGAGATGACCTCAAAGAAAGGGTTTTCAGTAGTCGCTCCAATTAAAATTACTGTGCCATCCTCCACATAAGGAAGAAGCGCATCCTGCTGCGCTTTGTTGAAGCGATGAATCTCATCGATAAAAAGAATTGTTCTCTGTTTAAAAAGCTGCTTCCTCTTTTCGGCTTCCTTAACTATGACTTTTAGTTCTGAAAGTCCTGCAGTTACCGCAGAAATCTGGACGAAATTCGCCTTAGTATTCCGGGAAATGATGTTTGCCAGGGAGGACTTCCCGCATCCCGGCGGACCCCAGAGGATACAGGGAAAGAGGCTGTCAGTTTCGATCGCCTGCCTCAATATCTTCCCCTTGCCAATTACATGCTCCTGCCCGATGAATTCCTCAAGCGTACGAGGTCTCATGCGCAGAGAGAGGGGTTTTTCATTCAATTTTCCATTTTCTGAGAACTCAAAAAGCTTCATGTTGTATAATTCTTCTTCAGTTGGATTTAATATAATCGATACTTTACCATAAGTATAATTTATTCAATTTCTGGTTTTTAAGGAGCGCCATGATCGACCTGAAGCTTATAAGACAGGATCCGGATTTAGTCAGGAGTGCTCTCCAAAAGAGAGGGCGTGATCCTAACATAGTTAATGATATTTTGAGGCTTGACGAGGAATGGAGAGCTCTCCTCTCAGAGCAGGGAAAGATGCAAGCTGAATTGAATCGCCGCTCTGAGGAAATTGGTGAATTAAAGAGAAAAGGGCAGGACATCTCCCAGCTCCTTGTGAAGCTGCGCGATCTCTCAGACAAAGTCAAAGACCTGAACACTCCTATCAAGGAAAAGAAAGAGCAAATAACAAGGCTTCTGGAAAAAATTCCCAACATCCTCCACTCTTCCGTCCCTATCGGGCAGAGTGAGAAGGAAAACAGGATCGTAAGAAAAGGAGGGGAAATAAAAGATTTCGATTTTACTCCCCTGCCCCACTGGGAGATCGCCTCCAGGCTCAAACTCATAGATTTTGAAAGAGGAACGAAAATTTCAGGTAGCGGTTTTATCCTCTACACCGGTTGGGGGGCTAAATTAGAACGGGCTCTGATAAACTGGATGCTCGATTTACACCGGGAAAAGCATGGCTATCGTGAGCTCTGGCCTCCTTACGTGATCAACAGGGAGGCGGCTTACGGGACGGGAAAACTACCGGATTTTGAGGATCAGATGTACAGGTTCGAAAATGCTGAGCTTTACCTCAACCCCACAGCCGAAGTTCCAGTGACCGCCATACATGCCGAGGAAATTTTAAGCGAAGAGGAGCTTCCAATTTATTATGTGGCTTACACAGCTTGCTTCCGCAAAGAAGCCGGGGCAGCAGGGAAGGACACCAGAGGGCTCCTTAGAGTACACCAATTCGATAAGGTAGAGCTGGTAAAACTTACAAAACCGGAGCACTCTTACGAGGAGCTGGAAAAAATGCTTGCTGATGCGGAGGATGTACCCAAAGGGCTGGGCTTGCCTTACGAAATCGTGGAACTCTGTTCCGCAGAAGTGGGTTTTACCGCAGCTAAAGCATACGATATTAATGTCTATTCTCCAGGAACAGAAAAATGGCTGGAGGTTTCCTCGTGCAGCAACTGTACCGATTTCCAGTCCAGGCGCTTGAATATCAGGTACAAAGATAAAGAGAGCGGAAAGCTGGAGTTCGTCCATACTTTAAACGGTTCCGGCATCGCCCTGGCCAGAACGGTTGCCAGCATCCTGGAAAACTATCAGGAAAAGGACGGCTCAGTAAGAGTTCCAGAGGTTTTGATCCCGTATCTGGGAGTGGATAAAATAAAATAAGTGGATGGGTGGCCGAGTGGTTTAAGGCGCCGCACTTGAAATGCGGTGGGCTAAAAGCCCCGTGGGTTCGAATCCTACCCCATCCGCCATTGCTTAAAGGGGGAAAGATAGGCTTTCTAAATTTTTACCCTCAAAACTCAAGGTTTCTAATCGCCCCATGTTTTCCTGCGCCAGCGAGTGCCCTGTGGGGTGTCCTCGAGAATAATTCCCTTTTCTAAAAGCTCCGCCCTGATTCGATCCGCGGTAGCGAAGTCCTTGTTTTTTCTCGCCTTTTCCCTCTCCTTAATCAAAGGGAGCACCCACTCCTCGAGCTCGCCCTTCTCCTCGAGTATTCCCAGAACCTGATCGAACTCTTCCATAGTCTTTAAGGCAAGGACGGCTTCCTCTCTCCCCAAGCTATGTTCCACGATCAAAGGATTGATATCGTGCATCAGGGAAAACACAGCGGAAATAGCCCCTGAGATATTCAGGTCATCCCCTAAAGCTTCGGCAAATTCCTCCTTCTTTCGCGTTATGGAATCCATCACTTGAGGATCTGGTTCCTTTTCCGGCCCGCGATACTCCTTGAGGCGGTGGAAGAAATCCAATAAGCGGTCCACGTTCTTTTCCGCTTGCTTTAAGGCTTCAAAGGTGAAGTTGAGAGGATTTCGATAATGGGTAGTAAGGAGCAGGAACCGGATAGCTTTAAAGGAGTAATTCATTTTCTCAAGGTCCCTGAGGGTATAAAAATTGCCTTTAGACTTGGCCATCCTTTCCCCGTTTACCAGAAGATGCTGAGAATGCATCCAATAGCGCACAAAGGTCTGGCCCGTGGCAGCTTCGCTCTGGGCAATTTCGTTTTCGTGGTGAGGGAACATGTTATCAATCCCGCCGGTGTGAATGTCGAAAGTAGTTCCTAAATAGTGCATGGACATCGCGGAACACTCGATGTGCCACCCCGGCCGTCCGGGGCCAAAGGGACTTTCCCAGGAAGGTTCACCTTCCTTTTTGCCCTTCCAGAGCACAAAATCCCCTACCTCCTGCTTCTCGTATTCATCAGCGTCCAGGCGGGAAAAAGCCTTGCTACCAGGTTTTATCCGGGAAAGGCGACCGTATTTGGGGAATTTGGAAATGTCGAAATAGACGGAATCCGCAAGCCGATATGCGTAGCCCTTCTCCATTAGCTTTTCTATTAGTGCGATCATCTGGGGAATATGATCTGTTGCTTTGGGATAGTACTCTGCGGACTCAATGTTCAAGTTTCTTAGATCCTCGAAGAAAGCCTTGATGTAAGGTTCCGTGTACTGGAAAATGGAAACTCCCTTTTCCCTTGAGGCTTTGATTATCTTGTCCTCAACATCAGTGAGGTTCATGACCTGGATTACTTTATACCCTAGGAATTTCAAGGAACGACGCAAAAGGTCCTCAAACATGAAGGTGCGAAAGTTCCCGATATGCACGAAATCGTAGACAGTCGGGCCACAGGTGTACATCCTGACTTCGCCCTCTTTTAAGGGTACAAAAGTTTCTTTTCTCCGGGAATATGTATTAAATAACTTCACTTTCACCATTTCTTTGAATTATATATTGGTTTGGGTGCATGTTACCATTATACGAAATTAAAGGAGGTCCTCTTTTTTGATAATAAAGGAGGTCCTCTTTTTTGATAACCCCCTATTAAATTTTTATAGTAACATATGGTAGTGATGAGAAGGGTGTTTATTGCCTTAATTTGTTTCCTTGTTCTTTCCTTGGGGCAAGGCCTGTCTTGTGCACGATATATGCTTGCTTTCGGGGATTCAATTTATTTTCCGGACCTCGGAGGTCACTGGGCGCAAAATGAGATTATGGCACTTGCTGAGTCAGGAGTAGTCTCGGGATACCCTGATGGATTTTTCTATCCGGATAAAAGAATTAGTATGGGCGAGACCCTGAAAATAGTGGCTAAGGCTAAAGGGATCAAAGTAGAAGATTTAAGTGGAAAGCACTGGGCGTACCCGTATTATCTGGCTTTAGCTCAGGAGAACTTTCTCCCCTGGGATTATTTCGACCCAGAGGAGCAACCTTCAAGGGGTGAAATAGCGGAGTTGCTGGGAAGGGCTTTCTACCCCGAGATTGAGACCCTGTCCGATCCAAGCTTCAAGGACGTTCCACCTGAACATCCTTTCTTCCGCTTCATCGAAATTTTGCACCAACTGGGGATCATTTTGGGAAGGGAGGATGGCAATTTTTATCCAGAGGAGGCTATTACCCGTGCTGAAGTGGCAGTTGTTGTTTGTCGGATTCTTGGAGTGGAGAAAGTATCTGTTTCTCAAGAAACCCCCTATGGCTCGATAGGTCTTACTTGTGAACCCTATCGGGTGCCGCAGGGTGGTTTTTTGAGAATAAAAATCACTCATCCCGTGAAGTTGCAGGTTAAACTTTTCTATGGCAGCCAAGGAGTAGAAATTAGAAAAGGCGGGATAGCGTTAGTCCCTATTCCTTTAGAGGAAGAGACAGGCGTAAAAAATTTGTCCCTAATAGCTTACCTGAACGAGTTTCAAGCTCAATTAGAGTTAAGAATCTTAGTCACCCTAAACGCCGTACCTTCCGAAACCATAGAGCTTCCCCCGGAAGGAATCGAACTTCTCGCACCTGAACTTTTAGCTGAAGAGAGGGAGGAAGTTTATGCTGCGCTTGCTTACTCCAGTGATCAAATACCCGATTTGCCCTTTGCCTTACCTTTGGAATCGCCCATACTTTCTTCCTTTGGTGCTGAACGCATCTATCCTGGGTGGGGAAGTGACTCCCACTGGGGAGTGGACATTGAAGGAAAGGAAGGAGCAGAGGTCAAAGCCGCAGGCAAAGGAACCGTGGTGCTGGCAAAGGAACTCTATTCCCGCGGAAATACCTTGATCATCGATCACGGTTCCGGTCTTTTTACCCTTTACTATCACCTCAGCGCCTTCAAAGTAAGCCCAGGGGATCAAGTGGAAAAAGGTACGGTAATTGGACTGGTGGGGGCTACCGGGGCTGTAACTGGTCCTCATCTTCATTGGGAAGCGCGCATCGGCAAGGTTCCGGTTAACCCGATTCTTACGCTCAAAAAAGGAGGTACCCTATGACCCTCTGGCACGCTTTATCCGCAGAACAAGTTCTGAAACATCTCTCCTCTTCCCTCTCGGGCCTTACTGAAGAAGATGCAAAGGCCAGACTTGAAAAGTACGGTCTCAATGAATTAAAGGAAAAAGAAAAAACCCCTCTCTGGGTCAGGTTCTTAAATCAATTCAAAAGTCCTTTAATTTTTATTCTCCTCGTAGCCATTCTCATTTCCGGCATCCTCGGGGAATTCGTGGATGCCATTGTGATCTCAGCGATTGTCCTGATGAACGCCATCCTGGGATTAATCCAGGAAGAAAGGGCGGAAAAGGCCCTGAAAGCATTGAAAAGGATGGCCGTCCCCAGAACTCAGGTAATCAGGGAAGGCCAGATAAAGGAGATAAACAGCACGGAGATAGTCCCGGGAGACATAATAATCTTGAGCGCGGGAAACCGGGTCCCGGCGGATGCCAGAATTATTACATCTTTTAACCTCAGGGCAGATGAGTCTCCCTTAACAGGGGAATCACTACCTGTGGAAAAATCCGAGACAATCCTGAATGAGCAAACACCCCTTGCAGAACGCAGGAATATGGTCTTCTCCGGAACCACCGTGACCTACGGAAGAGGTGAAGCGGTAGTGGTGGCCACAGGCATGGCCACAGAGATCGGAAAAATCGCTACGATGCTGGAGGAAACGGAAAAGGAAGCCACTCCTCTGCAGAAAAACCTCGATCAGGTGGGAAAGGTTCTGGCTTTAATGGTGTTGGGAATTTGCCTCATCGTCTTCCTCGTGGGGATCCTCCGCGGGGCCCCCATCCTTTTCATGCTACTCCTCTCGATCAGCCTCGCGGTGGCTGCTATTCCTGAAGGATTACCAGCAGTAGTTACCATTGTCCTGGCATTGGGGACTCAAAGGATGGCTCAAAGAGGAGCAATTATCAGGCATCTACCTGCCGTGGAAACTCTGGGATCCACTTCGATTATTTGTTCTGATAAGACAGGGACCATGACCCTGAACGAGATGACCGTGGAGTCAATTTTCACTCCACAGGGGATTTTCACTGTCACGGGGCGAGGGTACGAACCGAAGGGAGAAATCAGGGGCGAGGAAGGTGCACTCTCAGATCTCCCTCTTGACCTCCAGACCCTTCTCATTGCGGCCTCCCTGAACACGGATGCTCATCTGGCTAAGGTAGGCGATAGATGGGAGATCAGGGGTGACCCTACGGAAGGAGCGCTGGTCGTCCTTTCAAGCAAGTTAGGGTTAGATAAAAAGGAGCTTCTCTCTCAATACAGGCGTGTGCACGAGATTCCCTTCACCTCGGAAAGAAAAATGATGACCACGATATACGAAAAGGATGGTTCCCGTTTCGCTTTTTCCAAGGGGGCTGCGGATGTTTTGATTCATTTCTGCGATCGTCTTCAGTCGGGCAGAAAGGTGGAGCCTCTTAGTGAGGAACGGAAAAAGAAAATCCTGGAACAGAACGAGGAGATGGCCAGGGAGGGGCTGAGGGTCCTGGGAATCGCTTATCAGCCACTTGGGGAAAACGACGACCCAGAGAAGAACCTGATTTTCCTCGGCCTGGTGGGAATGAGAGACGCTGCTCGCGAGGAAGTCCGGGAAGCCATTGCTGTCTGTCGCAGGGCGGGAATTAAACCAGTGATGATCACGGGAGACCACCTCCTTACAGCAATCGCTATTGGATCCCAATTAGGCCTGATTCAGGGCGAAAAGGAAGCCATAACCGGAGAAGAACTATCGAAACTTTCTCCTCAGGAACTGCTCGCGCGGGCACCGGATTTATCGATTTATGCTCGGGTCTCACCCGAAGATAAAGTAAGAATACTCACGGCCTACCAGAACCTGGGGCATGTAGTAGCTATGACGGGCGATGGAATTAATGATGCTCCCGCCTTGAAGCAGGCCAACATCGGCGTAGCCATGGGGATTACGGGCACTGATGTAAGTAAGGAAGCCGCGGACATGGTTTTAACGGATGACAACTTTGCGACCATCGTGAAAGCTGTGGAAGAAGGGCGAACCATTTTCTCCAATATTAAAAAGTTCGTCTCGTTTCTCCTTTCCTGTAACCTCGCAGAAGTGCTGGCAGTTTTCCTGGGCTTTCTCCTTTTTCCTGCCCGTGAGCCCATACTCACCCCTGCGCAAATTTTGTGGATGAATCTGGTCACCGATGGCCTACCCGCTCTGGCCCTGGGAGTGGATCCCCCTGAAAAAGGAGTTATGGAACAGCAACCAAGGAGCACCAGAGCCGGAATTTTCACAAAGAGAGTGCTCTGGAGGCTGGGGATTTCCGCGATCCTGATGGCTCTGTCAACTCTTGGCGCATTTATCTTTGGCCTCGAGCATTCCGTGGCAAAAGGGGAAACCATGGCTTTTACGACCATCGTCACCCTGGAGCTCCTTTACAGTTTTTACTCCAGATCAGATAAGCTACCGGGCTGGAAACTGGGGTTGACCTCGAATAAGTACCTGATCTGGGCTGTCCTGTCTTCCTTCGTCCTCCAGGTCCTGATTATTTATGCCCCTATTGTCTCCACAGCCTTCGGGACCATAGCTCTTACAATTACCGATTGGGGTTTGATAGGCTTGATCGGCATCCTTAACTTCGGCTTGCTCGAGGGGTTAAAGGCGCTTTTCTTCTCAAAAATTCAGGATTAGTTTTCTTTTCGAGAAGATGTTTTTTAAAAGCAGTCGGGCATAACGGAAAAACAGTCCCAGAGAGTAATGAAATTTCGATTCCCCCACCTCTCGCACCCCCAGGGTAATGGGCACCTCTTTGAACTTTAGCCCGGCCTTCTTTGCCAGAAGGATTTCCTCTAACTGGATGGAGAAGTCATTTTCCCGACACTGGTTTATGACCTTAAAAGCACTGCGGGAAAATCCCCGAAAGCCTGAGGTGGCATCCTTTACCGGGATCCCCGCGATCCTTCCCACAAGGTTCCCGGCCCAACTCAGGAATTGTCGCCAGAGAGGAACGCCCTTCATCCTTCCCTCTTCAACATACCTGGAGCCAATCACCACCTCCGCTCCTTCTTGAAAAGCTTGAATAAAGCTCGATAAATATGCGGGGTCATGGGTCAAATCAGCATCCATAATGATGGCGAACTCGGCGTCTGTCTGGCTCAGGAATTTGAAAGCCGTTTTCACCGCCTGAGCGTAACCCAGGTTTTTTGCGTGGTCAATGTGCTTCACATTACCGTAAGTTCCCTCCGCTTGCTCGATTTCCCGGGAAGTGGAATCCGTGCTTCCGTCGTTAATTAAGAGAATCTGGAGATTCCAGTCCTTATTTCTGATCTCTTCCTCCAGAAGCTGGACCAGGCGAAGGACGTTTCCCTCCTCGTTGAAGCAGGGGATTACCAACCATCCATTATTTAGCATAGAATCAGTAAAATCGGGAAACTATCTCTTGTCAATAATTTCCGCCTGATTACAGCAAGAATTTCCCTAAAGGCAGAAAAATTTAACCCCAATCATTTCCTTAAATGCGATAACCATTGCATATTTGTGTTAAAACTCCGCTTCTGCTCCGCTTCCACTCCCCTTGAAGCTCAGAGTAAAAATTCCCCAATTACTTAAAAGGCTTAAAAATAAGTTAAAATTTCCCCGTGCGGAAATACTTGTGGATTATCTTAATAGCTCTTTTTTGCACTTTAAGGCTCTATGGAATTGCCAATCCCCTAAGTGAACACGCTTCCTGGAGACAGGCAGACACCGCTTCTATGGTGGTAAATATGGCGGAAAATTTCTCCATTTTTCCCCAGCTGGATTACGACGGACCTCCCCCGAACTTTGCGGAACTGGAATTTCCCCTCTTGCCCATTCTGACTCTCCCTTTCTTCAAGCTTTTTGGCACCGTGGTTCCCATTGCCAGAGGCATCGCTATTCTTTTTTCCTTAATGAGCCTGATCTTTTTAGTTCTGCTTGCCCAGCTCAAGTTTGGGGAGAAAGCCGGTTTTATTGCCGGTTTCATTTACGCCCTCCTTCCCTTCAACATTTTTTACAACCGCGCCGTCCTCCCGGAACCAGTCCTTCTGGGAATGAGCATGGGAAGCCTGTACTTTTTCAGCCTTTACCTGGAAAGGGGAGGCAAAAAGTACTGGGTCCTGAGCACAGTTTTTCTCCTTTTATCTATCCTTTCCAAACCCAGCTTTTTATTCCTGGGGCTGCTTTTTCTCTTCCTCCTTTTAGAAAAGAAAGGAATCCGGGGCCTGGTGGACTGGAAAATATGGTCAATGGCTTTGTCGGCCTTAGTCCCCTCCTTCCTTTACTTCTGGGCCTCCCATTCCCTTGCGGAATCTAGGTTTCTCACCTCTCTCATCTCCCTGCACATGCTCCCCAATTTTTCCCAGACTATATCCTCTTTGGAATTCTGGAAATTCTTGTTTTCCCGCCTGGGAGATCGCGTGCTAACCTGGACAGGACTCGCTCTGTTCTTACTCTCTTTAGTTTTATCTCCTTTCTTTAAAAAATCGAGATTTCTGTTCCTCTGGACTTTGAGCCTCAGCATCTTTTTCGCTTTCTCCACAGCCCCCGTTTTGTACCAGCACGACTACTATCAGTTGATGCTCGTTCCCCCATTTTCCCTGGCCCTGGGATGGCTCTTTAAGGAATTATCACGGCTCAAAATCAGGAAATATGAGCTGAAAAATTGGGTTTTTGGCCTTCTGATTCTGGTGGGTGTTTTAATTGTTGTTGAGGGCCTGTCGGCAACGGGCAAGTTCTGGAACATCGATCCTTTACCACTTAAAATCGGGGAAAGGATCCGTCTTTTGACAGCAAAGGATTCGCTTATAGCTATAGATCAGTCTAACCCCGTCTACTTGTTCTACAGTGAAAGGAAGGGATTCCGGATTCTTACGGAATTGACTCCCGACACTGCGCAAAAATTGAAGGAAGCAGGAGTGCAGTTCTTGGCAGTTACAACGAGAGAAGGTAAGATAAAAGTTCCGGAGTTAAAGGGGCTCTTCCCGGTTTTGGAAGAAAGCCCCATTTTGACTCTCTTTAAATTGAACTGAACGGAGGAAAAAATGAATACAGTTGAACGATGCCCCACCTGTGGATCGATAAAGTGCCCATCCTGTGGTGCCCCCTTAAAGGAAGGGATAACTTCTTGCCCTTACTGTGGGGTAGAGCTCAGGATCTCTGAGGATGGCACTCATTTTGTAAAGGTCGAGCGCCTTGTTTGTCCCCATTGCGGCGCCAAAGTTTCCCGAATCGACCCTTTCTGCCCTTCCTGCAAGCGCAAAGCCTGGCAGTATTGCGCCAACCTCGATTGTGCGGAAAAGTTTGATCTGGAAGCGAAAATGTGCCCTGTTTGCGGCACTGAGGTGGAAAGCGGGATCAATAAGCTCCTCGATTCTTTAGAGGGTCTCCGGGAAAGTCCCTCGGTAAAAAGCGAGGATATCGAAGCCCAGCTGGATTCACAGGAAAAGGTCCTTGTTCTCCTCAACGCGGTGGAGGATACCTTCATCATCACTGATTCGCGTCTGGTACACAGGTCCGGTAAGCACTACTTTACTTACCATTTCTCGGAAATCGAAAACGCCACCCTCGACAAATTCGGGAACCTGATCGTTTCTCTGGGAGGAGAGAAACCGCAGGAAATCATGATCATCTGCCCTGAAAAAAAGCAAAAGCAGTTTCAGCAGGCTATCGATTTACTGTTAAAATTAAGCCGGAGAGCGAAAGTTTAGCGGGGGTTTAAGGCTTTTAGATAATTTTCTTTACGCGCCCTACCTTCAGCCCGCAGGAAGTCCCTGGGGTTATCCAAAGGGTGAAAGCGAGAGCAGTCCAAGTTAACCCACCAAGGAAATTCCCCATAAAAGAAAAAGGGGATGTGGGGGAACGCAAACCCTTTCTGGAAACCTATGGGGGTATTTTAGAACCTCAAAAATAGAGGACAAGTAAACAGGAAGAGTAGGTTTTTCGGTAAAGTTTGGAATCTCGATTGGCACACTCCAAAGGCCTTCCCGCACGCCGACCCGGCGGGCCCTTTGGAGTTTTTCCCATGATCAGGTTAATGAGACTTTTGGCGGAAAGAGGAATTTTTGCACTTTCAACCCTGATTGTGGAGCAGGAAGGCTATAGCGTACCTGTTTTAAGAGGCTTTCCTCCAAATGACCAAGAAGTGAAACTCAGTAGTCGAAGCTTTCAACTCAAGGTAAAATAAGTGAAATGAAAGTCCAAGATGTTTCCGGTAAATCTTTCTTCAAGGCTATTATGATTCTCCTTGCCCTGATTATTTTCCTTCCCCCTTCTCCTTTGAGGGCTCAGACTGAGACCAGCTCCACGCCCACCTGGACTCAGATTAGTTCCACCCCCACATCGACCGAGACTCCCACTACACCTACGACCACGGAAACTCTCACCACCACTACTCCAACTTCCACCAAGACTACTACCCCCTCATCTAACAATGGGCTCTTCCCGGACATCGTGGGGCATCCTGCGGAGCAGGCCATCAGGCACCTGTGGGTGCGGGGTTTGATCAGCGGATTTCCGGACGGCACCTTTCGGCCAGATGATTTTCTTACCAGGGCGGAGTTCGCCAAGCTCTTGATCCTCTCCCTCGGGGCACAGACCCTGACTCCAACCCTTCCTTCCTTCAGTGACGTTCTCCCCTCTTATTGGGCTTTCCCCTATATCGAAGCCGGACGGCACCTGGGAATCCGCCCCTTCTTTCTCTTTCAGGGGTTCCCCGACGGAACATTCAGACCAAAAGCTTACATCACTATAGCGGAGGCTCTGACTCTCATCGCTCGATCCAAAGGCTGGGAGGATGCTCTGCGAACCACCACCCCTTCCTCCCCTTTTGAGGACGTGCCCATAAATCACTGGGCTTTTCAGGAGATCTACTCCTGTCTTGCCTATGGAGTGGTGCAAAGCGATAAGGTCTTTCCTGACGATCCCCTCCCCCGGGGCCAGGCCGCCCTCTATTTCTTCCGGGCAATCGACCAGCCGGCCATCAAATCAATCTATATCTCCCTCTCGGAGCAACGTCTTTACGCCCTGGAGGGAGCCAGGATCGTCTACGAATTTCCCACCCTAACCGGGAAGCAGGGATGGCCCACTCCCACGGGCATTTTTTATGTCCTGGAGAAGGTGGAGGCCGTGGATATGCAGGGGGGCCTGGGAATGGAGGAATACTATGTTCCTGGTGTCCCCTGGGTTCTCTTCTTCATCTCCCGGGTCTATGCCATCCACGGTAATTACTGGAAACCGGAAAGATATTTCGGAAATGACCCCACTTTTACCGGAAGCCATGGCTGCGTAGGTTTGATCCCGGATCAGGCTAGGCTACTCTACGACTGGACCTCAGTGGGAACCAAAATCATCATCACCTGGGATTATCTGCGCTACTCTCCAGGGGAATGAATTGAAAATTGGACGGAATAGGTACCGAGGTTAGAAAAGCAGAGACTGGCTTAAGCGGCTGAAGGGTTGGTGCCGCTACTTGTCTGGAATATTCCCAAAGGGCTGTCTCTCAAGCATTTTGAAATGGTTCCAATAAAGTCCAACAGAGGGTGTAATTCCATAATTGTGATCCCGCATTTTCCCCTGAATGTTTCTGCCCTTTATTGACCAAAACCTATATAATTAAGATGGTTCCTTAGGGAGACTATTCATAAATGACCGATGGCTCTAAGGCGGGGCCGACACGGAAAATGGTCTCCAGTTACGCGCCCGTAGCTCAAGGGATAGAGCGACGGCCTCCGGAGCCGTAGGTTGCAGGTTCGAAGGAGGTCGGCTTTAAATGCGATCTGCAGGCACAAAAAAGAAGGGTGTTTTTCAAACAGCCGCTGGTTCTTTAGTTTCTCTCTATTTAAAACAGTGTGACCTCAGAGGTCTATCCCCTCGCACTTTGGCAATGTACCAAGAGAAATTAGGAAGGTTCCTTCGCTTCCTAAAGGGAGAGAGCCTGGAGGAGGCGGACATTTTCGCCTTCGTTTCCTTCCTGAAGGAATCAGGAAACGGACCGGAGAGCATCAGCATCCACTTGCGAAGTCTGAAAACATTTTACCGCTGGGCCTACAATCAGGGGTTTATCAAATCCAATCCCCTCGATGGTTTCCCAGGGGTAAAAATCCCCAAAAAGCTCCTCCCCACCTTAACTCTCACGGCCCTACAGGAGCTTCTGGAAATCGCGAAGAAATTGAAGAGGAACTCCCGGAGGAATCAAGCTGTTTTGCTCTTAATGGTGGACTGCGCCCTGAGACCGGGCGAGCTCTTGAGCCTCACTTTAAGTGACTTCCAGGAAGACTATATCAGGGTGCGCGGCAAGACCGGGGAGAGGCTTCTTCCCATCTCTCAGGTTACCAAGAGGGCGATCCAGGCCTATTTAAGAAAGAGGAAGGCGCCTCCTTCGGAGGACGCGCTCCTCACCACTTCGGACGGAAGAGCTCTCACTTACTGCGCCCTGCGCTCCATTATGCGCCTCCTCAGAAAGAGAAGCCAGGTTAGCAGGCTTTATCCTTACCTTTTCCGCCACACCTCCGCCACCTCTTACCTCCAGAACGGAGCAGATTTAGAGACCGTGAGACGACTTTTGGGTCATACTTCCTACGCTGTAACTCAGAGATACCTCAGCTTGACCCAGAATGACCTTGCCAGAGCACAGAGAAAAGCGAGCCCGGTGAACAGGCTGAAGTAGGATAAATCGAGTCTGATTTTTCCAACTCCGGCGTAGCTGTAGTGCTCATAGCGCCTTGCACATGGTGTGTGCATTTTCCTAAAGAGAGCGCTGGTGGAAATCAAAGTAGCCGTCTATAATGCCAATTTTAATAATCTTTGCCAATTCTAATACGTATTTAGCTACTTCTAGTATCCATTCAAAAAATATAAGCTCCCCTAATGCTTTCCTGCCCCTGAAATCCGCATAATCTTTAAAAATACTTTCTATCTTCTCCTGTCTCTCAAAATCGCAGTGGAAATAAAATCCGAAAAGGTAATCGTCAAATACATTTTTTATAGAGTAGTACTCACCGTGAGGTAAGGATATTTTCTGCTCCAATTCTAATTTTAATTTCCTCCACTTGCCGCGTAACTTCTGAAGTTTTTGCTTGAATTTTACATTTCCACATGCATTTATGGCCTGATTAATAACTATTTCTATCATTAACGGACTATTATTATCGAAGTAAAAATGGCGCAACAGGATTAACAGGTAGCAGAGCTGCTCTTCATCGGGTTCATTGATGATAAAGCTGACCCCGTCTCCAAAACCTATTCCCGCATTGATCTTATATTCTTTTAACATTCTGCTTCTCTCCAACTTTTCAGCCCAATGCAGGAATTTCTCTATACGATCTGCTGGGTTTAGCTTAGAATGGCCACTCTTTTTCCGGTTCATTTATCTTCTTCACTTCTTTCCATTAATTTCAAATATATTGCTCGGTAGAGCCTTAAAAAATGTTAATTAAGTTGGCAATTGTATCCACACCGAGAAGCGAATGCCTGGAGACTTCCTCCTCCTGGGCAGGATCACGGTCTCCAGGGTGGCGAAGAGCTCTGCTGAGGAAGCCTCTTGGGCAATGCGAAGGGCCAGCTCTCGGGGGACGTAGCCCAAGAGCCCGGAGCATTCCTTTCCTTCTTTGTCCCTCCAGTGGCCGAGCACCTCCACAGCGTTCTGGTCGTAGGGATTCTGAGGATCGCGCCTCAATTCAAGGGAGCGCTCTTTTCCGTAGGCAAAGGAAAGGGCGTTTTCCTTGGTGCTCTCAAAGGAGATCCCGGCCACCTCCACTCCCTGGGCGAAAAGCTTGGCCCCTTCAGGGGCAGGTTGTCTTAAGCGAATCCAGTGAGGGGGATCCCCGGGGTAGCGGAACTCCTGATTGTAGGGGAAAGCTTCCTCTGGGGAGATTACGGGGAGATTCTTTCCCGGGAGCCTGGGCAAGGAAGCAGTTTCCCCAGAGGTAATATTTGGGGTGGGCATATTAGCCTGCGGGGCACCGGAGAGGAGCCACTCGCCCAAGTCCTTTCTCAGGGCTTTGAGGTCCATCAAGCGCCTGACCATGGCCTCGAAGGAGACATCAAACTTTCGGGAGAGGTGCTCCACCTGAGAGGAGATCTGCTCAGGCTCATAGAGATCGGGAAGGCCGGAGAGGAGCTCCTCTTTGGGCATCAAAAGCTCGGCGGCATAGAGGTTGGCCTCGTGTTCCATCTGGGAATTTTCCCCGTAATCAGCAAAGAGGGTGGAGAGGTGGCGGTGGTGGTCAAAGTGGTAGAGCTCGTGGGCCAGGGTGAATTTCTGGTGGGTGCGGGACTTCCTGGAATTGATGATGCAGTACCAGGAACCCTCCTGGTACTTGAGGATCCCCGAGACCTCCTCGCTCAGGGGATGGAAGATCACCTTGATCTTCCTCTTTTCGAACTCTTCAAGGAGCTTTTCCAAGAGGACTCTCCTTTACCTTCTTCTTTTCTTGGCGCTCTTTTTGGCCGGGGGAAACTTTTCCCGGATGATCCTCTCCGCTTCCTTCTCGATCATCTTGCGGATGCTCTCATCAATGATACCCCGGGCGAACATCCTCTCCCTACCTACGAGCTCATCCAGGGAGATGTTGAAGAAATCGGCGATCTTTAAAGCGCTCTCGATGTCCGGGGAAATCCTGTTGTTCAGGATGTGGTAGATCGTGGACTGGGATTTTCCCAAATATTCCGCCAGCTCAATTACAGTTTTTCTCTGATTTTTGAGCAAGGCACGGATGCGGTCTCCAAGCTTCACAAAATCTTCCATTTCAGTCCTCCTTTGTATTGATATTATCATAACATTGTTATTACATCAATAGTTTTAAAAAAATTTTTTTTCCATTCTTGACAACTTAATAGTCTCAATAATATGATTATATGCGTGAATACTATCACTTCTTCATCAAATTGTGAAGAAAGAAGGGATCGAAATGAGAAAGAAACCCCGGGGAAGGCCGCTCAAGAGGACTACCTATGTGATGGTGCGCCTCTCCCCCAAGGAGAAGAGGATCTGGAAGGAGTTAGCCTTGATGGAGAGGATGAGCCTCTCGGAGTTCCTGCGCCAGCTCATCACGGAAAGGGCCAAAGCCCAGGAAATATGGAAGTAGAGGAGCGCTTCTGGTCCATGGTGAAGAGGGACAATCCTTATTCCTGCTGGGAGTGGCAGGGATACACCTTAAGGGATGGATACGGGGCCTTCCACTTTCAGGGAAAGAGGATCATTGCCTCGCGCTTTGCCTGGATTTTAACCTATGGGGAGATCCCTCCTGGGATGTGCGTCCTCCACAAGTGCGACAACCCCTCCTGCGTCAACCCCAGGCACCTCTTTTTAGGGACACAGAAGGACAACATGCATGACGCCGTCTTGAAGGGCATGAAGAGTGGGCCGCACAACGGGCGCACCAGGCTCACCTGGCCCCAGGTGGACGCCATCCGCCTGCTGCTCCAGAACGGCTGGAGCGCCTACCGATTGGCCAGGTTCTTCGGCGTGAACTACAAGACTGTCTGGCAGATCCTCAGGGGGAAGACCTGGAGGGAGCCGGCGGAGGTCATGGATGTGGAGGCATTCAAAGGAAAATCGGAAAAGGCTGGGGAGGTGATGGGCAAAGGAGCATTCAAAGAGGAACCGGGAGAGGCCGCAGAGAGCTTCCAAAAGGAGGAATTCGAGATGAAAAGGAAGGGCATGTGGCTTGTGACGGAGCGCGTGGAGACTCCGGCTTTGACTCTGGAGTTCCCGGTGGGCATGTTCTGCTCCCGGGAGGCCGCACTGGCCTTCGTCCGGGGGAAGGAGAAGGCCTACCGCCTGCGGTGGATTTCGAGCGATATCGGAGAGGCCAATTACTGTGAGGTAGCTGAGGTGAGTTCAGACGGTGCGGGAGAGGCCGAAGAGAACTTCAAGAAGGAGGAATTCTGATGGAGGAGAAAGGCATTTATCCCGTGGAGGTGAAAGAGGGGGAGAGCTCTCTTCGACCCCTCGTCCAGGCGCCGGAGGTAGTTCTCCAAGAAGCGCAGAGGGCAGCACAGGCTCTTCAGAGAGTTGTGGCGGGAAAGAAGAAGCCCGTGATCTTCAAAGGGGAGCAGTATTTAGAGTTTGAGGACTGGCAGACCGTGGGCAAGTTCTACGGATTGTGTGCCCGCACCTTTGAAGCTACCCCTGTGGAGATTTTCGGGGTGAAGGGAGCGAAGGCCAGGGCCGAGGTGGTGGATCTGAGAACTGGACAGGTGGTGGGAGGGGCGGAAGCCTACTGCATGAGGGATGAGGAAAAGGAAAACTGGGCGGTGAAGCCCTGGTTTCAGCTGGCAAGTATGGCCCAGACCAGGGCCGGAGCAAAGGCGCTTCGGAACGTCCTGGCCTGGGTGGTGGTGCTCGCCGGCTACAGGCCCACTCCGGCGGAGGAGCTTCCGCCGTCCCCCGCTCAGGGGGTGAAGGCGAAGGTTATCGCGCCTCAGGGGAGCTCGGGAGGGAGCGCAGGATTATCCGGGCAGGGAGCTCAGGGATTCTCTCCTTCTGGACAGAGTGCTCCGGGATCCTCTTCCGTGCAGGGAGCTCTAGCAGAAAAGAGCGCCTCCCCTACTCCCTCCACGGAGCGCCCCACCAGGGAGGAGATCCAGAACCTGCTCCGCCTGGCGTATAAGAACGGCTTCCAGACCGTAAACGCTGAGGGTAAGAAGTGCGTGGACTACCACCACCTGGGAGCGTTTCTGAAGGGAAACGGTCCCCCCATGATCCGGGACTTAACCAGGGAGGAGTGCCGCATCGCCTCCCTTTCCTTAGAGGCCAGAGCGAAAACCCTCTTTCCCCAGGGGGAAAAGGAGATCCCGCTGTGAGATCCCTGTGTCTGGATACCGACATTCTTTACCATCCCGTGCTCAGGCGCCTGCGCGCCTCCGAGCGCTGGGTTTTCCTTGCCCTTCTCCTTTTATCCGGGGAAGAGGGAAGGCTTGTTTATGGGGATATGGCACTCGGGAGCAG
>JANLFM010000016.1:0-25814 GCA_024655865.1 Caldisericota bacterium
GTACGAGCGGGAAGAGGAAAATGGAAGAGAGGACCTCAACTTGCTCTCCCTCTGAGACAGCCTGCCCCATCTGCGGCGCCCCTTACCGCACGCTCTACCTGGGAGGGAAGGAGATCCAGGTCTCGACCTGCGACTGCCTGAAAAAAGAGGCCGAGGAGCGCTTAAGGGAGAGGATCATAAAGGAGGAAAAGGAAGCGCGCCTCAAAGCTTCCGGGCTCACCCCGCGCCTTCTTCTGGCGCGCCTCGAGAACTTCGAGGAGGAGCCGGGGAAGGAGCGCGCCCTGAAGCTGGCCCGGGAGTTCCTTGACCGCTGGCCAGAGCAAAAGAGCGAGCCTCACTCTTCCGGGATCCTCTTCTGGGGGCGGCCGGGAGTGGGGAAATCCCACCTGGCTGCGGCTATCGCCAACGATCTTCTGGAGAGGGGGGACTCTCCCCTCTTCCTCAACGTGGTGAAGTTCCTGAACACCTTACGCAACCTCTACCGGGAGGAGGAAAGCGAGTCCTCGGAGATGGAGCGCGCCACATCAGCCGATCTCCTTGTCCTGGACGACCTGGGAGCGGAGAAGCCCACGGATTGGGCCAGGGAGAAGATCTACGAGCTTGTGAACTCAAGATACGAGAGCCTTCTTCCTCTGATCGCCACCACGAATTTAAACCTGAACTCCCTGGAGGATTTTCTGGGGGAGCGCACCTTCGGCAGGCTGATCGAGATGTGCCTTCCCGTGGAGGTGGGAGGGGAGGACCGCCGCCTGAGGATTGCCAGACTCAGGGCCTCTCCAAGTGGAGGGGAAAGGTGAGCATACTACCTGGAGATTATTGGCGCGGTACTCAAAAATCTGGAAAATAGGACGGAGGTGAGATAAGGGAGGTCCCGGTCGGCGTAGATTTTGGGATCTCGGTTGGCGCGCTTCAGGGGGCTCGCCGCACGCCGACCCGGCGGGCCCTTTGGAGTTTAGCCTAATTAACTACTCCATATGCCATAGCTGAATAAGGTATTAATAAGAGGAATGCCAAAGGAACTTCTAAAAAATTCAAAAAGAAGGAAACTTAGCAAGAAGTTTCCATAATTCAAGACAGAAAAACGGAAAAGAAGTTAGTATCTATTAAAAACCGGGCTCAGAAAAACAGGGTTTGGCTGGGTTTCTTCAACTGTTCTTCTTTGGTGCCCTAACCCTTTAATATTTCTTCGATACTCTTGAATTCTTTCTCGCTACTCTAAGAAATTTATGGGAGTCTACCTTTGGAGGTTTAGCTTTGACACCTTCTCCATACTTGGTAACGGGCACTCTTGCCTTTTTCACCAATATTGTATACTTATTTAGGTCCGCCTTTGGAGGTTTAGCTTTTGGCGCCTTCTTCTTGTTTAGTGATGTATGTTTTGAAGACTCTTGCTTTTTGTCACGATTTTTCATTTTCACCTCCTTATACACATATTATTTGGCCTAGAATAATTAAAAGAATCCCAGTCAAACTAAAAGTAAAAGCTAATCGGACGTATTCTGACTTTTTGTCTTGCACTTTCCTGTTTTTAGTATAAGCTGCAATAATATGTGAAGTGATTTCCGCAATAGTGTCTTTATACTTGCCGCCATAATTTTCGTCCCAAAATTTTTCTATGTCGATATCAAGGAATGTCTTCGGTACATATCCTAAAACTGCAATGATGAGTGTAACTATAAAGAAGGAAAGCCCTATGAAGAAAAGAGTGTTTTGTTGAAACCGGTTCAAAGAAAAAATAACAGAAATAATGACTGCATTTACAGAAAAAAGTGTTGTAAATTTTTGATCAAGCTTGTCTATGCTGTCCATAAGAAAATTGAACTTCTCTCTGGATAGATTTTGAAAGAATTCAACATTTTTTGATTCCATGAAAAGGCAGCCTCCCGTGCTACTCTTTTTTGGAGTAGGAGCAGCAACAAAAGGAGGCTGAAATCATGTTACATGCAGGGATGGACATGCACAAGCACTTCTCCGTGGTGACGGTAGTGGATGACAGCGGAAACGAGGTGGTGAAAGGGAAGAAGTTGGAAAACAGGGACCTCGAGATAGTCGAGTTCTTCAAAAGCCTTCAGGATAAATTAAGGGTAGTGATTGAGGCTGGATCAAACTGGATGTGGATGACGGACCTTCTGGATGATTACGGGATCGAGAATCTACTTTGTCATCCCCTCAAGACCAAGGCTATAGCATCAGCCAGGATCAAAACGGACAAACTGGACTCTTTAACCCTATCCCAGCTTCTTAGAGCCAACTTCATCCCTGAGGCCTACAAGCCAGATCAGAAAGCGAGGAGCTTGAGGGAGCTTTTAAGGTAGAGAGCCTTTCTTGTGGGTAAAAGGACCGGGATAAGGAACGCCATCCATGCTCTTTTAGCCCGAGGAAACATCTCAATTCCCTCAAGCGATATCTTCGGTAAAAAAGGGATGGAGTATCTCCTGAAGCTGGAACTTCCTCCTTTTAGAAGGTTCACCCTGGATGGTTACCTGGAAATATTGAAAGCCTTAACCCATGAGATCAAAAAGGCAGAGGAGAAGATAAAGGAGGAGTACAAAAGCTCACCCGAGGCCCAGCTCCTTTCTACGGTACCGGGGATAGGCCTCATCCTTTCCCTGACAATTTTGTCGGAGATCGGAGAGATCTCCAGGTTCAAGAGGGCAAGGCAGCTCTCCTCATATTGTGGGCTTTGCCCTTCTACCGCTCAGTCGGGAAACACCTTAAAACATGGGAGGATCACCCGGCAGGGATCGAAATGGCTCAGGTTTGAGCCATTCAGGCTTCGGGAAAACCTGGTCCCTTGCGTGATTTCTACCTTAAGCTCAAGAAGAGAAAGGGAGGAAAGATAGCCAGAGTGGCGGTGGCCAGGAAGATCTCCACCTACGTATTCCACATGCTCAAGGAGGGGAAAACTTTCGAGGAGTTGATTTCCTTAAATTTGGACGCTCCAGGGTGAGCTCGGGCGAGACACTGGGTGCCTATAACCCGTCTTTTTGAATGAGCAGCCCTGGTTCGCACAGGAATATTGCGCTGTCCTAAGTGCGAATAGATGTGTGAAGGTGATTCGTCAAAAGGCAGGAGAGTTAAAAAAAAAGGAAAGCAATGCTCTTGACAGAGGCTACTTTTTCATAGATGTATCAACGGCTAAATGATCTACCACGATATAAAGGGAATCTTGAATTTTTGCAGGAGTTTTTCTGTTCTTTATCTGCCCTTTTCTTTGCCCCTTAGTATTGAAGGAAAACCTATCCATCATTGCCCCTATTTACCCCCTGGCAATTTCCATTTATCCCCTTTCACTTAAATTCATTTTACATTCGAAAATGAGAGGGTATCCAGGGGTTTCAAATTCTCTGTGAGCTTTTGAGCAAAGGAAAGAAACGCCTTGGGAAGGAGGAGCGGATCATAGAACTGGCACATTCACTGACCACTCAACGTTGAACCAGATCTGCTTACTCACTCGCGTTAGAAGGGTGATAGCAGGTAAAGGACCAATACTATCTTCAACGGCCAAATTGTGAACGAAGTGGAGCCAGCCAACAACTGAGTAAAGGAGGCTGAAGAAAGAGTCATCCTTACTGACGAGCGAGGACCTCTTTGGGAACTCTGCGGTCCTTATAGAATCAGCTCGAGAATCGAATCCTGAACAGGGATTCGATGCATAAAAACCTGAGAAGAATTTGATAAAATCAATTATTCCTGTAAACCTTGAGGAGAATATGGATCTTGTAGAAATTAAAGGCCTGACCAAGATTTACGGTTCACGTAAAGCAGTGGATAATGTCAGCTTTACGATCGAAAAGGGCGAGGCCTTCGGGCTCTTAGGCCCCAACGGCGCAGGTAAAACCACTCTCGTCTCCATGCTCTCCTGCCTTCTGAAACCTACCTCCGGGGACGCCTTCATTGACGGAGCAAGCATCACCAGGGATCCCATGGAGGTAAAGAAAAAAATCGGTGTGGTTCCTCAGGAAATCTCCCTCTATGGCCAGCTCACTGCCCTTGAGAACCTGAATTTCTGGGCGCAGATGTACGATGTCCCTCCCCGGGAAAGGGCAAAGAGGATTGAAAGCCTCCTGGAGCTCGTGGGACTTGCTGACCGAAAAAGGGACCGAATTGACCGTTACTCGGGGGGAATGAAGAGGAGGATCAATATCGTCGTGGGTCTGCTTCCAAATCCAGAGCTTTTGATCCTGGACGAACCTACGGTGGGAGTTGATCCCCAATCGCGCACTGCCATCTTGGAAACGCTAAAACGCCTCAACCAGGAGGGTTTGACCATCCTTTACACCAGCCACTACATGGAGGAGGTGGAATTTTTGTGCCCGCGGGTGGGGATCATGGATTTAGGCAAGATCATAGCATTGGGCACCCAGGGAGAGCTGCGCTTGCTGGTCGGGGAAAAGGACTCCCTGCGCATTTACACCCAAACCCTTATTCCGATGAACATAAAAGAGGAAATCGCCCAAATTGAAGGGGTCTCCGAAGTGAGAATTGGGGAGAACTTCATCGGCGTACTGTCGAGCAGGGGCAGAAGAACCCTTCCCGCTATCTTGGACCTTCTCCACGACCGAGAAGTGAAGGTAAAATCGGTGGAGATCAAAGAGCCCAACTTGGAAAACGTCTTCTTGCACCTCACGGGAAAAGAACTGCGGGAATGAAAAAGGCCTGGCACATTGCCTGGAAGGACGTTAAGCTAAGAGCGCGCGATCCCAGCTCATTTATCGTCCTTCTGCTGATGCCCTTAGTTTTAATCTTGATCCTGGGCTCTGTTTTTCAAAGTGGGTTTCAGAGTACGCCCTTTAAAGTCCCTGTGGCTTTCGTAGATCAGGATCGAGGGGAACTCTCTTCCATTTTGAAAAATGAGGTTTTGAAGGGCCCAGAGCTTTCAGGAATGATCGTCTTAAAAGAACTGGACTCCCCCGAGGAAGCGCGGAACATGGCCATAGAGGGCAAAGTAGCCTGCGCCATAATTCTCCCTCAGGGAATGAGTGAGGAAATCCTGAAAGGGAAAACTGCCACTATCCTGGTGGTCGGCGATCCCGAACAGAGTATTAAAGCGGGTGTGGCAAAAAACATCGTGGAGCAGTTCGCACTGGAAGCCACAAGAAGGAGTGTTATCCTCTCCACCGCAGCGGATCAGCTTCTCTCTCGTTCCTTGATCCAGCCTTCAGAGATTAACGGCTTGGTCTCATTCTGGATGGAGAACGCTCCCGCCGCAGAGAACCTGATCGAAATCAGAAAGAACACTGCCCCAGACCAGAACAGGCCCTCCTCGGCCATGGACTACTACGCCGTGGGCATGGGTGCTATGTATTTGCTTTTCGCTGCCAATTACGGAGCGAGAAGCATTCTTGAGGAGAAAAGGAGGGGTACCACAATCAGGCTCCTGACCATGCCCGTTGAACCCTTTGCCATACTCTCGGGGAAACTTTTGGGTATCGCCTTATTCACCCTGCTCCAGTTCCTCCTGATTATTCTTTTTTCCGCTTTCGTGTACGGGGTGAATTGGGGTTCCTCCATTTTTGGGATTGCCCTGATGGCCCTGGCCTCTGTTTTCGCCATGTCCGGGTTGGGCGCACTCCTGGCTTCTTTTTTAAGAACGGAGGGGCAGGTGGCTTCAATTGGCCCTGCCGTAGCCATAATCCTGGCATTTCTGGGAGGAGGAATGATTACCATTTACGGCTGGCCAAGCTGGGCGGTTTTGATAAGCCGGCTGACCCCCAACCGCTGGATTCTCGAGGGTTTCCTTTCCCTGATGCAAGGAAATGGTGTAAAGGAAATAGCCCTTCCCCTTTCTGTGCTTGGGGGGATGGGTCTTTTTTTCTTTTCCATCGCGGGATTAAGAATGAGGTGGCGTGGGGATGTTTAAAAAGGCCTGGTCCATTGCCTTAACTGATTTAATTTCCTTATGGAAGGACAAACTTTCCTTTCTCTGGCTGATTTTCCTTCCCATCCTCTGGATCACCATGATGAGTGCAGTCACGGGCGGTGGAGATGGAAAAATACCCCTGGGGATAGTCCTCCAGGATCAAGGGATTCTGGGTCAGGCCCTGGTAGAAAACATTTCTCATTTAAAAGGAATCGAAGTGAAGCCAGTGAAGACCGAAGAGGAGCTTACTCAACTCGTAAGGGAAGGGAGCATCTCCCTTGGTCTGGTCATTCCTATTAATTTTTCTGCAAATATTCAGGAGAACCAAAAAACTTCCTTGAAATTAATCCTCTCTAAGAGACAGTCTTCCTATTTCCTGGAGGCCCTGATCTATAAGGAACTTCAGAGAATTGAATCCCAGAGCCAGGCTGCAAGCTTCTCCCTTAAAGAAGTAGAAAAAATCAAGCCCCTTTCTAACAAGCAGAAGGAGGAGTTCTGGAGGGATGCTTTTCAGAACTCCTCAAATTATTGGCAAAAATCAGGATTAAAAGTTGAGTACTCCACAGTAGAGAAGGAAGAAGGAATTATTCCCCAGGGAGCCAATCAATCTTCCCCAGGTTTCACTATCATGTTCGTGCTCTTCGGCCTTTTTTTGGGCGCGGGATCCTTAGTGGAAGAAAGGAGAGCATGGACGCTCGCCCGGATCCTCACCACTCCGACTTCCCGGACTTCCCTTCTTTCAGGAAAATTCCTGGCCTACTTCCTTGTGGGATTTATTCAGTTCTCGATCCTTGTCCTTTATGGCCAGTTTGTCCTGGGAGTGAATTACGGTTCCTCAATCCTAGGAGTGGCTGCTGTTGGTATTTGTTTCGTCCTGGCGAGCGTTGGTCTGAGCACGCTCTTTGCTTCCCTTGCCAGGACCCACGGACAGGCGGAAGCTTTCGCCATCCTCCTGGCCAACGTCCTGGGGATGTTAGGAGGGTCCTGGTGGCCCTTGGAAATCGTGCCGCCAGCACTTCAGACCGTGGCCAAATTCACCCCTGTTTATTGGGGAGTTTACGGCCTGCACAAGCTAATCACTTACAACCTGGGGCTTTCCTCGATCCTCGTGAACCTCTACGTCCTCCTGGGCTTTGCCGCAGTGTCCCTCCTTTTGAGCATCCTACTTTTCAGGTACGAGTAGGCCAAACTGGCTTCTGTTTAAATTTCAGTTGAGAAAATGAGAAAGATCCTCAAAGCAAGACGATTCTCTACCCCTACGCGCTGCCACTTAATAAGGTTGTCTAACTCTAACTTGTAAGTCGCCTTTTCGAATCGTCCGGCGAGATTTTCCTTCAGTCTTCTCTTTTTACCTTGACCTTCAAAACTCCAATGGAGGGGCTTCCGGCCTCCACCAGGTCCCCGTCCTTGAGCGGGCCCACCCCTGAAG
This sequence comes from Caldisericota bacterium, assembly GCA_024655865.1. Classification (GTDB taxonomy): domain Bacteria; phylum Caldisericota; class JANLFM01; order JANLFM01; family JANLFM01; genus JANLFM01. The sequence continues at coordinate 7,293 of JANLFM010000016.1, forward strand.
GGGTGCCCGTGGCGATGATGTCCATGGGTTCCAGGGTCATAATCCCGGAAATATAAGAGACGAGTTCCGGGATAGAAAACACCAGGTCGTTAGTATTCCCCCTTTGTTTTAGCTCCCCGTTCACTTCAAGCCAGATTTCGCAGTTGAAAGGATCAATCTCTTCCTTCGGGACCACGCGCGGGCCGAAGGGGGCAAAGGTGTCGAAGCCTTTGGAGATAGTCCAAGGGAGCTTTTCCTTCATCGCTTTGGCCTGGAGGTCTCGAGCAGTAACGTCTATCAAGAGAGAGTAGCCCAGAACAAAATCCAGCGCATTGTCCCGGGAAACATTTTTTGCCCTTTTTCCCATAACCACCGCCAGTTCCACCTCGTAGTCCACTCGCTGGGAAACTAAAGGCAGAATCACCGTTCCTCCATGAGAAAGAAGGGAAGATGGCGGTTTGAGAAAGAAGCTTGGCTCAGCGGGCACTTCTCCACCCATTTCCTGGGCATGCGCTCTGTAGTTCTTAGCCAGAGCCACAATCTTGGTGGGAAAAATTTCCAGTTCCTGGTCCCGGAAAGGAATTTTCATCATTCACCTCACAAGAAAGCGGAGTAACTCCAACCGCATTATAGCGCGGCGGGGCAAGAAAGGCTGAACTTTCAGAATTAAGGCGATTAAATGCTGGTCTGGGCGTTTACTTCTTCAGGCGCTCCCGGTAGTACTTATAGTCGGGTACCAGGCGATCGTACTCCCCGTTCATCAGGGGAGAGGAGATGAGGAAATCAGCAGTAGCCCGGTTGCAGGCCACGGGGATGTTCCAGACCGCTGCCAATCTGAGCAGAGCTTTCACGTCCGGGTCGTGCGGGAGAGGCTCCAGGGGGTCCCAGAAAAAAATCAGGAAGTCGACCTTTCCCTCGGCGATCAAAGCTCCGATTTGTTGGTCTCCCCCCAGAGGGCCGCTTTCCAACAATTCTATTTCCAAGCCCAATTTTTCCTTTAAGAGCTGGCCGGTCGTCCCCGTGGCAAATAAATCATGCTGGGAAAGCAAATCCTTATTGAACTTTACCCATTCCATAAGGTCAGGCTTTTGGTTATCGTGAGCCACTAAAGCTATTTTTTTCCTTGGGCCCAGAGGAATCCGCTGATAGTCCATAGTTTTTCTCCAAACACTCGAGTGTTTAAGGTATCAGGTCTCCCGTAAATCCATCGGAGATCACCGGGGTCTGAGGACGAGTGTATTGTCTGATATTAGCCTGGGCGTAATTGAAGGCTTCCTCTATAGAAACTTTTCCATCTCCATTTGAGTCAGCTTTCCCTGCCAGAATTCCTTTAATTAAATTCATTTTTCACTCTCCTCGTCTTGCTTTTCTCCCTTTTAATCCAAATAAGGGCAAAAGTAAAGCTGTTTTCTGAATCTGGCCGCTACCTGGGTAGGCGGCTTTATTTGATTGAGATTACTTTTCCCCCGGTCATCTTCACAAGATCGGAGGGGGAGAGGGCAAAGACGGCATAGGGAGTGCCTGCGGCGGCCCAAACCACATCATATTTGAGGAGGTCCTCATCTACGAAAGTTTCCAATCTGACTTTGTGTCCTAAAGGGGGAACCCCTCCGATAGTAAAACCGGTCTTCTCCTTGACGAACTCGGCGTCGGCTTTCTCAATGGGCTCCCCTAAATGAGAGGCAATGCGAGCTTCGTTCACCCTGTTTTGGCCGGAGGCTACAACCAGAATAGCCCTGTTGGATTCCTTGGCGCGAAAAATCAGGGATTTAACGATCTGTCCTACCTGGCATCCCACTGCCTGGGCGGCCTCTTGAGCGCTTCTCGTGGTCTGGGAAAGCTCTATTACCTGGTAGTTATACCCGGCTTCATAAAGGGAGTTCTGCACCTTCTCTGCAGATGGGCTCAAAGTGCCCTTCACAGGACAACACTCCTTTCTCAAAGAGTACGGTATCCGTTCCCAAAATTAGCCCTCGCCTCCGAATTCCAAATAATTGGGGGAAGTTAATCGGGGCTGGCGAGAAGATCTCTCACTGCGCTTTCCAGGTGGGAGCGAACTGCTTTTTCCGCTCCCTCTGGGTCCCTGTTCCGCAAGCACTCTATGATCTTCCCGTGTTCCACTATGCTGTGGGGCATACGGTTAGGGGCGGTGGAAGTGTAATAGCGTGAGAGGCTGATCTGGTAAAGCTGCCTGGTGAGGATGTCAATCAAAACTTGGGATCGGGAGCAGGTCACAATCATGGAGTGGAATTTTAGGTCGTAGTTCCGGAACCTGCGGTATTCCGAGCTGGGATCTTTGGCAAAATCATTGTGCCACTTCTCAATGGCCGCAAGCTGGCTTTGCGTGATCCTCTTCGCTGCCATGGAGGCAGCCAAACTTTCGCACATCCCTTCCACAAGCAGGACGTCTACAAGCTCCTCCTTGGTAAAGGTGCGCACATAAACACCGGAATGCGGCTTGATAACTACCAGGCCTTCCTGCTCCAGCATCAGAAAGGCATCTTGAACCGGCGTGGGGCTAACGCGAAGTTTTTTCGTGAAGTACTCTATGGGAATACGCTCACCCGGTTGAAACTGACCAGAAAGAATGGACTTACGTATGGTTTTTGCAATTTCCTTCCTCAACAAAATTTTCAGTGCCATTCCGAGCTCCCTTTTTAGCTTCAGATTAAAAAAATTTTAGCCTATTTTCTCTTTTTGTGAAAGTCTTTTCAATATTTTTATTTATGAAATAATTTTTAATGTTCCAGGGAAAATGCAGTTTGCAAAATTCAGTTCAAAATAAAATCTAAAATTTTTTATTTTACTTCTCTTGATTTTTTACTTTTTAAGTGCCAGAATATACAAAAAGGAACAGCCTTCAGAGAAATGGAGAAGGAGATTTTTCAAATAGAGAAAGAGGAGGACCGAGGAAAAATCTCCACCGTTAAGGGGATAATTTTCAACATTCAACGTTACTCTATTCAAGACGGGCCGGGTATCAGAACTACCGTTTTCCTGAAGGGTTGCCCTCTGCATTGTCTTTGGTGCCACAACCCCGAAGGGATGAATCCCAAACCAGAAATCATCTGGTGGGAGAGAAGATGCCTGGGATGCAGGGAATGCCTCAAAACCTGTCCTCTGAGTACTGACATCTTCCCTCCAGTCTTCGATCCAGCTTGCAACTTCTGCGGGAAGTGCCTGGAGGTCTGCCCCGCCAAAGCCCTAGAGCTTGCGGGAAAGGAATTCACTGTCCCAGAATTAATGGAGGAAATCCTCAAGGACCGAATTTTCTTCGATGTCTCTCAGGGTGGAGTTACCTTTTCAGGAGGTGAACCCCTTTTCCAGAGCCCATTCCTGCTTGAGATGCTTAAGGCCTGCAAGGAGGAGAGAGTACACACGACAGTGGACACCTCGGGATACGCCCCTGAAGGACTCTTTCAAGAAGTAGCGGGGCTTACTGACCTTTTCCTCTACGATTTGAAAATCATGGACGAGAAAAGACACCGCAGCTTTACCGGGGTTTCCAATTCCTTGATTCTGGAGAACCTCTCCTGGCTCGCCAAAGGAAAGAGAAAAGTGATCGTGCGCTTTCCGGTAATCCCTGGTATTAACGACGACGATCTAAATATCCAGCTCATGGGGGAATTTCTCTTATCCTTAAAAATCGAGGAAATAGATCTCATCCCCTACCACAAAATTGCCCAGGACAAGTACCGCAGGCTAAGGAGGGAATACCAGTTGTCTTCCCTGGAACCACCGGACCAGGGAAGACTGGAAAAAATAAAAATGACTTTAGAAAACTTTATACCTTTAGTGAAGATAGGAGGATGAAATGAGAGAAAGAGTAAAGAAGCTGAAAGAGGAGAGTTTGAACACTCAGCCCTGGATTTCAGAAGAGCGTGCTCTTTTAATCACCAGGTTTTACAGGGATTATGCCGATCCCCATCTCTCTGCGCCCATGCGCCGGGCCTTAGCATTCAAGCACCTGATGGCCAACAAGCAAATTTACATTGGGGAAAACGAGTTGATCGTAGGGGAAAGGGGACCCTCGCCCAGATCCTCCTATACCTACCCTGAAATTTGCTGCCACAGCCTGGAGGATCTGGAAATCTTGAACTCCCGCCCCAAGATACCCTATGCCGTTAGTGACGAGATGAAAAAGATCTACGCTGAGGAAATCATTCCTTTCTGGAAAGGAAAGGCCATGCGCGATCTCCTGTTCTCTCATATGTCCCAGGAATGGAAGAACGCCTACGAAGCCGGTGTGTTCACGGAGTTCATGGAGCAGAGGGCACCGGGGCACACCGTCCTGGACGATAAAATTTATAAAAAGGGTCTTCGTGACTTCCAGGCAGAAATTGAGCTCGCCCTGGCCAGCTTGGATTATTTTAAAGACCCCGAGGCCTACAGGAAAAGCGAGGAGCTCAAGGCTATGCACGTTGCTTGCGAGGCCGTAATCCAGTTCGCTAACCGTCATGCAGACAAAGCTCTGGAGCTCGCGGAAAAGGAAACCAATCCCCAGCGCAAAAAGGAACTTTTAAGGATTGCTGAAGTTTGCCGCAGGGTGCCAGCTTACGCTCCCAGGGATTTTTGGGAAGCCCTCCAGGCGTACTGGTTCGTGCACCTGGGTGTGGTCACCGAGCTCAATACCTGGGATTCCTTCTGCCCGGGTCACTTCGATCAGCACCTTTACCCCTTCTACAAAAAGGATCTCGAAGAAGGCAAGCTTACCGAGGAGGACGCCAAAGAGCTCTTAGAGTGTCTCTGGGTGAAGTTCAACAACCAGCCCGCTCCTCCCAAGGTGGGAGTCACCGCTCAGGAGAGCGCTACCTACACCGACTTCTGCAACATTAATCTGGGAGGGATGAAACAGGACGGTTCCGATGCCGTGAACGATCTCACCTATCTGATCCTGGACGTGATTGACGAAATGAGGCTCGTCCAGCCCTCCTCCAACATCCAGCTTTCCAAGAAGAACCCGGACAAGTTCCTCCTCAGGGCTTGTGAAATTATCCGCAAGGGATGGGGTCAGCCCTCCGTGTTCAACGCTGATCTGATCGTGGAAGAGCTCCTGCGCCAGGGAAAGAAAATCGAAGATGCCCGGGCCGGAGGAACATCGGGATGCGTGGAGACAGGAGCTTTCGGTAAGGAAGCCTACATCTTGAGTGGCTATTTCAATTTGGTGAAAGTCCTGGAGATCACCCTGAACAACGGCATGGACCCCCTCACGGGAAAGCTAATCGGTCTGCGTACCGGCGACCCGGAAAAATTCCAGTCCTATGAAGAGCTCTGGAATGCCTTTTCCAAACAGCTGGAGTATTTTATCGATATCAAAATCAGGGGCGGGAACATCATCGAGCGCCTCTATGCAGAGCACATGCCCGCACCTTTCCTCTCGGTTTTGATCGACGACTGCATCAAGAAAGGCAAGGATTATCACGATGGCGGGCCCCGTTACAACACCACCTACATTATGGGCACCGGTGTGGGCACTCTGACTGACAGCCTGAGCGCTTTGAAATACCACGTTTACACCCAGAAGAACTTATCCATGAGGGAAGTCATGGAAGCGATCAAGACCAACTTTGAAAGTAACCCGCAACTGCGCCAGATACTCTGGGAGAAATCCCCCAGGTACGGTAACGATGACCCCTTTGCTGATCAGATTCTCCAGGACTGGTTCAACCTCTTCTTCAATTTAGTTGCCGGGAGGCCCAACACTCGCGGGGGCAACTGGTACATCAACTTCCTTTCCACAACGGTTCACGTTTACTTCGGTTCCAAGGTGGGGGCAACTCCTGACGGCAGAAGGGCTTATCAGCCCCTCTCTGATGGTATTTCCCCCACTCAAGGGACTGACCGCAAGGGGCCCACAGCGGTAATCAAATCCGCTTCCAAAATGGATCACGCGCGCACCGGAGGGACCCTTCTGAACATGAAGTTCACCCCTAAGGTCCTGGAAGGAGAAAACATCAAGAAGCTGGCTCAATTGATCAGGGCCTATTTCGCCCTGGACGGTCATCACGTGCAGTTCAACGTGGTAAACGCCGAGACCCTGAAAGCGGCACAGGTCAACCCTGAAGCTTACAGGGACTTAATTGTGCGCGTCGCGGGATACAGCGATTACTTCTGCGACCTGACCAAGGCTTTGCAGGATGAAATCATCGCCCGCACGGAGCACGAGATTTAAGGGAACGCTCGAGACTCCCTCCTATCTTAATTTAAAAGCCCTTCCCCAGAAGGAAGGGCTTTCTCTTTTGTCCGGAGGTCCTGAAAGTTTTGAGTCCTGTCAAGGATTTTTAACGATTTGGAGCCTCATCCTGGCCTTTCGAAAGGACGGAGGGCTTATTCCGGAAATGAGAATTGAGAAACCTTCTAAGCGGGGGTCTTGTGGATTCCTTTTCAATTTCCTCCCTCGGGTTATCTCCCAAACTTCCTGCAAGGACCGAGGGGCTTTGCTTATCCTAACCTTAAATTAACCGAAAAACCAAAGAGGGGAGTCCGAAGTTTAGGAAAAGGTACCGTTCTCGGAGGTCTTGCAAAGGAATTAATGATCTTCCACCCCCTGCTTCAAATTTTTTACCCTGAAGCAGAAGGGATCTCCGTCCCGTAAAGAGAAGTACTCCCTCAAAGAATGCGGAGAAGCAATCTCCAGGAGCGCGGGGCGGATGCCCTTTTCCGGAAAGAGCACCGCCCCGGGAATACCTCCGTTCAGTTCCACAGGAACAGCCTTCACCGTCCCGTAGCGTCTCCCCTCCAAAACAAAGGAGGGGATAAAAAAGGTAGCGCTCTCATAGAGTTTGCGCCATTCCTCGAGAGCAACTTTTAAATTCAAAGTGCCGGGATAAACTTCCTGACCGATCAACTTTTCCAGGGCTTTCCTGTAGGGCTCAAGGGAAAGAAAGACCCGTCCTTTTCCCAGGCCGGAAGTCACCCGGCCACAAATTTTTAAAGGGAAACCCTCCTTCACACCCTATTTCCTCCGAGGAAGCTTTTTAAGGCTGAGGAACGATATAGAATTTCCACAAAGGCCGCGATAATCGCAATCTCACAGGCGCCCTTGACCAGGATCGTGTAGACCACAGGAAGTGGCAACTGGTAAGGGATTCCCCATACTCCCAATGTCAGGTAGGTGAGGAGGGATTCCGGGATAAATCCCAGAACAATGGCCAGTGAGGGGATTTTAACCTTCTTCATGACCAGCCCCACGATCAGGCCAGTCAGGAGCTTAATGGGGGCAATCAGGTAGTTTCCGAACTGCAGGGAAGGCGGGATACCCACTATTCCCCCCGTGATAGCGCCGGCGAAGGGTCCAAGGAAAACCGCTGCAAACATCGTGCCCAGGTGGGAGAAATCCAGTTTCACCTGCTGCCCTAATATAGGGACAAAAAGCGAAATGTAACCCAGGATCACTCCCAGAGCGGAAAAAATGCCCACACGGGCGATGATTCCAACGCTGATTAAGGGTGCGTCGGAAAAGCTAACTTTCTTTTCTTCCATAAAAAACCTCCAGAAGATAAAATTCCCCTGGGGCTAATTAAAAAGACCTTTTTCCATCCGGACTTTAACCGTCGGCTCCGGAATTTCACCGGATCTGCGCAAGGCGCTCGTGGGCTTTACCACCGGTCGGGGATTTCACCCTGCCCCAAAGGTCAAAAAAGATTATAGCAAATTTTGAGCTTTAGGTACCAGAACCTCTATTAAGTCTCCCTTCCTCAAGCGATAGGCGGGAATTAAAATCTTTTCGGGAAGCAAAAGTCCCCTTCTTGTTCCTCCATGGAAGCGGTTCTTAAGCAGGAAGTAAAGGTAATACCGGTCCTCTTCCCCGTTCCCCAGAGTCCCGGGCAACTCCCAGCGAACTCCGTTTGAAAATTCGAGGGCTAATGTCCCTTTTCCCTTCCTCGCCCTTTTCAGTTCCCACTCTTGAGCGCTGAGGATTTCACCGTGGTGTTCTCCCGGTGGGAGAATTGTCATGGGAAGTCTGCCCTTCATCTTGCCAAAAATTTTTTCATAGATGATTTTCGATTCTTTAACCAATTTGTCCCTTTGGACCTTGAAGGTGGCAAACGTGGGAGAGATCGTTGTGGGTCGTCCTACCCTTTCTGAAAGTTGGGAAATGAACTTCTTGCATTCCTCAGTCATGGCCATAAGGCGGGAAAAGGAGGGGCCCTTGCGCAGGATGAAGCGCAGGGCGATCAAAGCAGGAGCTCCCCCTCCCTCCCAGGTGCGAGAGACTTGAATGGGATCGGGAGGATGAAGCCAGGAAAAGACCTTATCCACAAAAAGCAGCGTGCGCTGCCTGAAGTCCTCCCATTCTTCCTCGCTCTTAAAGAGCTTCCTCAGATCCTTTCCCCTGCGTAAAACTTCCAGCTCTTTTTTCAGCAAGCGGAGCTTCTTCCTCTTGATCAGATACTCCTTTTGTTTGAGAGGGGTGAGCCTTCCCAGCTGGAGTCCTTTCTCCAAATTCTGCAGGTGCCTGGACAGGCTTTTGATCTCCGCTTGAAGCTCCTGGGCCTTTTCCCACCTAGCAAGCTCCAGAACCTGCTTTGTACGCTTGATCAAGCCCTGAAAGGTCAAACCCTCCTCAATGTGTTCCAGCCTTTTGGAAAACAGGGTATCGAAGTAATCCTTTCGTATGAAGTCCTCCAATCCCAGAAGGACAGCGTTTTCACCCTCGGGAACCGTGTACTTTTTCCTGAGCAGGGGCACTTCCCACCCTTCGTCCGGTACAAGGAAGCATTGAATGCGGATGCGCTTTCCCAGAACTTTCTCGCCCATTTTCTTAAGCTCACCTTTTAAGGGGATTGCTGCTGGAGAGATCAAGAAATAATAGTGGTTGTAGCTCTGGAAGAAGAAGTTTCCTAAAGGATACTTTTCCTCGATCAGGAGACGGAGTTTTCTCAAGTCCCCCTCTTCGGGATCTCCCTCGACCTCTGCAATCAGGATGGCCTGCTCGATTTCCTCCAGGTCCTGGGGAAGCTTTCCTTCCAAAAGATAGGAGGCAAGGCCAATTTTAAAGTAAGTGGCCACGGAATATGAGTGGTGAAAGAGGGTCAGATCGTTAGCGGAACGCCGGGTTTCTGCCAGCCCCCAGGAAAAATACCCCTCAAGAAGGGGAAGAAGCTTTCTCCTTGCGGAAACGGGCCTTGAAAGTGAGATTTCTCGCATTTCCTCCCAGAGTTCAGACCTCAGTTCGTCCAGCCTTTGAGGATCCAGAAGCTCTTCCATCCCGAAGACCGTGCTCTTGAAGGTCTGAAGGTAAGGCTGTTTAGCCTGGTCTGAGGGGTTAGCCTTATCCTCTGCGGAGCTTTTGCGGTCGCAGGCTTGAAGGAACTTCAGAAATTCCTGGATCTCCGTGGAGTTGTTCATCCTTTCATATCCGTGATGGGCAGAGAGAAAATGGGCAAAGAGCACCCCCTTAAGGAATCGGGGGGCAGGATCGGATCTCTTTGGCCAGAATCTTACAACCGGAGTTTGAAAAAAAGAGCGAGCATTTTCGGGAACAGGCTCTTCTGGCCACTCTAAAATTCCTGCGTGCCGATCGGTTTCCTTATAGTCGGAGGATTTGGCCCGGATAAAATGGGAGGAGAGCTTACCCAGATCGTGGAGAAGAGAGGCACACTCGCAGGCCAAAATCAGCCTTCTAAATTGGCTTAGAGTTTCGAGCGATTTTTTTTCAGGATCTGGCGTCTTCATTTTCCCTGCACTCTCTTCTTCTCCTCTTCCTGGAACTTCCTCTCCACCTGAGCAAGGTCTTTCTCGAGTACAAGAACCCTCTCACTTGAGGGAGCGATTTGCGCGTAGCGCGCTTCAACGAAGGCCTCGGTCAGGTCTCCTACTTCCTCCTTAATGAAAGGCAAATAGCTCGCAGCGCGCCTCTCATATTCCCAGGGGGTTTCACTCTCACGCCTCTTTATCCCCTTTTCTTCAAGGATCCTGAGGAGTTTGAAGTAAAAGGATAAGGGGGAAAGGAAATCGCTTGTTTGAGGCCGAGCCTCTTTACTCCTCTTCCCTTGCTCCTTTATTTTGGGAAAGCGGCGCAGTCCGAATTTCAGAACGAAGAACAAGATCACGGCCAGGAGAACCGCACCTATTGTGATCAGGATCACGCTGGCTTGAGAGAAAAAGAGAGCAAGGGATCGGATAAACTCCGCAATCCAATTTGAGGTTTCCGGGTTGACTCCTTCCCCCGGTCCAGTCGGCGTCCCTCCGGGAACCGCTATTCCTCTTTTCAATCCCAGGGCGGCGAATAAGGAATCAACACCTACCTTTAAATAGTAGAAGGCCTTTGTCAGGATCGGCCCAAGATAGGGAGGTAAAAGCCAGAGGGCAAGCGCCAGGATCCCCAAAGCAAGCAAAAAATAAAGCAGCGATTCGCCTTTACCGAAGCGAAAGTAGACAAAAGCCCCAATCAGGAAAAAGAGGATAATGGCAATGTAGGAGGAATATCCTCCTAAAACCTCAACCCAGGAGGGAAGAGAAAATGGGGGAAGCGTAATGTAAGGGAAGGTGCCGCTCGCGGGGGTACTCTGGGGGATGGAGGGGGGTGGGGAGGTAGAAGCTTCAAGGGGTGGAACTTTTGGAAGAAAAGACTGAAAATGAACTGCACTGCCCCAGGCCCAGGGAAACAGGAAAATTAAAAGAGGGACCAGGACCAGAAGAGACCACAGGACGACCCTTTTTAGATCGCCTTTCTCGTGACGTAAGCGCAAGGAACGCCATCTCTCAGCCCTGGCACGCCAGAGCAGAAGCAAAAAGAGAGAAACGAGCACCATCAATTCCAGAGGGAAGAAGAAGGGGAAGGTACGCGTGGGTTCCAGCCACACCAACAAAAGAAGGGTAATAATTAGGAACCATCCCCAGGAGTTGTAGCGAAGAGCCCTGTCCATGCTTACCCCAGCCGGAAGCCAGAGTAAAATGGAAAGGGTGAAAAAAAGAGCTGCTGTGGCATTGTGATTTAAGGAAACAAGCTCTCCCACCTTTAGTGGGGAAAGGAGGTCCTTTCCCAGCCCAAAAAGATTTTGAAAGCCGGTTCCCAGCTCTTTAAGCCAGGTATTGTCCAGGGGGTAAATGGAGGGATAAAAAATCACCTTCTCAAAGAGGAGGATAAGCAAAAAACCCCAGAGCCAACCGTGAAGGCTTTTATTTATTCTGACCTGGAATAAGGAAAAAAGCAGGGAGGAGTAAAAAACAACCAATAATCCCCAGAAAAGGGGCCTCGTAGTCAGCTGGCCCAGGAAAAGAGCGTGGAGCCCAAATTGCAGGAAAACGAGGAAGATGATCAGAAAGGGAATACGACTCCTATCCTTTCTTCCTCCTTCGGCTGCATATCCTGGCTGGTGTCTTCGGGAAGGAAAGGTTGGTCTGAAGCGCAAAAACCTTGCGGGAGTGGGAACTTCCATTTCAAGACACCACCTCTAAGGGTTCGTTTCCTCCAATCAGGTGCACACTGATATTTTGCTCTTCCAGTATTCCTGACATTCGGCGCAACTCGGAGACCTCGATAGGATCAAGCAGGAAGTTATACCTGGGTTTTTCCCCTGGGAGCAAGAATGAACCTTCATAGAGCAAGTAGAGGGAGAGATGTCTACTGCGCAGCCTTAGCTCCACAAGCCTATAAAGGAACTGCTTGTTTAAAACAGAGGAAATAAACACAAGGTTCGATTGCCAGGGCATGTGGGGAGCTGCTAGGCCCATGTGCTGAAGGAGATTACCCTCCTTTGCTCTTGCTCTGGCGAGTATTTCCATCTGCCTGAGGAAGTGGTCTTTCCCTTTCCCTAAAGAAAGTTCTCCTTTCTCCTCGGGAAAAACCTTAAGCAGTGTGGGAATGTGTTCCTCGGAAGCGTAATAAAGGATGGATGCCGCAATCATGCAAGCGTATTCCTCGTAGACCTCCATAAAGTCCTTGCTGTGCCCTGTGGAAACGAGGTCCAACCAAACTGCTAAGGTGGTGGATGAAGAAAACTCAAACTCTTTCACCATAAGTTTGCCCAGGTGGGCTGTGACCTTCCAGTGTACGCGCTTCAAAGGATCAAAAGGGAAGTATTCACGGAGCCCAGAAATTGCCGTGTAATCCTCATAAGCCCTGATCCCTGATTTCTTCCCCTCGAAGGGTTTCCTCAGGGGCAGGTTGATGGTGGCGATGGGAATTATCCGGGGGAAAACCATCAGGCTAGCCGGGGCATCAAAGCTCCTCTCCTTGCGCCAGAGGCACCAGGGATCGCCCGCGGAGACCACTAAAGGGCGCAGATTGTATTCCCCCCTTTTATTGAGCAGGGCGCGATAGGTAAGGACCCTTTTTTCCCTGCCCTTGAGGCTCAAGGCAAAGCGCGGTGGGCCATCATGTGGAATCATGTAAGGTTGGAAATTGTCCCAGATCTCTAACCAGACCAGAGGCAAAGAACTGGGGTTTTCCACAACAAGTTCTATCTGGGCCACCTCCCCAGAGGAGAGCCGGGTGGGTTTCACTCTGCGCTCCAGCTTTAGTCTCGCAAAAGCCCTCCAGGTCAGGAAATACCCTAAAAGGGACAGGAGGAAGAGAAAGAGCAAAAAGAGGAAAGCGGTCTTTCCCCCGAAAAAGACCAGGAGAACGACAGAAAATAAAGCCAGTAAAAGCACTCCTGGTCTTAAGCGCAAACTTCTTCCTTTCAGGCTTTCTTCTTAAGCACGTACTCCAGGGCGTCCCCTACGGTCCTCAATTGAGGTAGATCCTCATCGGGGATTTTTATCCCAAAGGTATCCTCCACAGCCATAACAATGGACAGAAGGTCTAAAGAATCAGCGTTCAGGTCCTTTAAGAATTCGGTCTTCTCTTCCAGATCGCCTTTGTAATTTAGCTTTTCTCTCACAATCTGCTTTAAAGTCTCCAAAATCTGCACTCTATCCATTTCAATACCTCCTTGTTAGATTATGAAAACTGGAGCGTTTCAGGGCAAGAACGTGGAAGGGAATCACCGCCTCTCCGGCTGATGTTTCTTGCGTTTGAAAAGAGTGGTCAGGAAGGCGGCTCCCAGAGCGAAGACAAATCCCAGGAGGCCAGATCTGAGCATTCTGGCTCTTTTCCTGAGTGTCTCTTTTTCCCTTCGGATTCGCTCTAACACTCCTTCCGCGAGCGTTCTCGGGGCCTTCAGGATATTGTCCCGTTCCCTGTTTAAAAGTTCCCTGTTCCTCACAAGCTCCTCAAATTTCCTTTTGCATGTGGGGCAAGAAGAGAGGTGTTTCTCGAGCTCCAGACGCTTTGCTTCCGGAAGTTCCCCTTCCAGGTAGGCGGGCATTAAGGAGGCGGCTTCTTCGCAGCGCATTCAAGCACCCTCTTTGTCTGTTCCGCTCTCAAGCTGGCGGAATCTGCTTTTGAAATCCAGGCGAGCTCGATAAATCCTAATTTTTGTCGCCTGGAGAGAGATCTTCAAGAGGTGGGAGATCTCCTCGTAGGAGAATCCGTAAATATCCCTTAAAACCAGAACCGAACGATAAATAGGGTTCATCTTTTCTAATATCTCCTCTAACCTGTCCTTCACCTCAATTCTATCCATTTCCTCGTCGATTGTAACATCGGTCTCAGGGAATCGTTCCTCCTGTTCATCTGGCCAGGAAAGGGAAACCCGCCTTTCCCTCTTTCTCTTTTTAATATAGTCCAGGCAAATGTTTGCTGTTATCCGGTAAAGCCAGGTTGTGAACTCCGAGCGTCCTTGAAATTTGGAAAGGGATTTCCATACCCTGAAAAAGACATCCTGGGCAGCATCCAGAGCGTCATCCGGGTTTGCCAGGATCCTTAAAGCCACGGTGTACACCAAGTTTTGGTGTTCGCTCACTATCTGAGCGAAGGCCTCTTCGTCCCCTTTCTGGGCTCTTTTCAATACCTCGGGATCCATTGATTTATAAATTTTTACCCCAGGAAAATGTATCACATTTTCCTGGGGGCCTATAAACTTATATCCCCCTTAGATAAAGGGGGACGATCTCTTCTGCTTTCTTGTTTTTCCCTTCACGGAAATAAATCTGCCCTAACTCTCCCACGGCCTGAGCCCTCAGGCACCAGGTCCCCTGAGGAGAGAATTTTCCTTCTCGAATTGCTTGGGGAAGCTTTTCCTTTCTCCACAAAGGTTCTCCGGTAAAAGTAAGATCCGTAAACTCCCCTACTCTTCTCCCTATTTCCTCAGGGATACCCACGGAGCTGGGAATAATTTCCTTCAGACTTTGCTCCATCACCTGGTACACTCCCCAGTAAAGCTCGCCGTGACGAGCGTCGACGAGAGGGCAGAGAGTGCCGGGGCCAGATTGCCAGGCCAGCGCTTCTAATGTTTGAACGGGAACAATGGGAATCTGGCAAGCTAACGCTAGCCCCTTGGCGAAAGCTACACCAGAGCGAACCCCGGTAAAGGATCCGGGGCCCACAGTCACCGCGAGAAAAAGGATCTCTTCCGGTGAGACCTTAAGAGACTCAAGGAGTCTTTTCACATTGTTTGCCAGGAGATTCTGATAAGGGCGAAAAACTCCCCTCGTTGTTCCCTGGAGCCAGAGGCACTCTTCGAGCACCACTCCATCCTCAAGGAGCGCTACTCCAGCGTGTGGAGTAGCTGTGTTAATCGCCAGAACCTTTTCCTTGCTCAATTTCAATCTCCCGTTCCAGGTGACCTGTTATTCTTAGACGGACCTTGATGGCGCTATCGGGCAGAATCTCCTCTATCTTTTCCGCCCATTCTACCGCCGTAATGCCCCACTCAAAAATCTCCTCCCAATCCAGGTCTTCCCTCAAGGGATCATCCAGCCGATAAAGGTCCAGATGATAAAAGGGTGGTTTTCCGGGGAAAACCCTGATCAGGGTGAAGGAGGGACTTTTAGCCCAGCCCGAGGGAATTCTCAGACCCTCAGCCAGCCCCTGAACGAACACCGTCTTTCCTGCGCCCAATTCCCCGAAAAGAGCTACCACGCTTCCCTGCTTGAGGCCCCTGGCAAGCTCTCTGGCTATGGAGCGAGTTTCTTCCGGGGATCGACTACGGTAAACGGCCATCTTCCTCTAAAGGATCTTGCTCAGGAAAGCCCGACACCTTTCCGTACGTGGGTGGGCGAACATTTCCGTTGGTGTCCCTTCCTCCATAAGCACCCCTTCATCAAGAAAGAGGATGCGGGAGGCCACCTCACGGGCGAAGCCCATCTCGTGGGAGGCTACAAGCATGGTCATTCCTTCGTAGGCCAGTTTCTTCATTACGTCGAGCACTTCCCTCGTAAATTCAGGGTCCAGGGCTGAGGTAGGCTCATCGAAAAGCATAATTTTGGGCTGCATGGCTAAGGCCCTGGCGATGGCTACTCTTTGCTGTTGACCACCGGAAAGCTGAGAGGGGTAGGAATTTGCTTTCTCCTCTAAACCCACTTTTCTTAAAAGTTCCATCCCCAACTCCTCGGCTTCCTTTTTAGATTTTTTAGCCACTTTGATCGGAGCCAGGGTAACATTTTGCAGGGCTGTAAGGTGAGGAAAAAGGTAAAAGAGCTGAAAGACCATGGTCATCTGCTGGCGGATTTTGTTGATGTTTGTCTCTCTGGCGGTGACGTCCTGACCGAGAACGTAAACTTTCCCGCTTGTAGGTTCTTCAAGGCGGTTCAGGCAGCGAAGCAAGGTGGTCTTCCCGGAGCCTGAGGGCCCGATCAAGACAACTACTTCCCTCTCTTCCACCTCCATGTTTATTCCTTTGAGTACGTGCAGGCTACCGAATTTCTTGTGCAGGTTCTCCACTTTGATAACTTTCATAAGCCAGCCCTCAGCTTCTTCTCCATTACAATCACTAACCGAGAAATGGGGATGGTAAAGATCAGGTAGAACAGAGCAGCCCCGATATATGGTGTGAAGACGTTTCCGGAAGAGCTCGAGATATATCTGGCGGTAGTAGTGAGCTCAAAAAGGGCTACAATGGCCACCAGAGCAGAATCCTTGAGCATGGCCACAAACTCGTTGGTCAAGGGTGGGAGGATGCGCCGCACAGCCTGGGGAAGGATGATGTAGAGCATAGCCTGAGCGCCGGTCATCCCTAAGGAACGAGCAGCTTCCCTCTGTCCTCTTTCTATCGACTGAATACCGGCCCGGAAGATCTCGGAAATGTAGGCGCCATAGCAAATGCCTAAAGCGAAAAATCCCGAGGTGACCTGTCCAAAATTGATTCCCAGGTGCGGGAGGGCGTAATAGATGACAAGAATTTGAAGCATCAAAGGGGTTCCTCTGACTACCTCCACATAGATGTTCGTGGGCCATGTGAGAAAGGCGCTTTTAGAAAGACGGGCTATCCCTACAACCAGACCGACGACTATGGCTAGAGCCATCCCTAAGAAGGTCAAAAGCAGGGACATCTGCATTCCCTTCCAGAGTTGGGGCAGAATCTCCACGAAAAGATCAAAGCGAAAATCCATTTTTCCTCCTAAACTAAAGAAGTGCTCCCCGTTCTGGGAGCACTTCCTGATTTATCCGCGCGGTTGAGGATTAGCTTCCGCCAAACCACTTATCGTAGATCTTCTTATAGGTATTGATGGATTTGGCCTTCTGCAAAGCCTGAGAAAGGGCTTGGTGAAGCACGTTATCGTCCAGGCGCACGGCAAAACCGTACTCCTCCACGGTGAATTTTTTGGAGATTTGAATTAACTCGGCACCCGACTTTTTAATTTGATAAGCGTTCACCGGGACATCATTAATCACGGCATCGATCCTGCCGATTTCCAAGTCCTTGAATGCCATAAGGATATCCTCATAGCGCACCACCTCTACCCCCTCCATAGCGGAGGCTGCTTCGTCTCCGGTGGTGGCCTTCTGCACCCCTACCTTCTTTCCCTTGAGGTCCTCAGGGCCTTTAATATCCGTGCGATCTTTCTTAATCACTATTCCCTGCCCGGCTTCCAGATAAGGTCCGACAAAAAGCATCTCTTCCTTTCGGTCCTCGGTGATTGTCACAGCGGAGGCGATGACATCAATTTTCTTGGCCTTTAATGAGGCAAAAATGCCATCCCAGGGAACGTTCTGGATTTCCACGTTGTAACCTGCAAGGCGAGCTACTTCCTTAATCAGGTCGATGTCGAAGCCTACGATCTCCCCGTTTTCGATATATTCCATGGGCGGATATTCCGCTGCCGTGCCTACAATTATCGTCTTTGTCGGTGTAGCCTGAGTTGGGGAAGGAGAAGAGGTTGGCGTCGACGGTGTTGCCGTTGGTGTCGAGGGAGCCCCTCCGCCACAGGCAGCGATACTTAAAAGCATGATAAAAACCACCATTGAAAGAATAATTTTTTTCATAAATCCCCTCCTTAAATAATTTGGAATAAAAGTATAGCATAAATTAAAAATTCTTCACTATTTAATGGAACTCCTGAGCGCTCATATAGCCTAAAAAAGGCGGGCAATTTTTAAATTTATGGCCTCGCTCCTTTTGATCTGAGCCTGATTCTTGAGGGAAAAGTCACAAGGACTCGAAGCAGGCTCCCCGCAGACATCGGCGCCTATTAAATTTACGCTCTGGGAAAGAATCAGAGAAAGAAAATCGAGAAGCTCGCTCAATTTCCAGGTGCCCTGTTCCCACCCTAACTTTAACTCCTCTGGCGCAAGAACGTCCTTATCGATAGAAATGTAAAGGGGGAGTTCGCGGAGCTCGATTTTATTCAGGCTCGAGGGAACCAGGATTTTCATTCGAGCATCAAGGTGGCAAACTTCTTCCGGACCAAAAACCAGGACATCCTTCAGGTGCGGTAGCTTTAAGGCCCAGTTCATCCAGTTCCCACAAGAAAGGAGGGAGGTTTCACTCTCCTGCGTGTCTGTGTGGTGTTCAATCAGGAGCAAACGAAAAGGAAAGCGAAACTTGCGCAGGTGAAAATAGGTAAGAAAATGATAATCTCCACTTCCCAGGAAAGCCAGAGAGGGAGGAAGCGGGATGAGCTTTTCGAGCAGGGGAAAGTTTTCCTGAGCGAGGAGGAGTTTCGTGAAGGGATAGGGAATGAATTTTCCCTCGAGCGCCAGGAGCCCTTTTTGCTCTTTTAAGCTTCCATCTGTATCCCAGAAATAAACCCTCATGATAATATATTTTAAGGTATTCGAGCGCTCTCAAAATCGTCCTTAAGGAAAAATGGGGGCATTGCTTCTTAAAAAGCTCAATGAAGCGCGAAGCCCTTCTCCTTAAAAAGCCGCAGACAGGCATCCACAACTTCAGGATCATAAAGTTTTCCTTTCTTAGACTCAATTTCCTTCAATGCCTCCTCAATGCCTAATGCCGGTCTGTAAGGGCGGTGAGAGGACATGGCCTCCACTACATCAGCTACTCCTAAAATTCTCGCTTCCAGAAGGATTTCCTCTCCCTTCAGTCCTCTGGGATAGCCAGAGCCGTTCAGACGTTCGTGGTGCTCGTAGGCAATTTCCGCAACTGGCCAGGGGAAAGGGATGTTCTTGAGTATAGAATAACTAATTTGCGGATGAATTTTTATTAGGTTGAACTCCATCTCGTTGAGCTTCCCAGGTTTGGAAAGGATTTCCAGGGGTATTCCTAATTTTCCCAGATCATGAAGGAGGGCAGCGTAGCGTAATCCCTTGATGCG
>JANLFM010000016.1:25824-28603 GCA_024655865.1 Caldisericota bacterium
AGCCCCATTTCTCTGGCGATGGCGCAGGCAAGCTCGGTAACCCTGGTCTGATGGCCCGCAAGATATGGGTCCCTGGTTTCCGCAAGAAAAGAGAAGGCGTTCACCGTTTCCTCAAGCACCCTCTTGTAAAGATCAAGGTTCGCCCTGCTTTCCTCCTCCGCTTTTTTCCGCGCCGTGATATCCGTGAAAATCACGCCATAGGAAGGCCTGGCGCTCTCCCCGTTTATGGGAACGATGCTCACAAGGGTGTAAACTACCGTTCCGCCCTTCCCTTTAAGCCCTATTTCTCTACCCTGAACATAACCATCACGGGAAAGGACCTGGAAAAGCAATTGCACTTTCTCAGGATCGGTGTAGAATTCCTCTGTTTTTCTCCCCTTTAACTCCTCCGGATCCGCATATCCCAGAATTTTTGCCGCCGCTTTATTGGCAAAGGAGATTTCCCCATCAGGGTTGGCGAAAACCACTCCCTCCTGAGCAGTCTCGAATAAAACGCGGAATCTTTCTTCGGCTTTTCTTTGCGCTTCCTCTGCAATTTTGCGCAAGGTGACATCCTGGAGCAGAGTGACCCTTTCCGCCATTTTTACGTCCTTCAAGGGGAAGGTGAAAGCCTCAAGATAAGTTTTCCCCTCTTTTCCCTGAAAAATGATCTCTTTCGATTCGTTATTCGCCAGAGCGCCGATTTCCGGGAAAAGTCGCTTAAGATTTCTTTCAAGGACCCTTCCCGCCTCTTTCCCTAAAATGCGCTCCCCTTGAGGGTTTATATAGGCGACCCTTCCCTCCTTGTCCTGGGCAAGTACTCCGCTTTTAAACTGGGAGAGAATCTGGCTATGGAATTTTGCCTGCTCTTCCTGACGATAATGCCAGATGATCGCCGCAAGCATCCGGGCAACTTCCTGGGCAATTTCCAGCCCGCTTCTTTCTGGTTTTTCCCCATCTTTGATATAAAGGTTAATCAACCCCAGCGTCGTCTTCCGGAAAGTAATAGGTATGAATAGGTGTTCGTGACCGCTCTTATTCTCCCCGGCATCCGCATGCCTTTTAACCTGTGGTCTTTTCTCCTTGAAGGCTTCCCCGCAAAGGCACTCTCCCGGTAGGATGCTCCTGCATTTCTTCAGAATTTCCTCCCCTACTCCTTTCTGAGCAACCATCTCCAGCTTTCCTTCTGAAGAAAGGATGCAGATTGTCCCCTTGCGGGAGGTATGAAGCGTCTCCAGTTTTAGGAAAAATTCCAGCGCTACATTTAAGATTTTTTCGATAGGGGTATCCTCGAGGGTCATCCCCAGAAGTTCGCTGAGGATTTTCTGCAACCGATATTTTGTCTTTAAAAACTCACTTTCCTGGAGAAACTTGACCACACTTCCCAGGATACGCCCTAATTTAGAGAAAAGGTCCTTCGTCCATGCGGGTATTTCTCTCTTCTCACCCCTTTCTGCAAAGAGGAGCCCAAAGGTCTCCTTGCCGCGATAGATGGGAAAAGAAAAAAGGTCTGGCGAAGAGGGTATTACTTGTAGGGATTCAGGAATTTTATGCCTGAAAGCCGGGCTTCGGGCGATCAGGGTAGTTTCTCCGGAAAGGCTAAGCGTGATTGCCACCTCAAAACCCGTGACCCTTCTCAGTTCCTTCACCAGGCGATTCAGGAATATATGGGAGGGATAGCTCAGGGAGGCGAGAATAAAGGAGTGAATTTCGGAAAGAGTATTTTTAGGCGGCGCTCGCCTCAAAGACTTCTTCCCTTTTCTCGATTTTCCTCCAAGCTCTGGGTTTGGAATTTCAGGTCGATTCCTGCTTTTCATCTCAACCTGCATTAGTATATCAAACTGTTTGCGATTCCACCTTCAATTTCGCATCTGAAGAAGGCGATTGAAAAGTGGAAAAGCTCCTCAAGAAAAGGGGTTGGCTTTCTGAGGAAGGAGGTTTTTAATCAGAGGCGAAAGGGACCTGCTCCGCTTCTCCTCCGCTTCTGCTCCGCTTTTGTCAGACAAAGTATGCCCCACAGTTGAGCAGAAAATTACCTTTGCTCAAATTGCCTTCCTATTTAAAAGTGAAAAAATCCATCTCCTGAAGAAAGGAGTATCCGGTTTGCCTAATAGAAAGGTTATACAAGGTGAAGCTTTTCCACCAAAGATTTAAAAAGGTTTAAAAAAATTTAACGTGGAGAGGTTACCCTCTTGACATTATGAGCATATGCTCATAATGTTTTTAAGGAAGGAATAATAAGAAAATGCCAAGACCATTTTGTCCAAGAAGAATAGGGGGTTTTCCTTCGAGCAGCTACTTCCGGCCCGAGAGGGCTCATCCCTCTGAGCTGGAGGAGGTTATTTTGACTTTAGACGAGCTCGAGGCCATCAAGCTGGCTGATCTTGAAGGCTTATACCAGGAAGAGGCTGCAGAGAGGATGGGGATTTCCCGTCCCACTTTCGGCCGCATCCTGGATTCGGCTCACAGGAAAGTGGCAGAGGCCATAGTTGTAGGAAAAGCCCTGAAAATTGAAGGCGGCACCGTAGAGGTCGAAGCACCAGGCCCGGGATTCCGACCTGGTGGCTTCAGGTGTCGGAGAAGGGAAGGACCAATGATGGAAGAAAGAGGAAGCTATGGGGGGCAGGGACGCGGAGCCGGTGGCTTTTGCATCTGCCCCAGGTGCGGGCACAGGAAACCCCACCAAGCAGGGGTTCGCTGCATGGATGAGAGATGTCCTCAGTGCGGATCAGTAATGGTCCGGGAGGGCTCCTATCATCACAGGATAATTGAAGAAAGGAAGAAAGGAGGCGAATGAAAT
>JANLFM010000017.1 GCA_024655865.1 Caldisericota bacterium
CCGTTAGCTCAGACGGTAGAGCATCTGCCTTTTAAGCAGAGGGTCGCAGGTTCGAGTCCTGCACGGCTCACCATATTATTTGCGTCAATTAAAGGATGAAAGCCTGGGTCGTTCGCTCCCAAGGAAAGCCTATAAGGGAAAGGATCGTTCTCGAAAATTATCCCGATCCCTTGCCCCTTGAAAACGATCTTCTGCTCAAAGTTAACGTGTGCGCTCTCTGTCGCACTGACCTGCACATTGTTGAAGGAGACATTCCAGCGCATAAACTTCCCATAATTCCTGGCCACCAGATCGTGGGAAGAGTAGTGAGAGTGGGGGAGAAAGTCAGGAATTTCCATATTGGTGACCGAGTCGGAGTCCCCTGGCTCAATAGCGTTGATGAAAACTGCTCCTTTTGCCTGAAAGGGCAGGAGAACCTTTGTCCCAATGCTAGATTTACCGGGTATGATGTGGATGGAGGTTTTGCGGAATACACCCTGGCTAAGGAGAACTTCGCTTACCTGCTTCCGGAAGGATTAGACGACATTCAAATTGCTCCTCTTCTCTGCGGTGGGGTAATAGGTTACCGCTCTTTCCGTTTTACCGGTGTCTCTTGTGGGGAAAAGCTTGGCCTTTACGGCTTTGGCTCTTCCGCGCACATTATTCTCCAGCTCGCTTTAAAAAAGGGAATTAGGGTATTTGTCCGCTCAAGAGGCCAGGAGCATCTGGAGCTCGCTAAAAAGCTCGGGGCCACATGGGCTGGAGATTATTCAGCCCCCCTTCCCGAACCTCTTCAAGCAGCAATTATTTTTGCCCCTGCAGGGGAGATAGTTCCTCTTGCGCTTCAGGATGTGGATAAAGGCGGGAAGGTAATCCTGGCGGGAATTCATATGAGCCCAATCCCTTCTTTTCCCTACTATTTGATTTACGAAGAACGACTTCTGCAATCCGTGGCTAACTCCACAAGGGCTGATGTCCGCGAGTTTCTCAAGGAGGCCAGTGCTTGCAATTTATCCCCGGAAGTCACCACTTTTGCTTTTGAGGAGCTTCCTTTAGCCATGGAAGAACTAAAATCTGGCCAGATAAATGGAACAGCGGTAATTTTGATAGCTTCCTGACCATTAAATGTCATTGAAGGAGGTTTATTATGCCGCAATTAATCATTCATGGTGGGGCGGGAAAAATAAGGAATGAGGCAGAGCACAGGGCAGGCATTGAGGAGGCCCTGAATTGTGGATGGGGAGCCCTAATTAAAAAGGGAGCGCTTGAGGCCGTTCTTTCCGCTGTTTCCTGCATGGAGGATAACCCCGTTTTTAATTGTGGCACCGGTTCCTCGTTGAACCTGGACGGGGAAGTGGAAATGGATGCCTCCGTCATGCTTTCCGACGGCTCTTTCGGTGGCGTTGCTGCTTTGAAGCACGTCCAGCATCCCATCTTAGTTGCCAGGAAGGTTATGGAAGAAACAGATCATCTTCTCCTTGCGGGAGAGGGAGCGTTGAACTTTGCCAGGAAAATGGATTTTCCCGAGCATAACCCCATAACCGAGATTCGTCAGAAGGCCCTGGAGGAGTTAAAGCAAAGCGGTAACCTTCCTTATCTCCCAAAACTTTCCCAGGCTTTGCAGAATAGAACCTCTCCTGGCGAGGATAAATTTGGCACAGTTGGGGCCGTAGCTCGTGACGATTCGGGGCTCATTGCCGTGGCCACATCCACAGGAGGCATTATGGGAAAATTGCCAGGTAGGGTAGGGGATTCCTGCATCCTGGGCGCGGGCACTTACGCCTCAAGGGATGGGGGCGTTTCCTGTACGGGACACGGAGAAGCCATACTGAGGTTGCTCCTCGCCTTTAGAGCCTGCGAGAGGATGCACTTTAAAAAAGCTCAAGAGGTGCTTTCTGAATTAGCGCTCTGGGCTAAAGATCAAGGGTGTTCCTGCGGTTTGATTGGCATTGATTGGAGGGGCAATATTGCTTTTGCCTTTAACACCGAGAGCATGTCTTATGGGTTCACCGATGGCGATAGTATGGTGATTTTTTGAGCTCTCTTTTGATCTTGCGCCTTTTCCTCTAATCAGGTAAACTATCACGGCGTTATTTTTGCCCTCATCGTCTAGCGGCCCAGGACAACGGACTTTGGATCCGTAAACGGTGGTTCGAGTCCATCCTCCCCAGCCAAAAGGTGAAATGATTTTTTCAGCAGTCCTGGCAGCAGGCTTAGGAAAGAGAATGAAGTCGGACCTCCCTAAGGTTTTACATCCAATTTTGGGGAGGCCAATGATTTTATATGTTCTCGACGCTTTGAACTTTCTGCCTCAGGAAAACGTGCATATCATCGTGGGGCATAAAGCAGATCTGGTGAAGAAAGAAATCGAAGGCAATTACTCCTACGTTCTTCAAGATAAGCAACTGGGAACCGGACACGCTTTGATGCAGCTCGAACCGTATCTATCCTCAAAATCGGGGACTTTGCTCGTAGTTCCCGGAGATATGCCCTTAATTCAAAGGCGCCACTTAGAGGAACTTCTTAACTTTCATGAGGAGCGAAAACCCCTGGCTACAATTCTTACTGCCAGGGTAGATGACCCCTCCTCCCTGGGCAGGGTAATCCGCAAAAAGGATGGAAGCCTTGAAAGAATTGTTGAGGAATCGGATGCTTCTCCTTTCGAACTTGGGATTAAGGAAGTCTGCACCTCAGTTTACGCTTTCAAGCTACCAGACCTTTTTCGCTTCCTTAAAATGGTCAAGCCTGAGAACGTTCAGAAAGAATACTACCTTACTGATGTCGTGCCCTTGATGCAGGCGGAGGGAAAGGTGGAGGCAGTCACTGTGGAGGATATTCCCTGTATCGGAGTGAATGACAGGGAGCAGCTCTTTCTTTGTCAGAAAATCTTGCGTTCTCGCCTTTTTTCTCGTTTAATGAAAGAGGGTGTCACTCTGGAGGACACCGAAACAATTTTTATAGATTGGAATGTGAAGATTGGCCGTGATACCGTGATTAAGCCTTTCACCATGCTTGAGGGAAAAACGGTTGTTGGAGAATTTTGTATTTTAGGGCCGTTTTTGTGGCTGAAGGACGCCACAATTGAAGATCATTCGGAAATTAAAGGAATTATAGAGAGGAGCGCAAAGTGAGTACTCCCGAAAGAATCCATCTGTTTACAGGTAATAGCAACCGTCCCTTAGCGGAGGAGGTTGCCGGCTTTTTGGGCATTAAGCTGGGAGAGATGGAAGTCTCGCGATTTGCAGACGGAGAGACCAAGGTGCGCTGTGCGGAAAGCGTTCGAGGCCTTGATGTTTTTGTTCTCCAGCCCACCTGCCCGCCTGTAAATGAAAATTTAATGGAACTCCTGATCATGATTGACGCCTTAAAAAGGGCCTCTGCTAAGAGTATAACCGCTCTGGTCCCATATTATGGCTACGCCAGGCAGGATCGCAAAACCAGACCAAGGGAGCCAATTACTGCGAAATTGGTGGCCGACCTGATTACAGTAGCGGGCGCCAGCCGGGTAGTTGCCGTTGACCTCCATGCCGGGCAAATACAAGGATTCTTTAATATTCCTTTTGATAATTTGACAGCCTCTCTCCTTTTCCAGGACTACTTTTCTCGCAAGGGGATCGGGGATGCGGTGATCGTGGCCCCCGATATCGGCAGGGTGCCCAGGACAAGGATCCTCTCCAGCAAGATGAACTGGTCTCTGGCAATCGTGGAAAAACGCAGACCTCGTCCAGATGAGGCGGAAGTGGCAAACATCATTGGGGAGGTCAACGGGAAGCTGGCTATCCTGGTTGACGATATGATCACTACTGGAAATACCCTGATTACTGCAGCGGAAGCAGTTTGGAAGAGCGGAGCGCGAAGGATTATGGCCGCCTGCACTCACGCTGTGCTTGTAGGAGATGCCATCAAAAAGCTTGAGGATTCCCCTATTGAGGAGTTAGTGGTGACCAATACCGTTCCCATTGCTCCAGAAAAAATGATATCCAAGATCACAGTGCTTTCAGTAGCTCCTCTTTTAGGAGAAGCTATAATCAGGATTCTTGAAAATAGGTCAATTTCCGACCTCTTTACCGTTGGTGCCTCAGAACAAATTGCGCTTTACTGAATCGAGAAAGGAGTAAACTACGATGGCAGAAATTACCTTAGAAGTTTATAAAAGAGAAGCTAAATCCAAGGGCGAAACTCACGAGTTACGCCGGGCAGGAAAAATTCCCGCTATTCTCTATGGCAAGAGCGTTTCTCCTTTACCTATTTCAGTGGAGGGAAAGACGCTTTCTAAAGCGTTGCGTAACCCGGCCGGCTTGAATGCCATTTTCAGACTGACCGTAAAAAACGACGAGCCTGAAACCTCCTTCATTGCCATGATTAAGGACATCCAGCGAGACTATTTAAACGAGTCCATCCTTCATGTGGACTTTCACGCTATCTCGCTTACCGAGAAGATCTCTGTCATGGTACCAGTTCATCTTGTGGGCACAGCTAAGGGAGTGAAGGAGGGCGGAGTTCTTCAGCAGAACCTTCACGAGATTGAGGTCGAGTGCCTCCCCACAGAGATCCCGCCTCACATTGACCTGGATATTACTCAATTGGAAATCGGGGATTCTTTCTTCGCTCGCGATATTCCTCTTCCCGAAGGAGTTACTCTTTTAACCGATGAGGGCACCCCGGTAGTAACAATTGTGCCTCCGGAGGTAGAGGAGGCCCCCGCTGAGGTAGCACCAGCACCGGAATCCGGTGCACGGCCCTCTGTACCGGAGAAGGCTGAACCCGAAAAAGAATAGAGTTGAAATTAGTAGCTGGGCTGGGCAATCCCGGCAAAATCTATGAGCGCACCCGGCACAACATCGGCTTCAGGATTTTGAGGGCCTATGCCAAAAAGCATGGATTGCAGCCCTGGCACAAAAAGGGCAAGGCTCGGTTCATTAAGTTCGACGATTTGATTCTCCTTCTTCCTCAAACCTTTATGAACCTCTCCGGTCTGGCTGTTAGTAATTTCGCTCGCCAATATAAGCTTAGCCCCGAGGATATCCTCGTAGTCCATGATGACGTGGACATCGAGTTCGGTGAAATTCGCTTCAAGGAAGGTGGGTCCAGTGCGGGACACAAGGGCTTAGCTTCTATAATTACTGAGCTCCAGAGCGAAAGCTTTTCCCGGCTAAGATTTGGTATAGGCAAAAATCCCGATTTGCCCACCGAGGACTACGTGCTCCAGAATTTTTCAAGGGAGGAAGAGCAAAAACTTCCCCTGCTTCTGGAGCACGCGGTATCGGGAATCGAGCTCTGGCTGGACAACGGGATTGAAGCCTGTATGAATTTTTTTAACCGCAAGAACCTCCTTTCAGCTTGAATCTCTTTCAGGCTCTCAGCGCTATTTCTTCCACATTTTCTACCCTGAAGGGACTTCCGCAAAAAGGTCAGATCATTCTGGGAAGGGTCCTTGAGGGATTTTTTCCATTTTTGTTAGCCCTTATTAGAGAAAATCTGCAAGCTCCCACCTTAGTCCTTTTTTCTCAAAGCGAATCACTGGAGAAGACTTACCTCGTATTAAAGGAGTTTGACCTTCCTGTTTTCAGGTTTCCCGCTCTGGAAGCTTACCTGGGAGAAAAAGTGCCCTATGATCGAGCGGTGCGCGCAGAGCGCATTGCCACTCTTTGGAATCTCGGCCAGGTGGAAAACCCGATAGTTCTTTCCACCGTGAAAGCTATTCTTCAATGTACACCCCCTCCTCATTTTCTTGAAGATTTTTGCTTGCCTTTAAAGAAAGGGCTGAAGTATTCCTGGGATTCCATAGTAGGGTTTTTACTTCAAGCTGGGTACCAGCGGGTACCCAGAGTGGAACAACTGGGGGAGTTCAGCATCAGGGGAGGAATAATGGATCTTTTCGGTCCGGCATTGGAACTCCCGATCAGGTTGGAGTTTTTCGCGGACCAATTGGAATCGATCAGAGTCTTTGATCCCTCAAGCCAGATTTCTATAGAGGAAAGGGAGGAAGTGGCCCTTCTTCCCTGGAGATTGTTTCAAGTTCAGGAAGAAAAACTCGATTATCTCGAGCAAGCATTTCAGGATCACCTCAAAACGCTAAAGAAGGAAAAGAAGTTATCTGAGGCCAGGTTTTTGGAAGAGAACGTCTTGCGGGATCTTCAATTTTTGAGGAATGGACTGCATTTCCTTGAGGAGGATTATTACTTCCCCTTTTTCTCGCAAAGTTCCTTGCTCTGGCAGTACTTTCCTGGAAATGTAACAGTAGTTTCCGAAGAGGAAGCAAGGGTCGCGTTTGCTTTCCAGGAATTCATGAAAACTTCAGAGAAGATTTACAAAGAGGCTATTCAAAGGGGTGAACAACTCCCGTTAAATAAAGAAGGGTTCTTAAAGTGGTCCCAGTTTAAGAAAGAACTCGAGCGGAACAGGGTGATATACTGTACCCCGTTCAGCGCACCGCTGGAATTTCCCATAGAGACCCCGCCTCCCTTGCCCCAGCTTACTGATCTGAGCATGCAGTTGAAATCCTGGCTTAGTTCCGGAACCCGGGTTTTGTTTGCTGGTAAGGGGGCGAGAAGATATCGGGAACCCTTGGAAAATGAGGGGATCTCGCTTAAGGAAATAAATTCCCTGCGGGAGGAGCTTCCCCGGGACAAGGTCTTCATCTGGGATTTGCCTCTTCCCTCGGGATTCATGCACTCCAATTCCAGCCTGGTTGTCCTGTCTGATTTCGAGCTTTTCGGCTGGCGGAAAAAGGCCTACGTTGAAAGAAAGTACCGCCAGGCAAGACCGGTAAGCTCTTTCGAGGAGCTCCAGGTAGGGGATTACGTTGTTCATCAGACTTACGGAATCGGGAGCTACCAGGGTCTGGAAACCCTGACTATTGACGATGTCAGTCGAGATTACCTCAAGATAGCCTATGCGGGAGAGGACAAACTTTTTATTCCCAGCGACCAAATCTACCTGATCCAGAAGTATCTCGGAGATAGCGTAAAACTACCCCCGTTAACCAGGTTGAATACCACGGAATGGACCCGGACTAAAAAGAGGGTTCAGGAATCCGTGGAGAGAGTTGCCCAGGAACTCCTGCAAATCTATGCCGTAAAGGAAATTAATTTTCCTGAGCCCTTTTTGGCCTATGAACCATGGGAGACAGAGCTTGCTCAGTCCTTTCCCTATGAGGAAACTCCTGACCAAAAGCAGACTATTATAGATGTCCTTTCGGACCTAGAAAGGGGAAGGTGGATGGATCGCCTGGTCTGCGGAGACGTAGGTTACGGGAAAACTGAAGTAGCTATCAGAGCCGCTTTCAGGACGGTAGCGGCGGGAAAGCAGGTGGCGATTTTAGTTCCTACCACCATACTCTGCCAGCAGCACTACAACACATTTTTAGAGCGCATGAAGGGTTTCCCCGTGAAGATAGGTATTTTATCCCGTTTCCGTACGCCCAAAGAGCAGGCGGCCGTCATTAAAGGGCTGAAAGAGGGAAAAATTGACATTGTGATCGGGACCCATCGCCTGCTTTCCAGCGACGTGGAATTTAAGGACCTGGGGCTTTTGGTAATTGATGAGGAACACAGATTCGGGGTAATGCAAAAGGAACAAATCAGGAAACTCAAGGGGAGCGTACACGTGCTCAGCCTCTCCGCCACTCCCATTCCCAGGACATTGCAGATGAGTCTTTTGGGGATTAAAGATACCAGCATCATGGAAACCGCGCCCCAGAACCGATATCCGGTGAAGACCTATGTAACTGAATTCACCGACGATCTGGTCAGGAGAGCCATCCTCTATGAGCTTAATCGAGAAGGCCAGGTCTACTTTGTCCACAACCGGATCCATGCCTTACCCAGGTTATATGCCAAGCTCGTGGAATTAGTTCCTGAGGCTCGAATTGCCATAGCCCACGGTGCTATGCCCGAAGACAGGCTGGAACAGGTAATGTGGGATTTCGCCCAGGGAGAGTATGACGTTCTCCTTTCCACGACGATCATTGAATCCGGAATAGACATTCCCAGGGCAAACACACTGATTGTCGCGGATGCGCATAATCTTGGCCTGGCCCAGCTTTATCAACTCCGGGGCAGGGTAGGGAGGAGCGACGTGCGCGCCTATGCCTATTTCCTGTACCCGCGTTCCCGTGCTTTAGGTGAAGAAGCGGAAAAAAGGCTGGAGACTATCAGAGATTTCTCCCAGCTGGGAAGTGGCATGAAGATCGCGCTAAGGGATCTGGAAATCAGGGGCGCGGGAAATGTCCTGGGCAAAGAGCAGCATGGTTTCATGCTTCAGGTTGGGTTTCAGATGTACCGTGAAATGCTGGAGGAGGCTATCGAAAGGATCCAGAGAGGGGAGGAACTTCCTCCACCAGAGAAGGAAAGGACCGTGATAGAGCTTGGGGTGAACGCTTACATTCCCACAAGCTACATGGACGAGGAAAGCAAGGTGGAGTTCTACGAGAGGCTCACGACCCTGAGCTCAAAGGAAAAGCTGCAACTCCTCAGGAACGAAATGAAGGATAGATTTGGCCCCATTCCCTCCCCTTGCGAACTTCTCTTCCAGGCTGTGGAAGCGCGCATTGTAGCCGAAAAACTTGGAATAAAGAAAGTGGTTAGGGAGGGTAATCTCGTCGTTTTCTACTGGAAAGGAGAACCCGCTTTCGAGCCGGAAAGGTTTGTTAAGCTTTCCGAAGCCTTCCCCAGGAGGCTCAAAATAAAGGAAGACCACTTTTACCTCAGGTTGGAGAATGAAAGGAATGGAGAGATTCTCGATTTTGTGCTAAAAGTTTTGCGTATTCTGGAGAAGGAGACACACTCTTAATGGCAAAAATTTACTGGGTTACTGATTACCTTGCTTTTTCCCCCCAGGTGACCCCTGAGGACCAGGAGGAATTGAAAATGCAGGGGATCAAGGCCATCGTTTCCCTTACTCTGTTACCTCTTGAGAAAGCTGATTTCCCGGGAATGGAGCTCCTCCATTTGCCCATGGAAGACAAAATTCCTTCTTTAGAGCAAATCAAGGATTATTTCGCCTTCCTTCGTTTAATGAGAACCATGAACCGCAAGACCCTCACACACTGCTATGCGGGGTTGGAAAGAAGCCCCACAATGGTGGCTGCTTATTTAATTAGCTCTGGCATAACTCCCTCTCAAGCGATTTTGAAGATCCGTTCCTTACGCCCTGACGCTATAAACGAGGAGGAGGAAAATTTCCTTGAGGAACTTCCCATCCTGCTTAAAGCTGACTGTGAAAAAGAGGGGGAACTCTTTGAGAAGCTCCTTTCCGTGATGCGCACTCTCAGAGAGAAATGTCCTTGGGATAGAGAGCAGACTCATGAGAGCTTAGGAAAATACCTGATAGAGGAGTCCTGGGAATTGAACGCTGCCATTCAAGAGGCGAATCCTGAAAAAATCAAGGCTGAATTGGGGGATGTGCTGCTTCAGGTGGTCTTTCATTCCATAATAGGGGAGGAGGGGGACGAATTTTCTCCTTCTGAGGTAATGTCTACTTTGATTGAGAAGCTGGTTCGCAGGCATCCTCATGTTTTTGCCTCCTCCTCCGTGTCCACCCCTCAGGGAGTGGAGAAACAGTGGGAAGCGCTGAAAAATGTGGAGGGAAGGACCAGAACCGATATGTATCGCCGCTATATGCCTGCGCTCCTTCGCGCAGAGCGCATTCAGGAATCCGCTTCGCATAATGGGTTTGATTGGCAGTCTGGTTTCGGGGTCCTGGAAAAAATTAAGGAGGAAACGAGGGAGTTAGGGAAATCTTTAGAGGAAGGGCAAAAGGAGAAAATTGCCGAGGAAATCGGGGATCTGCTTTTTACCCTAGTCAACCTTTCTCGCTTTCTTAAAATCAATCCTGAGGAAGCCCTGCACAGAGCCACA
This sequence comes from Caldisericota bacterium, assembly GCA_024655865.1. GTDB lineage: Bacteria > Caldisericota > JANLFM01 > JANLFM01 > JANLFM01 > JANLFM01. The sequence continues at coordinate 9,840 of JANLFM010000017.1, forward strand.
GATAAATTCCTCGAGCGGTACGAGAGGGCTCTAAATAAAATTCACGAAAAGGGTTTAGACCCCTCCCGGCTTTCTCCCGAAGAGCTGGATTCTTTCTGGAATGAAAGCAAAAGAGAGAACCCCCCTCACAAATAATATCAAAGCCAACAACCTAAATGGGCTGTTCAATTCCATTGCCCAGAATATGGTTCTTCCTTTTTTGGGAGTTTACGCTCGGGATTTGGGAGCTACTTCCTTTCAATTTGGTCTCCTCACGGCGTTACCTTCCCTGGTCACCAGTTTATCGCTTCTTCCTGGCCTGCCCTGGGTGGAAAAGCAGCGGAATAAAGTTAAATTCACCGCCATCTTGACTTTGATTTCCAGGATTTTCTACCCTCTTTTTGCCCTGGCTACTTTGATCGATAAAGGAGTGTACCTGCTTCTGGCTTTTTACGCTCTCTCTTCCTTACCCTGGTCCTGGAGTAGCCTTTCCTGGAAATCCCTGATTGCTGAAGCAATACCAGAAGAAGGAAGGGATCAGGCATTCTCCCAGAGGAATAGGCTGGTTGCTATATCCAGTATCGCCATTACTTTGATCACTGGTATCGTCATGGACGCTCTGGGATTTCCCTGGAGCTACAGGGTAATATTTCTGACCTCTTTTGCCTTCTCCTTAGCCGAAGTCTCTTTCCTTTTTCAATTGAAACCTTTGACCAAGCCCGAAGAGGAAAGGAACTCTGTTCCCTTAAAACAAATGTTTCAAGTGAACTCCGAGTATCGGCGCTTTACTATAGGGACGCTGATTTTCCAGGTCGGTTATCAAGGGCTCTTACCCCTGTTTACGATTTATACGGTACAGAATTTGAAGGCCACCCCTGGTTGGGTTTCCTTGATCAGCATTGCTTCTGCATTAGGCCAGATTATCTTTTATCCCATCTGGGCGCGCTGGGCGACCAGATACGGCCAGGGACTCATGATGTCTATTACCACCTTTTTGATGGCACTTTCCCCAATTTTCTATGCGATTTCCACAAGCCTCCTCCCCATTGTTCTTTTTAATCTACTGATTGGTGCCTTCTGGGCCGGGTACTATCTGGTGTCCTTCAATTATCTTCTCGCTGTTTCTCCGCCAAACGCCAGAGAAAGGCACATTGCCGTATTCAATACGCTCACCAATGCTTCCGCTGTTTTTTTGCCACTTCTGGGAGTAGCTCTGGCAGACTTAATCGGTATTAGGCTGGCTTTCCTTGTGGGAGCGGCTTTTAGGGCCGGAAGTGGTCTTTATTTTCTTCTCAAACTGAAACCGCGTGAGGCATTTTTGCCTGGCGGAAGTTCAGGACTTTGATATAATCTAAGCGTATTCACAAGAAAGGAAGGCTATCCAATGAGCAAAAAGCAAAGGGCACGAAAACAAGCAGAACTTGAGCGAAAAAAACATCTTCGGGCGAAAGAATCCCGCTTCCATTCAGGTTATGAGAGAATTTTGAAATGGGTAGGGATTGGAGTAGGGGTAGCCATAGTAATTCTCGCTGTTGTTTTGGGTTTCTGGTACTTCTCCACTAAGAACGTGGTGGCTTACGTTGGTGGGGAGAAAATTTACCGGGCTGATGTGGATCGCCTCCTTAATACCTGGCTGACGCAACTGAACATTCAGGAGGGAGAAATTCAGGTAGGGTCGGAAGAATGGAACACCCTCTGGGAACAAATGAGGGAAAGCTTGATTCAGGAAAAGCTGGCTCTCAAGGAAGCACGGCGCCGGGGACTGGAACCAACTCAGGACGAAATAGATCAGGAAATAAAAAAGTTTGAGGAACAGCAGGGCCTTACTGAGGATGAAATTAAGCAGAATTTGAGCAAGCAGGGAAAAACCTGGGAACAGTTCCAGGAAGCCATGGCAGAGCAAATCCTTAGGCGCAAGATCTACGAAGAGGTAACTGGAACGGTAACGGTAACCGAGCAGGATATCACGGACTATTTCAATCAGTACCACAAGAATTACGATCAAATAGAGAAGGTAGCGCTTAAATTCATTTTTTTGGCAAACGTCCTGACCATGAACGGTAACCGCAGCGAGGAGGATACCTTAAAATTGGGTAACGACATCATTGAGCGCCTGAAAAACGGGGAGGACTTTGCCACCCTGGCTAAACAATACTGCGATGACAAAAATATAAAGGATAAAGGTGGTGATTTGGGTTTCATCGAAAAGGGCGATTATGTGGGAAGCTTCGGCGAACAATTTCAAGAAACTGCCTTCTCGCTCAAGGTTGGTGAGCTCAGTGACCTTGTGCCCGTGAAGAACGGCTATGGGATTTTCTACGTTTACGATCGCAAAGACCCTTACACGGCCCAAATAGATGATCCCTTCAAGTTTCACTTCCGCCAGATCCAGTTGGACGACAGGGCTCAGGCGGAGGACGTTTTGAAGCAACTGTCCGAGGGAGGAGATTTTCAGGAAATCGCAAAAAAGACCTCTACGGACACGACTACCGCCTCTCAAGGTGGAGATATGGGAACTGTGGAACGGAATAACCTTAAGGCCTGGCAGCTGAACGCCTTGCTCAATATGAGTCCCGGATCTTATTCCCAGATTATCGAGGATTCTGGTAAATTCTACATTCTCAACCTCGTGGAGGTTAAAACTATTAAAGAGGACATCCAGGAGACTTTGATTAACGAAAAGAAAAACAAGGCCTGGACCGATTTTATCGACCAGTTGAAATCTCAGGTTGAAATTGTCACTCTATAGTCAATTTCCAAAACAGTGTATAATTTTTTTGAAGAATTTTAGGGGCTTAAGGAGGTGAGGAAATTTTAAAAAATAGTCTCGGTGATTTAGGAATTTCTCAAATCTAATAAAAAGGAGGTTTGAAATGAAGAAGTTCCTAATTGCTGTTTTAACCTTTGCGCTGCTTTTGCCCCCTGCCATTTTGCCTATTACCGCTGCTACCAGTCTTTCTGATATTTCCGGGCACTGGGCAGAGCAAACCATTCTCAAATTGGTGGAGAAGAATTACATTTCCGGTTACCCCGATGGCACCTTCAAACCTAACAATACCATTACCAGAGCTGAGTTCGTGAAGATTTTGACGTCTGTTATGGGTATCGCTCCCGCCACTGGTGGAGAATCCACTTTCTCGGATGTAAACACCTCTGACTGGTTCTTCGGTTATGTGGCTGCTGCTGTTGAGAAGGGGATTATCGGGGGTTATCCGGATGGCACCTTCAAGCCCAACGATCCCATCACCCGTGAGCAGGCTGCCAAGATTGTGGTGAAGGCCAAGGGCATTGACGAAACCACGATCGATGCGGAGTTCGTTTTTGCTCACGCTGGAAACTTCGTGGATAAGGATATGATTTCCGATTGGGCCAAGCCCTTTGTGGCTGCGGCAGTGGAAAAGGGTATCATGAAGGGCGATGCTACTAACGCCTTCCGTCCCACAGACAACATCACCCGCGCGGAAACCGCCGCTATTGCTTACCGTGTCATGCCCAAAGCTGGTATCAAGGTTGGTTTAGTTACGGACGTTGGTGGCCGTGGTGATAAGTCCTTCAACGACTCCGCCCTGCGTGGCTTAGAGGACTGGGCTGCTGGATGGGCCCTTGAAACTGTTCCTCCTGACCTGGCAAATGTGGGGATTACCTCCCTGGATGTCAACCCCGTAATCGTGGAATCCAAGGCCAACGAGGACTACGTTCCTAACCTCACCAAGATGGCCGCTGATGAAAAGTGCGACCTGGTAATCGCCGTGGGCTTCATGCTCACAGGGGCCGTTGCTGAGGTTGCCCCTCAGTTCCCCGATACCAAGTTCATGCTGATTGATGGCGTCCTTACCGATGAAAGCGGAAACGTTATGGACCCCTATCCTCCGAACGTTGTTTCCTACTCCTTCAAAGAGCATGAGGGATCCTTCCTCGTGGGGGCTATGGCCGGGTACATGACCAAGACCAATATCGTGGGATTCATTGGCGGAATGGAGGTTCCCCTCATCAAGAAATTTGAAGCCGGGTACCGCGCTGGTGTAATGACTGCCAATCCCGATGCCAAGGTTCTGGTGAACTACACCGGGAACTTCACCTCCGCCGATGACGGCAAGAAAAACGCCGTTGCCCAATTCGGCCAGAATGCGGACATCATCTACGCCGCTGCTGGTGCCTGCGGAATCGGCGTGATCGAGGCTGCCAAGGAAAAGGGCGAGGGCTTCTTCGCCATCGGCGTGGACTCCGACCAGGATTACATGGCTCCCGGGCGTGTTTTGACCTCCATGATCAAGCACGTTGACCTTTCTGTTTGGCTGGCCTGCAAATCCGTAGTTGATGGAACTTTCAAGAGCGGAATCGTCGAGCTGGGAGTGAAAGAGGGTGGAGTTAACCACAGCTTGCTCACCTACACCAAGGACATCATTCCCCAGGAAGTTCTGGACAAGATCGCCGCTATCAAGGACATGATCATCAAGGGGACCCTCGTTGTCCCGGATACCCTGGAGAAGTTAGAGACCTTCAAGGCTCCTACTATTCCGTAAAACAATGCTTTCTGCGGGAGATGGGGGAGACCCCATCTCCCGTTATTTTTGGAAAAAGAGGTGATCAATGGCTGCCGTAATCGAGTTAAAAGGAATCACAAAAAGGTTTCCCGGTGTCCTGGCCAATGACCACATTGATCTTGAAATTAACGAACAGGAAGTTTTTGCTATTGTGGGAGAAAACGGAGCCGGAAAAACCACCTTGATGAACATTATCTATGGTCTATATCAGCCCGATTCCGGAAAAATAATTATCAAGGGTAAGGAGAGGAAAATCTCTGGCCCCGGCGACGCCATCGCCCTGGGAATTGGGATGGTGCACCAGCACTTTATGCTTGTGCCGGTTTTTACGGTGGCGGAGAACGTAGTTTTGGGGACCGAACCTACCAAGTACGGGGGAGTCCTTGACCTCGATCGAGCGCGAAGGGAGGTTAAGGAATTTTCGGAAAAATTTGGAATGAAGATCGATCCTGACGCTCGGGTGGAGCACATCTCTGTGGGTATGCAACAGCGGGTGGAGATCATTAAAGCCCTTTTTAGAGGAGCAGACATTTTAATTTTAGATGAGCCTACCGCAGCGCTTACACCCCTTGAGACTCAGGAACTCTTTGAAACTATCCGGTCCCTTAAGGCCCAGGGAAAGACGGTTATTTTTATTTCTCATAAACTTCAGGAAGTGCTGGCCATTGCTGACCGGATCGCGGTCTTAAGAGGTGGGAAGGCTGTCGGGGTGGTGGATGCCAAATCAGCTACAACGACCCAATTAGCGAGGATGATGGTGGGCAGGGACGTAATTCTGGAGTATGAAAAGGGTCCCCCGAAGTTAGGAGATGTTCTGCTTGAGGCCCATAACATTATGGCTCAAAATGACCGGGGCATTACCACCGTCAAAGGGGTGTCTTTTCACCTACGCTCCGGAGAAATCCTAGGAATCGCTGGGGTAGAGGGAAACGGTCAGACTGAGCTGGTGGAAGTGCTTACCGGATTACGGACTCCAATTTCCGGTGAGATCAAGATAAAGGGTAAACTCTTCACTCACCCTGATGCCCGAGCCCTGCGGGTCTCCGGAATGGCGCACATTCCCTCAGACCGGCATAAACTGGGCCTCGTTTTACCCTTCGATGTTTCTGAAAACCTAATTCTGGGTATGCACAGCTCTCCTCCTTTCGCCCGAGGGAACGGATTGGACCGAGAAGCCGTTGAGGAATTTGCCAGAAGCAAAGTAATGGAGTTCGATATCCGACCCCATGATCACAGGATTAAGGCCGCCAAACTCTCAGGCGGGAATCAGCAAAAGGTGATTGTCGCCCGAGAGATTTCCTCCAAGCCGGAGATCATGATTGCCTCTCAACCCACAAGGGGGCTGGATATCGGGGCCACCGAGTTCGTGCACAAGCAGCTTTTAAAGGAAAGAGATAACGGAAAAGCGGTGCTTCTGGTTTCCCTGGAGCTTGATGAAATTCTTTCCCTTTCTGACAGGATTGCTGTGATGTATGGAGGAGAGATCGTCGCCGCTTTTGACTCCCAAGAAGTTACGGAAGAGGAAATCGGGCTCTACATGCTCGGTGTTAAGAAACAGGAGAGCGTTCATGTCTGATAAAAATGGAAATCCCGATAGCACTGCCCTTGCTTACCCCACCTATAAAAGGATCACCTACGAGCGCATTGTTGATTTTCTAGTTCCCGTCGTATGTATTATCTTAGGATTCCTCGTGGGGATGGTTCTGATTGCAATTGCCGGGAAAAGCCCTTTTGGCGCATACTACGCCCTCCTTAAAGGGGCTTTTGGTAGTCTATCCAATATCTCCGAATCCATCCTTAAAGCAGCCATCCTGATGTTTACCGGTTTGTCCGTGGGGCTTGCCTTCCGTTGCGGTCTTTTCAACATTGGCGCGGAAGGTCAGTTTATGGTGGGGGCGATTTCTGCTGCCTTTATCGGCCACTGGGTTTCCCTCCCTCCTTACCTGCACATTCCCTTAATCTTCCTTTTTGCAGGGATTACTTCCGGGATCTGGGGATTAATTGCCGGTTGGTTGAAGGTGACCAGGGGAGTGCACGAGGTCATCTCCACGATCATGCTCAACTGGATTGCATACTACCTGATTCAAAACTGGCTGGTTACCGGACCTATGTCCGTGAAACCTACTGCCTCCACCCAAATAGTAGTTTCTGAGGCGGGAACCCCGGGGATTTTATCCTCCGCCAAACTCTGGCGCTTTCTTGCTGAACCTCCCAACGTCGTGGGGAGGTTCGCCCTTCTTGCTACGATTTTTGTTGCTTCCTTTTTTATTGCGTACCTGATTTTTAAGAGAAGCTCCAGGCTGAGAAAGATTGGCTGGCTTTTTTCCTTGATCATCTCCGGGGCAGTCACCGGGTTCTCCGGGTACTTTATTTACCAGTGGCATTACGGTATTCCGGGAGTTCGCTTGAACATAGGAATTTTCTTTGCCCTGGCCGCCGTAGCCTTTGTCTTCTGGCTGCTCTACCGAACCGTGGTGGGTTATGAGATTCGCGCCTCAGGCTACAACCCTCACGCTGCACGCTATGCCGGGATTAACGTCAAGAAAAGGATCATGCTTTCCATGTTCCTTGCTGGGGCCTTGGCTGGATTCGGAGGGGTTATTATGGTTTGTGGCACGGAATTCAAGTTCCCCGGGGTTTTCCCAGGGGGCTACGGTTTTGATGGAATTGCTATGGCCCTGATCGGTCAGAACCATCCCATCGGCATTATGCTCTCAGCTACCCTTTTCGGATTCATCCGAGGAGGAGCTACCGCGATGCAGCTTCCTCCCTTCAAGATTCATAAATCATTCGCCGATATTATTCAGGGCTCCGTCGTGCTCTTTATTGCTGCCTATTACATTATCCGCTACCTTTTGATGCTTCCTGCACGGAGAAAGGATTAACTCATGGTTGAGCAGATAATTACTCTCTCTCTGGCTTCCATGCTTCAGTTCGGTACCCCGATTCTCCTTTCCGCCCTGGGGGGCGTGATCACCGAGAACTCAGGAGTGGTGAACATTGCCCTTGAGGGCTTGATGAGAATGGGCGGGTTCTTTGCTGTTGTCGGCTCTTACTATTCCGGAAACCCCTGGATCGGTCTCCTTTTAGGAATCGGTGTAGGACTGGTCATGGGCCTTCTTCACGCCTATATTTGCGTTACCTGGAGAGGGGACCAGATCGTTTATGGCGTAGCGATCAACATTTTCGCCCTGGGCGGAATGACCTACCTTTTGGAGCGCATCTTTAATACCACGGGCCATTCTCCTTCCGTTCCCTCTTTTGCCCAGGGAGTTAAGCTTTCCCCTGAAGCAGCAAGCTGGCTCCTTTTAGGAATCCTTGTGATTTCATTCTTCTTTATCTTTGCTGCCATTTTAAGAAGGAATAGGAGGAAATGGCTCTTCTCTGCACTTGGTGCCCTGATTATCGGCTTCCCGATATCTTACTTCGTTTCCCGGATCCCTGTCGTGGCCAGCATTTTCTGGGGGGTCATGAACAAGCAAACTGTCTTTGTCTATTTTGCCCTGGTTATCCCCTTCTTAATGCATTTTCTGCTCTATAAGACAAAGTGGGGACTGCGCATTCGAGCTGTGGGTGAGCACCCCAAGGCTGCAGACACTCTGGGGGTAAACATCTACCTCGTGCGCTATCTCTGCGTGATGGCCTCCTGTGTCTTAGCAGCGATTTCAGGGGCCTCCATGTCCATCGGACAACTGGATATTTTCGACAACCACATGCCCGCAGGAAAGGGATTCATTGCCCTGGCGGCTATGATCTTCGGCAAGTGGAAACCCTTGAACACGCTGCTTGCCGTGCTCTTCTTCACCCTTGCTGGAGTAGCGGGAGATGTAATTCAGAGCCTTACCACGACCTACCCCTGGCTGGCAAACATTCCTCGGGGTTGGCTGGGTTCCCTGCCCTATATCCTTACCCTTCTGGCCCTGGCAGGATTCGTGGGCAGAGCTGTTGCTCCGGCAGCGGACGGGATTCCTTACGAGAAGGGTGAAAAGTAAATCCGGAGAAAAAATCCAAATCTCATCAGAGTTCATTTCAGTGACCTCGTGATTCTTATTTTTCAGGAACCTCCTTTTAAGGGGGGAAGGGGAGATCGATAAAGTATGCCTGAGCTTGTAGAGGTCGAAAACCTCACCAAGAAATTCGGTCATCTGGTTGCTCTTAGCGGCCTCAGCTTGTGCATTTCTCGCGGGATTACTTTTGGGCTGGTAGGTCCTAATGGTAGCGGCAAGACAACCCTGATCAGAATACTTTGCGGCCTCCTTCGCCCTTCCTCAGGGAAAGTTTCCCTTTTCGGCCGACCTGCTCCTTTTCCAGAGATGCGCCAGCTAATCGGTTATATGCCTCAATTGGAAAGCCTCTATTTGGATTTGACCGTCGAGGAGAATCTTCTTTTTTTCGCATCACTTTATGGCCTTAAAGGGAAAGAGAGAAAGCAAAGGATCTCAAATATCCTGGAACTCGTGGAGTTGGAAGAAAGGCGCAAGAGTAAGGTGGAGCACTTAAGCGGTGGTCTAAGACAAAGGCTCTCTTTAGCCTGTGCCCTGCTTCATTCACCGGAGTTACTCCTTCTGGATGAACCCACGGTAGGGGTTGATCCCGAGCTGCGCTATTCTTTCTGGGGCTATTTTTCTCAACTCGCGGAAAATGGATCCACAATTCTTATATCCACTCACTATCTGGATGAGGCCAACCGCTGTCAGCGCGTCCTGATGCTTCGGACGGGAAGAATCCTTGCTGAAGGTTCCCCTTCAGAAATTCTCTCCAACACCGGCGAGGAGAATCTGGAGCTGGCATTTCTCAAGCTGAGCCAGGAGGCCAAGAATGTCGTTTGACAGGGTATTCGCCTTAGCTTTGCGAATCATCAGGCAATTCCTCCGCGACAAGCGGACCTTAGCCCTCATTTTTCTCGCCCCGATCTTCGTTATGGGATTACTCGCTTACCTGATCACCTCGCCTTCCCAAAACCTGAAGGTGGGGCTTTCCCTTCCAGAAGGGGTGCCCTTCAAGGAGCTGGTCCTGGAAAAAATGGAAGGATACGGCCTTGATGTGGAATCAATTCAGGCCTCTCAGGCTGTTTCCCGGATTCAGGAAGGAGCAATTCAGGCTGCCCTGATTGTTCCCCAAGAGATTCTGAACCCGGCGCCCGGTGCCCCTCCCCAAATCAGGCTTGTCCTTGAAGGAAGCGAGCCCTCTACAACTTCTCAAATTCTGGAGAAACTCTCCCTGCTCATTCGGGATATAAGCCCCTCATTGCTTGGCGGAAGAGCCCTTCCCGAGCTGGAAACTGAGTTTCTTTATGGAGGTAAGGATTTTGACACTGTAGATTACCTGGCTCCCGTTTTCATCTCCTTTTTTGTTTTCTTCTTTGTGTTCCTGCTCTCCGTGGTTTCCTTCATCCGGGAAAGGACCAGGGGCACCATGGAGCGCTTGCTGGTTTCCCCCATTGGGAAGGCGGAAATTATTGCGGGGTACGCTCTTGGTTTTCTGGTTTTCGCTCTAATCCAATCGATAATCGTTCTCCTTTTTGCCATTTACGTCCTGGGGATTCAATACCGGGGAAGCCTCTGGCTCGTCTACCTAGTGAATCTCTTTGTGATTCTGGCGGCGGTCAGTTTGGGGATTTTCCTTTCCGCCTTTGCCCGGAACGAGTTTCAGGCCATTCAGTTTATCCCCGTGGTGATCATTCCCCAGGCCTTCCTGGGAGGATTCTTCTGGCCCGTGGAGCAGCTTGTCCCCCTGCTTCAAGCTTTCTCCTACTGTATGCCCATGACCTATGCTAACTGGGCCTTGAAGGGCGTGATGATCAAGGGTCAGGGATTCGGGGAAATCTGGCCCTATATCCTTATCCTCCTGGCCTTTACCACCTTTTTCTTTTTTCTGGCCTCGGTCTCCGTGAAAAGGAGTACGGAGTAGGGGATGGGTTCAGGGATTTGAATTTTAAGCTCAGAAGTGCCCGAGATGAGGACGCAGAAAGGATCCTGGAAATTTCTTCCCGGATCTGGGAAGGGGAGGACTATATCCCTTATGTGCTTGAGGAGTGGCTTCGGGATAAGAATTCTGAGCTTTGCGTGGCTGAGCTTGAGGGGAATGTCATTTCCTTTGCGCGCTACTTGAGGCTCGTTCCGGGTTACATCTGGCTTGAGGGGCTGCGCACCCATCCCGATTTCCAGGGCAGGGGCGCAGCCAGGGCGATCACCCATTACCTGATCGAGAAGGCCGTATCAGAAGGGGCCTTACGAGTAGGCCTCTCCGTTTACTCAGGAAATACTGCCTCCTTGCGCCTCGCGGAATCTATGGGTTTTAAGAGAAGGGCCTCCTTCGTTTACCTGGAAGGTAAGTTCGAGGATTTGCCAGAGCTCGAAATCTCCCAAGAAGTTCCTCTTTCACGGCCCCTTAAGGCAAGTGATCTGGAGGCTTGTGATTTTCTCTTCAGCTCCAAGTTTCTTCTGGCTGCTAAAGGCTACCTTCCTTTAGGCTGGCGCTTCTACCCCTTTTTCATGAATCCTGAGACTGCCCTTTCCCGGATGAAGCTCGCGCTCCAGATAAGAGACGAAGGGGGAATTTCCGCACTTCTTTTATCCAGCGAGTATTCCCAGCCTTACGGGGGATTCTCCCTGGATTTCCTTGAGGGTTCTGAGAGGGAAATGCTGAGCCTGCTGGCTCAGGCTAAAGCCCTGGCAAAAGGTCGAAAAACCGTAGAGGCTTTCGTCCCTAAATCAGAAACTGGCGAGGCCCCGCTTCTTTCCTTGCTGAAACAGCTTCCCTTGAAGAGCTGGAGCAATTTCCAGGAGGATATTTTCGTTTACGAGCTTATATTGGAGTAAAGAAAAAGGGTAAACTGGAGAAAAATGTGAAATTAAACAAAGTTGAAATTGGCATTGTAGCTTGTGCCAGTAATGCTTCCAATACAGGAAGCTTGACAGGTAAGGCTGCGCTTGAGATCGTTAAAATGCTAAAAGAAGGCTGGGGATAACCTGGAATACGATCTTAGGATCGAAAAGGAAGGCCCCTTTAATCAATGAGAAATATCCGAACTTAACTCTTCATGGATCCTCTTCAGCCACTCCCTGATGGGGATCTGCTGGGGACATAAGGACTCACATTGTCCGCACTCCGTGCAGCGGTCTGCTTTATGCTCATCTTTAATCCATTTCTTATAGGCCATTTTTGCCCTCTCCATCTGCTCGAAGCACTTGCCATCGTTGTAGATTTCGAAGATGTCCGGGATGGGGATTTCCGCAGGGCATGGCTGACAATAGTTGCACTGGGTACAGGGCACGGGCCGGAGGTTCCGGTAGGTTTCCCTGGCCTGAGCGATGAGCTCTAAATCATTTTCTGTAAAAGTCCCGGGTTTAGCTTTCGAGGCGATAGCTATGTTTTCCGAAACCTGTTCGAAGGTGCTCATTCCGCTTAAAGTGACAGAAACCTCCGGGTGATTGAAGACCCAGAGGAGAGCCCACTCTGCAGGAGTCCTTTTTACTTTAGCTTGATCCCAGATCTTCTGGACCGGGGAAGGGGCTTTGGCCAGAGAGCCACCCCTGATGGGTTCCATGACGACTACGGCTAACCCCTTTTGGAAAGCGTATTTCAACCCTCGCTTCCCAGCCTGATAATCCTCGTCGAAATAGTTGTACTGGATCTGGCAAAAAGTCCAGTTATCGTAGAAGTCTACGATCTCCTTAAAGAGGGCGAATTCATCGTGAAAAGAAAAACCCAGAGATCCGATTTTCCCCTCGGCCATTTTTCTTTCTGCCCAGGCGAAGCAATCCAGTTCCAAAACCTTCCCCCAATTAGCTTTAGAAAGGCCGTGGAAAAGGTAGAAGTCCACGCGCTCGCTCTGAAGTCTTTCCAGTTGTTCGTTGAAGTAGCGCTCACAATCCTCCTTCTTTTCCAAAAGCCAGATAGGGAGTTTGGTGGCTAATTTCACCCCCTCCCTGTATTTTCCTTTAAGGATCTTTCCCAGGAAGACCTCGCTTTTTCCCTGATGATAGGGGTAGGCCGTGTCGATGTAGTTCACGCCCTGATCGATGGCGTAGTAGATCATCCTCTGGGCTTCTTCCTCATCGATCTTGCTCTGGTCCCCATCCAGCACGGGCAGGCGCATGGTTCCAAATCCCAGAAGTGATGACTCCCAGTTCAGCCTTCCAAATTTCCGGTATTGCATCGGTTCACCTCGATCTTCAGGAGTAGCTCTTTCCGATATTAAAAACTCTGGCGAAAAAAGGCAACCGGCCAGTATCTCGGGGGTCAGGTCTTGCAATCCAACATTTTTTTCATTGGGCTTCGGTAGCTACTTTCAGAATATAAAGAAATAACTAAAAAGATTTTTTTGGAGACTTTCAATTATCAAAGAGCTAAAGGAGGCCGCTGCCTTTCCGGAAAGAGCGTCAGGGGGAAGCCCAGGATCAGCAAGAGGGAAAATGACCTGATCCGGGCCCTCCTCTATCAGGGAACTTTATCCGCAGTGAGGTACAACCCCCAGGTGAGGGGGATCTATCAGAGGCTCAAGGAGAAGGGTGCTCCGGAGAAGAAAGCCAGGATCGCTGCCGCTCACAAACTGCTCCTCATCGCCCATGCCATTTACACGAAAGGGGTGCCTTACGACCCTTCCTACTCAAGAGGGGGTTGACATGAAATACAGTATCTGACTCCAGTTTCCTTTGTCAGCCAAAAGCGGTGTAGAAGTGGAGGAGACCCTAAAAATAGGGGCCAGAAATGTAGTAATGTCGTAATGCAAGACCTGACCCCATTGTTGCTCTGGTGGAAAAAGGCAACCGAGGTTATGATTGAGAAAGGAAAGGGAAGCCCAATGTCTCCACAGGATCAAAAAGAATGGAAAATCTTCATCCTCTCTGATGCCACCGGGGAAACAGCTTTAAAGGTGGTAAAAGCCGCCCTGGCGCAATTCCAGGAAGCAAATGTGGAAACCGTAATTCGCCCTGGAATTGCAAGGGAAAGCCAGATTGAAGAAATCATTGAGGAAGCGAAGCGCACCGGGGGCCTGATCGTCTATACTCTCGTCGTTCCTACTCTCAGAGCCTTTCTGGTTCAACTTGCCAGGGAAAGGGGGCTGGAGTGCATCGACGTGCTTGGTCCCATGCTTATCCGTCTTAGCGATTGGCTTGGCCAGAAACCGCTTTCCCGTCCGGGCCTCAGAAGGGAACTCGAGGAGGACTACTTCCGCCGGATAATGGCCGTGGAATTCGCCATTGAGCACGACGACGGGAAAAGGGCCGAGGAGCTGGACAAAGCTGATCTCGTTCTCGTGGGAGTCTCCCGTACGACGAAAACTCCCCTGAGCATTTACCTCGCTTACCGGGGCTGGCTTGTGGGCAACGTGCCCATCGTTATGGGCATTGAACCTCCTTCCATACTCTACGAGATCCCGCAGTGGAAAATCGTGGCCCTGACGGTGAACGCAGAACGCCTAGCAATGATCCGCTCGAACAGGATCCGGCGTTTCCACGTGGGCGGGGACTACGTGGATCTGGATGGGATTAAAGAGGAGCTCAGATTGGCCCACCGCATCTTCTATCAGGCAGGCTGGCCCATACTCGATATGAGCTATAAATCGGTGGAGGAAGCCGCTCAGGAGATCACGGAACTCCTCCAGGCCCGAAAGCCCAAATAAATTTTTCACAAACTTACCAAAATTATGTTATAGTTATTCCCAGTTTGTCTGGCTTCGGATTCCAATTTCAGACTTTTTTAAAAGGAAAACCTGACAAAAGTTTGACTGGTTACTCCATAGATTTAGAATGTGCTCTGATTTAACTTTGAAGGAGGATCCATGGAGCAAGTAACGGCACTGAAAAAACCTTTAAATGGCATGCGTTCGTTTTTCATCGTCTGGGCAGGTCAGGTGTTTTCCCTTTTGGGTTCAGCCATGTCACGCTTCGCTTTGACGATCTGGGCCTATCAGATTACCGGTCAAGCCACCTCTTTGACCACGATGGCCTTCTGTGCATTTGGCCCCGAGGTTTTTATGAGCCCTTTCGCCGGGGCACTCGTTGACCGCTGGAACAGAAAACTCACCATGGCCCTCTCCGATATCGCTACCGGAGTTTCCACCCTGGCCATGCTCGTCCTCCTCCTTTTAGGAAAACTGGAAATCTGGCACGTTTACATTGCTGTGGCCTTCGCCGGTTTCTTCACTTCCTTCCAATGGCCGGCCTATTCCGCCTCCATCAGTTTAATGGTTCCCAAGGGCCAATACGCCAGAGCGAGCGCCATGATCTCCCTTGCGGAATCCGGGACGGGGATCTTGGCTCCCATTTTCGCTGCCAGCCTCATCGGTTTGATCGGGGTCGCAGGAATTTTCGGTCTTGATATCTTAACCCTCCTTCTGGCCTTAGGCGCGCTCCTCATTGCCCGAATTCCCCAGCCCCAGCGCTCTCAGGAAGGGTTAAGGGCGCAGGGCACCCTCTGGAAAGAGTCCTTCTACGGCTTCAAATACATTTTCTCCCGGCCATCCCTTCTCGGGCTCCAGACCATCTTCCTCTTCGGAAATATGTTTTCCTCAATCGGGGGAATCCTCGCTTCCCCCATGATCCTGGCAAAAACCAACCAGAACGCCACAATTTTGGGGGCTGCGGATTCCATCGGGGGGTTAGGGGGCGTTTTGGGAGGAATCCTCTTGAGCATCTGGGGAGGACCTAAAAGGAAGGTGCACGGCGTTTTTCTGGGCTGGGCCCTTTCCTCCCTTCTGGGATTGGTCATGCTGGGCGCAGGAGGCAATTTCCTTTTCTGGGCAGGAGGAATGTTCCTGGGCTCCTTCATCAGCCCGCTGATCAACGCCTCAAACCAGGCTATCTGGCAATCCAAAGTTCCCCCGGATATTCAGGGGAAGGTTTTCTCCATTAGAAGATTAATCGCCCAGGTGGTCTCGCCAATTTCCATTGTGGTCGCGGGGCCCCTGGCGGACAAGGTTTTCGAGCCTTTAATGAGAAACGCCAATCCGCTTTATTCCTTGGGAAGGGTTTTTGGCACGGGACCCGGTTCGGGAATGGCCTTGCTCATCACCCTTATGGGACTCCTCGTGGTTCTCGTGGGCCTGAGCGGCTACCTCATCCCTGCCGTGCGCGATGTGGAAAAAATCATCCCCGACCACGATGTTCAGGAGACGGTCGTCCTTGAAAATTGAAGTATAAGGGAGGACATTCAAGACTAAACTGGAAAGGAAAAGATAATGAGCGAGGAAGAAATTAGAGTGGAAGAAGTAAAAGTCACAGGGGAGATGCTTGTTTCTACAATTCGAGCCCTCCTGCACGAGGGAAACATCCGGCGCATCATCATCAAAAACGAGGAGGGGCGAACCTTAATTGAAATCCCGCTGACGATTGGCGTAGTGGCCACTTTACTCCTCCCTGTCTGGGCTGCCATCGGAGCCCTGGCCGCTTTAGCCACAAAGTGCACGATCGTCGTGGAAAAGGTCGTCCCCAAAAACTAACGGGGTCAGGTCTTGCAATCCAACAATTCCGGATTTGGGAAGAACTTCTAACCTATTCCAACCCACCTTGAAAATAAGAAGGATTCCCTAAAGAAAAAAATTTAATCCCAGCCATTTCCTTTAATGCAATAATAAATGTTTTTTTGTGTTAAAACTCCGCTTCTGCTCCGCTTCTCCTCCCTTTAGCATCCCTTGAACTCTCTACACCCAAAACCACTAATAAGGGGATTTACATTTAGGCGGGGGCAAGCATCGAAATATCTGGCCTTTTGATCAAAATTAGAAGCAAGGAGGCCAGGTCTTGAAATCAAGCATTTCCTCTTTTGTGCATTCCAGGCCATCTCGGGAGATGCCTTAACTGCCACAGTGACCATCTTTCAACTCTTTGTTAAGCGGAAGTTCTAAAGAAAATCCTTTTATAGCCTATCCCTTATAGCCTGAAAGAGGCCACAGAAACTCGATAGAATAAAATGTTGCATTGCAAGACCTGACCCCGGGAGAGCCCCCGGGAGAAAGGGGCTGACTTTTTGAGTTTCCCCGGCATTCATGATAAATTTTTATTAAGCAATTCTAACTTTGTTAAAATTTGCTCCGTAAGCATGGATTCTATGAAAGAGGAAGCCCCTCCGTGGCAAACGACATTGTCGAAATGGAAAGCTTTTCAAAAGCGCTCTGTAATCCAGGCAATTCTTGTGGGCGCCTTAGTTGGTATTTCTATAGTAGCCTTCAGATTCTTATTAGGTTTTTTAGATAGCCAGCGATTAGCCCTCTACCGCTTATTTTCCCAGCAAGTAGCTTTTATCCCCCTGTGGCTCTTAGTCCTTCTAATTTTGGGGTTTTTAGTAGGTTCCATGGTCAAAAAGGATCCGTTGATAAGCGGTAGCGGAATACCTCAGATAAAAGCCAAATTAATTGGATTTCTGAAGGGGAACTGGCTTACTACTTTTCTCTTTAAGTTTATTGGAGGAGTCTTATCCATCGGGGCTGGGCTCTCCCTGGGGAAGGAGGGTCCCTCGGTTCAGCTTGGGGCAAGCTTGGGTAATGGCATTAGTTCCCTTTTGAAAAGGGAAATTTTTGAAGAGAGGTATTTGATGACTTGCGGTGCCAGTGCCGGTTTAACTGCGGCTTTTAACGCCCCTATAGCCGGTACCGTTTTTGCCCTGGAGGAACTCCACAAAAGTTTTTCGCCGCTTTTATTAGTGTCTGTGATGACTGCCTCCGTCACTGCGGATTTGGTTTCATCGCTCTTTTTTGGTTTGAAGCCCATCTTCGATTTGAGCTTTATCCAAACTCTGCCTATTGGAGATTACATTTATCTTTTGGGCTTAGGTCTATTCTTAGGTTTTTTAGGTATGGCATTCAATGAAGGCCTGATTAAAGCGCTCAATTTCTATGATAGATTGAAAATTAAACCGGAATTTAGACCTATTTTGCCGCTTTTGTTAAGCTTACCTCTAGGGTTCCTTCTCCCATTGGTTTTAGGCGGTGGTGAGGGATTGATTAAATCTCTAAATGTTACGAACTACGCCCTCTGGTTTGTTATTGTCCTTTTTATCTCTAAGTTTGTTTTTACGTTGTTCAGTTATGGCTCTGGAGCTCCAGGAGGCATTTTCATGCCCATACTGACCATAGGTGCTTTAGCTGGTTATGCCTACGGGCAAGTCATGGTCAGTGTCTTTAAGTTAAATCCAGTTCTGATTAACACCTTCGCTGTTTTAGCTATGGCGGGTGAATTTGCAGCCACGGTCAAAGCCCCAGTTACGGGTATATTGCTGATAACTGAGATGGTTGGGTCCTTTCATTACCTTTTAGCTTTGAGTACGGTTTCCCTCACGGCCTACGTAACAACGGAGCTCTTTGGCGTTGAGCCGATTTACGATGTTCTCATGGATCGAATAGTACATGCTAACAAGTTTGAGCGAAGCGCAGGGGGAAACAACAAGATAATTTTTGAAGCTGTAGTTCGTTTAGGCTCATTTTTGCACGGAAAAAGGATTAAGGATATTGAATGGCCCTCGCGGTGTTTGGTTGTGAGCATTAAGCGCGGAACTACGGAAATCATTCCCAGAGGAAACACAAAGCTTCTCCCCGGAGATAGGCTGGAGATCATAGCCGATGAGGCTGACTACTCGGAGATTTATCAAAGAATTACGGAAATGACATCAGAACCTAAGTATTAGCGATTGCCTCCCAATGGGGTCTATCATCGGATTTATGAATCTACCCTCCATATTAAAGGATGTGAAG
>JANLFM010000018.1 GCA_024655865.1 Caldisericota bacterium
AAAATCAGAGCGGGATGTTCAGGTCTTGCAATCACACATTTTGGTCTTATGAGGAGCACTGAAAGGACTTAGAAATTGAAAGAGGGCTGCTTGGAAATATTGAGTTCGATTTTGGAGAATTATTTTTGGGTCCCAGGGGTCCAGGAGAAACGAATTCAGGAACAAATTCGCTCAGAAGGAACCCAGTGGAAAGTAGCCCGCCTGAAAGTTAACTTTTCCACTCTGGAAGGCAAATAACTCTCAGTTCGTCAAGGAAGGGACTCAGTGGAAAGTGAGCTCAATTTAAGAGGCCATCTTTTCAGGAGGCGATCTCAAAGACCCCTCCCAAGAAAACCGCCACCGCACCTCCCACGATAAGGTAGCCCCCGTAATTCAGGCCGCTTATGAAGCTCTGGAAGTTGGTCCAGCTTCCAAAAAGGGACTGCAGTTCTGGGCTTCCCAAAACAAGATAAATGAGGTAGACCATGCCCCCGCCCAGGGCCAGGTGGATTAAGCCCATCACTTTAGAGGGAGCGATCATCAAAATCAGGGAAAGCCCGGCGGCAGCCAGAGTGAGCCAGAATTTCCAGGAATCTGCACTCGAGGTTCCTTCCCAAAAGGTTGCCGGGTTGGCGCTGAAGAAGGGGAGAAAAAAGCCCACGATCACAGCCACTGATCCTAAAGCTATTAGTACCCTTGCCAGAAATCTCACTTTATACCTCCTCTCGATTTCCCAACCCCTCGGGGTCAGGTCTTGCAATCACACATTTCCTTAGGCTGATTTTACCCCATATAAATTTATAAGCCAAACGTCGAACCTCGGGGGTCAGGTCTTGCAATCCAACAATTTCGCTGGAGATTCCCCCTGGCCCAGCCTTAGCGCAGGGAATTCCGGGCTCTGGGTCTGAGGGGAGAGGTTTTTTCAGGTTTTCTACTCAAGTGTTCTCTGCGGAAGCTCCTGTGGCCCAGCGCGGTTACAGGATGCTCGCGAGGAACCCGATTCAAGCGGGATATAAGCATAATTTTAGGTTTCAGGGGAGCGAGTTTTAGGCTCCAAGGCCCGATAATTAATTTGCAAAAAGCTTTATAACCAGGGCAAACTTCCTCGCAAGAATCTCCCCCGCAAGGCGGGAGCGAAGTGACAACAGGGGGTCGGGTCTTGCAATTACACATTTTCTTCTTTTAGGCCTTCTACGCGCTTCCAGGGAATGCCCTCAGGCACCATCGCTACAGAGTGAAGACTGCCGCAGTGTTACTCCTTATCTGCGTTGCTCCTTATGTTGCTCTTTATAGCTCTTTATTAATTCTTGGCTAATTGAAAGCTTCCCAGCAAAGAAATCTTCCTTAGCCTAAAAAGCAATAGGAGCCTATTAGAACTGAAATGTTGCATTGCAAGACCTGACCCCATCAGGTGGGATCAGCTCGTGGCGGGAATAGCTTCGATCAGTCTGCGGAAGACGATCGTGGAGTCCTCGCAGTCGATCACCACGGTGTCCCCTTCCTGGAACTCACCCTCCAGGATCTTCTCGGAAAGCGGGTTCTCCACCATATGCTGGATGGTGCGCCTCAGTGGGCGAGCGCCGAAGGAGGGATCGAAGCCCTTCCGGGCAAGAAGGTCCTTTGCGCTATCCGTGAGCACTAAATAGAGCTTTTTGCTCTTAATTTCCTTGCCAATTCGGGCGATCATCAAGTCCACGATGCGCCTGATGTGCTCGGGCTCTAAGGGATGGAAGATGATAATTTCGTCCAGACGATTTAAAAACTCGGGACGGAAGTTTTTCTTAACCTCTTCGAGGAGTCGTTGTTTCATCTCCTCGTAAGCGAGTATCGGTTGATCCTCCAGGCGGAAGCCAAATGGTTTTGCCAGAGCTCCGGCTGTCCCCAGGTTGGAAGTGAGGATGATGATCACATGGCGGAAATCCACAACCCTTCCCTGGGCATCGGTGAGCCTGCCATCGTCCATAATCTGGAGCAGGATGTTGAAGACATCGGGGTGGGCCTTTTCAATCTCATCGAAGAGCACGACCGAATAGGGGTGGCGGCGCACCTTCTCCGTGAGCTGACCGCCTTCCTCGTAGCCCACGTATCCCGGAGGGGCTCCCACCATGCGGGAGACGGTGTGTTTCTCCATGTACTCGGACATATCTAACTTCACCAGGGCGTCCTCGGTGCCGAAGAGGTACTCTGCCAGGGCGCGGGCCAGCTCGGTCTTCCCCACTCCCGTGGGCCCTAAAAAGAGGAAGGAGCCAATGGGCTTTCTCCTGTCCTTCAAACCAGCGCGGGAGCGCCTCAGGGCCTCAGCCACGGCCTGAACTGCCTCCTCCTGATCCACAATGCGTTCGTGGATCGCCTCCTCGATGTGCAGGAATTTCTCCGCCTCGGATTGAGCCAGCCTGGTTACGGGGATGCCTGTCCAGATGGAGACGATCTGCGCCACATCCTCAGGAGTGACCTCCTTGGATTCCCTTCCCTCTTCCAGGCGTACCTTGGCTGAAGCCTCGTCCATTAAATCGATGGCTTTATCGGGAAGGAATCTGCCCGTGATGTACTTATCGGCCAGCTCCACCGCGGCCTCCACGGCCTCATCGGTAATTTCCACTTTATGGTGCTCCGCGTAGCGGTGGCGGATCCCCTTGAGGATGCTCTTGGTTTCCTCAACCGTGGGTTCGTTCACGTGAATGGGCTGAAACCTGCGCTCTAAGGCAGCGTCCTTCTCAATGTATTTGCGGTAATCGTCGAAGGTGGTGGCGCCAATGCACTGGAGCTCTCCCCGGGCAAGGGCGGGCTTGAAGATAGAGGCGGCGTCTATTGCTCCCTCCGCAGCACCAGCGTGCACGATGTTGTGGAACTCGTCCACGAAGAGGATGATCTCGCCCTGCTGCCTGCGGATCTCGTTGATAATCTTCCTCATCCTCTCCTCGAATTCCCCCCGGTATTTCGTCCCGGCCACGATGGCCGCCATATCCAGGGAAACCACCCTTTTATTGCGCAACGGTTCAGGAACGTTTCCAGAAACTATACGCTGGGCCAGGCCCTCAACGATGGCGGTTTTCCCCACACCGGGTTCCCCGATCAGGGCAGGGTTGTTCTTGGTGCGGCGGCAGAGGATGTTCACCACTCTCTTGATCTCATTCTCCCTGCCAATCACGGGATCGAGTTTACCTTCCCGAGCAAGTTGGGTGAGGTCCCGGGAGAACTGGTCTAAAGTGGGCGTGTTCGTTCTCCCCTTTTGCTGCTTTTCCGGTGTAAGAAGGGAATTAACCGTGGCCCGGGCCCGAGGGAGGTCCACTCCCTCTTCCTCCAGGGCTCTGGCAGCTACCCCTTCTCCCTCGCGGAGGAGGGCCAGAAGCAGATGCTCGGTACCCACATAGGGATGACCCAGCTCCTTGGCTTCCGTGTAGGCCAACTCCAATACCCTTTTGGCTCGCGGCGTGAGGGCAATCTGAGCTCCCATATAAAAGGACTCCACCCGGTGAGAGGTAGTGATCATCTCCTCCACCCTGGTTCTGAGGGCAGTGAGGGAAACTCCCATCTTTTCTAAAGCTTGAACGGCGATATTGTTTCCCTCCTTGATAATTCCCAAAAGGAGGTGCTCGGTTCCTAAATAATTGTGGCCCAAGCGATGCGCTTCCTCCATCGCCAGGGTAATTACCCTCTGTCCGCCTTCAGAAAATCTATCCCACATTTCTTAAGTCAATTATATCCCTTTTTCGATTTTAGTGCTTCTTTTATTTCCGGGGTTTGAAGGGAGACATCTCCCTCAATCTCTCCACTACTTTAGGCAGGACCTCCAGGAAACGGTCCACGTCCTCCACGGTATTCTCTCGACCGAGGGTGATCCTCAGGGAGCCCTGGGCCAGCTGAGGATCTATTCCCATAGATAATAACACGTGAGAGGGCTCTAAACTTCCCGAGGTGCAGGCGGATCCCGAAGAACAGGCAAAACCCTCGGCGCTTAAAAGGAGGAGCATGCTCTCTCCCTCGATGTACTGGACGCAGATGGAGACGTTTCCCGGAAGCCTTAATGTCCTGTGGCCCGTGAGGACGTAATCGCTCAGCCGTTCCTCGAGCCCCTTAATCAGGCGCTCCCTGAGATTTAAGTTGTGCTCCATGCGCTCCCGGAGCTCCTTCTTCGCCAATTCAGCGGCCTTTCCCAGTCCCACAATGCCCGGAACATTTGTCGTTCCCGCGCGCAGGTTTCTCTCCTGGCCTCCACCATGGATCAAGGGCTCGATGGCCACGCCTTTGCGCATATAAAGGGCCCCCACTCCTTTGGGCCCGTAAAATTTGTGCGCCGAGAGGGAAAGGAGGTCCACCCCCAAATCCTTGACATCCACGGGAATGCTCCCCACGGTCTGCACGGCGTCCGTGTGGAAGAGGACCCCCCTTTCGTGGGCGATCTGAGCCAGTTCTTTGATGGGCTGAATTGTGCCCACCTCGTTGTTGGCGTGCATAACAGAAACGAGAATTGTTTGATCGGTGAGGGCTTTCTTTAACTCCTCGGGGTGCACGAGCCCGTCCTTATCCACGGGGAGGTAGGTCACATGAAACCCTCTCTTCTCTAAATAGCGGCAGGTCATTTCCACGGCATGGTGTTCGATGGAGCTGGTGATAATGTGGTTTCCCCGGCTTTTGAGTTTCTCCGCAATTCCTTTGAGGGCAAAGTTATCGGCCTCCGTCCCGGAGCCGGTAAAGATGATCTCTCGGGGATCACAGTTAATTAATTCCGCCACCTGCGCCCTGGCCTCCTCCACGGCACGGGCGGCCAGCTGCCCATAGGAATGAAGGGAAGAGGCGTTTCCGAACTGTTCGCTGAAGTAGGGAAGCATGGCCTCCAGCACTTCGGGATGCACAGGGGTAGTGGCGGCATGGTCAAAATATACGGACTTCATTTATTTTTAACCTCCTTCTGGTCTTCAAGTAAATCCGCCAGAGAAACCTCGAGCATCTTTTCCAGGGAGAGATTGAGATTCGTCCAGAAAGGTCTGGTAAGGCACTCCTCAAAATTGAGGCAGCGCGATTTCGTCTTCAGGCACTCCACGAGACTGATCCTTCCCCCTAAGGCCTCGAGGATCTCTTTGACCCTGATCTCCTGGGGCGTTTTGCTCAAGAGGTACCCGCCCTTAGTACCGCGGATGCTTCTTAAAAGTTGAGCCCTCTTCAAATCGAGCATGATTCTGGCTAAGAAGGGGTAAGGAATCCCGCATTCCTGGCTGATGGTCTTCAGGGTATGGGGCTTGCCGCACCTTGAAGCCAGAAAGGCCATCACCTTGACTCCGTACTCTCCTCTGGCGGAAATCTTCATGAGGATAGTTTACCATTTTGGTCAAGTAGTTAAAGTTCCTTTTTTTGCAGCATCTTTTATAATTCATACTATGAGCAAAAAAATTGGCGTTCTCACATCTGGAGGGGATGCCCCGGGGATGAACGCAGCTATCCGGGCCGTAGTCCGCCAGGGCATCTGGAAAGGCGCTCAAATTATAGGAGTGATGCGCGGATACGAGGGCCTGATCTCCGGGGAGTTTACGGAACTCGGCCCCTCCTCAGTTTCGGGAATCATCCAGCGCGGAGGAACCATCCTCTTAACCGCAAGGTGCGAGGAGTTCAAGACGGAGGAGGGAATTGAGCAGGCCGTCTCCCATATCCGGGAAGCGCAACTTGACGGCCTGATCCTCATAGGCGGAGATGGAACCTTCCGCGGAGGAATGGAGCTGGAAAAGAGAGGAGTGGCTACAATTGGGGTTCCAGCCTCCATTGATGACGACGTCTGGGGAACCGATCACACCATCGGTTTTGATACCGCAGTAAACACCGCCCTCTTGGCTTTAGACAAAATTCGTGATACCGCTACCTCGCACGAAAGAGCTTTCGTGGTGGAGGTGATGGGGAGAACGGCGGGGTACATCGCCTTGATGTCCGGGCTCGCAGGAGGGGCGGAGTTCATCGCCATCCCAGAGGTCCCCTTAAAAATCGAGGAGATTGCTCAGGCTTTAAAGCGAGGATTTGAACGCAAAAAGAGGCACTTCATCATCGTCCTGGCAGAAGGGGTAATGGGCGCTTATCAATTAGCGCAAGAACTTTACGAGCGCACCGGGCACGAGATCAAGGTGAGCATCCTGGGACACATTCAGAGAGGAGGAAACCCCTCAGCCTACGACCGTTACCTTGCAAGCCGCCTGGGAGCTGCGGCCGTTGAGGCCATAATCTCCGGGAAGCGGGGTGAGATGGTGGGATTGAAGAACGAGGAGATTGCCCTCACTCCTTACGCTGAAGCCGTTTCCCGGCGCAAGGAAATCAATATCTCGGCCTACGAGCTCTCCAAAATTTTGGGTTTGTAATGAAAAAATTCCTCACCCTTCGCAACCAGTTAATCCTCTTGATCGCTGTCCTGGTTTTGGCAATGTTGGTAGGGGCAGCCTTCTTCCTCACCAACCAGGCGCAAAAAGCCCTGATGGAGGAAAAAATTGACAAGGTCACGGGAATCACCAGGCAGATGGCCATCTATTACGAGGAAGCCATATCCCGCCTGAGCAGTGATCCCCAATTTGTAAGCCTTTCCCAGAAGGACCAGAGAAAGATGCTGGAGCAGGAACTCCAGAAGTTCACCTCCATCCTCAAGGAAGCTTATCCCAATATTTTTTACGGTTACTTCATCGGGGAATACGGAGCTCCCATCGCCTATAAGCCTACACCTCAACCCGGCCTCTCCTGGATCACGGACGCCCAGATCACAAATTTGGTCAAGGATGGCGAGATCGTAGGCTATGCCTTCGCCATGGAGGACCGAAGCGTGGTTCAGGCGCAACTATCACAGATCAGGAACGTTTCTTTAGGAATGACTGCTGCTTTGATGATCTTAGGTGCTATCGGGGCGTTCCTCATCGGAACTAACCTCTCCCGGGGGGTTGTGGGAATCAAGAGCGGATTGAAGAAAATGGAGTACGATCTTTCCTTCAGGCTGCCCAGATATTCGGGGGAGATCGGGGAAATCGCTGAGGCCGTAAATCGTCTGGGGGCAGCCCTGGAGGAGGCCAGGGATTACACTCGCTACGTCTTAGAGAACATTTCCACCGGGATCATCTCCCTGGACGAGGAGGGAAAAATAACGGTCTTCAACCCCGCAGCCGAGAAACTTTTGGGAGTAAAGGCCTCAGAAGCCCTGGGCTCGGGGTACGAGGGAGCGATTATGAAATCCAGTATCCCGCAGAAATCGAAGCTCCTCTCCTTGATCAAGGAACACAAGGAAGGTGAGCAGGCAGTGGTGATCTCCGCGCTCAAGCCGGAGCCTCTGGAGTTAGGAGTAAGCATCTCCTCCCTTTTTTCCTCGAAGGGAACTTTCACGGGCAAAATCATCACCATCGAGGACCTTTCCATGAAAAGAAAACTGGAAGAGCTGCTCCGGCGCTCCGACCGTCTGGCCGCACTGGGGCTTTTCTTAAGCGGTATCGCCCACGAAGTGCGCAACCCCTTGACCTCCATTAAGGGCTTCCTGCAGCTTCTGCTCTCCCGAAAACTGATATTGCCGGAGGGAATAAATGCCGCTTCTTTAGTGATCAAGGAGACGGAAAGGCTCAACAAGCTCTTAACGGACCTGCTCTCCTTTGCCAGCCCCGCACCTGCGAAGATAGAGCGGAAAAATGTCCTGGAAATTTTAGAGAGGACGCTCACTCTTCTCGAGGATCAGATAAAAAGGCAGGGGGTTGAGGTCGTAAAAGAGCTGGAAAACCTTCCGCAGGTGGAAGTAGACGAGCAAAAACTGGAGCAGGTTTTTTACAATATTCTACTCAACGCCGTTCAGGCCATGCCGGACGGGGGGAAGCTTACCCTGAAAGCCAGGCTCTTTGATGAGGAGGCCGTGATTTCCTTTTCGGATACCGGTCCCGGTATCCCCGAGGAGCACCTGGACAAGGTCTTCGATCCCTTTTTCACCACCAAGGACCGGGGTACGGGGCTGGGATTGGCCGTTTCTCATAGAATGATGGAGGCCCTTGGGGGTAAAATAGAAGTTCAGAGCAAAAAAGGGGAGGGAGCAACCTTTGTTGTGCACCTACCCCTCTTTAAAGAGGAGAAATGAAAAATAAATTCAAGGTTCTTATAGCGGACGACGAGCCCTCGGTGAGAGAGCTTCTGAGGAATATTCTGGAAGATGTGGGAGTTTTAGAAATCGAGGAGGCGGAAGACGGGGAAAGCGCGCTCTCCCTGATCAACGGCCAGGGGTTTGATCTTATATTTCTGGACATTAAAATGCCCAAAACTGATGGCATGAGCGTTTTGAAAGAGCTCTCCCAGTCCGGAAACATGCCCAGGATTATCGTGATCACGGCATTCGGGGATTTCTCCACTGCCCTTCAGGCTATGGGGTTAGGTGCTTTCGATTATCTGAACAAGCCCTTCGACATCGAGGAGATTAAAAACCAGACCCTAAGGGTGATGCACCTCAAGGAGCTTGAGGAGGAGGTTAAATCCTTAAGGAGAAAATTCCCCGAGGCCAGGGAGTTCCGCGAGCAGATTGTGGGCCGCTCGGAAAAGATGCTGGAAATTATCAAAACCGTAGGGCGCATTGCTCCTTCTCCGGTTACAGTCCTGATCATGGGTGAAAGCGGGACGGGAAAGGAGTTGATTGCCCGGGCAATTCACGGCGCCTCCCCGCGCAGGGAAGGGCTGTTTTTGCCCGTAAATTGCGCCGCTATCCCGGAGACTCTCCTTGAGAGCGAGCTTTTCGGGTACGAGAAGGGAGCCTTCACTGGCGCTCAGGTGCGCACTCCAGGAAAGTTTGAGCTTGCGGACGGAGGAACGATCTTCTTAGATGAAATCGGGGATATGTCGCTTTCCCTTCAAGCAAAAGTTCTGCGCGTACTACAGGATAAGACCTTTATGCGCATAGGGGGCAAGGAACCGGTAACTGTGGATGTTCGGGTGATTGCCGCCACCAACCAGGACATTGAGGAGATGGTGAGGATGGGTCGCTTCCGGGAGGACCTGTACTACCGGCTCAACGTGTGCCTGCTCAAAATTCCCCCCTTGAGGGAAAGGAGGGAGGACATCGAGGAACTGACCTACTACTTCCTGGAGAAGTATTCCCGGGAATACGGCAAGCAGGTGAACAGGGTAACCCCGGAAACCATGGAAAAGCTGCTCACTTACTCCTGGCCGGGAAACGTGCGGGAATTGGAGAACTACGTTGCGCGCGCAGTTGCCTCCTCCGCAGCCCAGGTGCTCACCCCTGAGGATTTTCCCCTCCCTGAGGAAAAAATGGAGAAAGGAGAAATTCCCCTTCTTCCTTTAGCCAAGGCCACAGAGGAGCTGGAAAAAAGGCTGATCAAGGAAGCTTTGGAGGTCGCAGGGGGAAATCAGACACAGGCCGCAAGAATTCTCCAGATATCCAGGCAGACCCTGGCCACAAAAATCAAGGAGTACGGGATAAAGATTGATTAAGGGAGGCAACTGGGTTTTAAGCACAATCCGGGAGCTTTTCGGGTTTCCTTCCCCGCTTAGGCGCATGAATGGGTATTATTCGCTTTGGAATGGGCGCTATTCCTGAGCTAACTTGAAAAGAAAGCCAAAATCCTGGTTCTGCACCATGGCCTGGACGATTTTTATCCCCGTCTGGGTATGAGCTGAAACCCGCAAGAACTTGCCCTCCCGGGAAACCTGAGGATCTCCCAGCAAGGAGGAGAAGTTCGTGCCAGGGAAGACAGCAGAGTAAGAGCGCTCCAGAGCCGATTTAATCTTTTTAAGATCCAGTTCCGCGCTCCCTTCATCCTTATACCTTAAGAGGAACTCAATTCGCCCGGGATCGTTGAGCACAGAGTAGGCGCAGAAATCCTGAAAATTGCCGTTTAAGAGACACTCGGATCTTTCTGAGGCATAGGTGGAATAGTTCTCCTCGGTGACTTCAGGGTTGAGTTTCACTATTCCCTCAAGGTTGGGCAACACGGGAGCAGGGCCAAGGTAAAAGGAGGGAGCATTTTCCAGAAAGGGGGCGTATTCCTTCCAGAAATCAGTTTCCGTAAGGGACTGGCTTGTTCCCTTGATCCCTTCCAGCACCTCTTCCCGATGAACGGGATACTCCTTCAGGTTGGAGAAGTGTTCCATAATCAGGAAGTCCTCCACCTGAGCCACCTGGCCGAAAAGGGCAAGGGTGCTTGCAGGATCGAGGCTGCCGTCCAAATAGACTGCCCCTCCCTCTTCCCTCTTCTGAAATCCTTCTTCCTCCATGCGTTTGAGGAGGGTGCTCCAGTCGAAGGAACCCCTGACCACCTCTATGGGGGCATAAGGGGTCCAGGCCGCTTCCCCAAGATCCTTGAAGGAAAGGTGAAGTTCGCTGGCGAAATCCGGAAGGTAGAAAACCCGAAAAAGGGAGGTGGAGAGATCGTAAGGGGCGGATTTCTGGGCAAATTCCAGGAACTCCTCCGGTTTAGTGGTAGTCATCGTGGAGGCCGTTAGTGTTTTTAATTGAGCATAATTGGTGTAGAAAACCCCGCCGCATTCGGAAAAAATTTTGGCGGGCATAAAAGAAAGGAGGTTTCCCTTTTCCCCTGGAGGATTCCACTTTTCGAGGATAGTGTAGACCAGAAAAGCGAGAACTATCCCCAAAGCGATGAAGGGGACAACGAGAAACCCCCTCTTCTTCATAGACCGCAGGAAGAGCAGCTGGAGCCTGAACAGCTACTGCAGCCGGAACCGGAGGAACCGAGGAGATCATCAAACCCCGAAGCGGCGAAGGTGGACATCACCCTTTTAATGTTCTTGCTCCCGCATTTAGGGCAGATAATTTCCTTCTCCTCCTGATTCAGGTGGAGAACCTCAAATTTGTTCTGGCAATCCAGGCACCTGTACTCGTAAATTGGCATATTTCTTCCCTTCTTTCTAAGTCAATAATATTTATTATCATCCATTAGTCAATAAACCGAATTTTCGCCTCTTTATTCCCGGCTTTCTCGGGTTGGGGTAAAATGAAAGCTGTGGAGCTTTTAACCTACGCTATAACGGTTTTTGTGATGCTTTTCACGGTCGTGGACCCCATCGGCCTTTTGCCGGTTTTAATGGGGCTTACAGGTCCTCTTTCCCATAAGGAAAGGGGGCGAATCGTATCCAAGGCCGTGTTGGTAGCTGCAAGTGTCATGGCCTTTTTTGCCCTTTTTGGGAAGTTCATCCTGCTTTATTTCGGGATCAGCCTGGGGTCCTTCTACATTGCCGGAGGGGTCCTCCTCTTTCTGATCTCCATTGACATGATTTTCGCCAGGCCTTCCCGGGCCAGGGAAACGCGAAAGGAAGAGGAAGAGGGGAAGCGCCGCCTGGAGGAGATCCACGTTTTCCCCCTGGCTATCCCTATGCTCTCCGGGCCAGGAACCATCGCCACCGTGATGCTCTTGAAATCCCTGGCTGAGGGGGATCCCTTGCGGCTTCTAATTTTCGCCTTGAGCACGGTTCTGGTGCTCGTGGCTTCCTGGGCCATACTCAGAGCTGGAGCTTTCATCCTGGGGCGCATTGGTCAAACCGGGGTGCTGGTGATCAGCCGTCTCATGGGGATTCTCCTTTCCGCTTTAGCGGTTCAGTTCGTGGTAGACGGAATAAAAAGCCTTTTCTAAAAATGGGGACTGTCCCTATTTTTTCTATAGCTGATCAGGAGCTGCTTCCGGGGTCGAATTTTGCAGCAGAAAAATGGGGACTGTCCCTATTTTTTCAGGATGGGATTCCTGTTGGCAGCTACCTCATCAATTCTGCGCACCGGCGTATTATGGGGTGCCTCCCTCAAAAGCTCCGGATTTGTTCTGGCCTCCTCCTCAATTTGAATCAGAGCGCGGGCGAAGGCCTCCAGGGTCTCCTTGCTTTCGGTTTCTGTGGGCTCAATCATCAGGGCTCCCTCCACAATCAAGGGAAAGGCGATCGTGGGCGCGTGGAAACCGTAATCCAGGAGCCTTTTGGCAACATCGGTAACCTTAAGGTTGTATTCCTTTAAGGGGCTTGTGGAGAGCACGAACTCGTGCTTACAGATGCGGTCATAAGGAAGCTGATAGTGACCCCTGAGCAGATGGAGGAGATAGTTGGCATTCAAGACGGCGTCCTCCGTCATGCGCTTCAATCCCTCGCCTCCCATGGTGAGGATGTAAGCGTAGGCCTTTAGTGCCACGAGGAAGTTTCCCAAAAAGGAGCGCACCATGCCGATAGATTTAGGCCTTTCCCACTGCAGGTAGAATTTCCCCTCAGGATTCCGCTCCACGGTAGGGACGGGAAGATATGGGACCAGGGCCTCCTTTACTCCCACCGGGCCGGCTCCGGGACCTCCTCCTCCGTGGGGAGCGGAGAACGTCTTGTGCAGGTTGAGGTGAACAACGTCAAAGCCCGTGTCTCCGGGGCGAACGTATCCGCAGATACCGTTCAGATTTGCGCCATCGTAGTAAAGGAGCCCTCCGGCCTCGTGCACTAATCGAGAGACCTCGAGAATGTTTTCATCAAAAAGCCCCAAAGTGTTGGGGTTGGTAAGCATCAGGGCCATAACCTTAGGGGAGAGCTTGCTTTTCAGATCCTCAAGGTCCACTCCGCCTCTTTGGTCGCTTTTAACCTCAATAACCTGACACCCGGTGAGGGCCGCGGAAGCGGGGTTGGTTCCGTGGGCGGAATCCGGGATTAAGACGGTGTCCTTTTTTTCGCCCCTTTCATCCATATAAGCGCGAATCAGAAGGAGGCCTGTGAGCTCTCCATGGGCACCAGCAGCGGGCTGGAAGGTGAACCTGGACATACCGGTAATCTCGGCGAGATATCGTTCCAGATGATAAAGAAGCTCCAGCGCTCCCTGAAGCGTGCCTTCGGGCTGCTCCGGGTGAAGCAGGGCAAACTCCTTCATCCGGGCAAGGTCCTCGTTGATCTTGGGATTGTACTTCATGGTGCAGGAACCCAGGGGATAGAAACCGGTATCCACAGAGTAGTTCTTCTGGGAAAGAAGGGTAAAATGGCGCACCACCTCGGGTTCGGAAACCTCAGGAAGACCAATTTCCTGGCGCACCTCAAAGGGAGGAGGTGTTTGGGGAACATCGAGCTCGGGAAGGCTGAAACCAGTTTTTCCCTTTTTGCTTTTCTCGAAAATCAGCTCGCTCATTTTAAACCTCCTCGCCATTCTTTGAGCAGGTGAACCAGCTTATCCAGGTTCTCCTTGGGGTGCACTTCGGTTACGGTCACAAGGACTTCCTGCTTCAAAGAAGGATAGTATTTTTTAAGGGGGATCCCACCCAGGATGGAGTTTTTCAGGAGAAAATTTAGGAATCCCTCTGGTTCTTGAGGAAGGGTGAGCACGAACTCGTTAAAAAATTCTCCCCGGAAGCGGAGCTTGACCCCGGGAATTTCCTCCAGAGCCTGAGAGAGGTAATGGGCCTTATGGTAGCACTGTTCGGCCACGGCGCGAAAGCCCTTCTCGCCCATAAGGGAAAGGTAAATTAAGGCTCTCAGGGCACAAAGGGCCTGATTGGAGCAGATGTTAGAGGTAGCCTTTTCCCTCCGGATGTGCTGTTCCCTGGTCTGCAGCACCATGACGAAGGCTCTTTTGCCCTCGGCGTCCCGGGCCTCGCCAATGATTCTTCCGGGCATGCGCCTCATAAATTGTTCCCTGGTAGCAAAAATACCCAGTCCCGGTCCGCCAAAGCTGGGAGGAATACCCAGGCTCTGTCCCTCTCCGGCTACAATATCCGCACCCAGGGAACCGGGAGGTGGAAGCAGGCCCAGAGAAACCGCCTCCGAGAAGGAGTAAATGAAAAGGCCGCCCCTTTCGTGGATTACCCGGCTGGCCTCCGCCACCGGCTCCAGCACGCCGAAATAATTGGGGTTCTGGAGGATCAGGGCGGAAAAATCTTTCTCCGGAAGGGCGTCGAGGTCCGTTTGGCCCTTTTCTGTCCAGGGGAGCTCCACTAAATCCAGGCCCAGGTGCTGAGTATAGGTGCGCAAAACCCTTTGATATTGGGGATGAAGGGCTGCGGAGTAGGCCAGGGCCTTTCTTCCCGTAATTGACCTCGCCATCAGCGCGGCTTCCGCTACCGCCGAGGCGCCATCATACATTGAGGCGTTAGCCACCTCCATCCCGGTGAGCAACGAGACCAGAGTCTGGTATTCAAAGATGGCCTGGAGGGTCCCCTGGCTCACCTCAGCCTGATAAGGTGTATAGGCGGTATAGAACTCCACACGCCCGGAAAGGTGGTCCACAGCATGGGGGATGAAATGCTGGTAAATGCCGCCCCCCAGGAAGGATTGAAGTTCTGCGAGATCCCTGTTCTTTTCCCCTAATTCCTTTATGTGTTTTTCGAGCTCCGGTTCGGAGAGGGAGGTAATCTGTAAGGCCGGGCTCCTGACCTCCGGGGGAATGTCGGAGAAAAGCTCCTCCACGGATTCCATCCCCAGGGAAGCCAGCATCTCCTTCCTGTCGGCATCAGTAAGAGGAAGGTAGCGCATTTCAGGAAATCGTGCTCAAGTAGCTCTCGTAATCCTCGGAGTTCAAAAGCTCCTCCGCTTCCTTGGGGTCCTTAATCTCCATGATCACCATCCAGCCTTCTCCGTAGGGATCCCTGTTTACCTTCTCCGGGGCCTTGCTCAAAGCATTATTAATCTCTATGACCTTGCCGGAAAGGGGTGCGTAAACATCAGAGGCCGTTTTCACGCTCTCCACGACAAGGAGGGTCTCTCCCTTTTTTACTTCCTTCCCCAGCGGGGGAAGGTCCACGTAAACGATATCTCCCAGATGCGATTGGGCGAAGTCCGTAATTCCTACCTTCGCCCTATTCCCTTCGATCAGAGCCCACTCGTGCTCCCTGGTATATTTGAGTTCTTTGGGATTAACGCTCATTTTAAACCTCCTTGGCTCTAATTTTTCCCACGGTTCCGCTCTTCCAGAATGGGGTCTCCACTACCTGGGCGCGGACCAGTTTTTCCCTGATCTGAACTTCCAACTCCGTCCCTGGCTGGTGATACTCGATCCTCAGGTATGCCAGGCCGATTCCTTTCTTCAAAGAAGGGGAGTAGGCGCCGCTTGTGACCATTCCCACCTCTTCCCCATCTTTGAGCACCTTATAGTGCTCTCGCGGCACTCCCTGTTCCAGGAGTTCAAATCCCACAAGCTTCCTTTTTGGCCCCTCAGCCTTCACTTTGAGCAGAACTTCTCTGCCGATGAAATCGCCCTTTCCGAGTTTTACTACCCAACCCAATCCGGCTTCTATGGGGTTCGTGGTCTCGTCGATGTCGTTCCCGTGAAGGGCGTATCTCATTTCCAGACGAAGGGTGTTGCGTGCTCCCAGCCCACAGGGTTCAAGGGGCAGACCCTTTCCTTCCTCCATTAAAATCTCCCACACTCTGGGGGTCTCGTCCCAGGGAGAGAAAATTTCGAACCCGTCCTCTCCTGTGTAGCCCGTACGGGAAATGATTACGGGAACTCGCTCAATCTGACTTTCCGTGAGATGAAAGTAGGGAAGGTTATTGAGGTCAAAGGGGACCACTTTCTGGAGAATTTCCTGGCTTGAGGGCCCCTGAAGTGCAATTTCTCCCCAAAGAGGGGATTCGTTTGTAATCTCAGCCCCGGGAATTTCGTGCTCCTTAAACCAGGCAAAGATTTTTTCGGCGTTGGAGGCATTGGGAACAAGAAAATATTCGTCCTCTTTGAGGCGTCCCACGATCAGGTCGTCCTTAATCCCACCCTCTTCGTTGAGCACTGTGGAATACTGGGACTGTCCCACCTTGAGTCGGGAAACGTCGTTTGTGGTCATATGTTGCAGGAATTCAAGGGCCTTGGGCCCTTTTACGCGGATTTCCCCCATATGGGAGACATCGAAAAGTCCGGCCTTCTGGCGTACCGCCAGATGTTCCTCAACGATTCCCCGGTACTGCACCGGCATTTCCCACCCCGCGAAGGGCACCATCCTGGCGCCTAACTTGAGGTGGAGCTCGTAAAGGGGAGTTCTTTTAAGCATAATCCTCATTCCTTTCCTTGAACTTCTCTCTGGACTCCTTCAAGAGCTGGCAAACTGTCTGGTCTGAAGTCTGAGTAAAATCCTCGAAAAACTGCCCTACGGCCATGAAATAGGCCGGGACATCCAGGGCACAAATTCCTGAAACCAGGGGCTCAAGCAGAGCTACAGCCTCAGGGGAAGCCACGGGTACGGCAATCACCACTTCCCTTGGGGCTTTCGCTTTAACGCTCAGGACTGCGGCTTTCATAGTAGAGCCTGTGGCTATTCCGTCATCGGTGAGCACTGCTACCCGGTCTTTAATAATCAAGGGCTTGAGCCCCCCGCGGTAAAGTTCCAGCCTGCGCCTGATCTCTCTCTTTTCTTCTTCCAGAATGCGCTTTAAGTAAACTTCGTCCAGCTCCCAGGAGCGAAAGTGCTCATCGAGGATCACTTCCCCCTCCTCAGTTACTGCCCCAATAGCCATTTCCGGATCAAAAGGGGCGCCGATTTTTCTGGGAACGATTACGTCTAAGGGGGCATTCCATCTCAGGGATAGCTCATAACCCACCTCTACGCCTCCCCTGGGGATAGCGAGGATTACCGGAGACTTTTGCGCCAGATTCTTAAACCTCTCGGCGAGCAGTGCTCCTGCTTGCCTGCGGTTTGGAAAAAGCGTATTCTAACTCCTCCCTAAAATATAGTCCTCCGCCTTTTCAATGGCCCTTTTTTCTTCCTCAGTCAGAGGATAGGTGGAAACGCCTTTCTTGATGGGCTTGGCATAAACTCGATAGCTCTCGCGACCGTAAAGCCCGGTGATCACCCATCCATTGCTCTGGGCGTCAAGGACGGCCAGCGAGAAGCTCAACTCTCCGGAAGTATCAGGGAAGGCGTTATACCTTTCCAGGGCCGCTCCCTGGAGAAAACGCTGAGAACGGTGCTCCAGGATGGTCAGGCGGCTATTCAGCTCCGCGTTTTCTTTAACCACCTTCTCCACGTCCTGGCCCAGTTTTCCCAATGCTTCCTCCAGATTGAGGTTGTCCGCCCCCCTGAGCAGGGAGCGTAAATGGCCCAAGAGCCTGTAGGTTTGACCCCTTTCTTTAAGAAAAAGGACAAGAAGCACAAGGCAGAACAAGAACAAAACAATTACAGCTATAAAGGAATAAACTGACAATTCCTTTAACCAGCTCATAAAATCCCACATCGCTTCTGCCCTCTTTGCTTCATTTTTAAAAAGTCTACATCAGGGACAACTTTCTGACAATCTTTTTGAAGAAGATTTTGATAGGGGGATCGGGCCGCTTAAGCCTACAAGCGTTTTAGACCTCATTGGGTTTCAGGATCGGTTTTTTCCTGGCCAGGATCATCATCCTCTGGCTTTCCACATTAAAAGGCTCACCGTTCCAACCCCCGAAAACCCTCTCTACGGCAAAACCGGTTTCCTTCAGAAACCGGGTCAAAGCCGTGAAGGGATATAGCTTGAGCCTTCTTTCCGCCTCTTTTCTTCCCCCGGGGAAAACGTAAATCTTCCTCGTGATCAAAAGGTCGGTCGTGGGATCAAAGCGATTTCTCTCCAGAATGAAGAAGGCTTTTTTATCCTTCCAGGTTTCGTTCTGGAAGTGCCTGATGATGTAGTCCCTGTTTTCCAGATCGAGGAAGAGAAAGCCCTCAGGCTTTAGGGCCCGGTTTATGCGCAAAAGCACTTCCAGGTTTTCCTCGTCCTCAAAATAGCCGAAGCTGGACCAGAAAAACAGGGCACCGGCGTACACATCCTCCTCTTCCAGCAGGCGCACATCCTGAACCCTGAACTGGCAAAGAACTCGTTGCTTTTCGGCCTCCTCCTCGGCCCTGTGGATGAAAAGCGGGATGACATCAATTCCCACCATCTGGAATCCCCTTTTCGCAAGCAAAAGGGTGTGGCGCCCGATGCCACACCCCACATCTAAGAGCGGTCCGGATTCCGGGTTGGGAAGGAAGGGCAAAACAAATTCCACCTGCTTTAAGGTTCTCTCGGGCGGGATCTCCTCGAGAACACATTTCAGGTAGTAATCATCAAAATAATCTGGAAGCCAGTCAGGCAGTTTACGTTTCACGTGAAACGTCGCGTCGGCGCGTAATTATCTCCCAGATGCGCCGGAGATCGGTATAAGAGTAGTATTCGATCACGATTTTACCCACGGGCTTTCCCTTCAGGACTTTCACCTTGGTACCGAGCACCAGCTTGAGGTCGGCTTCTATCCTTTCTCTTTCTTGAACAAAAAGGTCCCGGGCGCCAGGCTTTTTCTCCTTCTGTGCGCTCACTAATCTCTCAGTTTCGCGCACGGTGAGCTTC
Organism: Caldisericota bacterium; assembly: GCA_024655865.1. Taxonomy (GTDB): domain Bacteria; phylum Caldisericota; class JANLFM01; order JANLFM01; family JANLFM01; genus JANLFM01. The sequence goes on from JANLFM010000018.1 coordinate 18,235, forward strand.
TTTTCCTCGACGGTACGCAGGGCCTTAAGCATCTCCTCTTCGCTTTCCAGAGAAAGCAGGGCCCGCGCCTGACCGTAGGAAATCCTCCCTGATTTTAAACTGGCCTGTACTGCGGAAGGGAGGTTTAGAAGGCGGAGGAGATTGGCCACCTCGGAGCGGCTTTTGCCAATGCGCTCCGCCGCTTCCTCCTGAGTGAGGTGAAATTTCTCCATGAGCTCCTTAAGGGCCTTAGCCACCTCCAGGGGATTGAGATCCTCTCTCTGGAGGTTCTCCACCAGGGAAATTTCCAGAGCTTGAAGGTCATCCAGCTCCTTCACCAGGGCAGGGATGCTGGAAAGACCCGCAAGCTGCGCGGCTCGCCACCTTCTTTCACCCGCTATCAGCTCGTAATTCTGTCCCTTGGGACGAACGAGAACAGGGTGAACCACCCCGTGCTGTTTTATAGAGTTCACGAGTTCCTCTAAGGCGTCCCCACCGAATTCTTCCCTGGGTTGAAGGGGGGAGGGGTAGATCGAGGTAAGGGGTATTTCTAAAAGCTCACCCCCGACCTCCAGTTCGGATCCGGGAATAAGCGCACCCAACCCCTTTCCCAAACCCCTTTTAGTCATTTTTCCAGCACCTCCTTTGCCAGAGCCAGATAAGCTTGCGCACCCCTGGAGTGGGGCTCATATTCCAGGATCGATTTTCCGTGGGAAGGAGCTTCAGCCAAACGAACGGAGCGGGGGATATTGGAGCGAAAGACCCTCCCCTCAAAAACTGCGCGCACATCCCGTTCCACGTCCTGGGAAAGGGTGGTCCTGCCGTCAAACATGGTGAGGAGCACACCCTCGAGTTCCAATCTGGGGTTTAGCCTGCGGCGCACCAAGTTGATGGTATTGAGAAGCTGAGTAACCCCTTCTAAGGCATAAAACTCGCACTGGATGGGAATTAATATGCTGTCTGCCGCCGTCATGGCGTTGATCGTGAGAAGTCCTAAAGAAGGAGGACAATCAAGCAAAACGAAGTCGTATCCGTCCTTGATATCCTTCAAGGCTTCCTGGAGGCGGTACTCTCTGGAAACCATCGCTACAAGCTCAATTTCTGCTCCCGCCAGTTCAATTGTGGAGGGTATGAGGAACAATCTCTGATATTTAGTGGGAAGAACGGCCTCTTGTGCTGGGAGCTCCTCCAGCAAAAGCTGGTATACGGATAAGCTTAACTCAGAGCGGTCCACACCCAGCCCGATAGTGGCGTTTCCCTGGGGATCGAGATCCACGATCAGGGTCTTGTTGCCTAAATGAGCCAGGGCAGCTCCCAGATTGACAGCCGTGGTGGTCTTACCCACTCCACCTTTTTGGTTAGCCAGGGCTATTACTCTCGCCACTTCAAGTCCTCATTATACTATGTTTCCCGGGAAAGCAAGGGCCTTTTGGCCGGGATGCCCGCCCTCCTGGGATACTTTTCCGGGGTGGGCTCCACCTTTTTGACCACAAGAAGGTTGCGCGTGAGATCCCAGTAAGGAAGGGTGTAGGGAACAATTTTTTCCAGTTTGCCCCCCAGCTCCTCCAAAGCGAAGCGCGCCTCCTCAATTTCTTCCTTCACCTCTTCCTGCTTCCAGGCAATGAGATAGCCTCCCAGGCGCAGAAAGGGAAGGCTGAGCTCCAATAGCTGATTAAGACGAGCCACGGCGCGAGAGACTACCCACTGACACTTTTCCCGGAGTTCCCCCCGACCAGCATTTTCCGCCCTGTCCCTGATTACCTCAGCGTCTATTTCCAAAAGGGGGAGGAGCTCATTCAGGAATTGGGCCGCATGAAGTCTGGGCTCAAGCAAAATTAAAGGAAAATGAGGGTTCAGGAGCTTAAGTGGTACGCCTGGAAAGCCGGCTCCGGAACCCAAATCCAAAACGAGGTCATCCTCACGAGGAGAAAAGGTCAGAAATCCGGCCAGGGAATCTAAAAAATGTTTAACGGCCACTTCCTCCTCGGTGCGCAAAGCGGTGAGGTTATGCCTCCGGTTCCACTCTAAGAGCAAATCCGTGTAAGCCTGGAATTTAAAAAGAAGATCCTCGGAGATTTCAAGGTTAAAGCACAAGGCTCCTTTTTTAAGCCAGAGTTGGGAGGTTTTCAAATCCTTGATTCCAGGTAGAACATGAGAGCAATGAGGTCGGCGTCCTTGACCCCGGGAGTACGCTGCGCTTGCGCGAAGTTGCGGGGCCTGAGGGCACTTAGCTTGGCCCGGGCTTCGTTGCTTAAATTGGGAACCTCATCGTAGGGGAGGTCTTCAGGCAACGTTCTGGCTTCCCATTTTTCCAGGCGCCGCCTCCAATCCTTTTCCCTTTCCAGGTACCCCCTGTATTTGATTTCCGTTATCACTCGCTCCCAGATTTCATCAGGTATTTCGGGAAAGGTAGTCAGCCCCGGGAGCTCCTTCCAGTCAAGCTGGGGCCTTTCCAGAAGATCCGCCAGGCTCACCTGTTGAGTCAGCTTTCCCGCGTTCTTCTTTTCCAAAAGAGCATTGATTTTTTCTCCGGGGACAACCTTCGTGGTTTCCAGGAAGGACCTGGCCCTTTCTTTAGCCTTCATCCTCTCCTGGAAAATCAGCCATTTCTCTTTATCGATCAGGCCGAGCTCATAAGCGACGGGGCATAGCCTTTCGTCAGCATTATCCTGGCGCAGGCTCAGGCGAAATTCGGAGCGAGCCGTGAACATGCGGTAGGGCTCATCCACCCCAATGGTGGTCAAATCCTCTATCATTTGCCCGATGTAGCTCATGCTGCGAGAAAGAATCAGAGGGGGTCTTTTTTGCACCTTTAATGCGGCGTTGACTCCCGCCACCAGACCCTGGCCGGCAGCTTCCTCGTAGCCGGTGGTGCCGTTAATCTGGCCGGCGCAGAAAAGTCCGGAGATCCTCTTCGATTCCAGGGTAAGGGAGAGTTCCCTGGGATCAATCAGGTCGTAGGCGATGGCATATCCTGGCCTGATCATCTCTACCTCCTCCAGGCCGGGAATGGTGCGCAAAATCTGGAGCTGAATTTCCGCGGGTAGGCTGGTGTAAAGGCCCTGAAGGTACATTTCCACGGTATTCCATCCCTCGGGCTCCAGGAAAACCTGGTGCCGCGTTTTCTCCGGGAACCAGATGATCTTCTCCTCAATAGAGGGGCAGTATCGGGGCCCCACTTTAACCATGTCACCTCTGCGCGAAGGGGAAAGGTGCAAATGCTGTCGAACTATTTCGTGGGTGCGCTCGTTAGTATAGGTGAGATAGCAGGGTTTCTGGGGAAAAGTGCGGGGCTCGTGCCAGAAGGAAAAGGTCAGGGGCTCCTCGCTGCCTGGTTGGGGTGTGGTACGGGAGAAGTCTACCGTGCGGGCATCGATTCGCGGCGTGGTCCCGGTATTGAAGCGCATAATCCTGAAGCCTAAGGAGGCCAGGGATTGAGAAAGAAAACGGGCAGGAAACTCCCAGGCTCGCCCTGCAGGAACCTGGAAGGGGCCGATGTGTACAACTCCCGAGAGGAATGTGCCCGTGCACAGGACCACTGCCTGGGCCTCAAAGAATTCGCCGCTTACTAACTTCACTCCCCGGCATCGGTCGCCCTCTACCACTAACTCAGAGACCTCTCCTTGATAAAGGAGGAGGTTGGGCTGGTTCTCCAGGGCTTCCTTCACCGCCAGGGCGTAGAGGGCGCGGTCGTTCTGGGCCCGCAGGGACTGAACCGCTCTCCCGCGCGAGATGTTGAGCATTTTGATCTGGATCATTGTGCGGTCCGAGGCCTGAGCCATAAGCCCGCCCAGGGCGTCTATTTCCCGCACGAGCTGCGCTTTTCCTGGACCACCGATTGCCGGATTGCAGGGCATAACGCCAACGCGATCCAGGCTCAAAGTAATGAGCAGGGTGCGACACCCTAATCTGGCCGAAGCCAGGGCTGCCTCAGCACCAGCATGACCGCCACCAACGATTATTACATCGTACTTCATTTTCCAATGCAGAATCGGGAGAAGATCTCCTCAATTACTCTGGGCGAAATTTCCCTTCCTGTCAATTGGGCCAGGGCCCGTAAGGCGGAGCGGACTTCTTCACAAATCAGGTCCAGGGGTTGTTCAGGCAAAAACTCTAAAACCCTCTTCAGCGTTTCACGTGAAACGAGCAGGGCTTCCTTCTGTCTCAGGGAGAGATACCAGAGCTCTTCCCTTGAGGGCAGGAGTTTTCCCCCCTCCAGGGAAAGGAGTTTCATGAGTTCTGAGATCCCCTCGCCGGTCAAGGCCGAGATTTTGAGCACTATGGCTCGGGGAAAAGCGGTCCAATCGCCGTGCTCGCCAAGATCATGTTTGTTTCCCACAAGGATAGCGTTTTTTTCCTCCACCGCCTTTAAGACTTCTAAGTCCTCGAGGGTAGGGGGCGAGGAAATATCAACAACGAACACGACTATATCCGCCTGTCCCAGGAGTTCCCTGGTGCGCTTCTGCCCGGCAAGATCCAGGACGCCCCGGGCTTTCCCCAGTCCCGCGGTGTCCACCAGACGCATTTTGATTCCCTGGAAGTTAATCTCTTCCTCCACTGAATCCCTGGTCGTTCCAGGGATGGGGGTCACTATCGCCCGCTCCTCTCCCAAAAGGGCGTTGAGCAGGGAACTTTTGCCCACATTGGGTTTTCCCACAATCACGAGTTTCAGGGGCTTAAGCGCTCGTTCTCCAGATTCCGCTTTGTAAAGAATGCTCTCAATTTCCTGGAGGGCCTCCTTTAAAGTTAATTCCACCTCGCCCTCCTCTAAGTCCACATCCTCAGGAAAATCGAGAGCACCCTCAAAGAGCGCCAGCAGGGAAGTGAGCCTTTCCTCCAGAGCCTGAAGTTCCAGGGAGAATTCTCCCTCAAGCTGCCTGAGCGCTGCTTTAGCCAGAAAAAGGTTGGGGGCGTTGACCAGGGCGAGCACGGCTTCGGCCTGAGAAAGGTCCAGTTTTCCGTTCAGGAAAGCTCTTTTAGTGAACTCACCGGGTCCCGCCAGGCTGACCCCCAGCGAAACGACCTCGTTTAAAATGGCCTCAAGGAGAGGTGGGCTTCCGTGGCAGTGGATCTCCACCACATCCTCCCCCGTGTAAGAACGAGGTGCGGGCATGTAAACGGCAAGGCACTTCTCCAGGGCGTCTCCGCTTCTCGCGTAAACCCGCACCACTTTGAGCACCCGGGGTGCAAAGTACTCCTTCCCTTTGCCTGTAAGCTGGAGCAAAACCCTTAAACTATCCGGACCGGAAATCCTGATAACGCCGATTCCGGATGGGAAAAACGGCGTGGCAATGGCAGCAACCGTGAGGGAGTCCAAATCCAGTTAGCGGCCTTTGCGCAGATACCTGTAGGTGTTCTTGGAAGGAAGGGTGGAGCGCTTGGCGAAGGAAGGCAACCATTTTTTCGAGGGAGCGAGAGGGGAAGGAATGGAGGGTTTGTTGTTATTGGTTGTGCTCTGGGTGGGCTCGATGATTACCCGGCGGTAGGGCTCCTTCCCCTCCGAATGAGTACTCACATCCGTCCTGTTCTGAAGGGCAAGGTGGATCAGGCGTCTCTCCATGGGAGGCATAGGGGGGAAGGTGTAGGGTCTCTGAAGCCTCCTCACCCTTTCTGCAATGCGCAGGGCGGTCTTCCGCAGGGTCTCCTCCCTGCGCCCCCGGAACCCGTTGGCGTCGAGGACGGTGCGCACTTTAAGCCCCTTTTTCGCTAGAACAGCCTGAAGCAGGAACTGAAGGGAGTTGATTGTCTCTCCGTGTTTCCCGATCACTCTGCCCAGGTTCTGTCCGATGATGTTTAAGTAGAAGGAGCCGTCCCCGGGAGTGCATTCTAAATCTAACGATTGATCAATTTTCCCTAACAGTTCCTTCGCTGTCTCCTGAATGAACTCCGCCTCAGTGAGCAACCTGGTCACCCTGACCCGCGCCTGTCTGGCTCCTAAGCCAAACAGGCCCTGTCTGGGTTCTTCCAGGACTTCGATTTCAACCTTATCCTGGGTGGTGCCGAGCTCTTCAAGTGCCGCCTGCATGGCCTCTTCCACCGAGCGGCCCGTTTTTTCGATCGCCGTCCCTTTAATCATCTTCACTTATCCTTTTTGCTCTCCTGGGTTTTCACAGCAAGAGCCTGGGGCCTGAGAGGAATTCCCTTGAAGACGATCAGCTGCTGCGCGATCTGGAGAAGAGAGAACATTACCCAGTAGAGGGATACAGCAATGGGGATGGAGAGGGAAATCCAGCCTATGAGCAGGGGGAAGAGAATCATCATCAAAGTACCTCCCTGCTGCCTGGAGCTTCCCATAGTGTAGGATTGAAGGTACATAGTTAACGCTACAAGTATAGGCCAGAGATAGTAATACCACCCTCCCTGGGTGGGAAGGTAGGCGAGATTGAACCCCAAAAACCAGGCTCCCGGAGTTGCTCCTCTGACGAATTGCGCCATTTCAGCGCCGTTCACAACGGTCGTGGTGTAAGTGTGGTAAAGGAGGTAAGGATTAGTAGGGGTAGTGGTGCTCATGGTCAGGCCGTAGGATGTAGCCACATCTATGGGCGCGGGGTCAAGAGGCATGAGGAAGTAAGCCTGAATTGCAAACCAGAGGGCCCACATGATAATCAACTGGGGGATCTGAAGAAGGCAAGATGATGTAAAGCAACCAGCGGGGTTGATCCCGTGTTTCTTGTAAAGCTGACTCATAGCCTTGTTCAGCTGATCGGGATCGTTTTTGAACTTCTTCTGGATCTCTTGCATTTCCGGGGTCATCTTCTGCATCTTAAGGGAGGTCATAAGCGATTGTTGCTGCGGCCAGTAAAGCAAGGCCTTCAAAATAACGGTGAGAAAAATGATCGCCACCCCATAGTTGGGCACAAGGGCGTAGAAGAAATCCAGAGTTTTAGTCAGTATGTCTTGTAACCAAGCCAAATTTGATTCTCCTTTCTATGGTACCGGGTCGTAGCCTCCGGGGTGGAAGGGATTACAGCGCAAAATGCGCTTAATCGCCATCCATCCGCCTCTGGCCACCCCGTATTTTTCAATAGCCTGAATGGCGTACTGGGAACAGGTGGGAATATACCGACAGGAGGGAGGGGTATAAGGAGAAATGCCCCTGCGGTAAATATGAATTAAAAACAAAACGGCCTTCTTAAGCAATTTGCTCATCGTTAGTCATTTGCTTATCGCTGGTCAAAATGTTAGCCTTTTTTAAAAGCCTCTCCAATTCCTCCTTAAGCTCCTCGAAGCTCAAGTTTAGCGCACTCCCTTTTCCAATTACCACTATTTTAAAAAGCGGTGAAATTCGGGGGCGAAGCACACGATAAGCCTCCCGGAGCCTCCTTCTGAGAAGGTTCCTTTCCACCGCTTTCCTGACATCCCTGGTGGTTCCGAAGCCAGCACCCCAATGGTTATCAGCCTTATAATACAGAATAATCCAGGGGGAAACCAGGACCTTTCCTTCGCGACAAACCCCCTTGAATTCCTTGCGTCCAAGTCTTCCCTCTTTGGGAAAAGAGTACTGCAAAAAGCGCTCAATTTCCTTAAGCAATAGTTATTTTATGGCGGCCCTTGAGCCTTCTCCTCTTTAAGATATTTCGGCCGGCCTTTGTTTTCATTCGGGCAAGAAACCCGTGCGTCCTGTATCTTTTTCTTAAATGCGGTTGATAAGTTCTTTTCATGTATTATACCTCGTACCGACGAGACATTGCTCACTAATTATAGGGAAAGGGATAAGTGCGGTCAAATTGCTGTTGTACGGTGTCCAAGACATACTATACACTTTCGCTCTTCTTAAAACTTTCTTAAAACTTAAAAGGTTTTGGGCCGGGGTAAGATGTGGGGGGAAATTGTGTAGGGGCAAGGTTGGGCCGGGTTGGATGCCCTAAACCCTGGTGTGGTCGTTTTCCATTATACACCTCATGGGTCCATTTCCTTAAGGCAGCTCTCTTAAAGCAGCTTTCGTCTCCTCCAGGTTATCCTCATCCTCATAGAAGGCCCAGAACTCCTCCCTGAGGGTGCGGTTCATCCTCTCCACTTTCCCGTTCAGCTTGGAAGAACGAGGGTAAGGGAAGGGGGGTGGCTGAGGAGGTATAGAGATCACTGGGGAGTTCTCTTCCTTTTGGGGGTTTTGGGCCTATCTTCCAGGGACTGGAGGTTCTTGGGATTAAACCTTCTTTTCCAGCGGAATTTTCTGCTTGGCTCCTACCTCTATGACGATTTTGCCTTTCCTTGAAAAAATCTCTGGTTGAAGAGCAGCTGGAGGCTAATTTAATACGGGGTTAATAGGGGGGCGCGTAAGTGATCGGAGTGGGCCTTGGGGGTCTGGGCCTCTTTCCTGGGTTGAAGATCGCCGCCAGCACCGCTCCCGGATTTAAGAGTTGTTGGATTGTTGGATTGCAAGACCTGAACATCCCGCTCTGATTTTCAAGTGGTCCCTACCCCCTCTCGCATTCTGTAGCTCCTCCTCTCTTTGAGCATTGACCAGATTACACGCACCAGATGTCGCCCCAGAGAGCGGATGGCCTGGTTGTGTTTCTTTCCTTCCCTCCTTTTCCGCTCGTAATATGCCCGGGACTCAGGAACCTGCTCCATGTGCCGAGCTACTGCAACCATCATGGCCCCTTTTCCCCTCCAGTTCACCTGACGGGGCCTCTTCGTTCCCTGGAACTGACCCGATTGGTGGGAGAGAGGGCACATGCCCAGATAAAGGGCCAAGCTCTTTTCAGAATCAAATCGCTTTAGGGTCCCGATCTCTCCCGCAAGCTCAGCGGCAGAGATCTTGCCGAAGCCGGGAATGGAATGCAGGATGCGGGCGAGCTCCGATTCCTGAACCAGGCTCTCCA
>JANLFM010000019.1 GCA_024655865.1 Caldisericota bacterium
GGTCACAGGTTCGAATCCTGTGACCCCTTGCGTGTGAAGCAAGTGCTCTAGCCGCTGAGCCATCCGCCCTTTCCAGATTATCCTATCAAGTGCAGGCGTTCAATTCAAGAGATTCTGGCCAGGGCTCCCCTCATCAATCTTAAGGCTTCCTGGATGTTTTCCACGGAGTTGGCGTAAGAGAGCCTCAGGTAACCTTCGCCGTACTCCCCGAATGCTGTGCCAGAAAGGGCTGCCACTCCTGCTTCGTTCAAGAGGTAGTCGGCGATCTCCTTGGAGGGCTTGCCGAAGGACTTTACGTTAGGAAAGGCGTAGAAAGCTCCTGCGGGAAGCTTGCAAGAAACACCAGGGATCTCGTTTAACCCCTTGACGATGATGTCCCGCCTCCTTCTGAACTCCTGGACCATCTTTTCTGCCTCATCCTGGGGTCCGTTTAAAGCCTCGATTCCCGCCATCTGCACGAAGGCCGTGCTGCAGGAAACGAAGTTCACCATCAAGCGGGTGATCTTTGATGCCAGCTCTTTATTCATTACCCCATAGCCCAGTCTCCACCCGGTCATGGCGTAGGTTTTGGAGAACCCGTCAAGGATAACTACCCGATCCTTCATTCCCGGAAGCGATGCCAGTGAGAAGTGCTCGCCATCATAAATGATCCTGCTGTAAATCTCATCTGAAAGGACGTAAATATCACGGCCCTCGATGATCTCAGCAATTTTCTCTAAATCCTTTTTAGGAAGCACTCCGCCTGTGGGGTTATGGGGAGAATTGAGCACAATTAACTTTGTGCGGGGGGTGACGAGCTTTCTGAGTTCCTCGACATCAAGCCGGAAATCCAGCTCTTCCCTCAGGGGAATAGGAACCGGCTTGCCACCTGTGAAATGGATCATGGATTCGTAGATGGGATAGGATGGATTGGGATAAATGACCTCGTCCCCTTCATCGATAAGCGCCAGCATCAGGAATGACATTATCGGCTTGCCACCGGGAGTGATGACCACCTCATCAGGATCAACCGGGATGTTCCGGGTTCGGGAGACATAATTAGCAACGGCTTCCCTGACCTGAGCGATTCCTGCAGCGGGAGTGTAGTGCGTGTAGCCCTCGTTCAGGGCACGTATGGCAGCATGTTTGATGTTGGCTGGGGTATCGAAATCTGGTTCTCCGATTTCTAAGTGAATGACCTTCTTCCCTTTGGCCTCCAGAGCCTTGGCCCTTGCCAGGACCTCAAAAGCGGTTTCAGTTCCGCAAACCTGCATGCGCTTTGCGTAAAAAGATTCTCCTCTCACCTTGAGGCTCCTTTCCTTATAAGAAGAGATTTAGAAAAAGTTTACCATAAAAACCTGCCTCTGTAATTATGAACGTCTTCAGGAAGCAAATTTAAATTCAAATCATAGAGCTGGGAGGCAAAATTGGGAGTAACATCCTTAGGGGAAAATTCTTGAAGAAGAATGCCTGACTTCATGGCCAGGATTCTGTGAGCGAAGAGCGTTGCCAGCCAGAGATCGTGATAGACCGCGAGAACGGCCATTCCTCTCTCAGCCAGTTTCCTGAGCAGGGAAGAAATTTCCAGTTGAAAATTCAAGTCCAGATGCAAGGTAGGTTCATCCAGGAGGAAAAGCTCGCTCCCCTGGGCGATGGCTCGGGCGATCACTGCCCTCCTCTTTTCCCCACCGCTCAAAGTGGCGAATCTCTCCTTCCTTTTCTCCCAGAGGTCCACGTTCCTTAAAGCTTCCTCGGTTTTTTCCCTGTCCAGAGGGGTATCAAAAAACAGGGGATTATGGGGGAATCTTCCCATGATCACCACTTCCTCAAGGCTGAAGGGGAATTCATGGCCGTTTTCCTGAGGGAGGTAGGCAATTTCTCGAGCCAGTTTTCTGCGGGGAATAGTGGACACGTCCTGACCCTTAAACAGCGCCTTTCCCCGAAAGATCTTGTTCATGCGCAGGATAGCCTTAAGAAGGGTGCTTTTCCCCGAGGCGTTGGGGCCCACTAAGACTGTAAATTCCCCGGATTTGAGGCTGAAAGTGATATCTCGGATTACCGGTCCTCGATCGTATCCCGCAGTGAGCTCAACTATTTCTAATAGTTTCTCCATCATTCTTTCCTCAAAAGGTAAAGGAAGAAGGGCACACCCATCAAAGCTGTGATTACAGCTACCGGGATCTCAAACCCCGGGATGATGGAGCGCGCTAAATTATCCGCTCCCAAAAGGAGGACTCCACCTGTAAGGAAGGCAAAAGGCAGGAGCCTGGAGTGTTTAGCTCCTACGATCATGCGGGCGATGTGCGGCACGACCAGGCCCACGAAGCCGATCAGTCCACTTACAGAGACCGCAGCCCCGGTCAGAAGTCCAATGATTACAGTGAAAATGAATTTGAACTGACCCACGTTCAGCCCTAATCCCATGGCGCTTTCATCCCCTAAAACCATTAAATCCAGGGGTTTCGCCAGGAAAATAAGTGCCAGAAGCGCTATCAGAACGAGGGGGAGAACCGCAAGGAAAGTATCCCAGTTAGCCCCGGCGAAGCCTTCCAGGGACCAGAGCACTGAGCGGTGGAGAACATTTCTTCCCAAAGTGGCAGCAAGGGAGCTTAAGGAGACAAAGAAGTAATTAGCCGCTATCCCCGCCAAAAGCAGGGTGTTAACGGGCAGTGCTCCCCCTTTTCTTCCTAAGAGGAGGACGCAGACGGTCACATGAACGGCACCCAGGAATGCGAACCAGGGCAGAGCGAGCAACCCCGGTCTCAGATAGATGATGTTCAAAACAAGGGCCAGAGTAACTCCGAAGTTGGCTCCAGCGCTCGTTCCCACAATGAAAGGATCAGCCAGAGGGTTGCGGAAAAGGGACTGGCTGATACACCCCGCAAGGGCTAAAGCGGAGCCCGTGAGAAAAGCAGTAAACATCCTGGGGATGCGGAATTCCCAGATGATGCTTTGATAAACTGGAGGGACTGAAGCCCAACCGAAAGGGCTACCGAGGGTTTCAAGAACAGTATGGTAGGAAAGAGGAGCGCCTCCGGCAAATAGCCCCCAGAACAGGAAGCAAAGAAAAACGAAAATTATCAGGATGTATTTCCAGCTCAAAGCTCAGCTCGGCTTATGGGGAAACCTGGAACCACTCCGGGTGAAGGAATTGGGCTAGCTCAAGCAATGCCTCTTTAATCCTGGGCCCAGGGCGCAAATACACATTGGGGTCTTTGGGGACGAGAATTCTGTTGTCGATTACGGCGTTGATGTTCTGCCAGCCTTTGCGGGATTCCAGGCTCTTTTGGGCGTCCTGCACCATATAGGCGAGCACAATGCAGTCCGGGTTCTCAAAGAGAATGTAATCGGTGGAAAGCGCAGGATAAGGCTCATCGATGGAGGAAGCAATATTTTCCCCGCCAGCGAGGCTGATTAAGTCATCCCCGAAGGTACCGGCTCCGAAGGTGTAATAAGGCTCCTGAGGCCAGGTCTCGATGTAGACTTTGGGAAGTGTGCTTGTTTCCGTCCTTTTGGATTTCAGGAAATCGATGGTCTTCTGGATGTCTAAAGTGATCTTTTGGGCATTCTCTGGTTCACCGATCAGGTTCCCCACCTTGCCAACATCCTGGAGGACTTCCTCCACCGTTTGCGGATTTAAACCGAATACCGGAACTTTCTGGGCCTTGAGGTTCTCAATCAGGGTCATGGGATTTCCGAACACGGCTAAAACTAAGTCTGGCTCGAGGGAGAGTATTTTCTCTAAAGAGGGATTATCCATTCCCCCTACTTTCTCGATATTGGCTACTTCCGGGGGATAATCATCAGCAGTGGTCACTCCCACCAATCTGTCCATCGCCCCTAAGGCAGCAACGATCTCTGTAGCTGAGGGGCCAAGAGAGATTATCCTCTGTGGTTTCTGAGGAAGCTGGATCGTGTTGCCCCAGAAATCAACGGCACTGAAGGGGGGCAGATTTGGCGAGGGCGTAGCCGTTGAAGTGGGACTTAAAGATGGTGAAGGTGTGGAAGGGGTTGGGGTTCCTGTTTCCCGGCACCCGGCCAAAAGCAGGGCCAGGATAAAAAAGAGGACCAAAAACTTTTTCCAAAAACTTTGCATCTTCTTACTCCTTTCTCGCGAAGGATTCAGATTTCCGCTTGCGCGGTGGAAAGCAGGTCTCCTGGCTCGGGGTCATCGCTCTTTTAGCCTTCCCAGCTTGCGCCAGTGGCTGCTTCGAGCTCATCCCTCACAGTGGCGGGACCGCGGCGGATTTTCACCGCTCTTCCCTTAGCTTTCCAAAGCAAAGTAAATCAGCTTTCACGAACGCTGTCAAGAAAAAAATCGCTAAAAAACCTAAAAACTATTTATTTTCCTTAATTTCAGGTTATAATGGAGCAGGGAAAAGCGATACCTCAAAAATCGCCGCTAAAAGACCTTGAAAATTCTTATTTTCTGGAACAATATTTGAGGGTTATCGTCTATACTACTGAAGAAGAGAAAAATGGAGGTGTTGTAAAGAATGAAAATTACAAAGAAGGTAATTAGCCTTGGGCTGGCGCTTGCGTTGCTGTTATCAATGGCGGCCATGCCGGTTTCCAAAGTTACACCAGCCATGGCAAATGGGGTAGGGAGTTTTGTGTCCTTTAATGTCTCCCCAAGCAATGTAGCACCCGGGGGGGAAGTCACATTCAGCTTCTCCTTTTTGCCTAATGTTTATGTTCCCACGGGCTACATTATTGTGGAGTCCATCCCGTCAGGAGTTCTGACAAACCCCATTCCCAATCCCTCGTATTTTACAAATGTACCCACCGGAAATCCCTGCACAGGTACAATTAAGTACACCGTTACTGCAACAAGCGGGACTATTACGGCCTACGGAATATTCTACATAATCACGGAGACAGACACTTATTTTGTCCCCTCAAATACTGTGGCCATCAATGTGGGGCAAACTCTATCTGTAAGCAAAGCAACCACAGCCACTACCGTAGTTTCCGGAAGTATGTTTACCTACACGGTCACCGTAAGCAATAATTCGGGGAGCACTGCAACCCAGGTCAGGGTAACAGATTTTCTTGATTCCAACCTTGAGTATGTGAGCGGAACCGCATCAGTTGTGAGTACTACTCCCCTGATTTTCAGTCTGCCCGATCTTATTAGTGGTGCTTCGTCCTCGTTCACCTTCTGGGTGAGAGCCAAAACGGTAACTTCAACTAAAATCGTAACAAACGTCGTTACCGCCTCAGCTACGGGATTCGTCACTTCTGCTCCTGCAGCGGCAAGCCCCGTAACCATAATCCCGGCCACCACCGCTTTCACCAAAGAGGTAAACAAGACCCAAGCCGCTCCTGGCGATACTTTAACCTATACCATCAAGTTCACAAACCCAACCGGCTCCCCAACAATATACAATGCCAAAATAATTGACTATATCCCTGCTTACACGGGCTATTTATCTGCACAAACTAACCTGGGAACAATTCTTCCCCCCACAACCGGCCAGAACTATGTTACCTGGAACATAGGCACCATTCCTCCTAACTTTACTTTTACCGCCATTTTGAACGTTCAAATATTCACCACTGTCCCCTGGAACACTAATATTAACAATTCTGCATATTTCTACGAGGGAACCAGTATCACGCATACTGCTCAGGCCCCCACGGTGACTGTCCTTCCCGCTCCTTTCTCCATCGAGAAAACCGCTTCTCCTACGGTCATCCTGCCTGGCCAGCAAGTCACCTTCTCCATAAGCTTTAAAAACACCTCCTCTTACACGGCAACAGGCGTAACGGTTGTGGACTATCTTGATCCCAAGTTCACCATTTCTGGAGTAGGGAGCACGTATCCTTACACTATTTCTGGAAATCAAATAATCTGGACCATAGGGAATTTAGCTCCGGGGACAGCCACGATTACTGTTTCCTTCGTGGCCACTGCAAATTTATATATTACTCCTGGAACCTCGATCCCGAACAAGGCATCTGTGAAAGGAACAGGGACGGCAGAAGTCTCAACCACTATTTACGTTTTGGTGGGACTTCCCTCCGCTTTGACTCTCCAAAAGACCGTCAATTCTCAAAACATCCTACCTGGAGCGGATGCCCTGTTTACGGTCACCGTTCAGAACCCCACCACCAACCCCACCATTCCTACCTTGACCATCACTGACACCCTCCCTGCGGAGCTCACCTTCAAGGGTGCCTCTCAAGGATACACCAGGACGGATAGCGTGGTCACCTGGACGATTTCTAATCTCGCTCCCGGAGCAACGGGCACTGTAACCCTGGCTGCCACTGTCATTCCCACGGTTCCCGTGGGAAGCACGGTCACCAACACGGCGGTCCTGAAGGTTGGAGGCCTGGAGCCGGTAAGGGCTTCCGCTTCCTTCCAGGTGGGTCAGGCCCCTGCCTCTCCGCTCAAAGTAGCTAAACTGGCTACCGCCGATTCCGTAAAGGGCGGAGAGTACATCACCTACATCATCATTTACGCCAACACCGGAAACACCCTCCTCCCCGGAGCTAAGATCGAGGAGTATGCGCCCGCGAACACCACCTTCCTGAATGGGAACCCTTCCCCTGTAGTGGGACCTGAGGCGGGTAAATTAACCTGGAATCTGGGCGACCTCCCGCCCGGGGCTAACGGCACAATCATCGCCCAGTTCAGCGTAGCCTCCACTGTTTCCGGCGGGACTGTGATTGAGAATGTAGCTAAGGGCAAGGTTTCCGGTTATCAGGACAGCCTCTCGGCGACAGTCTACGTCACCGTAGGGCAGGTTCAGCACTCTGCTTTCATCCAGGGTTACCCTGATGGCACCTTCCGTCCGGAGAAGCCCATAACCAGAGCGGAAATTGCCGCCATCCTCACCAGGATCATGGGGCTCAATCCCCAGACTGCACCCAATCCCAACTTTGCTGACGTGCAATCCACCCACTGGGCCTTTGGGTACATCTCCGCAGTGGTGAATGCCGGAATTATGCAGGGTTATCCCGATCGCACTTTCCGTCCCGACCAATCCATCACCAGGGCCGAGCTGGCAACAGTGATGGTGAGAGCTCGTGGGCTCTTCCCCCTGATCGTTGCTCCTCCTACTTTCCCTGACATCGCCGGACACTGGGCTGCAGGCTATATTGAAGCTGCGCAGAGGGCAATGTTCATTACCGGATATCCTTCTGGCGACTTCCGGCCTGATCAATCCATTACCCGGGCCGAAACAGTAACCCTGATTGACCGCTCTTACGGACGCGGTCCACTAAGTGGTCCTAATGTCTCCCAGACCTTCCCGGATGTACCGGTTGCCCACTGGGCATTCGCCTGGATCGCCGAGGCGGCTCAAAGCCACTACGGCGTGCACTCCGTTGAGGGGAAGGAAATTCTGATCAACTACCTCCCATAAAATGAGTTCAAATAATTAATTGAAAAGCCCCGGCTGGTTGAGCCGGGGCTTTTCTAATTCCTCCCTTTCCCCTGGGTTAAAAAAGAAAAAGATTCAGAAAAAAGGAAAGCAGGGGATCAAGGATCCTCCAGAGAACTCCGGTTCCCAGAAGGGCAAAAAGTACAAAAGTTCCCAGAAGATTCACCTGAGGATCGTAAATCATCCTCCCCAAAGCTGAGGGGAAAAGCGCACCCAGCACCTTGGAGCCATCAAGGGGCGGAAGGGGAATCAAATTAAAAAAGGCAAGGAGCAGATTCAGGGAGACCGTGAAATAAAGAATCTGATAAAGCAGGATGCCGCCTACATTGAACACGTGAAAAAGGCGCCAGAGAAGGGAAGCAAGAACCGCCAGACTGAGATTGGTGACGATCCCCGAGAGGCTCACGAGAATGGTGTCCCTTCTCTGGTGTCTCAGGCGATAGAAATTCACGGGAACGGGCTTGGCCCACCCGATCAGGAAGTTGCTTCCTAAAAGAATGAGCATCAAAGGAAGGATAATTGTTCCCAGAAGGTCGATGTGGGGAATAGGATTCAAAGTTATGCGCCCCGCTAATCTGGCAGTGGGATCCCCCAATTTTTCCGCCGTCCATCCATGGGCTACCTCGTGCAGGATGATGCTGAAAAAGAGGATGAAAAGGGAGATGATGAAATATATAGGCTGGGAAAGGATGTTAGGCATTGGAGATCCTCGCCAGGGGTTTAAATTTGCGTTCTACGGGTTCCTCAGAGAAGGAAAAGGCCTTTTCCACGAGATCCTGAGCCTCCTCGAGTCTCTCTCGGTTGTTCACGTATAGAATTGCCAGGGGTTCCTCCAGCGTAACCTGATCTCCCGTTTTCTTGCGCAGTCCGATTCCCACCCCGTAGTCGATGGGATCGCCCTTTTTCTCCCTGCCTCCTCCTAAAACCATGGCCGCCTTCCCTATTTTGAAAGCGTCGATGGTTTTAATGTATCCTTCCCTTTTGGCCGAGACTATCCAGCGAAGATTAGCCTGAGGTAAACGCCAGGGATCTGCGATCACGCGCTCATCTCCGCCTTGAGCACTGATCATCTGCTGAAACTTCTTAAGAGCAGCTCCACCTAAAAGGACCTCTCTGGCTCTTTCCTTTCCTTCTTCTGGTGATTTTTCTTTACCCGAGAGGAAGAGCAGTTCCCCACAGAGCTCCAAAACGGCTTCGGTGAAATCCCGGGGGCCCTT
Organism: Caldisericota bacterium; assembly: GCA_024655865.1. Classification (GTDB taxonomy): domain Bacteria; phylum Caldisericota; class JANLFM01; order JANLFM01; family JANLFM01; genus JANLFM01. The sequence goes on from JANLFM010000019.1 coordinate 8,588, forward strand.
TCCCTTTAACGTTTCAATTGCCTCCTTCACTTCCAGGGCGTTTCCCACCGCTTGTCCCAGCGGTTCCTCCATAGGAGTCACCAGGCAGGTGACCTTCCTCCCCATCCTCCCTCCGATTTCTACCATTACCCGGGAAAGTTCCTTTGCCTGTTTCAGAGTTTTCATGAAAGCGCCCCTGCCGCATTTGACATCGATCAGGATGCTTGAGGCACCAGCAGCGATTTTCTTAGACATCACTGAGCTGGCAATCAAGGGAATGCTCTCTACAGTCCCGGTGACATCTCGAAGAGCATAGAGCTTCCCGTCTGCAGGCACGAGCTCGGGGGTTTGTGCTACGATGGCGCACCCGATTTCCCTTACCTGAGCAAGCAGTTCCTCTAAGGAAAGTGCGGTGCGAAAACCTGGTATGGACTCCAATTTATCTATCGTCCCCCCGGTATGCCCCAGCCCCCGCCCGGACATTTTAGCGATGAAGAGACCACAAGCAGCAAGGAGAGGCACCAGGGCCAAAGAAACCTTGTCCCCTACCCCACCGGTGGAATGTTTGTCTATAGTTGGTCCCGGAAGGAAAGAAAGATCCAGTTGCTTCCCGGATTCCACCATGCTTCTGGTTAAGGCCACAGTCTCCTCTAAATTCATCCCTCGAATGAGAGTGGCCATCAGGAAGCTCGCCATCTGATAATCAGGGATCTCCCCCTGAACGTATCCCTTGATCAGAAAATCAATTTCCTCATCCTTTAGGGCCTTGCCATCCCTTTTCTTTATAATCAGGTCAACAGCCCTCATATAGAGAGATTACCTCCTTGATGATTTCCGCAAGCTTCAAAGCAGCTCCGCTTGCAGCTTTGAGCACGGACTCGTGGCTCAATTCCTCACCACCGATAGCTGGGTCTAAATCAGTAATCACGGAAAAAGCCAGGACCTTCATTCCCATTTGACGAGCTACGATCGTCTCCGGGGTTACGGACATCCCCACAGCGTCCGCTCCCAAAACCCGGAGCGCTCTGAGTTCTGCGGGGGTCTCAAATTGGGGCCCCGGTACGCTTGCCAGGACTCCCTTTTCCAGCCGAAGCCCTGCTTTCTCGGCCGCTCTTTCCGCTAATTTCTGGAGCCCTGGATCATAGGCTTCAAAAAGGCTGGGGAACCTCTCTCCCCAATAGGGGTCATGCGGTCCCCTTAAAGGTGAAGGAATAAGATTGACGTGATCCACAACGAGCATGATGTCGCCAACCTGAAAGGATCTGTTCAGTCCCCCCACTGCGTTGGTGGTTAAAAGACAGGAGACTCCCAGCTCCCTGAAAACGCGAATGGGAAAAACTACCTCTGCGGTCTCGTAGCCCTCATAGTAATGAAAACGGCCTCTCATTAAAAGAACAGGTTTTCCGCATAATGTACCACAGATCAGTTTTCCCGCATGACCGGGAACCGTGGAACGAGGAAAGTGAGGAATAGAGGAATATTCGATTTCCACAGGGGAAGAAATCTCGTCTGCCAGAGCATTGAGCCCGCTACCTAAAATAATTACCCAGCAAAATTTTAGGTCGCATTTTTCCCTGATGAAGCGTGCCGCTTCTACGGCTTTTTCTCTCATTTTTCCCTCAAGAACTCCTTTAAGATTTCCGGTATCTGGGAAGGAAGATCAGCCACAGGGATTCCTGCTTCCCTGAGGGCTTTAATCTTTCCCTGTGCGCTCCCGGAGGTGCCAGAAACAATGGCCCCGGCGTGTCCCATCCTCTTTTCCGGAGGCGCAGTCCTGCCGGCAATATAAGCGACAACCGGCTTTTTAATATGCTTTATTATAAACGATGCCGCTTCCTCTTCCATCCCTCCTCCAATTTCCCCGATGAGGACAATGGCCTTTGTTTGTTCATCTCCCTCAAAGAGCGTCAGGGCATCGGTATAGGTCAACCCCACAAGCGGATCTCCTCCCATGCCAATGCAAGTGGACTGACCCAACCCACTCCTTGTGATTTGAAATGCTATCTCGTAGGTCAGAGTTCCGGAGCGGGAGACAATGCCAATGTTTCCCTCTTTAAAAATGTGGGTGGGCATGATCCCCATCTTGCACTTTGAAGGAGAAATAAGCCCCGGACAGTTGGGTCCGATTACCATTACCCCTTGAGCTGATGCCAGGGTAAGGATTTCCAGAGTATCGTGGACAGGCACGTGTTCCGTGATGATCACTACCGGATTAAGATGAGCCTCGATGTTCTCAAAAGCAGCATCTTTTGCAAAGGGAGCGGGAACAAAAAGGATGGCGGCGTTGGCCCCGGTTTCGTGCACCGCTTCTTCTACGGTGTCGAAAACTGGAACGCCCTCTACTTCCATTTTTCCTTTCCCTGGAGTGACACCAGCTACCACCTTGCTTCCAGCCTGGAGCATGGAGCGTGTATGAAAGCGGCCCTGATTTCCCGTGATTCCCTGAACGAGAATTTTTGTGTTTTCATTGATTAAAACCGCCATCCTAATTCCCCCCCTTTCCTCTGAGAAGAACTGCCTGCTCGGCTGCTTCCTCCATGGAGGAGAAAGCCTCGTAGCCTGCTTCTTTCAGGATCCGGATGCCCTCCTCCTCGTTGGTTCCGGTCATGCGCACGGAAATCGGGATTTTGGGCGCAAAATCCACTATCCCTCTGGCGATTTCGTCACACCTCGTGATTCCTGCAAAAATGTTCATGAATATGGATTTCACCCTGGGATTCCTGAGGACAATTTCCATACCCCTTTTTACCATCTCACTGGATGCCCCGCCTCCCAGGTCCAGGAAGTTGGCAGGACGGGCTCCCAGATGATTCACCAAATCCAGGGAAGCGAGGACAAGCCCTGCGCCGCACCCGATAACGGCCACGTCCCCATCCATTTCCACGTAGGCCACACCGACCTCTTTGGCTTCCTTCTCCAGTTCTGTGAGTGACTCATCGGGAGGCATTTCCGGATGGCGGAAATAAGCGTTGTCGTCAAAGATCAACTTGCCATCCAGAGCTACCAGCCCCTGGGGGGTCAGGGCTAGAGGGTTGATTTCCGCAAGTTGCATGTCCTTCTCTCTGAGCAGTCGGAAGAGGTTGAAGGCGATCCGGGAGAACTGGGAAATCAATTCTCCACTTAAGCCCAGAAATTTGGCTGCGATCTTCCCCTCGAAAGGAGAAAAACCCCGCCAGGTGTCGATTTTTCTCTGATAGATTAATTCAGGGTTCCTGGCCGCCACCTCCTCGATATCCACCCCTCCACTGGGGGAAGCGAGGAAAAGCAGCATATGCTTCCTGTCCAGGAGAAAGGAAAGGTAGAACTCCTTTTCTACCTTCTGGGCTTCCACGACCAGAATCTTCCTTACCGGAATTCCTTTGATCTGCATCTGGAACATTTGCCGGGCTTTTTCCCTGAGCTCCTCTTCATTGGAGGCCAGCTGCACCCCTCCGGCCTTGCCCCTGCCGCCCACAGCGACCTGGGCCTTCAAAACTACGGGGAAGGGAAGAGAAACTTTCTCCAGATCCTCCTCCTTTTCTACAAGGACCTGCCCGGGTGCGGGAATGGAATATTCCCCGAAGAACTTCATTGCCTGATACTCTAATAAGCGCAATTTATCCCTCCGCAATAACACATATTTGTTAAAGTAATATCCATTATAAAATAGGAAAAGCTATAAAAAGTAGATAAAGAAAAATTAAAAATTTATGCGCTACGGGCTCGAAGGCGCACTTCTTCGGGGTTGAAAAAGAAGAAGGGATATTCCCTGAAAGCCAGAACCTCTTCCCTTTGTTCCAGGCGCCGGACCTGGCCTTCCAAAAGCTGGATATCCCCCTCCAGGAAATTTAAAAGAGCGCGATTTATCCTCTGCAATTCCTGGTAGCCATCCCTATCCAATTTCTTTTCCTTCAGCTCTTCCTTCCTTAAAATGAGCTCGCGCTCTTTTTGCGCGACCTCGGAAGAAAGGTAGCTCTCCGGGTTTTTCCGCATTTTCCTGATGAGTTCCCCGAGCCTTTTTCTTTCCTTAAAGTCAAATCCGGGGAAGAAAAGGGTGATGGTAGCCTTAGCAAAAAGTGGGGGTTCCACCTGGAAAAAATCCCGGATCATAAAATCCACTGCTTCCTCATAGTCCCCTCCTCCCAAACCATGAAGGAAGAGGTCGCACGCCATAAGGCGCAGGAACATGGTAAGCGTTGCCGCTCTGGGACGGATTTTATAGCTCTCCAGGGCATCCTCTAACTTTCCCAGAACTCTTTCCTCTGCTTTCAAGTTGCTTCGGGAATCAAGGAAAAGGGGAAGCCTCTCGCCGTCATTGAGATACCAGAAGGGGAGTTCGACCTCCCTCTCCGAGTTCCTTAAATCAGGAAAAGGAAGATTTTCTGAGCGCGCTTTCCTCTCCTTTCTCCAGCGGGCATTAGCGGCGTTGTAAATTCGAGCGAAAGTATCCGCGTTCCGGGCAATGTGCAGGAAAAAGAAGCGAAATTCCTCTTTTAAAATCTCAGAAAGGGGGAACTCGGGATAGTCTGGCTCCCCTTCAAAGTACCTCCTCAAGCGGGAGTAGAATGCGGAAAAGGGCTCCTCCTTCCAGGAGAAGCGCTCAATTTTCGAAAAATTCTCTTTGGCAGAGATTGCCTCAGGAAAGTTCAGGGAGCGCTCTATCTCCTTTGTAAACCTTTCCCAATCCTCCTTCCTGGGAGAGGAAAGGGACTCATATACCTTATTCTCCAAAGTTAAAGCTATCTCTTTAGACACAAGCTCCCCCTGGAATTCAAAAGGAACCCGTACAGTTAATCCCCAATTGAGGTCCGAATCGAGGACGAAAGCTGCAGAGCTTATCCCCAACTCCTCCCTGGCCCGCTCTAAAAGGAAAAAGCGAAACCAGATTCCCGGGTGCACGAAGTGCGGTTGGTGCCCGGTAAGAAGGAGGGGATTACCTGGCTGAATTCCGTAAAGGGCAAGCCTCTTGCGCAGATTTTCTCTTACTTTCAAGAAGGGAATCCCCGCCAGGTCAAAGCGGTAGCTATTTATAAGCTGGAAATTTCCCTTTATGAGCCGGGACCATTCTTGAAAGGGCGGGGTGATGAGGCTTTCCCCGTTCTCCTTTGGTAGGTTCATAAGATGGCGCTGATTTCCTTCAGGGAAAGGCACTCCCTGGAGGCGAACGGTTCGCCATAGTCTAAATGCGCCCGGGAACCCCACCACCTGGCAGTAATTTTGAGGTCTTCGAGGATCCTCAAATTGCCCCGGATCTCGTTAAACTGAGATTTATAGCAAGAGATAGCCCGGATTTTTACCTCGATGAACTGACTGATATCGAAAACGAAGGCTGGCTTCACCAGAAGCCGGAAATGGGAGGAGAAAAAGTAGAACAGGCGTCTGGGATAAAAGGGTTCCCCGGACATCTCCGTCTTGGTGAGCTTGGCGTAAAATCGAGCTGCCTCAGAGAGCTGGGAAGCGGCTCGATGGTCGGGGTGGGCATCCGTCCAGTAGTGCAAAAAGATAACGTCCGGCCTGACCTCCCTGATCACCTCCGCCACTTTCAGGCGATTCTCGATGGAATCCAGCAGGTACCTGTTGGGAAGGTCCAGGGTAATGCGGCGGTCAACCCCCAAAACTTTTGCTGCCTCCTGGCTTTCCTGAAGGCGTATCTCCCGGGAACCGGTGGGAGTTGGTTCTCCATCGGTTAAATCAAGAATCGTAACCTCGTGCCCCTTACCCTTCAACGAGGCGATCGTGCCTCCCATTCCGATTTCCACGTCATCGGGATGAGCCCCGATTGTTAGGATTCGTGCCAATTTTCAAGCTCCTTTTTGATGATTTCCAGATAATATTTTCTCCTCTCCCCGGAATCCTTAAGCTTCCCGGGAAAGGTCCGGGAATAGTCCATATAAATTAAAGGGACGGGGATCTCTTTAATTCTCAGCCCCGCTCTTTTTGCCTGAATCCAGAATTGCACGGGCAGCCCGTAGCCCGCTTCGGTGAGGTTTAGTTTGCAAAGAGAGGGAACGAAATATGCTTTGAAGCCGCAAAAGGAGTCCGTGAGCTTGTACCCTGTAATCTCATTAATAATTTTTGTGATCTCCATGTTGAGCTGATAGCGGTCCTGGGGTGGAACCGTTTCTGGTTTTTTAAGGTACCTGGAGCCAGAAACAACGTCCCACCCCTTTATTTCCTCCCTGAACTCAGGGATCAATGCGGGCTCGTGCTGGGCATCGCAATCCATGGTAATGCACACTTCGTATCCATTTTCTCGGGCGAAGTGAAAGCCATCAAGCAAAGCTTTTCCATAGCCTAAATTTATGTGGTGCCTGATGATCTTTAAATTGCCATAGGAACCTAAAATTAGAGGAGTGCGATCCACAGAACCGTCATCCACTACCAGGACATCGCAATCGGAAGCCCATTGAAAGACTCCGCTTAAGACCTGGTCAATGGTCTTCTCCTCGTTGTAACAGGGTAGGACGATCAGGGTCTTATAACTCCAGATAAGTCTTTACCTCCCTTACTGTGGTCAAAGGGCCGTGTCCCGGACAGATCACAGTCTCGGGAGGAAGGGACCAGATCATCTTCAAGGAAGAGCGCAGTTCCTCAGGCGACCCTCCAGGGAAATCCGTGCGCCCCACACCTTCCATGAAAACCACATCCCCGGAAAAGAGCAATCCGTGTCCCAGAAGCGCAAGGTGGCCAGGCGTATGTCCGGGAAGATGAATTAAGGAAAAGGACAAATTTCCCACCCTTAACTCATAAGGTGGATGCAAAGCTTGTCCCAAATTATTAGGAACCTTCCCTCCCAGAAAGTGGAGAAAGTGCAAATTCGGCTTTTTGAAAAAAATTTCATCCTTCTCCGGATAAAATATGCGGGCTTCCGGAAAAAGTTCCTCTAACTCGGCAAGTCCTGCCCAGTGGTCGGCGTGACCGTGAGTAAGGAAAATCTGCATACTTTTAACGCCTTCCTCAAGCGCCTGGGAGATCGTCTCTCCATCCCCACCCGGGTCTATAATCAAGCACTGATCCCCGTCAAAAATGAGGTAGGAGTTTGTGGCATATGGCCCCACAGTCAATTTTTTAACCCAATCAGGCAAAAGAGGGGAATTCAACTTACAAAGACCTCCTTCAGGGAGATGTAGTAAATAAGCTCCAGGGAATGCGCCAGACATACCCTTCCAGGCTATCGCTGGAACCTCCAGCAACGTAAAGGGCCTCAGCACTGGCACAAAGCCCCTTAGGATCACGAAAAGCTGGATCCTCAAGCTGGCTGGAGGTGATTTTGAACTTCAAATTCAAATCTGCATCAAAGACCAGAATCTGGTTTGTGGACATCTCGGGAACGAGCACGTCCCCGGAGTAAGTCAAAGCCAGATCTGAGGGGCCATCGTAAGTGCCCACGGAAGTAGCACCGGTGGTGGCGGTGGCCACGATATTCCCTCTGTAGTCTAACTTGATTACCTCGTGTCGGTTTTTCAGGCTCACGTAGAGGTTTCCATTCTCATCCACAGCCAGACCATTGGGCTTTTCGATTACTGCCGAACCATCCTCGTTCAGTCCGGAGTACTCGTCCAGGTACTGGAAATCCCGGTTGAAAATTACAACCCTGTCATTGCCCCGATCGGCAACGTAAAAATAACGGCCATCGTATTCAATGGCCCGGGGAGAGCTCAAGGTTCCGTGATCCCCCATTTCGGGAACGAGCATCACAGGGTTCCCCTTATCGGGGTCAAGATAGAAGAACTTCCCCGCAGCATCAACGATAAAAATGTAGCGGCTGGTAGCTATCATGTCGCACGGTGCCTCAGCCGCAGGCAAATATCCGTTGTATCGGGAATCCTCCTGTCCGTCAGCGAACTTGCGCACTCTCTTTTCCTCTTTATCCAGAACGTAGAGGTTCTTATCCCAGAATAATACGGCGTAAGGATCCCGAAGGTCCTCGATGAACCTGAAGCGCGCAGAGTAGCTCGAAGTGACGGTCTCAGTGGGTGAGGGTGGAGGGGTTCCGCGATGCCAGAATATCAAAAAGGAGAGGAGAAAGCCTACGGCCAGGAGACCAACCAGGGATAAAGCGATCTTCCACCAGTAATTACTGGGCCGGGCTTCCTCGAGTAAATCTATGGCCAAGGCCGTGATATTGTCCTCCCCACCTGCCCTTTTGGCGAGGGAAATTAAACGATCCGCAGCCGCCTGGGAAGAAACGCTCCACTGGAGCACTTCCCCAATTTCCGTCATGCGCACCCTATCCGCTAATCCATCAGTGGCAAAAAGCAAACTGTCTCCAGGAGCCAGCTTAACTTCAAAAACCTCCGGGGTAGGCACTTCAGTCTCGCTTGTGATTGTCTCCACCTGCTCCGGAACCCCTGATACTAATCTCTTGAGTTCGCCGCTTCTTAAATGGAAAATAGCGCAGGAACCCAGAATCGAGTAGTAAAGACGATATCCAGAAATTACAGCACAGGCCAGGGAAACTGTAATCCCTTTCCAGTCCTCGTGCTTTGAGAGCTCCCTTAACCTTTCGTACCCTTCCTGAATGGCCTTCTTCAGCTCTATCAGGAAGGATTCGTGCTCCTGATTGAACAAGGGCTCGATCTTTTCCGCGATCGTGGAAAGAAGCAGGCGCGCAGCCGCCTCTCCCATCTTGTCCGTGCTGTCAGCGTCCGCTACGGCATAAAGCCCGTTTAAGAGTGGGCCATCAGGGGAAACGCGATCCTCGAGGATGTAGTAAGCATCCTCGTTGGCGCTTCGCTTTCCAGGATCGGTTTGCATCCCCAGGGTAACTAAAGGCGTCTGGTCCATACTTACTTACCCCAATCCCTCAGGTAATTGAAATCCCAGCCAATGGTCCTTGGAGAAAGCTTACAGATAGGAGGCATCCGCCTTTTAAATTGGTACCTCTCCACCCTTTTAACGATCCTCTCTATTAAGTCCCCTGAAAACCCCTTTTTCTCCACCTCCACAGGGGAGAGCCTCTCGTCCACCAAAAGGTAGAGGATTTGATCTGCCAGAAGATACTGGAAACCGAGCTCGCCCTCGTCCGTTTGCCCTGGCCAGAGGTCTGCCGTGGGAACCTTCTTCACAATTTGAGGGGGAAGCCCCAGGTCCTTTGCCATCTGCCAGATCTGGGTCTTATAAAGGTCTCCGATGGGCATCAGGGAGCAGGCCATGTCCCCATACCAGGTGCTGTACCCTAAAAGGAGCTCGGTTTTGTTGCTTGATCCCACCACCATCGCGGAGTGCGCCATAGCCTGATCGAATAAGATGGCCATGCGCTCTCGGGCCATCTTATTCCCCCTGCGCACCTTGTCCGCTTCTGGCTCCAGCTCAAAGTATGCGTCAATCATGGGGGTAATGTCGATTTTCCGCAGGGAAAGGCCCAGCGTCTCCGCCATGAAAAGGGCATCGATTTCGCTCTGAGGATCGGTGCTTTTATAGGGGAGGAAGTAAGGGAAGACGTTCTCCTTACCCAGAGCTTCAACGGATAAGTAGGCCACGAGGGAGGAATCCACACCACCGGATAATCCTAATACCAGCTTATTAAAACCGAATTTTCCCGTTTCCTCCCTGAGGAAGCGCACAATGACATCCACCGCCAACTTCGTATTCAAGGTGAGGTCAACCACTTTCTCTTTCATAGCTGATCCTTTCCAGTTCCTTCAAGACCATTCCCAGGTCCTCGTCCCTCCTTAGGGGGACGAGGGAGTTTTTCCTCAACCAGATCCCCTCGTCTACTATGCCCGTGATCAGGGCTTCCTGGAAATATGGCCCGGAGGCCTCAATCTGCCCGAAGGGATTCACAATTACCGAGCCGCCGTAATAGGCCAGCCCGTCCTCAAATCCCACCCGGTGCGCGAAGAAAAGGTAAAAGTTCAGATAGTAGGCATAAACGGTAAAGAGGTTCTTGAGCATGGAGTCAGGATCGGGAACATTTCCCCGTACGCCTCTTACCGGAGAGGCATTGATTAAAATCAGGTACCTGGCCCTGTCCTGAGCCAGAATGTAGCCGGAGGAAAGGTGCCAGGCGTCACGGCAGATCAAAAGTCCCATTCTTCCAAAGCGGGAATCAAAAGCCCGAATCCTGTCTCCCCTGGCAAAATACTTGGCATCCTCAAACATTCCGTGAGTGGGAAGGTGAACTTTGCGATGCACGTGTTTTATCTCGCCATCCTCTAAATATAGCGCAGAAATGTAAGGGAACCCTTCGCTTTTTTCCGCCAGGCCCACGACCAGAGAAATTTCCCGGGAAACGTCCAGAAGTTCCTTCAAGCGAGGATCATCAAGGCTCAGGGCGATCTCTCTGCTCAGGTCCTGGAGATAGTAACCAGTTAAACTAAGCTCTGGAAAAACTAAAAGGTCGATATTCTCTTCCCTGGCTTTCTTGATATATTGAAGGTGCTTCTGGAAATTAAAATCCACGTCTCCTAAACGTGGCCCTATTTGCGCAATGCCAACCTTAAAAGGCATCAGTAAGTCTCTCCCGTTTTCGTATATCTCACCATTAAAGTGGCAAGAAGCGGGGCACCCAGAAGATAACAGGCGATCAATTCGCCCGTGAGGATGCTCAGCACCGCTCCCAGATAAGTGTAGCCAGAAACGAGGCCAAATTTCAATAGATAGTAGCTCACCCCAAAAGAGTTGAAGACCACGGGGAAAAGGGGGGCCAGGATGAGGGCCAGGATGAAGAAGGGCCACTTCTTAATCCTCTTTTTCAGAGTACGCCCCACAAGGTAAGTGCAGGCTGCAGCAACAAGCGTGATCAGGCTGCCGAAGATCACATCAATTAGACCAAACGGAGAAAAAAGGTTAGCGATTAAGGCGCCCAGGAAAAGACCGGGAATAGCCTCGGGGAAGAAAAATGGCAACACCGTTAAGGCTTCTGCAAAGCGGATCTGGCTTACCTGATAGCTTAAGGCCGCAAGGCCCACAGTCAGACCTGCGTATAGAGCGCCAATGATTGCTGCCCTGGCAAGAAACTTTAGACTATATCCTGGCTGCGGAAGATTCTGTCGCAAACTAAGGCCACCTCTTTAATCTCTGGCACATCGTGTACCCTGAGGATATCACAACCCCCCTCAATAGCAAGTGCACAATAAGCAGCGGTTCCCATAATCCTTTCCTGTGGTGGTTTACCGGTAATTTTTCCGATGAACGACTTTCGGGAAATGCCGATCAAAAGAGGAAACCCCAAAGAACGAAAAGCCCTCAGGTTCTTCAACATCTGATAGCCATGTTCTGCCGTCTTGCCAAACCCGAAGCCTGGGTCAACGATGATCTTCTCCTGGGGAACCCCAGCTTCGAGCGCCATCTCCACACTCTTTTCCAGCCCTTGAATCACTTCTGGGAGGAAATGCTGGTAATTGGGCTCCTCTTTATTGTGCATCAGGATCAGACCGGCACCAGATTCCTTTACCAGGTGTGCGATCTCCGGGGATCTCTTTAGCCCCCAAATATCGTTGATCATGTCCACCCCCAACTCCAACCCCCTGGCGGCTACCTCAGCCTTGTAGGTATCAAGAGAAACAGGAACGGTCGCTTCAGACAAAAACTCCTTCAAAAAGGGCTCAAGCCTTTTCCATTCCTCTTCCGCACTGACGGGCGTATGACCGGGGCGAGTGCTCTCAGCGCCCACGTCGATGATGTCGGCACCGTTTGCGATCATCTCCTCGGCCCTTTGCAGAGCTCGATCAATGGAGCTAAAAAGTCCGTCTCCGGAGAAAGAATCAGGGGTTAAGTTGATGACCCCCATGATAAAGGTGCGCTTCCCCCAGTTAAAAGCCTGGCCTCTGAAAGAGGAAGGTGGAGGAGTGCCATTTAGATTCCTCACCACCCTTTCCATCTTTTCCGCCAGCGGAAAGAGCTCGAAGGGCTGAGCCCTCAATTTCTCACAGAGGGAAAAAAGCTGGGACTCCGTGGCCATGAGGAGAGCATCCGTGGGCCCCTCCCTTGTGGAAATGGTATCCCAGGATATGGCCAGTTCCGCGCCCCGAGCCAGTGCTTCCTGCTTGAGGATGAGGGCGGCCTGTGGTCTTAAATCATAAAGCCGAAAAATATAATAACGGCCCTTGCGTTCCAGAATGGAAAGGGAATCCTGATGGGCGCCGATCTCCATAAAAACCTGGTCCAACTCTCTTTTGCTATGCAGGGAAAGGAGGACGGGAGGCAGAAACTTCATCTATCTCTATTAGAGAAAACAAGCGAAAAGAACTCGGACCTGGTTTCTATTCTGGCGCGAAATACTCCCCTTAAGGCGGAGGTCACCACAAAGCTCCCGGGCTTTTTCACGCCTCTCATTACCATGCACATGTGCTCCGCTTCCAGGACCACCCCTACTCCTGCAGGGTCCAGTGCGTCCTCGATGATATCGGCGATTTTGGAGGTCAGGCGCTCCTGCATTTGGGGCTTTCGGGAGAGGATGTCCACCACGCGAGCAATTTTTGAGAGACCCACGATTTTGCCCTTGGGAATGTACCCCACATGGGCTTTTCCGTAGAAGGGAAGGAGGTGGTGTTCGCACATGGAATAAAAAGAGATATCCCGGACTAAAACCATCTCGGAATGCGGTTCCTCGAATCCGATACTCAGTTCCTGGAGGGCTTTTTCTTCGCTGCCAGAAAAGATATCGGCGTACATTTCCGCAACACGGTCAGGAGTTTTCCTCAAGCCTTCCCTATCCGGGTCCTCCCCTATGGCTTCCAGAATTTCCCTGACCGCCCTTTTTATCCTTTCCTGATCGATCATCTAATCCTCCATCCTCAAAAATTAGGATCGTTCTTTAAAGCCTATATATTCAGATAAAAATCCTTTCGCCCTTCTTTTTCTTCGTAGGGCGATTCAAGACGCTTCAAACCAGCCAAGCTACGGGGGGTAAAATTGTGTTCCCTGAGCGCGGTTCAGACTCGAACTGTCTCGGTCTCAGCCCTGAGGAGGCTATCGAGTTCGCTTCCCTCGAGCACCTCCTTCTCCTTAAGGACCTGGGCAATTGCCCTGAGTTTCTCTTTGTGGTTTCGGATAATTTCCCGAGCTCTCTCGTAGCAGAGGTTGATGATGTTTTTAATTTCCTGGTCGATCTCGTAAGCTACGGCCTCGGAGAAAATTCTCTCCCTGGTTAGATCACGGCCCAGGAAGACCAGTTCCTCTTTGTTGGAGAAGGATAAGGGACCCACCTTTTCCGACATGCCCCACTCCGTGACCATCTTCCGCGCAATTTCCGTTGCTTTCTGAAAATCATTTTGAGCTCCGGTGGTGATCTCTCCCAGGATTTCCTCTTCAGCCACCCTTCCTCCTAAAGTGAAGGAGATCTGGTTCAAAAGCTCCTCTTTAGTGCGGAGGTGCCTGTCCTCAGTGGGAAGCTGAATGGTGTAGCCCAGGGCCATGCCCCTGGAGATGATGGAGATACGGTGCACAGGGTCTGCCCCAGGAAGGAGTTTTCCCACGAGAGCGTGTCCGGTCTCGTGCACAGCGATGATCTCTTTTTCTTTATCGGAGACGATCCTGGACTTCTTCTGAGGACCGGCAATCACCCTCTCGATGGCCTCATCGATCTCAGAAAAAGCAATTTTCTTCTTCCCAAATCGAGCTGCCAGAAGGGCCGCTTCGTTGAGCACGTTCTCCAGATCAGCTCCCGTGAATCCCGGGGTGCGCTGAGCGACAATCTTCAAATCGTCCGGGTTCTCAAGCGGTTTGTTCCGGGCGTGTACTTTGAGGATGGCCTCCCTACCATTTACGTCGGGGTAATCGACCACCACTCTTCTATCGAATCTCCCGGGCCTTAAGAGGGCAGGATCCAGGATGTCAGGCCTGTTTGTGGCAGCGATGACGATTACGCCGATATTGGGATCAAAACCGTCCATCTCCACAAGAAGCTGATTCAAGGTCTGCTCCCGCTCATCGTGCCCTCCGCCCAGTCCCGCTCCACGCAGGCGCCCTACAGCATCAATTTCGTCGATGAAGATGATGCAGGGAGCGTACTTTTTTGCCTGGCTGAAGAGGTCACGGACCCGGGAAGCACCCACGCCCACGAACATCTCCACGAACTCGGAACCAGAAACTGAGAAGAAGGGAACTCCAGCCTCTCCGGCTACGGCACGAGCAAGGAGGGTTTTCCCGCATCCTGGAGGGCCCACCAGGAGAACGCCTTTGGGGATCTTGGCGCCTAACAGCTGGAATTTTTTGGGATTGCGCAGGAACTCGATTTCCTCCTGAAGCTCTTCCTTAACCTCGTCCACTCCCGCCACATCGCTGAAGGTCACCCTGGGCCTTTCATCCAAAAATAGCCTGGCCCTGCTTTTGCCAAAGGAGAAAGCCTGATTTCCTCCGGCCTGGGTCTGGCGGTAAAGAAAATACCAGAAGCCCACAATCAGGAGGATGGGCAATCCGTAGATCAAAATCATTGAGAGCCAGTTCGAGGGAGGAGGAGCGAACTTGTAATCTACCTGATGTTCCTCGAGGAGCGCGACCAGGTTGGGGTCTTCTCCGGCCTTAAAGGTGAGGCGGAACTCCTTTCCGTCCTTGTAGGCCCCCTTAATCTCGGATTCCCCAATTTCCACGGTGGCCACTTTGTCCTGCCGGACCATTTCCTTGAACTGGGTATAAGTTATCTCCTCAGCGCCAGGAGCACCGAAAATCAGCTGCCAGAGGCCCCAGAGAATTAATGCCAGAATGGCATATACAGCTATACTTCTGATTATGTTATTGTTCCTCAATTGTTTTCCTTCCTTATTTAATCTAAGTTAATTATACCTGAGGAAGATTACTTTTGCGAGTAAACCTCCTTCTTGAGCACAGCGATAAAGGGAAGGTTGCGATAATGGCCGTTGAAATCTAGTCCGTAACCCACCACGAACTCGTTGGGAATTTTGAAACCCAGGTAATCGACGTTCACAGGCACAATCCTGCGCTCGGGCTTATCTAAAAGGGCACAGACCTTCAGGGAGAGGGGGCGCCTCTCTTTGAGGATGGAAAGAATGTAGTTCAGGGTCAAGCCGGTGTCCACGATATCCTCGATAAGCAGGATGTGCTTCCGCTCCACGGGATAATCCAGATCTTTTAAAATTCTGACCACTCCCGAACTCTCCGTGGAGGAACCGTAGCTGGAACAGGCAATGAAGTCCACCCTCACCGGGATGTCCAGGGAACGAATGAGATCAGCCAGGAAAACAAAGGCCCCCTTTAAGATGCACACCAGGAGCACTTCCTTTCCCTGATAATCTTCGGAGATCTTCCTTCCCAGCTCCTTCACTCTTTCCTGAATTTCTTTCGGCTCAATCAATATCTTCTCTATGAGCTCGTTCATTTTTATCCTCCTCAAGGATATAAACGTGGAGCGCCTCTTTCGTCTCCTCGCTGATTTTAAAGGAATCGCTAACCTCTAAGCCAACAATGCAGGCAATTTCCTTTCCCACAGAAATTAAAGGCCAGCTCAACCTTTTCTCCCTGGGGATTTTGCGATCCACGAAGAAGTCCTGAAGCTTCTTTTCAAATTTAGACCCCAATGGGCGAAAGAGATCGCCAGGTTTCCAGAACCTGAGGGTTAATTCCCTTATACCTTTTGTATCCAGAAAGGAATGGCCCGGTTTAAAGTCCACCATTTTTTTCTCGATCCACTGGGCCACGATCTTCCTTCCGTCAGGAATGGTGAGTGAAATGGGGGGATTCAAGGCAGTCTCAAAATCCTGAAAGGTTACGAGTTCCTGCTTTCTCAGTTCCAGGAAGCGGTAACCCCTCACGACCTCAAAATCACCCAGAAGAAATCTTTTTCCCACGTTTTTGGATAACAGTTCCCTGATGCTTTCTATTTCCTGGAAGCTCGCCTGATTGAACTTCTCTTGGAGGAGGAGCTGGATCACCCTGCGTTCTAAGGCCACGGGGTAATCCTTCAATTTCAGGGAAATCAGGAGCGAGTCCCCCTCCCTTTTTACAACTTCCGGAAGGAGGCTCTTTGCCTGTTCGAGGAGATAGCGGTTTTCACCCTCAAGGACCATGCTGGAGCGGAGAATCCCTTCCTTAGCTTGAGGGAAGTAATTCAGGATCTCAGGAAGAAGGCAGTTGCGCAAAATGTTCCTGGGGTTAATGGGCTGGTAATTGGTGGGGTCTTCCCGAAATTGGATTCCCCTTTCCCTGCAGTAATTTACGGTCTCCTCGTGCCAGTGAAAGAGCAAAGGGTGAATTGCCCCTCTTCTTTCATCGTAAAGGGGAATGCCTTTCAAACCATCAGTTCCGGCTCCATTGATTAAGCGCCAGAGAATGGTCTCTACCTGGTCGTCGGCCGTATGCCCCAGGGCAATCCAATCCAGGGCAAGCTCATCCTTGAGCCGAAAGAGGAAATCCATGCGCTCCAGGCGGCAGGCCTCCTCCAGAGAAAGACCTTCTTTTTCTTTCCTTTCGAGCACTTTTCCCTTTGCGGAATAAAAGGGGAGGTTAAGCTGGGCACACAGACGGGAAACGAACTCCCGATCCTCTCCGGATTCCGGCCTGATCTCGTGGTCAAAATGGGCCACATAAATTTTGAACCCGTATTCTGACTCCAGAAGGGAAAAGAGCAATGAACAGGAATCCGCCCCTCCGGAAACTCCCACC
>JANLFM010000001.1:0-45770 GCA_024655865.1 Caldisericota bacterium
CTACCTGGTGCTGGGACTCGGCCTTTTCATCTGGATGGAGAGCACTGCGCGAAAAAATGCCTCCCTCGACCTGTATTAGCAGGTAGAAAATGCATGGAATATCATATTATTGAGAAAAACGAGGAGGGAGCCATGCAAAAATCCCTGGGTTTAGTTGGAGGAGGGCGCCTAGCGCGTATCCTATTGGAAGGTTTAAAGCAGGCCGGAGTTTTTCCTGAAGAGGTCACCGTGAGCGATGTAAACGGGGAGGCTCTGGAAAAGTTGAAAGCTCTATTTCCCGCAATTAATGTCAGCTTACAAGATAACTCCAGAGCTTTTTCTGCGGACTATGTTTTTTTGGCCGTCCCTCCTGGCTTACTCCTTCAAGTTGCAAGCGAAAGTAGGGAGAGCCTGAAAAAAAGCGCTGTGATTTTCTCTCCAGCTCCCGGAATTACAATCTCCAGAATTTCCGAGGCTCTTTCTGGTTTCCGGAGGATCGTGCGGGTCATCCCCAATGCCCCCTCAATTATCGGTTTTGGCTTCAATCCAGTGGCTTTTTCAGAGGCTTTTTCCAAGAAGGAAAGGGAGGAAATCCTATCCTGGCTTTTTGCTCTGGGGGAATGCCCTGAGGTTCCAGAGGATCACCTGGAAGCCTATGCCATTTTGACCGCCATGGGACCCGCCTATTTCTGGTTCCAGCTGGAGGAGTTAAGCAAACTGGGGCAATCGTTCGGATTGGAAAAGGAGGAAGTGGAAAAGGGCCTTTTAAAAATGATCGAGGGGAGTGTGCGGGTTCTTTTTCAATCAGGTTTGAGCGGGGAAGAAGTGCTGGATTTAATACCCTCAAAGCCCTTAAAGGATTCCGAGGAAACGATCAGGGAAATCTACAGGTCGATGTTAGGCACTTTGTATCAAAAAATGAGAAAATAAAAATGGGGACTGTCCCTAATTTTTACAGGGGGCTCCCAAAGCCGAAGATAGGCACCAAAATGCAAGGAAAAAAATGGGGACTGTCCCCAATTTTACTCGCAATGAGCGGAGGCGTGGATAGCTCCTTTGCCGGCTACCTCCTCAAAGAAAAGGGAGTGGAGGTGGAAGGGGCTTTTATGTTCTTTTGCCCGAACTCCCGCTGCTGCTCCCTGGATGCTGAAATAAGGGCTAAAGAAGTAGCGAAGAAGCTGGGCATTCCCTTTCACCGCGTGGATGCGCAGGCGATCTTCCGGGAAAAGGTCATCGGGAATTTCCTGGAAAATGTGAAGCGAGGATTCACCCCTAATCCCTGCACGGTCTGCAATGAGCAGATCAAGTTCGGCTTCCTTTTGGATTTCGCCCTGGAAAACGGCTTCAGCCACCTAGCAACGGGACACTACGCCCGCGTGGTCTATGATGCCCAGCACGGAGCCTTCCGCCTGCTTAAGGGAAAGGACGAGAAAAAGGACCAGAGCTATATGCTTTACCGCCTGAACCAGAGGAGCCTTCCCCACGTGCTTTTCCCTCTGGGCGATTGGCGCAAGCAGGAGGTCTACGAGAAAACCAGGGCTCTAAGTTGGGAAGTAGCTGAGGCCAAAGAGAGCCAGGACCTTTGCTTCCTTCCCAAGGGGATGACGCTTCAAGAATTTTTAGAGCAGTTTGGTTTTCCTTTGCGCCCTGGCCCCATTATTGAGAGTTCAGGAAAAGTCATTGGCACTCATGATGGTCTCTACGCCTACACTGTGGGCCAGCGTCGGGGGATCAAGCTTCCGGGAGGGCCTTTCTATGTGCTTAGACAGGATTTTCAGAGAAATGCCCTGATCGTAGGGAAAAAGGAGGAAGTGGAAAAGAAAGCCCTTATTGCCGGAGAGATCAACTGGGTCGTTGGCCCTCCGCCTGAATTTCCTTTCTGGGCAAAAGCGAGGATCCGCTATGGACACAAGGAGGCTCCGGCCCTGGTGGAAAGATTTGAAGAAGATAAATTAAAAGTAGTTTTCAAAGAACCTCAGTTTGCCATTACCCCGGGGCAGGCGTTGGTGCTCTTCCACGAAGAGGAAGTCCTCGGGGGTGGGGTAATCTTAGGGACTCTGGATTAATCGAATCTCATTTCTCAAAAAAAATTTTTAAAAATAGCCTCCAAATGGCTTCCCGGTTATTGCCTATAGCATTCAAAGGCATATAATAAGCAAAATAAATCCCACATGAAGGCAGGTGAAGACAATGGATAGTGAGGGTAGTAAACCTTTGCCCGCTTCCCTTTCAGGGAATCCCAAGCGGCTGGTTAACCATTGTCTTTGCCTCTTAAAACGTTCTATCTAACCTAACTTCCGGCGCTGCTTTGGTCCTCTCTGAGAGAGAAGCCGTCCTGAATTCATTTCAAAAATGAAACAAAATATGGAAAGGAGACGAGAACATGATCAAAGCAATGCGCACCATAGGAGGAGAACTGGTTCCAGTTTCGGACCTGGCCGAAAGAAACGCCTGGATTAACATGATAAACCCCACGGAGGACGAGATAGCCCGGGTCGCAGAGGAAACCCATATCCATCCCGATTTTCTGAAACCTGCTTTAGACGAAGAGGAAAGACCGCGAATCGAAGCCGATGAGGGACAAATCATGATCCTCATTAAGACTCCTGTTATCCGTCGGCTCGATGGAAATTTCATTTGTGATACAGTCCCACTGGGCATCGTGGCTACGGAAAACACCATCGTCACCGTATCCCTGCTGGAGAACGAGGTCCTGAAGGAATTTGAAACCGCAAAGCCCCCCACCTGCCACACGGCTAAAAGGACGCGCTTCGTCCTTCAGATCCTCTTCAAGACCGCAGCCCAGTACTTGAAATATTTGAGGCTGATCGACCAGAAATCTGACGAAATTGAACACCAGCTTCAAAAATCAATGAAGAACGAGGAACTCACCAGACTCCTGAACCTGGAAAAGAGCTTGGTATACTTCACCACTTCCCTCAGGGCCAACGAGATCGTTTTTGAGCGCCTCCTCCGCTCCCAGCTTTCCCGGACGCCGGAAGCCGCCACTACTACCCAGGTCTTGAAGATGTACGAAGAGGACCAGGATCTCCTGGAGGATGTGATCATCGAGAACAAGCAGGCCCTCGAGATGAGCGAAACCTACAGCAACATCCTAAGCAACACCATGGATGCTTACGCTTCGATCATTTCCAATAACCTGAACATCGTGATGAAATTCCTCACTTCCATGACCATCGTCCTGGCCCTGCCCACAATGATTGCTTCTTTCTACGGTATGAACGTCGGTCTGCCCCTCTCAGAGCACCCTCTATCCTTCTGGATTATCCTGGGGATCTCTATAGTAATCGGTGGCGTGGCGGTTTATTTCCTGAAGAAAAGGCAAATGCTGTAAAAAATGGTAAACACATCCTGTGGCCCTTTTCGCTTGAAACCCTTTAAAGGTACTAAGCGAAAAGGGCCTTTTAATTTATGTACCTCTGAAAAATAATGGGCTTCATTTTCATAAGACTGGTCCAGCTCATAGGCACCAAAAGAGTGTCTTTTGTTCTCCCATTCGCTATAATCTTGATTAACAATTGGCCTTGAAATTTATCTAAAAATGAGAGGGGGAGCAAAGACCTATATAAGGAATGTCTGCGGGAATCCGAGTATAGCGGAATATGCTAAAATTCAACCCAGAAATCCCCGAAACCCAAGGAGATAAATGTCAAGTTCAAAGAAGCGCTATTTCAAACTATGGCGCACTATTCAAGGGAGATTCATCCTGGTTATCATTTTGGTCTCCCTTCTCGGATTGATTGGCAGCCAGCTCTTGGTCTGGCTTGTTCTGGAGCCTGAGGAGGAGAGAGAAAACAAAGACACCTTCTCGAGTACGGCTGACCTGATAGCACTGCATCTGGAGGACTGGTGGAGAACAAGGAGGGATTTCCTTTTTACCCTTTCTGCGGATCCCACTATCAGGGATATCTTTATTCATCCGGAGCTTGATCCCCAAATCATTGTTCCCTTCGTTCAAAGGCTGTCTCTGGATTGGGGTGTCTATTCCGTGTTTCTTTTCTCTCAAGATAGGGGAATTATCTTCTCTGGCCCCGCTCCACTTTCCTCGGAGGATCTGCCTATAGATAAGCTCACTCAAGCTGGTGCCTTTTTCTCCTTTACTTTAAATTTCAGCCGAACTCAGGCCCCATTCCTGGCCCTTGTTGCCAATGTCTTAAACAGGGAAGGGGAAACCGCAGGAAGGGTTGGCTTGCTCTTCGACCTGAAGACAGAAACCAAGACACTTCTAAGCTTTCCTCGCAAGGAATCGCTCTCCGGAGAATGTCTATTAGGAGAAAAAGAGGGAGAGCGAATCCTGGCCTTAAGCGAGCTCCGCTTTAAGGAGGCTGATGGATTCCCATTTTATTTCCCGGAGCCTCAAGGAGTAGTCATCCCTATGAGAAAGGCGGTGGAGGGCCAATCTGGCACTGAAAAAGCCATCGATTACAGAGGGGTTCCTGCTCTTGCTTCCTACCGGTTCATTATTGGTCCCAATTGGGGGTTGGTGGTCAAGGAGGATTGGGCGGAGGTCATGAAGCCAGCGCGCGATATGGCCTGGCAGGCAGTAATGGCCATTTCTGGTTTTACACTTTTACTGATCGCTCTCGCTTATTGGATCAATTCCAATTCCCTCAAGCCTTTGAGGGAACTCGAGAGGAGGGCTCGCCTTTTAGCAAAGGGGGAAGAAGTAGCATTGGAAATCAAAGACCCTGAAGAAATCGAGAGCCTCGCCAGGAGCCTGAAAGAGATGGTCAGGGAAATTAAAGCCAGAGATCAGGCACTATTAGACTATGAGAGAAGATGGAGCCAGCTCCTTTTAGATAATCCTCAGGCAATGATAATCAGCATTGATAGAGAAGGGAAAATTGTCTCCTTTAATAAAGCCAGCGAGGAAATCTTAGGATACCACAGGGAGGAGGTTACCGGTCATTCTTTTTTTGACCTTCTTTCCCCTCCTACGCGGGGTGAAGCGAGGAAATTTTTCCAGAACCTGAACATTTCCCAGGTTCCCACGAGAACAACCCTGGAGCTAGAGACTAAATCAGGGGAAACCCGAACTATTGAATGGTTCCTCACAATTCTTGAGAGCCCTGACGGTTCTTTCCAGTCCATTGTGGGAATCGGCCTGGACTTAACGGAGAGGGAAAAAATATTAAACGATTTAAACAGGCAGGTAAGGCGTCTGGATCTTTTAAATTCCATCAATCAGGAGATCATAATCTCTGACCTCAGGAATCTGAAGTCGATGGCGGCGAACATTCGGGAGGTGCTGGACGCCCATACCGTTTTAATTTTCGCCACGGACAGAGAAAGGAAAACACTTTCACCTCTTGGCTGGAACTGGCGTCCGGGTTATTATGAAATCCCTGATGAGGTTTTTGTCGAAAGACTTCCCCGCACTACCGAAAAGGGCATCGTGGGTTATTGTATTCGCGAAGGCGAGCCAGTGGTCTCCGGGGATGCCGAAAGGGATCCCCGCGCCTATCACATTGAGGGGACTGACTATTTGGAAGAATCGGTAATCGCTATGCCCCTGCGCTTTCAGGAGGAGGTCCTGGGGGCCATCTTGGTGGGAAAAATGGGCCTTAATCAATTTAAGAAAGAGGATGTTGCCCTTCTTCAAACCATCGCAGGCTCCTTGGCAGTTGCCCTTCACAACAGGGAAGTCATGCTTAATTTAAAGGAGGAAGAAGAGCGTTTCCGTAACCTCTTTGAGAGCATGCCCGATGGCGTGGTAATTTACGACCCCGAAGGAAGGATAATCGAGGTTAATAATGCCCTCTGCCGGACGCTGGAATACTCTCGGGAGGAATTAGTCGGCAAAAAGGTAGAGGATCTGGATCACCCTGAAAGTAAGAGCCTGGCCCTTCCCTTCCTGAAAGAGGTCAAAAAGAAAGGCAGGGCCAGGAAAGAGCTCCTGAACATTACTAAAAACGGGGAGCCAGTTCCGGTGGAGGTCTTTGCCACAAAAATCCAGTATCAGGGAAAGACAGCGTTTCTGGGAGTCTCCCGGGACCTGCGGGAGAGGAAAAAGCTGGAGCAAATCAAGGACGACCTCCTGTACGCCATCTCCCACGAGATGAAGACCCCTATTCAGTCGCTTATGGCCGCTGTAGAGATTTACTCCTCTCTTGCTCCCGCTAACTTTGCCGCCCGCTCTGCCGAACTTTTTGAAATTTTTAAGAGAAATATCCTGCGCCTTAAGCAGTTGGTGAATAACTTCCTGGATGCCCAGAAGCTGGACTCGGAAAGCATCCAGCTTAGCGAAAAGCTCCTGGAAATTAAGCCCTTGATATTGGAAACCCAAGAGCTTCTTAAACCTTACGCCGTCCTGAATGAGGTAAGCTTTCAAAATGACTTTGAGGAAGACTTGCCCCCTGTTCCCGGAGATCACGAGAGGCTGGTGGAGGTTTTCACCAACCTTTATTCCAATGCCATCCGCTTTTCCCCAAAGCGCGGGACGATCGCTACGAGTATCAGGAAAAAAGCACAATTTTTAGAAATCGAAATCACTGACCAGGGACCAGGAATCCCCAAAGAAGAACTCCCCCACCTTTTCGAGAGGTTTTATCGCCCACAATCTCCAAAACTAAAACCCCTGGCGGGAACAGGCCTGGGACTTTATCTCTCTCGCCTGATCGTGGAAAAGCATGGAGGAACGATCGTCGTGGAAAGCGAGGAGGAACAGGGAACCAGGGTCGTCTTTAGCCTCCCCTTACAACAGACTTAAGCTTTGCTTTCAAGTTTCCCCCGAAGCCTTTTAGCAAAAGTAGCAAAAAGGGCCCGGCTCCCAAAAAGGCCGAACCCTTTTACTCCAAAAAAGTTTTTGGCTTTATTACTGGATATTCTCTAAGAGCCTGAAAAGCAGGGCTGTAGCTTCCCCACGCGTGGCAAATCCATAAGGCCTCAGGGTTCCATCAGGATAGCCTGTAATCAACTTTAACTCGAAGGCCGTGGCTACATACTTTTTTTCCAATTCGGTCAAGTCCCCAAGGTCAGAAAAGGGCAAATCGGGAAGGGAGCGATAAACGGTGCTCTCCTCTAATCCCAGGGCCCTCACTTCCCATTCCACGATTTCCAGGCGGGTAATGTTGTCCTCGGGGTAGAAATTGGTATCTTTGGCAATTATCTTCTTCAAAACCAGTGCCTGAACGGTGCCGAAGCCCCAATGAGTAGAGGGGAGATCCTGGAAGAAAGGAGCTATATCGGTTACCTGAGAATAACCCAGGGCCCGGAGCAGGAAAGCGGCAAATTCCACCCTCTTCAAGGTATCGTTAGGACGATATGTGCCATCGGGGAACCCCTGGACGATTCCCATTTCTTTGAGTTTAATGATGTTCTCCCGGGCCCAGTGCGTGGCGATGTCTGAGAAAGGCAAAGTCTCGGAAGGCGGAGTCTGGGGCTGCTCTGTAGGCTGAGGAGGTGGTGGCGGAGGAGGTGGTGGGGGTTGAGGAACAATTTTCTGGAGTTGCATTCTCCACAAGTTATTGATCCCTCCGTCTCCCTGAGCGAGGAAAATCACCTCATACCCTCCTGGTCTCCATTGAACCTGGGAAGTGACGGAGGGAAGGAAATCCGGTGAGATCACGCGGAGATCGTTCCCATCGGGAAGAACCGAGTAAATCCTGTATTTTCCCGCGTCTTTATCCAGGGCCGGAAAGACGATAAACTGACCATCCGGGGACCAGGTGGGACGCCAGAGGGATGTCTCCAGACTGGCAAGGCTGTACTGGCCAGTTCCGTCCCGGTTCACGATGGCGATAGTTTGCTTCCCCTCTTCTCCACCCACGAAGGCGATCCGTTCACCATCAGGGGAGAAGGTTCCCGCTCGCGCTCCTCCCGGGTAGTTGGTAATCTGGCGCACATTTCCCCCGGAGAGGTCGCAGAGGAAGAGCTGATAGATGGAGGAACCAGAAGGCTTGCCCATGAAGAGAACCTCCTGGCGTGAAGGAGAGACTCCCAAAAGAATAGGCTCCAATCCCGGATTGATCCACATCCTTTGTTCGGAGCCGTCAGCGTTCATTACCCAGACGGAATAGATACCATTGCTCTGGGAAGTGAAGGCAATTCGGCCATCGGGAAGGTACATGGGGTCGGAATTGTAGTTCGTACTGTTCGTAAGGAATTTGGGATTCTTGCCATCAGTTCCCACGGTGACCACGTCAGTGTAAACTGTCCCAGTTTCCTTTCCGGTAGTGGCCACGATTAAAATGAGTTTGGAGCCGTCAGGGCTGAAATTTAAAGACCAGATAGGATTGGGGATGAAGACAATCTGTCTCTGGTTGGAACCGTCCGGATCGGAATAGACAATCGTGTTGTTCGGTCCTTTGGCAATGAAGGCGATGTAAGACCCATCAAGGGAATAGCGAGGGGAGACGACATCGGCCACGGTCAATCTTTCCGTGGCATTCACCGCTAAGTAAGGAAATTGGTTCTCAGCCCTTGCCGGCAAAAGCGGCAGGAGGGCTAAAACGAGAGTAAAGATTAAAAGCTTTTTCATCGCTCTCCCCTTTCTACCTGTATCCTAATTCCGCAAGACGCTGGAGCAACTGCGCTCGCAGGTATTCTATCATGTCCTTCCAGGTGTCGGGCGTACCAAAAGAGTAAGTTAAGTCGGAGGAAAGTGTAAGGAAGGATGTTACATCCTTTTTTACTATACCAGTAACCGGGTCAAATAAGCTTTGGGCATTGGGGCCATCAACATTGCTGGAACTATACTTCGGGTATCCGACGAAATACTCGTATGGAAGCGCAGAAAGCTCGGCCCATTTTATCGGTATCCAGTAAAGGACGCTGGCTAACTCGTCAGTCGCAGCTTTCAGGTTCTCCGCGGTTTGCTGGTTCAAATCTGAGGGAACTTGAACGGAGTTCAGGTTCCTGTGAAGTTGTTCGGCGTATCTGACCAGTCTGATGACCTCATCGAGTGCGGAACGGTAATTGGGCTCGGCCCCGGTTCCTACGGAAACACTGATTTCACTCTGAGGGGCTTCCACGGATTGAGGCTTTCCTGCCTCGCTGACTGTGGCGGAGACGGAAGAGGTCTGGAAATTATAACTGGTAGCGGGTGTTTCAGCGGAGGCAGCAGGAACCGTGAGAGTGCCAAGCTGAATGGTAGTGCCCAGATCGAAAGTACCCATTGTGCTGATTACGGTTCCCGAGGGGGTCCCGGGGATAACCATAACCTTAAAGGTGAGTGTCCGGGTGGAGTTTCCAAATACGGTCTGGACAGGCCAGAGCAGGTACTGCTGCCCACCGTATTGAACTAAGGTTGCTTCTCCAGGATCGATCAAGATAGTATCGTTGGGAAGAGGCATTTTGAGAAAAAAGACTTGCGAGATATTGCTCAGGTTAGCGACCTCGGCTGTGTAGGTGATGAAGCCTCCGGATACCGGCGTCCCAGTGCTGGCTGTGATTTTCATAGCTGTTGCTCCATAATACAGGATTGGTGTGGTAACGGATGTTCCCTCGTCGCTGCTGGAAACCGTACAAGTCAAGGTAACGCTGTCTTGAGGAGTGCCATGATAGTAGGCATAAGGGGAGACCGTAATAGCTCCGCCCGTGGTGGTCATCATGGCGCAGGAAACCTCCCATATTCTTTCTGGTGCAAGGTAAAGCCCATCAGTACCTTTATCCGGGCCATAGGGCCAGACCAAAGCTTTATTCCCGTTGACCATTAATTGTGCAGGAAAGCTGGTCCAGGTCAAAAGCTGGGTATTTTCGGGGATAGGCAATACGATCGTCACATATTCGGTGGTGGTTTGTGTAGTGTTTTCAGCAGTAATCTTAAAAGTCACCGGCTCTTTGGGGTTTACTACTCCCTTGTCCGCTTCCACGTCCAGGCGCAGGATGTCCTGGAAGTAAACCCAGGGGAGGGTTATGGGATTGGAAGTTCCTCCTTGAGTTTGACCGTAAATTGTGGAATTAACTAAAGCGTAGGTGCCAATGCTCACGCCAAAGGGAGCTGAAGGTGAAAGTTTTACTTTGAATTTGAACTCCAGTGTTTGCCCGCCCTCGATAGTCTTACCAGTCCACTTTAAGGCCTGAAGTCCACTGTAAGTGGTCAGTATCCCCACGGGTGTCCCCATATCCACGAGCGTGGTATTTTGGGGAACAGGAACCGTAATATCCAGGTTGGCCTTGTCGCTGCCGCCATTTACTACACTGACCGTAAATTCCAATTCGGAACCGGGAGTGGGATTAGAGGGGGAAACCGATATCCTGGCGCTAATAGGCCCAGAGGAATTATAAGGGGAAGAAGCGATTAGCTTATCCGCTGTAGGATAAGTAAAACCCTGTATCCAGGTCTTAAAGGAAAGCGTTTTTCCGAATGCCTGATCGGTAACCTTTACGCTGAATTCCTTGGTGATCGTGTTTTCTGCGATCACGGGAAGGATTACCGTGGTAGTAGGAGTGGTCGCAGTATAAGAAGTTTGGATCATGGGGGGCAGTTGCAAATTTTCCCAAACAACCAATGGCTGATTATCCTCAAGCTTGTAAGCCCCACCGCCAGGATCGATTAGTGAAACTCCCGGGGGCAGAGAAACGTAAATGAAGGCACCGAGGTAATTGGAAGTAGTATTCCTGGCAAAAAGAGTGAGTTTGACAGTATCCCCTACCTTTGGCGCGGAATTATCAGCCTTTAATTGAACAGTTATTCCTCCCACTGTCTGCGCAGGAGAAAAGACCGGCATTCCCGGACCTTGCACGCGGGGTAAAGGCAACATATCCTCGAAATCCCTGGCCACCTCGTTCAGCATATAGGCATAGAGGCCGGTCTCGATGTAGTACTTCTTCAATTGCGCCCATTTGGGAAGCTCGGAGAAGGGAACGGATAAAGTTTTAGCCTGAGCTTTGTCGAAGGCATCTACATAAGCCTGGGACATGCCAGAAAGATCCCCTACCCCAGAGGGCGGGAAAGCCGCACCGTACCATAAGGAATTCAAAACCCTCTTTTCCTCATTTATCAGGTCGAGTAGCTTGTTGTGGGTCTCTTTAAATATGGTGGGAGCTTTCAGCCCGTTAATTCCCTCGGAGATGAATTCCACAGCGCGATTTAAACGGCCGATCCTCTTTTGTGTCACCTGATAGGCAGGATCGGTCATTAAGGGAAGAGGGAAAAGCCTGGGGATTTCGCTGGCGATGTACAGCGCCCTCTCACCGTAAATTTTGATCGCCGAAAGATACAGGGTATTGGCGAAGTCCGATTCTGAAAGGTAGTTGTAAGCCTGAGGGTCCTCGTTCAGGCTTAGGCTCTGATATCCCAAGAGGGGATTCTCATTTATCGAGGAACCGCTCATCCAGCGGTTGATCTCATTCTCCATCCAACTTTTGAAATTGGACCAATCCTGAACTCCCGATGGGGCTTCCGGTTTCTCCCAGGTGGAAACTTCCTCCGTGGGAGTAGGAGTCGGGTATGTGATCTGTCCCTCGCCTGGAGGTTGAGAAGTGCCCGGACTTGGAGTATAGCCGGGAGTAGGCGAAGGCTGGGCTTGAGCCATGGCTTCGGCAGCCTTCTGACCATTCGCTGCCTGTTCCAGTCCTGGCTTAAGCTGAAGCGCGGCTTTGAAGTATCCTAAAGCCATGGTGTAGTTACCATTGGTTAAGGCCTCGTACCCCTGCTTGGTGTACTCCACGGCAGGAACGTAAGTAGTAAGGAGCGATTGAGCTTGGAGTTTCATGTTCTGGTCATATTGCACGGAGTTCAGGGCTTCCCGGGCTTTCTCGGCATCCAGATAGGAAAGGTATTGCATCCCCAATTGCAAATAGGCTTCGTCCAGGGCATAAAGCATCCTCTGGTCCTGAGGAATCAAATCCAGGGCAGACTTAATCTTTTTGATGGCCTCGCCATAAGCTCCAACCGCCATGAGGTTCTGGGCTTCGGCAAATTTCCATTCCCCTGCAGCCTGTCTCAGTTTTTCTTCGAGCGCAGGATTCCCGGGCTCAATTTGTTGAAGCTCCTGGATTTTAGAAACGGCCTCCTCAAATTTGCGGTTGAGCATCAACTGATCCACGAGCATAAGGTCCTCGCTCGTTACCCTCGTTTTGGTAGGAGGCTTGCCAGGCGTCGTGGTGACCTGAGTAACAGGTCCCTGAGCGCAGGAAGTAATAATCAGGGCAATCATCATCAAGGCCAGCACCTGGAGCCCGTGTTTCCTTATCATCTGCATTAAACCTCCTCTCCCTCCTTTCATTGGGATTATGGGGAAACCGCAACAAAGGGGTTGGCCTTCCCCATCTCGGTTATGGGAACTTCCAGCGGAGGCACCGGAACAAACCTCATTTTAATGGAATTATCTATCTCGGCGTTGAATGTGGGAACTCTGGTCCACCGCAAAATCTCCTCTCTGGAAGGCTCTACAACCGGTCTTTGCCCCCAGATAGCTTCATTAATAGGGTCCAGAAGGTGCGGGTCTGAGTAAACTAATAAGGCAAATACACCCACGAGCAAAAAAGCAATGATCAGCAGGATGGTGGAAATCCTAAGCTTTTTCCTGGCTTTTACGATCTTCTTAGGGTTCATTTTCCGCCTCCTGGCTTTAGATAAAGTGTGCAATCCAGTTTGGCCGTGACCTCTGTGCCTCCCTCGATGGAGATGGCTGAAACATCCACGATGCGGGGGAAATAATAGAGCGCCCGGAGAAAGGAGAGGACTTTAAAATAATCACCTTTTACGGTCATTTGGAAACTGGAAACGGTATTTCCATCAGCTTGCGCGGGTGGTGAGGGGTTAGAGATGCTGGAAATGGTAACGCCGTGGTTTTTCGCCACCTGCTCCATTTGCACAAGGAAGGTTGGGGTTTCGGTGTCCGAAGCCAGAACTTTGCCCAAAAGGTCAATTCTTTCCTGATAGAGTTCCTTCCTGACCTCGAGGGAGGGTGTGTAATGGTAAAGCTCAATTAAAGTACGCAGGCGAACGGACTCCTTTTCCAGCTTGTCTCTGAGCTCTGCGTTCTGCTGCCAGAGAGGAGCGTAGAAAAAGGAATATGCCACATACCCTAGGATGATAATAAGAAGAAAGAAAATTATCAGGGCAATTGAGCGCCTTCTCATGGCGTGGCCCTCTTTATAACCCCGGAAAGCTCAAAAGCCCAATTGCTTTGCCCCGGGGATACCGAGTTTATGGTTATGCTCTCTAAGGGGTTCCACCCGGTAAGCGAGAAGTAAAATCGGGAAACGTCCAGGAGGGAGGGGGCGGTCCCCTTCATGAGAACTTTGCCATCTCTGTCGACGGAGAGCGAGGAAAGGGCGACTTTCGTGGGCACGTACCTTGCGAAGTCGCTCAGGAAAGCGTACCAGTTGTTCAGCTTCTTAAGCAACTTTCCCAGATAGACCTCCTGGTTATTAATCTGGTTTTCCAGAGACTCGAGATCTTTTATTTCCTTCTCTAAAGCCGCGTAAGCCTGGAGCTCTTTTTGAACCTGGTTGAGTTCGCTTTGGGTATACAGCACCATGGTGTTCAGTGCCAGATAGATGAGAATTAAAATCAGGACAAAAAAGATCAATCCCAAAGCGAGAGTTCTTTCCTCTTTTGTAAAAACACCCTTTTTTGGCGGTAATAAATTAATATCTAATCGGACCATTTTTGCCCCTTAACTTATGAGAGAAATCCCCATTTTATTGTACAGATCCCCAAGAACGTTCTTTTCAATCCCTTTCAGGGCCAGTCCGGCGGCAAGGTTCAAGGAAGAAATAGCCTCGCTGAGCCCCGGGGTCTCTTTAGTAATAAGCCCTTCAAGTGGCTGCCAGAGAACAACCTCTGTTCCCAGAGCTCTGGAAAGATGGCCAGAGAAACCTCTGAGCTGGCTTCCTCCTCCTGAAAGTAAAACTTTTATTTCCAGTGAGGAGCTCGACCTGCTCTGATAAAAATCAATGGAGCGCTGGAGTTCCTGGACGAACTCCTTCAAAACAGGCTCAAGAGCCCTGTAAATAAAGTTGTAGGGCTCCTCCGTAATCTCCTCAGGGTTCAGGGTGGCTTTGGTCAGCTTTAAGGATTCTGCTTCCTCAAATTTTAGATTTAGTTCCCTGGCGATAGCCTGAGTGAAGGAATTTCCCGCAATCGGGATAGAACGAAGGAAACTGAGCACTCCCTCTGCGATAAAAAGAAGCATTGTCTGTGAAGCCCCAATTTCCACGATGAAGTAGGCTGATTTAGGTTGCAGTGGTTTTTCTGTAGCTATGAAGAGACGGAAGATCGAGAGATAGGGAATCTCAATTGCCAAAGGAGCAAGCCTTGCTTGCTTGCAGGTGCGCATCATACTTTCAACCTGATGTTTGGGTGAGGCGCCAGCAATAACTTCCACCTGATTTTCTTCCTGGGAGAGGATTTGGTGGTTGAGGATCATTTCCTCAACCGGAAGAGGAAGGAACTTTTCCAGCTCCCATTTGACTACTTCCTCAATCGGGGCACCGCTTGATGTGTCCACCCAGAGCTGTTTCAATGTGGCATGCTGAGGGGCCACGGCAAGGACTACTTTGTTAACATTGAAGGATTTTTTCCAGTTAGAGCGGATATTTTCGGCAATGATGTCTGTAAGGACGATGGTACCATCGACATAACTCTCGGCGGGGGTCGGAAGGTAAAGGAAATTATCCAGATATAGGTGGGACCCTGAAAAATACAAACTTACGGCCTTAATTGAGTAAGATCCAATATCCAGGCCGACCAGTTTCGTTTTAGTCCCGAATATGCTCACTTTTGACCTTCCCTCTCCTTAAGATTGGCTCAAATTTTAACATAGAAGGATTGCGATTTCAAGAAGCAAGTCTCCAAAATTATTTTATGCCACCGAGAAGGGCAAAATAGGGAAGGAAGAGGGATATCAGAATGAACCCCACGATCCCTCCCATCAATACGAGCATCACGGGTTCAATAGTGGCCGTGAGGTTGGCCACTGCAGATTCTACTTCTTGATCGTAGAAACTGGAGACTTTGGTCAGGAGCTCCTCCAGAGCGCCGGATTCCTCTCCCGCGGTGGTCATCTGCACGACCATAGGGGGGAACAAATCTGATTGGGACATCAAGGTTCCAATTCTCATACCTTCCCGGACACCATCCGCAATACGCTGGATCTCCTGGGAAAATACAGCGTTGTCTACCGCTCGAGAGCTGACGTCCAGTGCCTGAAGCAAAGGGACTCCGGATTGAAGCAGGGTGGCCAATGTACGGGTGAAACGGGAGAGGGCGGTTTTCTGGGTTAAAGAACCCAAAACCGGAACCTTCATCTTGAAACGATCCCAGTTAGTTCTCCCCTTGGGCGTGCGAATGTATCTCCTAAAAAGCCACGCGCCTCCTACGATCAGGATAATAATCAGGTACCAGTAACCTAAAAGGATATTGGAGAAAGCAATCGTAATCTTTGTGGGGAGGGGAATAGGGACATCAAGTTCGGTAAGCATGCTCGTGAAGGTGGGGAGAACTCCGGCAACAAGGAGAACAACGACTCCCACCGCGAGAACAAGCAGAATAATGGGGTAAGTGAGGGCATTTTTTATTTTTCCTCTCAGGGCAATATCCTTTTCGCTAAAGGCGGCTAATCTATCGAGGGCTTCCTCCAGATTTCCCCCCACTTCCCCCGCGGCCACCATATTGGTGTAGAGAGCGGAAAATACCTCAGGGAAACGGGCCATGCTCACCGATAAGCTCGTTCCCGCCTCAAGGTCCCTTCTCAAAGTACTAATTATGTCCTTAAAACGAGCATTCTGAGTTTGTTCCTCGAGGACCATCAAACAGCGAACTGCGGAAATTCCAGAGCGCAGCATGGTGGAAAACTGCCGGGTAAAAATGGCAATGTCCTTGACCGTTACCCTCTGGCGGGTGAGGCTGAATTTGCCCAATGAGAGGCCCAGGGGGGCTCTTTTTTGAGCAAGTGTGAGAATTGTGAACCCCGAGCTTCGTAATCGGGAAGCGGCAGCTCGAGAGTCCGGTGCCTCGAGAACCCCTTTGACCAGTGCACCCCTGGAATCTCTTGCTTGATACTCAAACTGGGCCATGGCCTCCCCTACTTCACAGCGTATTTCGCCCTGTAGGCGTCAGGGCGAGCAAACCTGTTAAAATCTTCCAGGTCTACAACATGCTTTACTGCTTCCTCATAGGTAATCAGGTTAAGCTTATAAAGCTCCTTAATCGCCATGTCCATGGTTTGCATTCCCAATTCGCCTCCCATCTGAATGGCCGAGGGAATTTGATAGTTCTTACCGTCCCGGATCATGTTCCGAATACCAGGAGTAGCTATCATTACCTCAGCAGCCACCACCCTCCTCAAGCCGTCGGTCGTAGGGAGAAGCCTTTGAGAAATAACGCCCTCAATGGATGCCGCGAGCTGGAGCCTGACCTGACCCTGTTGATGGGGAGGGAAGGAGTCTATAATCCTGTCCATAGATTGAGCGGCAGAACTGGTATGCAGGGTAGCCAGGACCAGGTGACCAGTTTCCGCTGCGGTAAGAGCAATGCTCATGGTCTCCAGGTCCCTCATCTCTCCCACGAGAATCACATCGGGATCCTCTCTCAGGGCCGACCTCAGGGCGTCAGCGAAAGAGTGCGTATCGGCACCCACTTCCCTCTGGTTGACGATGGACTTCTTATGCCTGTGCAGAAACTCAATGGGGTCTTCGATGGTAATGATATGGCAGCTCCTGGTTTCATTAATGATGTCAATCATGGCAGCCAGGGTGGTGGTTTTTCCAGCCCCAGTTGGCCCGGTAACCAGAACAAGACCCTGCTGCTTTTGAGCCAGCTTGGCAACGGCCTTGGGTAATCCCAACTCCTCGATTTTGGGAATTTCGTAGGGGATGCAACGCAATGCAGCCCCAATGGATCCTCTTTGTTTATAGACGTTCACCCTGAAGCGGGCCAAACCAGGCACGCTCGTGGAGAAATCCAATTCCCACTTAGATTCGAACTTAGCCCTCTGCTCATCGGTCATGCCGTTCAGAACGATCCTGGCAATTTCCTCCCGGGTAAGTACCGGCAGGTCGTCTTGAGGATAAAGAACGCCGTTAATGCGCAAAACGGGAGGCCTTCCAACGGTGAGGTGCAAGTCGGAAGCTCCTTTTTCCAGCGTAAGACGCAAAAGGTCTAATAATTCCATCTTAAATCTGGGCGGTAGCAACCACCCTCAACACCTCCTCCATCGTGGTTATCCCTTCCAACACCTTAGCCCATCCATCCTCAAGCAAGGTTCTCATCCCGTTCTTCCTGGCTTGCTCCTTGATCATGCTGGATGATGCCCTCTCTAAAATCAGGGTCTTGATTGACTCATCTACCCCCATAACCTCCTGCAGGGCTGTTCTCCCAAGATAACCCTTACCCTGGCATTTCTCGCAGCCCTGACCTCTATATAATTTAACATGCTTTGGGATTTCAAGTTCAAGAAAGCTCAGAGAATCTATATGGGGAGTATATTCCACCTTACAGTGAGGGCAAATTTTTCGCACAAGTCGTTGGGCAGTGACGCCAATCAGGGAGGAGGCAATAAGGAAGGGTTCAATACCCATGTCCACAAGTCTGGTAATAGCGGAAGGAGCGTCGTTGGTGTGCAGAGTAGAAAGGACCAGGTGACCAGTTAAGGCCGCGTTGATAGCAATTTCTGCGGTTTCGGAGTCCCTGATCTCTCCCACCATGATAATGTCGGGGTCCTGACGTAGGATGGAGCGAAGGGAATTGGCGAAAGTCAAGCCGGCCTTGGGATTTATCTGCACTTGATTTACGCCCGTAAGCTGGTATTCCACCGGGTCCTCTACCGTAATCAGGTTCTTTTCCGGAGAGTTCAGCTGGCGCAGGACAGCATATAGGGTGGTTGTTTTACCGGAGCCCGTAGGGCCGGTGATCAGGATCATGCCGTAAGGCTGATTGATGATCCTTTCAAAGACCAACTGGGCATCGTGCATGAAACCAAGCTGAGAGAGCGAGAGAAGGGTGCTGGATTTGTCCAGTATCCTCATTACAATTTTTTCCCCGAATATTGTGGGCAAAGTTGAAACCCGGAGATCGATCTCTTTCCCATCAACGTTTAGCGGGATTCTTCCGTCCTGGGGAACTCTGCGCTCCGCGATGTTCATGCCCGAGATGATTTTTAGTCTGGAGGTAATTGCCGGGTGCAGGTGTTTGGGGACGAGCCGCGCATTGTGCAAAAGTCCATCTACCCTGTACCTGACAGCAATATCTGTTTTTCTGGGCTCGATGTGGATATCAGTGGCCCTCTCCCTCACGGCCTGGGTGATAATCAAATTTACCAGGCGCACAATGGGAGCCTGGTCCGCTATCTCGCGGAGTTCGTCTACGGCTATCTCTTCCTCCCCCGGTGGTTGAAGCCCCGGCATTTCCTCGATCTGTTCCAGGGCCTCTTTAACTGATTTTTCTACGCCAAAGATCCTGTCAATGGCTGCCTGGATGGAGCTTTCGGTTGCTACTCTGGGCTCGACAACAAATCCAGTAATCAGGCGCACGTGATCAATAGCATAAACGTCCAGGGGATCCGCCATGGCGATGAAGAGCTTATCCCCTTCCTTTCCCACGGGGATCAGTTTGTACCGACGGCAGACGTCCTCGGGCACTGTGCGCGCAATCTCCAGGGAGAGATCTATATTGCCTAAATCCACAAAGGGGATGTTCCACTGCCTGGCTATTGCCTGAGCGAGCTGCTCCTCGTTGATTAAACCCATATTGATGAGTATTTTTCCAATAAGTTCGCGGGCATGGGGCCTGGAGCTTTTGGTAGCCTGGACCACCTCCAGGGCTTTTTCCAGTTGTTCCTGGGTCAAATACCCCATTTCCACTAAAATTTCGCCAATTCTTTTGCGGGCAGCCAATTAGAACTCCTTTCCATAGAGACCCTTTAACCTGAGCTTCATCTCATTGGGAGATTGCGCAAAGGCAATGGCATCCTCCTCCGAGATTAATTTTTGTTCGTAAAGTTGATAGATAGCCTGATCAAAGGTCTGCATGCCATCATATGAGCCCTTCCTGATAGCGCCGGGGATTTCCGTCAAATTTCCATTTCTAATTAATTCCCGCACATAAGGGGTGTTTACCAGGATCTCGCACACCAAGACCAGGCCATCGGCATCAGCTCTGGGAAGTAATATCTGAGAGATTACAGCACGAAGGTTGAGCGAAATTTCTATGAAGGCCTGGCCCTGGGAAGTGGAAGGGAAGAAGGAAACCAGTCTCTCTAAAGCAGCAACGACGTTTGTGGAATGCAGGGTACCGAAAACCAGGTGACCTGTTTCTGAAAAGTGCAGGGCGGCTTTCACCGTTTCGTAATCACGGATTTCTCCGATGACGATGACGTCAGGAGTTTGCCTCAGGGCATCCTTTAAGCCCATAGAAAAGGAGATGGCGTCTAAAGAAATTTCCCTCTGGGAAATGAGGGATTTCTTGTCGCGGTGCAGGTACTCAATGGGGTCCTCCAGGGTGATGATATGTCCTGGGAGAGTATTATTTCGATAATCAATGAGACAGGCCAGGGTCGTGGATTTTCCCATTCCTGCGGCTCCGGTAATCAAAATGAGCCCCCTTTTCTCTAAGGCCATGGCTTTGAGAAGTTCGGGCAATCGTAATTCCTCAAAAGAGGGTATCTGATCCCTTACAGTGCGGAAAACGCAAGCGATGGTTTCCCTCTGTCTATAAATGTTCACCCGGAACCTGCCCACTTCGGGTTTCCAGTAAGCCAGGTTCACTTGCAGATACCTGCGGAATCTCTCCTTTTGATCCGGGCTCATCAGGGAAAAAGCCAACTCCTGGGTTTCCTCCGGGGAGAGCCCTTTTTCCTCAAGGGGGTGGAACTGATTATAAATGCGCAGAACGGGAGGGGAGAAAGCCTTGATATAAAGGTCTGAGGCATCCCTTTCCCTTGCGGTTTTGAGCCACTCCTGGAGCCTATCTAAGATATCGACCATATTCCCACTCCCATTTTACCTGGAATCCATCCCTTTTCAAATGTATGGGGGAAATTTTTTTCAAAAGGAAAGTGGGCCAATCCTCACTTTTTCCCTGACTTCGGCCATAGTAGCCGAGGCCACCTTTCGAGCCTTTTCGTTTCCCAACTCCAGAAGCTCTCTTAAATAATCAGGTTTCCTGAGCAGCTCAGCCCTTCTCGTTCTGATAGGTTCCAGCAGGTCATTCAAAACTGAGGCCAGATTTTCTTTGTCCGCAACGCACCCCAGGCGACCGTTCTTGCAGGCAGTCTCGATGTAAGGTGCGTTTTCCTTGTTAAAGGCCTTGTGAAAGGCGAAAACCGTGCAGATTTCTGGGTGTCCCGGGTCGTCCTTCCTGATCTTTGCGGGGTCGGTCACCATCGCCTTAACCTTTTCCTGGACTTCTTCCCGGGAAGCAGAGAGGGAAATGTCGTTTCCCAGGCTTTTGCTCATCTTTTTGTTGCCGTTGATTCCGGGCAGTCGAGATACTTCTGAGAGCATGGCTTCTGGCTCGGGAAAGGTCTGGCCATAAAGGTAGTTGAAACGGCGGGCAATTTCTCTAGTGAGTTCGATGTGAGAAACCTGGTCCTCGCCCACCGGGACCAGGTCAGCCTTATAAAGCAGGATATCCGCGGCCTGGAGCACCGGGTATCCCAGGAGCCCGAGCGAAGCCAGGCCCTCCTCAATGTGCAAATCCTCAAGCTTGTCCTTTAATGTGGGTATCCTCTGTGCCCGGGAAATAGTCACAAGCATCTGGAAAACAAGGTAGAGTTCTGAATGTTCAGGAACGCAGGACTGGATAAAGAGGGTACTTTTGAAAGGGTCAAGTCCCACTGAGAGGTAGTCCACAAAAATACTCTTAGCGCTCTCCCGGACAGCGTCCGGGTCCTCGTAGTGGGTAGTCAAAGCGTGGAGATCGGCAATCATATAGTAACAGTCATAGATCTCCTGAAGCTTCAGGCGATTGACAATGGAACCTACATAGTGCCCAAGGTGTAGATTCCCTGAAGCCCGATCCCCGGTCAAAATTCTTTTCTTTAAAACCTTTTCTTCCATTTTTTTGAAGTTTAGGGAAACGGAATTATCTTGTCAATTACACAAATTGCAAGGATAATTCAAAAAACATAGCTCTAAAAGGAGAAAGTCGTCCATGAAAACCCTTTTGATTGTTAATCCCGCTGCCAAAAAGGGAAAGGCTTTGAAGCTCCTCCCGGAAGTGGAAGCCAGGCTCAGGCAGCTTAAAATTGACTATCGTGTGGAAATCTCCCAGAGTCCTGAAGACCCTCCAAGGATAGCCAGA
The DNA here is from genome assembly GCA_024655865.1 of Caldisericota bacterium. Classification (GTDB taxonomy): domain Bacteria; phylum Caldisericota; class JANLFM01; order JANLFM01; family JANLFM01; genus JANLFM01. The sequence continues at coordinate 21,194 of JANLFM010000001.1, forward strand.
CAGGCGCTTACGGAAGGATTCGAGCTAATCGTAGCTGGCGGAGGTGATGGGACAAGCAGGTTGATCGCCCGTTCTTTAGTAGGAACTGACGGGATTATGGGGATCCTTCCCATGGGCAGGGGCAACGATTACGGCCAGGGTTTAGGCATTCCCCATAATCCCGTTGAGGCCTGCGAAGTCCTGAAAAACGGTATCCCCAGAGCGGCTGATGTGGGAAGAACCTCAAATGGGGAATATTTTGTAAACGTCGCCGGGGCGGGATTCGACGCCGAGGCGAACAGTTTAGCTACCAAGTTGCGCTGGCTCAAAGGGGGGTTCGTCTATACTATTTCCGTATTCGTAACCTTGATCAGATTTAAGGCCCGCTTTTTCCGTCTGGAATATGACGGTCAGACCTGGGAAGGGAAAGCCATGATGGTAGGGGTGGCCAACGCTCCTTATTATGGCGGGGGGATGTTTCTCGCCCCTTCCGCTAAGCTGGATGATGGCCTTTTCACTATTTGTTTAGTAAAGGAAATCGGAAAAATGGAATTTATTCGCACCTTCCCCAGAGTCTTTAAAGGAACTCATATAACGCATCCCGCGGTGGAAATTTTTAATGCTTCCAGAATCAAAATCTCAGGAGAAGAAGGTTTGGAATCAATTGCTGATGGGGATTTCCTTTCCAAACTGCCTCTGGAGCTGGAAACGGTCCCCGGGGCTTTAAAAGTGATGGTCCCTCGAAGTACCCCTTCATCCTTTAGCAAGAAAAATGGCTCCAATCACGGTTCTCTGCGGTAAAATAAATTAAATCCATTCCTTTAAAAAGGAGGAAACATGGACGGACAAGGGAGAATTTTCACGGAAATCGACCCCGATCGCATGCGTGAATATTTCCGTCAGAAACCGAAGAAGATGGTGAACAAGGTCACCACCGTCAAAGAAGCGGTCCGCGCATTGATTAATGATGGAGATTATATCGCCATTGGAGGGTTTGGCGGGGTTCGCATCCCGACTGCGGTGCTTCACGAGATCGTCAGGCAAGGAAAGAGAAATCTGGGTTTCTCCGGGCACACGGCAACCCATGACTGTCAGATTCTCGCCGCAGGGAAATGCTTCAACAGGTGCGACATCGCTTACGTGATTGGCCTGGAGGCCCGGGGAATTCCCAAGATGACCAGGAAGTACTTCGAAAGCGGAGAGGTGGAGTGCACAGAGTGGACTAACGCCGCTATGACCTGGAGACTAAAAGCTGCAGCCATGGGTGTCTCCTTTATCCCGGTTCGGGATATGCTGGGAACTGATACCGCAATATATAGCGGGGCTAAAGAGATTACCTGCCCTTTCACCGGGAAAAAATATCTGGCGGTTCCGGCGCTCTTTCCTGATGTGGCGATAATTCACGTGCATGAAGCAGACATCTATGGGAACAGTGACATAAAGGGGATACTCGTTTCCGACGTAGAATTGGCCAGGGCAACAAAAAGGGTAATCATCACCTGCGAACGATTAGTGCCCACGGAATCCTTTAGAAACGACCCTAAGAAGACCACCATTCCCTATTACCTCGTGGATTGTGTGATTGAGGTTCCTTATGGTAGCTATCCTGGGAACATGCCCTACGAATATTACTCCGATGAGGAGCACCTGGCAGAATGGCTCCAGGCGGAGGAAGACCCTGAGACCTACAGGCTGTTCCTGGAAAAATACATTTATGGGACCAAGAACTTTGAAGAATATTTGGAGCTCTGTGGGGGACTCGCCAAAATGCAGAAGTTGCGCCGGCTGGAGTTCTTAATCAATCGAGAGGGGGGAAATTAAATGGACTACAATCCTATGGAGCTAATGATCTGCGTAGCTTCCAGATATCTGGAGGATGGGGCCACGGTCTCAGTGGGAACGGGCATCCCCTGTGCGGCAGCGATGCTTGCTCAGAGGCTTCATTCTCCCAACTTGATTATCCTTTTTGAAGCAGGAGGAATAGCCCCTCTTTTGCCCACCATGCCCATCTCCGTAGGAGATTCCCGGACAATGTATAAGGCAATTTATACGGCCTCCATGGGAGAAGTGATGGAGTCCCTGCAGAGAGGAATGATTGACTACTGCTTCCTCGGGGGAGCACAAATTGACATGTATGGAAATCTGAACTCCACCATGATCGGCAGCGATTACCGTCACCCCAAAGTGCGGTTTCCAGGAAGCGGAGGCGCCAACGACTTCGGATCTTTAGCCTGGAGGACCATTGTAGTGACACCCCAGAGCCCCAGACGATTCGTTCCTAAAGTGGACTTCATCACTACACCTGGATACCTTGATGGTCCGGGCGCAAGGGAGCGTGCGGGCCTTCCTCCGGGCACCGGTCCGTACAAAGTGATTACCAATCTGGCCATCCTGGGGTATGACAGGGAAACAAAAAGGATGATGGTGGAATCCGTCCATCCCGGATATACCCTCGAGGACGTCCAGCAAAACACGGGGTTTGAGTTGATCGTGGAAGAATACACGACAACCCCTCCCCCCACAGAGGAGGAACTCCAGGTGTTAAGAGAGGAGGTTGACCCACTCAAGTTAGTGATAGGAAGGGAGGCAAAATAAGAAAAATGACCAGGGTAAAATTCTGGGGTCACGCTTTTTGCTCCTTGTCCCAGGAGGAGCAGACATTGGCCGTCGATCCGTATCATCCCCAGGGTCCTATTCCCGAGTCCTTTTTTCCCACCCTGATTCTCGTGACCCATGGACACGGAGACCATCTGGGAGAGGCCGTAAACCTTTCCAGAAGGACTGGCTCCCCCATTCTGGGAACATTTGAGCTCGCTGAGTATTTGAGGGAAAGAGGTGCTTCCGCTATTGACGGGAACTTCGGTGGCAAGATAGCCTTCCCCTTTGGATGGGTGAAGATCGTTCCCGCTGTGCACACTTCGACTTCCCCTGAAGGAAGGCCCTTAGGAAGCCCCGCAGGATTTCTCGTTAAGTTCTTCGATCATATTTTTTATCATGCAGGAGATACAGCTCTCTTCTCCGATATGGCTCTTTTGAAAAATGAAGGGAAGATTTTCTGCGCCTTCATCCCCATCGGCGGTCATTACACCATGGGACCGGAGGAAGCCCTGGAGGCGGTTAAGATCATCGAACCGGAAATCGTAATTCCCATTCACTACAATACTTTCCCTCTAATTCAACAGGATCCCTCCATCTTCAAAGAAAAGGTAGAGCAAGGGACAGGAAGCAAAGTCCTGATCCTGGAGCCGGGCCAAGAAGTAGAAATCTGAGATCCGGACGAAAGTAAAACCGCCTCAAGAAGGCTCCGGAGGATAATAATTGAACAATCTTGAGTTTATTGGCCTCCTGAGCCCTATTTTTTCTGTGCTTTCATCACTATAATCAATGTCAATCAGGGGGTAATTAATAGGAGGTGCAAGATGAAAAAGACGGTTGGGTTTCTACTGGTGGCGGTTTTGATCTTTGGTCTATCGTTCCCTGCTCTGGCCCTTGTCTCTCTTCCTTCAGCTAACACACTCATCCTGGATGTCCCCGGTCTGGGAAAAGTGGAGGCGGATTTGGCAAATAAGAAACTGGTTTTCACCTGCTACAACCCGCAGGTTACTCCTATGGAATACTCCATCCTGGCAGGGGCAAGCTACAGCCAGAGCGAGGCTGGAGGGTGGGGAGCACCGGAGACTCAGCCTGCAGTGAAGAAAGAGAGTCTGCCGCACTATCTTTCCTTTATGGTAGCCATAGGGCGCTACGAAAAATTGCAAGTGGGATTCGGCAGGGAGAATGATGGCGAATTGGCTTTCTATACCCTACCCTATTCTCCACCCAGCCCAACACCTACACCTACACCAACCTATACTCCTTCTGGACCGACGATTAATCTCCTGTACCCGGAGGGAGGAGAGGTATTCTTGGCGGGTGAAACCTACTCTGTGAAGTGGTCAGTGAACAATTCCCCCAGAACTCCCAACGAAGTGGAAATCTATCTTTCCCTGGATAGCGGCAAGAGCTGGGATTTACTCGGAACCTCTAACACCATGGAACCTTTTACCTGGAAAATCTCCGCAAGCAACATTACCCGTAACGCCTTGCTCAAAGTTTCCTGGGTGGGCACTCTGGAGAGGACCAGCATTGATGAGGATCAGAGCGGCAGCTTTTTCATCGTCTTCCCGGATGTCCTCCTCGATTACTGGAGCTTCCACGAAATTATGCAATTAGCTGAGTTGAGAATCATCATCGGCTACCCGGACAACCTTTTCCGCCCGGAAAACTCCGTCACCAGAGCCGAATTTTCCAAGATGATTTTACTTTCTTTAGGCTTAAGCGCCGAAAGCCCTTCCGGTTCCGCCTTTATGGATGTCCCTATGAGTCACTGGGCCTGCGGCTACATTGAATCGGCCTTTAAGCATGGGCTGATGATCGGGTATCCAGATGGGAGCTTCCGGCCTGAGGGAAAAATCACCATCGCAGAAGTGCTCACTGTCCTTGTAAGGGCAAAGGGATGGAGCCCTACCGCGCCTCCTTCCACTCCTCGCATTCTGATCCGAATCTCGCCTGATCTCTTCAGGTTCCTTGGACCTGAGGATTGGTTCTACAAATACGTGGGGGCTGCCATCGTCCATGGATTACTGATTTTCCCCGACTACCCACAAATCGCTTCCCCTATAGGGACCGGGGATTACAACATCCAGTTCAACGACCCGGCCTCGAGGGCTCAAACCTCGGTGTTTTTATCGAGGATGCTTGAATGAACCCTAAAATTTGAAAAAGCTACCAGTCCAGAGGTCCCTTAAAAAGTTTTCTTGATAAACAGGAAGCCCGGTCAAGAGGGGATAAAAAAGCACAAAGGCCAGGAAAGTGATAATCATAATTGTCCAGGCGACTTTTCTTCCCACCGGGGACTTCCAGATTCTCTCCAAAAGAAATGCCAGGGCCAGGGAATAAAAGGGGATTGTAGGAAGCATGTAGAAGATGAACCCCCCTTTGCTGGAGACAATCCAGGGTAGGAAGTTGCTTCCATAACCTAAAAGATTGAAGGCCGGGACGAGCCTGTAACTTTTCCTTGCCCAGAAAGGAATACTCAACAGGAAAAGAATAAGGGCAACCCCCCCAAGATACCAGACCAGGGGGTTTCCTATAGCCAGAATCCCTTCTGTGAGGCCTTCAGGGGTGGTCTTATAATAATACCAGACTCCCTTGAGCATCAGGGGCCAGGTCCACCACTGAGAGGCATAAGGATGCTCTATGTTGGGTCTGGTATGCCAGGCAAAAGCGTCCTTGTGCAGCTTAAGGAAATCCGCCAGGCTATGCCCGAAGGAAAAGTAGTAAGCGTATGAAAGGAGATAAATGCCCCCAATGATAATCAGGGAGCAGAGGAAAACGATCAGCCCATTTAACAGGAAAAATTTAAACCCCTTCCTATCGGCGTAAAAGGGCCTCTGGAAAAGAAAAGCCAGCCCCAGGAAGAAAGCCGGATAAAGGGCCGACCACTTTGAGGACAGGGCCAATCCCAGAGAAATTAGGGTCAGGAAAAAATAGGTGGGCGACCTGTTCCTGAAAAAGCGGGCCGCCCCCCAGAAAGCAAGGAGAATAAAGAAGGCCACGAAAATATCTAACATGGCCAGTCTGCCCTGGATAAAGGAGAGAAAATCAAAGGAACATAAGAACCCGGCAAGCAAAGAGCCTGTAAAGCCCAATCCCAGGGCTCTGGCAGTGAAGAAGATGAGAACCGCAGAAAGGCATCCCAAAATGTAGGGGAAAATCCTCCAGCCAATGGGGTTATCCCCGAAAATTTGCATTCCCAGGGCGATGAACATTTTCCCCAGGGGAGGGTGCTCCCAGTTGGGATCCTCCTGCCCTGCCAGATAAAAGGATGCCGCTCTTACATAATGGACTTCGTCGAAAACCTTATCCGCGGGAACCGCCAGGAATAGCCCTCTTGAGAGGAAAACAAAAACCAGAAAAAGCAGGAATAACCAAACCCTACCCCGGCGGCGCATGAATTTAGAGCCCGTACATCTGGACGATCTCTTCCTTTTTCTTGCCCAGGATATTGTAGCGCTGGCCTACTTTCATGAAAGCCGCAATCGCTCTGTCCAGGTGTTCCTTTTCGTGTGCGGCAGAGATTTGTACTCTAATTCTGGCTTCTCCCTTGGGCACCACCGGGTAATAAAACCCGATTACATATATACCTTCCTGGAAAAGGTCACGCGCGAAATCCTGAGCGAGCCGGGCATTGTAGAGCATGATGGGTACAATGGGGTGTACTCCGGGCTTGATGCCGAAACCGGCTTCGGTCATTTTTTGCCGGAAGTATTTGGTATTCGTCTCTAACTTATCCCGCAGAGCCGTGCTTTCCGAAATTAAATCAACGGCGCAGATAGCTGCGGACACTATTACCGGTGGTAGTGTATTGGAAAATAGATATGGTCTGGAGCGCTGCCTGAGCAGTTCAATTATTTCCTTACGGCCAGAGGTGCAACCGCCAGAGGCTCCACCGAGAGCCTTTCCTAAAGTGGTGGTGATTATGTCTACCCTGCCCATGACCCCGCAGTATTCAGGAGTTCCCCTTCCGGTCTTGCCCATGAAGCCCGTGGCGTGTGAGTCATCCACCATCACCAAGGCATCGTATTTCTCCGCCAGATCGCAGATTTCCGGAAGTTTGGCAATATCGCCGTCCATGGAAAAGACGCCGTCAGTGGCGATCATCCTGAAGCGCGCGCCCTGCGCTTCTTTAAGTTTTTTCTCCAAATCTGCCATATCTCCGTGCTCGTAAATAAACCGCTGTGCTTTGGAAAGCCTGATCCCGTCGATTATCGAGGCGTGGTTGAGCCTATCCGTAATGATGGCGTCCTCTTCCTTCATTAATGTTTCGAACAAGCCCCCATTAGCATCAAAGCACGAGGAATAAAGGATAGTGTCCTCCGTTCCCAGAAACGCCGAGAGTTTTCTTTCCAGCTCTCTGTGAATGTCTTGAGTGCCACAGATGAAGCGCACTGAGGACATCCCATAACCTCGCTCCTCAAGACCCTTTCTTGCAGCCTCGATCAGCTTGGGATGACTGGAGAGACCCAGATAATTGTTGGCGCAAAAGTTAAGCACTTCTTTAGGGGGTTCGCTTTCCGGGTAAGAAACTACTATCGGAGCCCCTTGGGGGGATTTGATAATCCTTTCCTCTTTATAAAGTCCCTGTTCTTTAGTGCTCTTTAGCTCTCCAATTAAATAGTCCTTGATTTTACCGTACATCGCTTGTCCTCCTTTTCTTAGCCTTCTCCAGTTCATTTTGATCAGGGAACAATACTACCTTTAAACAATTTCTTGGTCGTGCCAAAACAGCCTGGAAGCCTTTTTCGAAATCTTCAAGAGGCAAAAGATGTGTGATCACGGGCGAGAGATCGAGCCTCCCTGAGGAAAGGAAGTTCGAAGCGCGATACCAGGTGTCGAAAATCTTGCGGCCGTTAATCCCATAAACCTGGGCTCCTTTGAAGACTAAATAATTGTTGTAGTCTAAAGTCATTTCAGATGAGGAAAGCACGCCAAAGGCCGTGAACCTTCCCCCTTTCCTCAAAACCTTGAAACCCTCGGAAACAGCTTGAGGGTTCCCAGCCATCTCTAATATTATGTCAGCTCCATTCCCGTGGGTGTGATCCAGAATGTAGGAAATCCTTTCCTCGGGTGATAATTCCAGGCTCAGAGTGTGGTCGGCGCCCATTTTCCTTCCTACTTCCAGGGTGATGGGTGACCGGCCAACGAGGAAGATTTGAGTTGCACCACAGACTCGGGCCACTCCTGCTGAGAGTATGCCGGCTGGTCCATCTCCAAAGATAACCATGCTTTTTCCGGCAACGTCATTGTCCTCGCCAAGCACAGCGTAAACTGCATTCCCTAAGGGTTCCTGAATAGTGGCGAACTCCGGGGGAAGAGCCGGATCATTGATCCAGCATACTCTTTCTGGAACTGCTATGTATTCCGCAAAGGCCCCATCGCAGTCCACTCCCAGAATCTTCATATGCTCGCCGAGATGCCTTTGCCCCAGGAGAGCTGTCAGATCCCCGGGGTCGTAAATGTGGGTCTCCGCTGAAACATAATCCCCTACCTTTATCCTGGTAACGTGAGACCCCACCTGAACTACTTCCCCGGCCACCTCGTGGCCGAGGATCTGGGGCAATCTCTTCTGTCCAATTCTTCCCTGGGCCCATGGGTCCCATTTGTAAATGTGGACATCAGTGCCGCAGATTGAGGTGGCTCTCACTTTAACGAGCACCTGATCAGGAGCAATTTGGGGCTCGGGAGCGTCCAGAAGCTCGGCCCCTGGTTCTGGTTTTGTTTTGACAATCGCCTTCATAAATCCTCCTCTAATTAAAAGAGTTTATTTCATCTCCCGAGATCATTCGGGAGGGGCTGAAGTTTGAATCGGGGGAGGTGGAGAGGGAGAGGGCGTAGGTGAAGAAGAAGGGGTTAATGTGGGAGAAGGAGGCGGCAAAGTAGGTGTGGGAGTAGTGGTAGGAGTGGGAGTAAAAGAAGGAGTGAGTGTTTGTGTGGGCGATGGCGGAATCAACCAGGAGGGAGTCTGGGTGATCCAGGATGGGGTCTGGGTGACCACTGCTGTGGGAGTAGATGTAGCCATATTCTCAGTTCCCGCAAGGAAAACCTCCCCGTCCTTGCGCACGACCCCCTGGGGCATTACCCAGTCCTCATTAGAAAGGACCTCTTTCGCCTTTACCATGAAGGCATGCCACATGGTGGCTGGGATTCCAGCTCCGATGTTGTATTTTGTGATGAAGGGGATGTCCCGGGAATCGTTGCCGTTACAAACAGCTACTACTATGTCGGGAGTATATCCGATGAACCAGGCGTCCTGAAAGCGGTCGGTAGTCCCGGTTTTTCCTGCGGCAATCAAACCTTCCACATAGGCCCTGCGGGTATTGCGGTACACTGTCTTGAAGAGATCAGTCATCACGTAGGCCGTAGCGGGACTGATTACCTGTTGGGGGCGAGGAGGATTATCCTCGAGTACGTTACCCTCTCGGTCAACTATTTTTCTGATTACGGTGGCTGGGACCAGTTTTCCATAATTGGCCAGAACCCCATAAGCTTGAGCCATTTCCAGAGGAGGGATTTCCGCCGCTCCAATAGCAATGGAGGGGTAAGGGGGAATGTCCACCGTAACCCCCATTTTGTGGGCGTATTCAATCACCTTATCCAACCCTACCTGTAAGGAAACCTTAATCGCTATGATATTGGAGGATACTCTAAGAGCATCTCTTACCGTGAGAGGTCCATAATATTTTTTTACTCCAGGATCAACATCCCCCGTGTACTCGGTGGGTTTCCACCCGTTGACGTCAATTTCCTCGGAGACCAGCACTGTGGCTGGAGTAACAATGCGGTTTTCAATGGCGGCAGTGTAATCGAAGATTTTGAAAGAAGATCCAGGTTGCCTGGGAGCAAGAGCTCTGTTGTACTTGGTCTCGAACCAATCCCGGCCTCCGACCATAGCCAGTACATCCCCTGTGCGGGGATCAAGGGCTACCAGAGCTCCCTGTGGCTGTTTTACTCCTTTTTCATCCCGGAGCTCAGGGTCGAGCACTCCCTCATCCTCCCAATATTTGTAAGTTTCGTCCACAGCCTCATTTGCCCACCTCTGCATCTGCAAATCCAGGGTAGTGTAAATTGTGAGCCCGCCTTTCAGGAGGATATTGGTGGAATATTTCTGTTCCAGCTCCATGCGAACTAAATCTACAAAATACGGGGCTTCAGACTCCAGTTTGATCGCGGATTCAGAAAAGACAAGCTGGGTGCCTAAAGCTTCATCGTATTCCCCTTCATCGATGAAGCGATAGACCTTCATCTTGGATAAGACCTCTTTTTGCCTCTCTAAAGCAAGGTCGCGATGTTCGGGACTGCCGAGAATTGAGGGGGCGTTGATCACGCCGGCTAACCAGGATGCTTCCGCCAGGTTGAGATCTTTAGCGTGCTTACCAAAATACGTTAATGCTGCAGCCTCGGCACCATAAGCGTTTTGACCAAAATAAACAGCGTTCAAATAGCTCTCCAGAATCTCATCCTTGGAGTATCTCTGCTCCAGGCGAAAAGCGACCATAATTTCTTTGATTTTCCTCGAGAGGCTCACTTCCTTAGTAAGGAAGGCCTCCCTGGCCAGCTGCTGAGTAATGGTTGAAGCTCCCTCTACCACTTGTCCATAAATGAGGTCGTTCCAGAAAGCGCGAAGGATTCCCCGGATATCGATTCCGGAGTGTTCGTAAAAGCGGTGGTCCTCCACGGCGATCACCGCCTTCTGCAAATAGGGGGAGATCTCATCCAGAGATTTATAAATCCTCTTTTCTGCCGGGGAATAAGTGGCAATTAATTTGCCGTTCCTGTCAAGGATGGTGGAAGACTCAGAAAAGCTAAAGGTAAGGTCCTGGGGAATAGGGATAGTATAAAGGTAGTAAACAAAAACACCCAGACCAATAATAATCAGGCTTAGCAGGCCAATGAGAATATAAGCAAAGATACGCCAGAAGGAGCGCCTTTTCTTAACCGATTTTTGAGATTTCCAACTGACTATTCTTTTTTTATATGCCATATTCAAGGGGCCTGAAGGGGTATCAGGTAGAGTTGGCTGTATCCGGTCCAGGAGGAGGAAATTAATAACCTGTCAAGCTCTGGTGTGTACCCCAGAATCCGGACTCCAGTGGCAGACCAGACGCTTTCAGGTTTTCCCTCCTCAAGGTCCATGCTATAAACCACTAATTGCTCTCCTTCCTTCTGAGCCCAATGTATTTTACCGCTCCTCCAGAAGATTGGAAACTCTGCTGACCCGGTCTTCTGGGTCAAGTAGAGCTCCAGGTTCCAAGAATTATACACGCGAATTTCCCTTTCCAGTTCGGAAAAGGAGAGGAAGGCCAGGAATTTCCCTCCAGGTTCCCAGGAACAGAGGGAGACTCCTGAACCAGAATGCAGAAGATGAGTGTTTCCTTCCAGATCAGTAAGGTAAGAGTAATCGAGTCCAGATTTATGAACGAGGTAATTTATGAGTTTTCCATCAGGGGACCAGCAAAATTTGAAAATTGATCCCTGTTCCTGGATAAGAAGCCTTTGATCATTACCGTCCTCGTTCATCAGCCAGAGCGAAAGGGACTGAGGGGAAAGCCCCGAAAGATAAGCTATCCAACCTCCTCCGGGAGCAGGGATGGGGTTCTGCGCTCCACCTCCGAAAGTCAACTGGCGAAATTCTCCATCTTTAAGATCGTAAAGCCAGATATCTGAATAACGAAAGCCCCTCGTGAAATAAAGCCTTTCTCCATCAAAGGACCAGGCCGGTTGGCGGCCGGATCCTAAGTATTTCAAGGAACCAGTATTTAACTCTACAAGATATAAGGCAGAGTCTTCCTCTGGACCCTCCGAGTATGCCAGCCATTTACCCCCTGGGGAGATTACCGCTTCCCTCTTTTCGCCTTCGGTGCGGGTAATTGGCACAGGGGACTCAGGAGTAACCAGAATTGCTTTCAACTCCTTAAATTCCCCTTCCGAAAGGGTTAGGTTCAGGGACCATGGTGCATAATTTTCCTTTTTGAGCGTGATCTCATAAGAACCGGCTCCAAGAGAGCTGAGCACCGTGGGGGTACGACCCAGGTAATTCCCTGAAAGGTAAACTTCTGCAGCCTGAGGTGAGGAAGAAATGCTCAAATTGCATCCGGGCAAAAGCGGAGAGGGGCTCTCTGTAAGCCTGAGAAGGTCCTTTTGGTAAATTCGGAAGAAGCCAGCTTCGTTAGAGGAAAAAAGGAAAAAGGAGGAATTCGGGGAGATGGCCAGGGACTCCTTGAGGAATTGATCTTCGATTAAAGCAGTAGCTCTTTTATCTATGGGATTGAAAACACTTATGGCATAAGAACCGTCCTTCTCTAAAAGGGAGAAAAGGCGGCCGTCATTAGCCCATGCAAGCTCGATTGCTTTCTCCTCGGAGACCAAAACCTCCTGTTCGTTCTTGAAGTCCCACAGAAAGGCGCCTGTCGTTGAGGCTACCCCGAGAAACTTTGCATCTGGTGACCAGGAAAGAGCGAAGTACTCCCTGTTTTTCAAAGGAAGCTCCTGACTGATCTGGGTTACCAGGGAAAGAAGGTAGATCTTACCATCCTGGGCGGAATTGTAAGCAATCCAGTTGCCATCAGGAGAGGGAGCAAATCTTTCCACGGGGGCAGTAGGGATGACATAGGTTTTTTGAGAGAGGATTTCGAAGACCTGAATGCTGGGAAGTTCTCCGGCAATAAAGGCCAGCTTTTCCCTATCCAGCCAGGCCACCTGCGAGAGCCCGAGGAACGGTGATGTAGTACGAGTAACACCGGTTTCCAGATCCAGCACAGTTACCACGTCACCCTGGGGTTCCGCAGAGACGAAGGCTAATCTCTTGGAGTCGGGAGACCAGGCGGGGCGCACATAAGCCACCGCTTCTTTTATCTTAGTCAGGGTTTTCTTTTCAAAGTTATATAACCAGAGCTCCCCCGTCCCTGGTTGGAAATTGCGCCGCGATCCTAAAAGGGATAGGTTTTCTCCGTTCGGGGAAATAGAAAGGTAAGCGAACTGCCTCACCTCTCTGGGATTCTCAGTGAAAGCCCTGGGAAGAAGCCGGACCTCAATTCTCATGGGAGATAGGGTGGAAGCGAGGACGCCGTGTTCCCAGGTTTGATAACCTTCCTTGTGAAGCGAAATGGAATGATACCCCGAGGGGACAGTGACCTGTAGTGGAGTTATTCCCTTTAACTCCCCATCGATGTAGACTGAAGCACCTGGAGCGTTTGCTATAATTTCCAGCTGAATCGGGGAGATATTCCCGGAAACGATACCTACTGTAAGGACAAGCATGGCCAGAGCCACAACCGCATATCGCAAAACCCAGTGCGAAACGGCAATTCCCGGGCTTCTTGAGGCAACTCGTTCCCTCAAGCGTTTCTCATAATAATCCCAGTAAAAAGCGGGTCTTTCTGGTGAAGGCAGGAGAGATAGAAGGCTTCTGGTTGCACTTAGGGCTCGAGCTTCCCTTTGGCAATAAGGGCAGCTTTCCAGGTGGGCTTTTACCCTCTCTTCTTTTTCGCCTGAGAGTTCCCTATCAAGGTAAGCGTTGATGACTCTTTTGGGAAGACAACCTCTTTTTATTTCCATTCCACTTTTTCCAGTAACTCCGGGTATTCCTTCTCGATAATTTTTTTCAGTTTTTCGCGCGCGGCGGAAATTCGCGACATTACGGTCCCCAGAGGGCACTTAAATACCTGAGCTATCTCCTTATAGGAAAACCCTTCCAGGTCGTGCATCACAATGTAGGCCCGCTGAACCGGTGATAACTTATTTAGTGCCTCCCGCACTAACATAACGGTTTCCTGTCTCGAGGGGTCAAAATTATCTGGAATTGAAAGCTCTTCCAGGGGAACATGAGGTATTTTTTTCTTTCGCGCCTCATCAATGCAGAGATTGACCATGATGCGATAGAGCCAGGTGAAGATTTGGGATTCGTGCCGAAAATTAGGTAGGGCAAGGTATGCCTTGAGAAAAACCTCCTGGGAGAGTTCCTCTGCCCTCTCGTGGTTTTCTGTAAAGCGGTATGCCAGAGAGTAGAGGCGCCTCTCATACTTTTTAACGACTTCCTCAAAAAACAGGGCTTTTTGGGTATCTGAGTTTTTCTCTCTGGACACTCGTACACCAGGCTATGCAAAGTTATCTCCCCTCATTCTGACACCTGATTTTGGGCCGGTCAATAATGGTTAGGGCTTGAAGCAGACTTTAAAAAGCGCCTTCTGGTTCGTTCGTTGGTTAAGCTCTCCAGAAGCATGGAAAGACATCGAGGAGAACAAATGGAAACGACAATGCTCTTTTTATTCACGGTCAATAAAACATCCTCCACGTTTTTCTCGCTATGACAGAAAACACATTTACCATTTGCCAGGTACCTGCGCATATTAAGCTCCCATCAGTTTTTAATCCTTTAGACGAAAGGAGAGAATTAAGTATTCGGAAGGATTTCCGAGGAACGCACTAAACCTTAAGAAGCGTGGGGAAGGAAATTAATTATCAACAAAATAGCTAAGGGCCATAGTGGGGAAAACCCCACCAGCTTCACCGTAGCACTTAAAAATCGGGGAAACTAACCGCTTGTCTGCTTAACCCTCAGAACTCAGGAGGCACAGGTCTTTTAGCGTTCTTTTTGCTCATCAGCTTTTTTTAAGAGAAACTTATCCGGGTCCTGGGTAAATGTTGAAAGACAGCTTCGAGAGCAGAAATAATAGCTCTTGCCCTTGTATTCCGTCTTGAACTGTGCTTTTTGTTCATCTACTTCCATGCCGCAAACTGGATCTATTGCCATCTATTATCCCTCCTTTGCTTGTTAAACATGCGCTTAGATGCAATTTATTCCTCAGTTAAAAATCCCGATAGGTATCGTATCTGTTCAGGAGTTAGGCTATCAATTTCCGCACCCAGGGATTTCAGCTTTAAGGAAGCTATCTGGCTTTCTATGAATTCCGGGACAGAATGAACCCTGGCATCCAGATTGGCGCCTTCATGCACTAAAAACTCCAGGGAGAGGGCCTGGGTGGAAAAACTCAAGTCCATCACGCCTGCAGGGTGACCTTCCCCGCAGACCAGATTCACCAACCTTCCCTCACCCAAAAGGTAAATCCGTTTTCCGTTTCTCAGGAGATACTCTTTGATCAAAGGGGAAAGGCTTCTAATCTCTGTGCTTAATTCTTCGAGAGCCGAAAGATCGATTTCCACATTGAAATGCCCGGCATTGGCCAAAATAGCCCCATCTTTCATCTTCTTCAGATCATCCCTGGAGATGACTTTTAAATTTCCGGTGCATGTAATAAAGAGGTCCCCGATTTCTGCTGCCTTATTGATGGGCAAAACTTGAAAACCATCCATCAGGGCCTCTAAGGCTCTCACGGGAGAAACCTCAGTAACAATCACCCGGGCGCCCATCCCCTGGAGCCTGCGAGCTACCCCCTTCCCTACCCAGCCATAACCGCAGACTACGGCACAGCTTCCAGCAATTAATATATTTGTTGCCCGCAGGATTCCATCGAGGGCACTCTGCCCTGTTCCATAGCGATTATCAAAAAGGTATTTGGTCAAAGCTTGATTCACAGCCACAACCGGGAATAATAGCTTGCCGGCTTTTTCTAAGTTTTTTAGCCTGGTAACCCCGGTAGTGGTCTCTTCTGTTCCTCCTTTAACCGTTCTCGCTCCTTTTAGGTGATACAGGATGGTTAAATCTGCCCCATCATCAATGAGGTAATCCGGGGAAAAGAAGAGCACTTTTTCTAAACTGGCACGGTACTCTTCATCGCTTTCTCCCCTTCTGGCAAAAACTTCAATTCCCTCCTGACGCAGGTACCAGGCGATGTCATCCTGGGTGGATAGAGGATTGGAAGCAGCAAGGTAAACCGTAGCGCCTCCATCTCTTAAGGCAAGAGCAAGGTTAGCGGTTTTAGCAGAAATGTGTAAGCAAAGCCCTACCTTGATCCCACAAAAAGGATGCTCTTTTTGAAAGCGAGCTCGGATTTGAGAAAGAACGGGCATTTGCCTCGAGGCCCAGGCTGTTCTGGTTTTGCCTTTCTCTATGAGTTCCAGGACTTCTCTATCGGTCATTTCCCTTTTCCTCTTTTCTTTTCATCTGGCACTATTCTACGCTTAAGCTTTTGGAATTTGGTGCGTGATTTTATAAAATCACGATTAATGAGTATTGACTTGCACACGCACAGCACTGCCTCAGATGGAAGCCTATCCCCTTCCCAGCTCGTGCTTGAGGCTAAAAGGCACGAAGTGTCAGTCTTAGGGCTCACTGACCATGACACGCTTTCCGGAATTAAGGAAGCGCAGGAGAAGGCGGAGGAATTAGGCGTTGAGCTGGTTCCCGGGATCGAATTCTCCACGGAAGTGGGAAGGAGCGAAGTGCACATCTTGGGTTACTATATTAGCCCCTCGATGAACCTGAGCTCTTTGCTTTCTCGCCTTAAAGAATCGCGGATGGACAGGATCCGTTTAATGCTCAAAAAGCTTCAGGCTTTAAATATCGCTATCGATTTAAATGAAGTAATCAACGAGGGGAAAGAGGGTGTCTACGGGAGACCCCAGGTGGCGATGGCTCTCCTCCGCAGAGGTTATGTATCCTCGGTGGAGGAGGCTTTCGACAAGTACCTGGGAATGGGGAGGCCAGCCTATGTCCCTCACTTCAAAATTTCCCCCTGGGAAGCTATTGGCGTAATTCGAGAAGCTGGAGGGATTCCGGTTTACGCTCATCCCGGCGTTACATCCAGGGATGATCTGATTCACAGTTTTATCAAAGCAGGGTTGCTTGGCCTGGAGGTCTTCTATCCGGAACACGACCAACAAACCATTTTGCGGTATCTGCACATTTGTCAGAGTTTTTCTCTGTTAGTTACCGGAGGCTCCGATTTTCACGGAGCGGTTCGACCCTGGGTAAAGTTGGGTTATCCCGGACTACCAGAGAAATATTATTTAGAATTTAAGGCCTACTTGTCTTCCAAGTAGGCCTTGGTTCTATTACAATAAAAAGCAAAGAGGAAGGGGGGTGAAAAAAATGGATCAAGCCTGGAGGGATTCCTACTTGATCATGGAGCTTTCTAAGCTTCGGTTTTCCCAGAAGGTGGATGACGCCTTTAACTGGATCTCCTATCAATTTCAGGCCAAGGATTATTTGGAGTTCAAGGAGAAATATCCCCGCGGTAGTCCCGAAAGAAGAGCTTTCTCCACAGTGTGCAATTTCTTCGAGCTCTGCGGGACCATGGTTCTTAATGGTTTGCTCAGTGAGGATGTCTTCTTCGAGATCGGCTTCGGTTTAACTACCGCCTGGCCTAAAGTGGAAACCATCATGAAAGGATACCGGGCAGAAACCGATCCCAGACTCTACGAGAATTTCGAAGCACTTTACAACCGCAACTTAGAGTGGAACGAGAAACATCCGCCTAAGGTGTAAAGAGGGGGGAATTCTCAGCAAACCCCTCTAATTTTTCTTCGCTTATTCGGGCTAAGGCTACCACTTTATCCGGGCTTTCCACTTTCACCAGGTGGACGCCAGTAGCCATTCTTCTGCGGTGTGGGATTTCTTTAACGTTGATCCGGATTACTTTTCCGTTTGCCGTCACCAGAATTACATCATCCTTCTGGGCTACCGACCTCCCACAAACAAGGGGTCCTGTTTTGGGCTTGGATCGGAAAACGATGACCCCTTTTCCTCCACGCTTTCTTAAGGGGAGATCGCTGTAGCTGACTAACTTCCCAAAACCGTATTCACTTACCAGAAGGAGACTGCGGCCAGCTCTTAATACTTCCATCCCGGCCACTCGATCCCCCTCACGAAGGGTCATGCCTCGCACTCCGGAAGCGCTTCTTCCCATGGGACGTAAATCGGCGGATTTAAACTTAACGGCGTACCCTCTGGCGGAAAAGAGCACCAGCTCTTCTTGATGGTTAGTTCGCTTAACCTGGCAAAGGTGATCTCCTTCTCTTAAATTAATGGCGCGAATGCCTCGTTTTCCAGCGTTTTCGAACTCCTTCAAGGAAGTCCTCTTTACCAATCCATGCTCCGTGGCCAGAACCAGGAAACCACCCTCGGAGCCCGCTTTAGGTATGGGAATAGCCGTGGTGATGTTTTCGTCCTCATCAAGGGAAAGGAGAACCCTGGCCGAGGAACCTCTGTCAGTTCTGGAGCCCTCTGGAATTTCAAAGGCTTGCACCCCGTAAACTTTTCCTTTGGTTGTGAAGAAGAGAACCCTCTCGTGAGTGGAGCATACAAAAACCTCCTCCACAGCATCCTCTCTGCGCAGAGAGGTGCCGTAAACACCCACTCCTCCTCTCCTCTGGCTGCGGTAAGAGGACATAGGAATCCTCTTCAAGTATCCATCTGAAGTGACAGAGACCACCACTTTTTCCTCAGGAATCAGGTCTTCCTCCTGGAAAGTTTCGGCTTGTCCTTCAATTCTGGTCCGCCTTTGGTCGCCGTACTTCTCCTTAAGGGAGAGGAGCTCCTCCTTCACAACCTGCATGATTTTGGAGCGGTCCGCAAGGAGGGCCTCGAGGTGAGCGATATAAGCAGTGACTTCCTCAAGCTCCTGATCAAGTTTCGACCTCTCCAATCCTGTAAGCCGGGAGAGTCTCATATCCAGGATAGCCTGGGCCTGAACTTCAGAAAGCCCGAAACGCTCCACAAGGCCACCTTTAGCTTCCTCCACAGTAGTGGAACTACGAATCAAGTTCACTACCTCATCGATGTGGTCTAAGGCTATTTGCAGCCCCTGGAGGATGTGCTGACGGTTCCGGGATTTTTCTAACTCGAACCGCGACCTTCTTGTAATTACCGTTTCCCTGTGCTTGAGGAATTCCCGAAGCAAGTCCAGGAGGTTCAAGACTCTGGGAACGCCATCCACCAGGGCAAGCATAATCGCACCAAAGGATATTTGAAGCTGAGTGTGCTTATACATTTGTTTGATTATGGTGTTTGGTCGGGCTTCACGCTTGAGTTCAAGCACAACCCTGATTCCCCGGCGATCGGACTCATCACGAATGTCCGAGACTCCAAGTATTTTCCTCTCCCGAACCAGTTCCGCGATGCGTTCCACAAGTTGGGCTTTGTTCACCTGGTAGGGTACCTCGGAAATTACCAGTTGTTGCCTCCCACCTTTAAGCTCCTCTAAATTCACTACTCCCCGCAGGATGACGGCCCCTTTTCCCGTAGTATAAGCCTGGATAATTCCCTCTCTCCCCATAATTACTCCGCCTGTAGGAAAATCGGGCCCCGGGATAATCTGCATTATCTGTTCCACTGTGGCCTCCGGATTATCCACGAGGAAGACTAAAGCATCCACCACTTCCTTCAGGTTATGAGGGGGAATGTTGGTGGCCATCCCCACGGCGATTCCCGAGGAACCATTCACGAGGATGTTGGGAAGCCTAGAAGGGAGAACGGTGGGCTCCTCTAAACTGCCATCGAAGTTGGGAACAAAATCCACGGTGTTCTTATCAATGTC
The DNA here is from genome assembly GCA_024655865.1 of Caldisericota bacterium. Taxonomy (GTDB): domain Bacteria; phylum Caldisericota; class JANLFM01; order JANLFM01; family JANLFM01; genus JANLFM01. The sequence continues at coordinate 40,207 of JANLFM010000001.1, forward strand.
GGCCAGCATCTCCATCGCCAGCCTGGAGAGGCGAACTTCGGTGTATCTCATAGCTGCCGGCTCATCTCCATCTATGGAGCCGAAGTTTCCGTGACCGTCAATCAGGGGATAGCGGCTCGAGAACTCCTGAGCCAGGCGCACTAAGGCATCGTAGACCGCCATATCTCCATGGGGATGGAATTTTCCCAAGACATCGCCCACGATCCTGGCCGCTTTTTTGTGGGGACGGTCAGGGAGGTTGCCCATTTCCAGCATTCCGTAAAGGATGCGGCGGTGCACTGGCTTTAAGCCGTCTCTGACGTCCGGAAGGGCACGGCCGACGATCACCGACATAGCATAGTCGAGGTAGGAGCTTTTCATCTCCTCCTCGATGTCAACCTGAAGAACTCTCTCTCCAAAAAACTTGCCCAATAGTTTATCCCTCAATTCTGGCTAAAAATAAAAAAAATGCTTAGAGGCATTAATAAAAATTTACCATAAACCAGTGCTGAAGGCAAGAAATGGCTTTGTGCGCTTATAATTTTAAAATACCGGCTGGCCTGCTGGGTAGAAAAATCCCAAAACGTCCCGCTTCAACTTTTCAATCATCTCCCTGGAGAGCTGCATGCTGGCGCTCTGTTCCAGATCAGCTAAAGCTTCCTCCAGGTCCCGTCTGAAATTAGAGGGTACCTCGAACTGGGACGCTTCTCTATTTAAAGTCTGGATTAAAAGTTTTTCAAAGCTCATTTTAAAAATAACCAACTGTAGATATTTGTCTACAGTATATAGAAATTTTATACTTTCGTCAAGAATTCCCGGAACTCCCGGTAAAGTTCTTCCCATCTGGCAGGAATTAATCGATAATAGTTGTTCCCTTCCCTGAGCTCGGACTCCACGAAACCCGCTGCCCTCAAAGAAGCCAGGTGGTGGAGCACTGTGGGATGAGAAAGGGACAAGGCTCTGGCGATCTCCATGGCATACATGGGTCTTTGGTTTAGAAGCCTTAGGATTTCGATTCTGGTTAGATCACCAAGGGATTTGAAAGCGTAAAAAAGGCTTGCTTTTGTGCTATCGATCAGGCTTTCCTCTGGGGATAGTGCAGGAACGATGAGTAAAAAACTGGCCTCCGATTCCTGGGTGAAAAAGTAGGGTCGCCCATAAAAAGTCGGGGAGACCGTAAGGCTCTTTTCGTTCACTTCGGGAGAAAAGGAAAGCCCTGGAGCAATCCTGGAGAGAAACTCCATCCTCCTTAAATCGGCCCAGGAGGAAATTTTTGCTGCTTCCTTTTCCAAAAGGGGAAAGATTTGAAGATATTCCCCCTGAAAGAAATCAGTCCAGCACTCTGAAAGGAGCTGCCCAAAACTGATCTGATTAAATTCTCCCTCAACTAACTGTTTCAGATTTTGAACGAAAGTGCGCGAATAGCGCCCGGCAAAATCGTCCCACTGAGCCCTTTCTGGCTCTGATAGTGGCTTTTGAGCGAAAATCTTGAAAATTATATCCCCGAGCAAAGGGACACCGGGATCTACCTTGGAAAGGAGGATGCGAACGAAATCCGTGAAAGTCAGGGAGTTGAGATGGGTTAAGAGAGCATCCAGGGAACGAGGTGGTTTTAGTGCAAGAAGGAATCGTAGGGAGTTCAAACCTAACTGGACCTCCCCCTCAAAGAAGAACTTCAAGCTCTTTCTTGCTGCGGGAGAGAGTTTTCTCTTGAGCGAGCGGGACCATGTAGGATGAGTTTCACTACGAGCTCCATAAGCGCTGAAGAGGCTCAGAATAAGTTCAGATGCAGGTGATACTTCTATTTCAAGACGATCGAATTTCTTGAAAAACAGAGGATGTTCTTCTCTCACTCTCATGTAGATAATTATCTACCAAGATCAAAAAAACGCAACCGAAAACCCTACTCCTCTTCCTCTGTCTCCTTTTGCTTGGAGAGGATTTCCTGGATCATAGTTTCGCTGAGATCCCCGGATTCCTTGAGGATTTTCCCGATCAATTCCCTTTCCTCTTCCGCCATGCGTTCCTGAGTGCGCACTGCACGAAGGACCTTGTCCACATCCAGGTACCCCAGCTCAATTCCCAGCTCTCCAAAAAGCTTTTTCTTCTTACTCATTTCGTCTTCCCTTCAAGGAGTGACTGCCCTTAAATCAATTCTCCAGTTTTTGTCCTCCCTTTTCAAGGTGTAAACTCCTTGCCCCTCAATCTTTTTTCCGTCCCTGGTGGTGGAAACTATTTTGTAGGAAACATAAGCCAGATCGCCTTTGATTTCTTCCTTGACAATCTCGTAACTCTGGGAAACAATCTGGAACTCGGAAAGCCCCTGTTCTATGGAAGCGGAAAATATCTCTAAGGGCATCTGGTCCTGGAATTCTTTGGTCTGCAAGCTATAGGCTGTCTGATAATCTTTAGCTTCCAGTGCGGTGAAGAACGACTCCACTACCTGAGAGGGAGAGCCAGAAGCGTTTTCCTCTCTCCCGCTGCAGGCCGTGAAAATCAGACACAGGGTGATAATGGAAAAAAGCAGGGCTTTACCGCTCATGCCAAAAATATACAACCGGGTAGTCTATCTGACAATCAGAGTCTTGTCTTTCTGCAAATCGGGGCTTCAAAGTTGCCCTCTAACTGAGTGCTGCGCTTTTTGCTCTCCGGGACAAAATGAGAAAAATGATACCGCGCTTCCCTTTTCCCAATCGGGTTTCCTTAAAGGCGAAAAGGTCTTCCAGCCTTGATGTCGCGGGATTTAAGGAAGAACCTGATTCAGGGATTTCCCTAATTGATGGCATCTAAAGGTGCGTTCTTTAGCAGTTTTCAGCTGAAATTGTTGGATTGCAAGACCTGACCCCATCGATTTAGAGGCGAGCGCCTCTCAGGCGGAGAGCGTTGCCCACGACCGATACTGAACTGAAGCTCATGGCCGCGGCAGCGAAAATGGGACTTAGTAAGATGCCAAAGAACGGGTAAATAACACCTGCGGCGATGGGAACACCAAGGGTATTATAAATAAAAGCCCAAAAGAGGTTCTGCTTAATATTTCGCATCGTCGCTTTACTCAGACGCCTTGCCCGGACTATGCCCCTGAGATCACCCTTTACTAAGGTCACACCAGCGCTTTCCATAGCCACATCCGTGCCTGTACCCATTGCTATACCCACATGTGCCTGTGCCAGGGCAGGGGCATCATTTATTCCGTCACCCGCCATGGCAACAATCCTTCCTTCATCCTGTAATCTCTTTACCACATGGGTCTTCTGGTCGGGTAGCACCTCGGCAATCACCTCATCAAGTCCCAGTTTCTTTGAGACCGCCTCGGCTGTGGTGCGGTTGTCCCCTGTGACCATAACGATGCGGATACCCTCTCTATGAAGTGCCTCGATGGCCTCAGGGGTTGTTTCCTTTATGGGATCGGCGACTCCAAGAAGCCCTGCTATCCTGCTGTCCACTGCGATGAACATCACCGTCTGACCTTCTTTCCTCATGGCCTCGGCCTTTTCGGAGAGTTCATCAGGGTCAATGCCAAAGTCATCGAGGAGCTTCCTGTTGCCAAGGGCAATCCTGTGTCCCTGAATCTCGCCCACTACTCCTTTGCCCGTTAGGGATTCGAAGTTCTCGACACCAATAAGGCTTATACCCCTTTGCTCTGCCCCTTTTACAATCGCAGCTCCAAGGGGGTGTTCGCTTGCGCGCTCAAGGCTTGCGGCAAAATGAAGTATCGACCTTTCGTCAAAACCCTTGGCGGGCACTATCTCCATAAGGGATGGTTTGCCGACGGTAAGTGTTCCTGTCTTGTCCACAACGAGAGTATCCACCTTTTCCATCACCTCTATGGCCTCTGCGTTTTTGAAAAGCACCCCTGCCGTTGCGCCCTTTCCCATGGCAACCATTATGGACATGGGTGTGGCAAGGCCGAGTGCACATGGACAAGCAATAATTAAAACTGCCACTGCATTGATGATTGCGTGTGCCATTCTTGGTTCAGGGCCTATCCATGCCCATGCAATAAAGGTAATGACTGCCACTGCCACAACAATCTGGACAAAATATGCTGCCACGACGTCCGCAAGCTTCTGGATGGGTGCGCGACTTCTCTGGGCCTCCGCAACCATGTGAACGATTTGTGCAAGAAGGGTATCCGCCCCAACCTTTTCAGCCTTCATTATCAGCATGCCCGTTCCATTGACGGTTGCGCCAATGACACGGTCCCCCTTCTCTTTCTCGACGGGAATCGGCTCACCAGTAACCATGGACTCATCGACTGAGCTTGTCCCATCAATCACCACACCGTCTACCGGTATCTTTTCTCCAGGACGGACACGAAGGATATCTCCAGGTTTTACATGTTCAAGAGGAATGTCCTCTTCGACGCCGTCCTTGATGCGCCTGGCCGTTTTTGGTGCCAGACCGAGCAGTGCCTTAATAGCTGCACCTGTCTTGCTACGAGCCTTCAGTTCAAGCACCTGTCCCAAAAGCACGAGGGTTACAATTACCGCTGCAGCTTCAAAATAGAGGCTCACTTCATTCCCCCTTCTAAAGGAGGCAGGGAATATACCGGGCAGGAGCGCTGCCACAATGCTGTATATATAGGCCACTCCAACACCGAGGGCTATCAGCGTAAACATATTGAGTTTGCGGGTTATAATAGACTGCCATCCACGCACAAAGAAAGGCCAACCGGCCCAAAGGACAACAGGTGTGGCAAGAATTATTTCCGCCCATTTCAGGAGCTCATGAGAGAGGAGGCGATCCATTAAGGACAGGCCCGGGATGTAGTTGCGCATAGCGATTAAAATCAGGGGAATTGTAAGAATCAGACCCGCCCAGAATCGCCGCGTCATGTCTTTGAGCTCGGGGTTTTTCTCCTCTCCAGTGATAGTTCGTGGTTCAAGTGCCATCCCGCAGATGGGGCATGACCCTGGTGAGTCCCGGACAATCTCTGGATGCATAGGACACGTCCATTCTGTTTCCGCTGGGGTTACCGAAGGAGTGAGCGGTTCAAGTGCCATCCCGCAGATGGGGCATGACCCTGGCTTTTTCTCACGGATTTCAGGGTGCATGGGACAGGTGTAAATCACTCCTGTTTCTGAAGCCACAGAGGCTTTCCCACCGATATAGGCCTCAGGGTCACTGTCAAACTTCTGCTTACAATTCTTTGAGCAGAAATAGTAGGTAGTGCCTTTATATATTGAAGTAGCAACGGCTTCCTTATCCTCTATACTCATCTTGCATACAGGGTCTCTTACAGTCATGATTTCTTTATCACTCCCTTCGTTTCTTTATCCTATAACGAACATAAGAGCTACAATATTATTTTACTGAATAGTTATTTTTTATTTTGCTAAATTTTTAAATTTACCCTTTGTTCCCTTTCTAAACAAAGATACATCACAAAGAGGCAATCTATTCCTGATTGACAGAAAGGGGGGGGTGTAATAAAATTTCAACTCAGTTAAAGGCTATGAAGGGAAGTAGTAGGCTTCGGCCGAACTCGTCCTGGAGCCCGGTAGGCGAATGGAGTAGTCTGCCGCGGAGCGTCCGTTAAAGCGCAAATGAGGTTTTGTGTGGGGCTGTGGCGCAGTGGGAGCGCG
>JANLFM010000001.1:45794-48927 GCA_024655865.1 Caldisericota bacterium
CCTTCCACCATCGAGGAGAACAAGAAAAAGGGGATGCCAAAATTCTACAACCTTGTGATGTTCCCCTATCCTTCAGGCGGGGGCTTGCACATGGGTCATGGAAGGACCTATTCCATCGGGGATGTCATGGCCCGTTTCAAGAGAATGAAAGGCTTCAACGTGCTTCATCCCATGGGCTGGGATGCCTTTGGAATGCCTGCGGAGAACGCCGCCATCGAAAGGAAACTCCATCCCGCCGCCTGGACTTATGAAGCCATTGCTGCCATTGAAAAACAGCAAAAGCTCCTGGGCATTTCCTACGATTGGGACCGACGCTTCGCCTCTTGCCAGCCAGAGTACTACAAATGGACCCAGTGGTTTTTCCTCAAGTTTTACGAAAGGGGGCTGGCTTACAAGAAAAAGGCTCCCGTGAACTGGTGTCCCCATTGTCAGACCGTTCTTGCCAATGAGCAGGTTGAGGAGGGTAAGTGCTGGCGCTGCCACACTCCTGTGGAGAAAAAGGATTTAGAGCAGTGGTTCTTCCGCATCACCGATTACGCGGAAAGGTTGCTCAAGGACCTAGACCTTCTTACGGAGTGGCCGGAACGGGTGAAGATCATGCAGCGAAACTGGATCGGGAAATCCGAAGGGGCGCTTGTGGACTTTCCCACTAAATCAGGGGAGAAGATCACGGTTTTCACCACCAGGCCAGATACTCTCTGGGGGGCGACTTTCATGGTCCTGGCTCCGGAACACCCGCTTGTTGAGAAATTAACCCTTCCGGAGAAAAAGGCTGAGGTTCAGGCTTATGTAGAGGAAGCAAAGAAGCAGAGCGAAATCGAGAGGGAATCTATCGAGAAGGAAAAAACCGGTGTTTTTTTAGGTAGTTATGCCCTCAATCCCGTAAATGGCAAGGAGATCCCCATCTGGATTGCCGATTACGTTCTTATGACCTACGGTACGGGGGCCATAATGGGGGTACCGGCTCACGATGAAAGGGACTTCGCCTTTGCGCTGAAATTCGGGCTCCCCATAATTCCAGTGATCGAGCGCCCGGATGGGAAATGTAAAAGCATCGTCTTGAAAGATACTTACCACCAAAGCCTTCCCGGGGAGCTTCTCCGGGAAGGAATCAAATTTGAAGCGAAGGAGGGGACGCTGTACGTTGAGCTGATCCAGGATCAAGTTGAGCGCTACCTGAAAATAGTGCAGAAGTCCATCAAAGATGATTCCTGGTGCGAGGTGGTGGGAGCTCGCTGGCTTTTCATTTTCAAAAATGAGGCCCTTGAGCTTGACTCTATTGATTCTGATCGCCTGATCATGGAAAGGTGTCGGGCGCTTGAGCCCTCAGTTTCGAATAAGAGGACTGTTATGGAGATGCTCTCGCGCGTAAGCTTTTACAAGGACGTCCTCTTCCACGCAGAATTCGGTACCATGATAAACTCCGGACCCCTGAGCGGAACCCCTGGAGATAAAGCAAAAGAAACGACCACCAAGTGGCTCGAGAAAAAGGGAATCGGCAAGGGTGCCGTCACTTACCGATTACGGGACTGGCTGATCTCCCGTCAGCGCTACTGGGGGGCTCCGATCCCCATCATTTACTGTCCTAAGTGCGGTACTGTCCCGGTCCCGGAGGAGGATCTCCCGGTTCTCCTGCCGGAAAACGCCCCTTTCACCGGAGAGGGAGGATCCCCGCTTTCCAAGGTTCCGGAGTTCGTAAACACCACCTGCCCGCGATGTGGAGGACCGGCACAGAGGGAGACCGACACCATGGACACTTTCGTGGATTCCTCCTGGTACTATTTAAGGTATACCAGCCCCAATGCCCTGACTAACCCTCCAGATAAACCTTTCGATCCTGAAGCAGCAAATTACTGGCTGCCCGTGGATCTCTACATTGGAGGAATTGAGCACGCTATTTTGCACCTCCTTTATTCCCGGTTCTTTACTAAAGTCCTCTACGATATGGGCCTGGTGAAATTTCAGGAGCCGTTCAAGAAGCTCTTTGCCCACGGCATGGTCACCCTGGGAGGCGTGGCCATGTCCAAATCCAAAGGAAACGTGGTACCTCCAGATGAGGTAGCGGAAAAATTTGGCTGTGACTCGGCCAGGCTGTATTCCCTTTTCATCTCGCCACCGGAAATGGACGCGGAATGGACGGAAAGAGGAATCGAAGGAATTTTCAGATTCCTCAACAGGCTCTGGAAGCAATCCCTGGAATTGATAGCGGAAAAGGGAAGGGGCGGAAGCCATCTTGAAGAAGAGAAGGAGAGAGCGCTTCGGGCAAAGATGCACCAGACCATTAAAAGGGTCACTCAGGACATCGAGGAGCGCTTCCGCCTAAACACCGCCATTTCCGCGATGATGGAGCTGTTCAATGACTGGAGCGATTACAGAAAGCTTCCCCTCGAGGAACGGAATATTACCCTGGAACTGGAAGTGCTCTCTACCCTTTGCCTCCTCCTTGCTCCCTTTGCCCCCTTCATATCTGCTGAACTCTGGGAGCGCCTGGGTAATAAGGAGAGCGTGCACCGGCAACCCTGGCCCAAATGGAATGAGAACCTCCTGAAGGAGGAAAAGACCACCCTGGTGATCCAGATCAATGGGAAGCTTCGGGACCGCATCCTTTTAGAAAAAGGTTTGGACGAGGAGAAGGTTAAGGAAATCGTCCTTTCCTCAGAAAGGGTGCAGAAATTCCTCCAGGGTAAGGAGATTAAACAGGTAATCGTTGTCCCGGATAGGATCGCAAACATAGTAACCAGGTAGGGAAGTGGCGGATGAGGATTAGGAAGAATTCATTCATAGTTCTACTTGTAGCTTCGCTTATCCTCCTTCTTCCCGGATGCTACCGATCCCCGCAAATTGTAATTGAGAACACGGCGAGCCCTTCTTTGAGCCCAGCGGAAATTTACGTGCACGTCGCCGGAGAAGTCCATCTCCCGGGATTATATAAATTGCCTCAGGGGGCGCGCGTGGCGGACGCCATAAAGATGGCTGGAGGAGCAACGAGTGATGCGGACATGGATGCCTTAAATCTCGCTATGCCATTAAAAGATGGAGATAAAATCGTGGTTCCCAAAAAAGCCTCTCAAGGGTCGGAGAATCCCGAAATGCACGCTGGAATTCAGATCCCGAGCACTGCAAATCAGAATCA
>JANLFM010000001.1:48937-184571 GCA_024655865.1 Caldisericota bacterium
GAATCAGGAAAGCGACTCCCTACAATCCGGAGGAACTTCCAAGATTAACATTAATACCGCTTCCGCCAAGGAGTTGGAGAGCCTTCCTGGAATTGGACCTGTTCTTGCTCAGAGAATTGTGGATTATCGCGCGCAAAAGGGAGGCTTTAAAAGCATAGAGGAAATTAAGGAAGTCTCGGGGATCGGGGATAAAAGGTTTGAGGCAATCAAGGACTTAATTACCGTGAAGTGAAGAACGCGCTCACGGGAAGACCCCTATTTCTCTGGGTATTCCTTTTTATAATCGGGGAGGTTTTAGGATTTTACCTTGGCCTCCCCTTTTTTGCGCTCTTCCTGTTTCTCTTTTCCCTTACTGCACTTTTTTTCCTGATCCCCAAATTGCACCTCCCCTGGCTGTTCCTGCTTCTATCTCTGGCTTTACCTTTAGGCTATTACCTTTCATTTTCCGCAAGCCACCCTCAAAGTGGGGAGCCTTCCCTAGATTTGGCCTGGGGGGTTGTTGATAGCGATCCAAAAATCCAGAATGGAAGAGCTAACTTTTTCCTCAGGGTCTTCCTAATTGAAAAGGAAGGGGAGAAGAAAGAGGAAAATTACCGCTTTTACGTTATTTCCCTCGAGGAGCAGCCTCCAGAGAGGGGCGATCTGTTAAAGGTCAGCGGACGAATAAAGGCTCCAAAAGAGGAAATTTCGGAATATTTGAGGAAGGAAAGGTGTTTCTGGATCCTCAGATCCTCCCAAATAGAAAAGCTGGGTACCACACTCACTCCTTTAGGAGAGTTCTTTCGAAATCTCAAGCTGAGAATTGAGAAGGAAATAGACTCCCTGGTTCCTTATCCCGAGAACGAATTTCTGACCGGAGTGCTAATCGGTAGGGCTGCCAACCTTGAGGAAAGCGCTACTCTTCCCTTCAAAGAGACCGGAACATCTCACATCCTGGCGGCTTCCGGTACCAATGTAGCGTTGCTTGTGGCTTTTTTCCTGATCACCGGGCGCTTGCTGAGTTTAAGAAGGAGAACCGCCCTAATAATCTCCATTCCCTTCGTCCTCATTTACGCCACCCTGTGCGGTTGGCTACCTTCGATCACCAGAGCAACGGTCGTTGTCCTTGTGGGAATCTTGAGCATGCTTATAAGAAGGGAAAAAGATTTTCCCACCACTCTGGCCTTTGCTGCACTGGTGATTCTCCTTTTTGACCCCCTGGCCTTGTTTTTCCTTGATTTCCAGCTCTCGTTTCTGGCGACCGCCTGCCTTGCAGCTTTTGTCCCGGAAATGCAGAACTGGATTCCGGGGAGAGCTCCGAAAGCCTTGAAGGATTCCCTTTTTGCGGCCATATCCAGCCAGGTCGGAGTTGCTCCCTTAATCGCTTCCCAGTTTCACAACCTGCCTCTGATCGCTCCCCTGGCGAACATGATCATCCTCCCCATAATTTCCGTCCTGCTTCCCGCTGGTCTCCTTTCAGTATCCTTTTCCCTCTTTCTCCCTGAAGTTGGCAGGCCGCTAATCTGGCTGGTGGGTCAGGGAGCTATTTTGGCCTACAATATAACCAAAGGCCTGGGCGCTGTGCCCCTGGCAAACCTTATCGTCCCCAGTGCACCCTCATGGCTTCAGTGGATCTACTGGGGAGCGCTCTTTCTCTCTCTGGGCATTGCCCTCCTCGGGTTTAAGGAGAAAACCAGAGCTCTGGCCACAAGGTTAATGGCCCTCGTCTTTCTGATATTCGTAGTTTGGGTTTCCATTTTCCCGGTTCTCTTCCCGGTTCAGTTTTTCGAGGCTCACTTCATAGATGTGGGACAAGGTGATTCCATACTCCTCCGGACTCCGGACAGGATCAATCTCCTCTGGGACGCAGGAGGGAACTCGAAAAGCCTCAGGTACCTCCAGAACCTGGGAGTCAACTCCTTAGACCTAGTTTTCATCAGCCATTCCCACAGTGACCACCTAAACGGCTTTTTCTCCATCCTGGATAATATCCCGGTAAAAATGGTACTCCTGAACCAGGAGGATGACGGGCAAGGCCTGGAGAAGTTAAAGGAGGAGTTGAGGAAAAGAGGAATCCCCTATGCCGAAGTGAAGGAAGGCTACTTCATTAAAACTGACCTAGCCCAGATGAGAATTCTGGCTCCTCCTGAGGAAGCAGAGGATTGGAAAATCAACGATCGCTCCCTGGTTGGAAAATTCTCTTTCGGAGAGACAGACGTTCTCCTTGCAGGTGATATTGAAAATAAGGGCAGGGATCATTTAAAGGAGGAAGGAGGGATCGATGCTGAAATCCTGAAGGTTCCCCATCACGGAAGCGCTACTTCTTTAGACAAGGAGTTTCTGGAGATGGTTTCTCCGCTTGTGGCAGTGATATCCGTGGGCAAGGATAATCCTTACGGACACCCCTCCCAGGTCACCTTAGAACTCCTCAAAGAGGTGGGGCTCTGGACTTTAGAGACTTCCAGGGTCGGTTCCGTAGTTGTTCAAAGTGACGGTAAATTCATTACAATAGAAAAGGCGAAATGAAAGAAATTGACTATCTTGAAGCAATTAAGCTGGCTGAAGAAGGGAAGTGGTTCCCGGTTTACATCTTGCTGGGGAATTCCCTTTACCTTAAAGACCGCTTCCTGAAGGCCCTCTCAGATAATTTCCTAGCCTCGGAAGGGGATTTGGAAATCAGGGAAGCGGGAGAGAACGATTTAGAAACGCTACTCGAGAACCAAGAAAATGCCTGCTTGTTCTCCCTGCGCAGGGTGCTTTATCTAAAGAACGTGCATGAGCTCAAGCCAGGGTCAAGAAAAGAGTTGTACAAAAGGATTCGCTCCTTAAAGGATCAAATTTTAATCCTGGAACAGGAAGGAAGCCCGGAAGAGCTCTCTGATGTGGACTTTCCTGAGGGAGTGCTGGTCAAAGACCCCATTCTCGGGGAAAAACAACTGAGGAACTGGATTATTGGGTCTTTAGGAAGAAAGGGGAAAAGGATTTCCCCTGAGGCTGTGGAGTTCTTGCTAACTCATACTGATGGTACCCTGGATACCCTGGTCTCTGAGATTGAGAAGATTTCCCTTTATGAGGAAGGGGAAGTGATCTCCAAAGAGACCGTGGAGAAAATAATTACGCCCTCCATCGAGGGCACGGCATTCGAGCTCGTGGAGGCTGTGCTCACAGGGAAAAAGGGGAAGGCAATCTCGCTTCTAAATCAGATCTTCTATTTGGGCAAGGAAGCGCCTGGTCGTTTAATATTTCTACTTTTCCGCCAGTTCCGGTTGCTCTGGCAACTCGCCAATCTGGGAGAAATTAAAAGGCCAGACTACTTCAAATTAGCTCAGAAGCTGGGTGATCACCCTTTGGCGGTAAAAAAAGCTCTGGAGTGCCTGAACCGCTACACCAGGGAAAGAGCACAGGAAGCTTTGGAAGCTCTGGTGGGGATTGACAAAAAAATAAAACAGGGCGGAGAGGATCCACACCTGCTTTTGGAAAAGTTTATTGTGGAATTCTCTTCCTGAAAGTTCGACCTTTCGACTAAGCGACTTTCTTCATCAAGCGGGACTTCTTGCGCGCCGCAGCATTCTTGTGCAGGACGCCCTTCGTGACCATCTTATCGATAATGCGGCAGGCGTCACGCACGAGTTCTGCGGAATTCTCCTCTTTAAGAATAACGGCTCTCTGGGCTTTTTTCACCGTGGTTTTAAGTTTGCTTTCCAAAGAGCGGTTGCGTTCCGTCCTTTTTTTGGTCAGTCTCTCTCTTTTAATGGCTGACTTCGATCTCGGCAAAGCTATCTCCTTCTTCTAATTATTCTATCTAACTCCAGGTCTCTATATTGTCCAGATTCTTGAAAGAATGTCAATAGCAGTTCCCCGCATCAGACCAGCCCTTTGAAGGATCAAAGGCCATTACGCTTTGTAGGCGTTTTGCAGATAGAATCGCTCATAATATACTTAGCTCATGCAGGATAAAATTCGAAATTTTTGCATAATCGCACACATTGACCATGGGAAGTCCACCCTGGCGGATCGTTTGCTGGAAGCCACGGGGGTCAAGCTCCGGATCCAGATGGAGCAGGTTCTGGACCAGATGGATCTGGAGCGAGAGAAAGGGATTACCATAAAAGCCCACCCAGTGAGGCTGGAATATCGTGCTAAAGATGGCCAAACCTACATTTTGAACTTAATTGACACACCAGGGCATGTGGACTTCACTTACGAGGTTTCCCGAGCCCTGGCTGCTTGCGAAGGAGCCTTGCTCGTCGTTGATGGCACCCAAGGTGTGGAGGCTCAGACCCTTGCTAACGCCTACTTGGCAATGGATTTAAATCTGGATTTAATTCCTATAATCAACAAAATTGATTTACCCAATGCCGATCCTGAGAAAACCAAAAGAGAAATCGAAGAAACTCTGCTCCTCGACACGAGCGATGCCATCCTGACTTCAGCCAAAGAGGGAGTGGGAACCGAGGAGGTCCTCGAGGCTATCGTTAAGCGGATCAGACCCCCCAGAGGCGACCCAGAGGCTCCCCTTCGAGCTTTGATCTTCGATTCCCATTACGATCCCTATAAAGGGGTTATCGCTTATGTGCGCATTGTGGATGGCAAAGTAAGAGTGGGAGACAAAATCATGATGATGGGCATTGATCAGGCCTTCGAGGTTATGGAGCTGGGGTACTTCAAATTAGGTATGGTCCCCAAGGAGGAGCTGCAAACAGGAGAAGTAGGATACCTTGCAGCCAACATCAAGAGTCTTTCTGAAACTAAAGTGGGTGACACCATCACTTCCGCTTTGAATCCAGCTTTTTCCCCTCTGCCCGGCTTTCGCCACCTGAAGCCTATGGTCTTCTGCGGTCTTTATCCCACAAGAAACGAGGATTTCCCGGCATTGAGAGAAGCGTTGCAAAAGCTTTCTTTAAACGACGCTTCCATCGTTTACGAGCCAGAATCCTCCCCTGCCCTGGGTTTTGGTTTCCGCTGCGGATTTTTAGGGCTTTTGCATATGGAAATAGTCCAGGAGAGGCTGGAGAGAGAATACGAACAGGAGCTCGTGGCTACCGCGCCTTCTGTGGTTTATAGGGTCTTCTTGCGCGACGGCTCAAGTTTGGAAATAGATAACCCCGCAAAATTCCCCAGCCCGGAACATGTGGATCATATCGAGGAGCCCTTCGTTCGGGCGATCATCATGGTGCCCCAGGAATTCGTAGGGCCAATGATGGAGCTGGCCCAAAACAAGCGTGGAATTTTTAAGAACATGGAGTACATGGAGGGCGGCAGGGTAATTTTAACCTATGAACTTCCTCTGGCAGAGATCCTTCTGGACTTTTACGACCAGCTCAAGAGCCGCTCTCGAGGGTATGCCTCTTTCGATTACGAATTCCTGGAGTACCGAAAAACAGACCTCGTGAAGCTGGATATTATGGTGAACGGGAAACAGGTGGACGCTCTCTGCTATATCCTTCCCCAGGAGAAGGCTTATGAACACGCTCGCAAGATCGTTAGCCGCCTGCGCAAAACTATACCCAGACAGCTCTTTGAGGTTGTCATCCAGGGTGCCATTGGAAGCAGGGTAATCGCACGCGAGACCATAAAGCCTTTACGAAAGAACGTCCTGGCCAAGTGTTATGGAGGAGATGTCACCAGAAAAATGAAGCTCCTGGAGAAACAGAAGGAAGGCAAGAAAAGGATGAAGCGGGTAGGAAACGTGGAAATTCCCCAGGAAGCTTTTTTCAGTATGCTCAAAATTGATACGGAGGAATGAGACCTCTCTCCGTTTACGTGCACATCCCATTTTGCCTGAGAAAGTGCGCTTATTGTGATTTCCCCTCTTTTACGGCTCCAGAGACCCTGGTCGAGGAATACCTCAAGGCACTGAAGATAGAAATTGAGATTTATCGCCCCTTTCTCTCGGAGAGGAAGATCGAAACTGTCTATTTCGGCGGAGGAACTCCCTCCTTGCTTAAGCCGGAAAAACTTCTTTCCCTTCTTGATCTGATCCTTTCTGGAAAGCCAGGGGATGATCTTGAAGTTACCCTGGAAGCCAACCCGGGAACTGTAAATTTAAGAGAACTGAAAGCGCTTAAAGAAGGTGGGTTTAACAGGATCTCAATCGGGGCGCAGTCCTTTCAGGATTCTGAGCTCGCTTTGCTTGGGAGAATCCACAACAGCGCTCAGGCGCGTGAGGCCTTTGAGGCGGCCCGAAAATCAGGGTTTGAAAATATCAACCTTGATCTGATCTTCGGGCTTCCTGGCCAGAGCCTTGGAGATTTTCTCTATAGCTTGAATCAGGCAGTATCCCTGGCTCCTGAGCATCTTTCCCTTTACTGCCTCTCCATTGAAAAGGGAACCCCGCTTTTTTTAAAGGTGAAGTCTGGTGAGCTCCATTCCCTCGGGGACGACCTGGTTGCCTCCATGTACCACAGCGCCTGCCGGATTCTTGCCGGAAACCGTTATGAGCATTATGAGATTTCCAACTTCGCCCAACCCGGGTATCGCTCCCGCCACAATATGGTTTACTGGACTTACGGAGATTATCTCGGCTTCGGTCTGAAAGCGGTTTCCTTTCACGACGGTATTCGCAGGGGCAACCTGGGCAAAGTTGATCAATATATCGCCAGCCTTAAAGAGGGAAAGGCTCCGATTGCCTATCGAACGGGTAAAAGAGGCGTTGCTGCCCTGCGGGAGGAAGCAATCCTGCGTCTGAGAACCTCTGATGGCTTCCTGGAAGAGGAACTGAGACAAAAGTACCCCCGGGCTTTCCCCGCATTTCAAAAGAAACTTTTGGCTTTAAAAGAGAGCGGACTGTTAGAGGAAAGCAAGGGCAGGTGGCGCATAAGGGAGAGGTACTTCTTTGTCTCGTTAGAGATTATGGCACGATTGATGTAAAATATATTAAAAGTGTATTTCTGGAAATGCAAAGGGCATATCTAACCGAAAGAAGGAAAGCAATCTTAAAGGCTGTGGTTGAGGATTACATCCTCCACGGGCAGCCAGTTGGTTCTAAAACGCTGGTTGGGCTGCACGGATTGCATTATAGCCCTGCCACCATTAGAGCAGAAATGGCTGCTCTGGAGGATATGGGTTACCTTACCCACCCTCATACCTCCGCAGGCCGCGTGCCCACGGAGATTGGCTATCGTTATTATGTAGACCACCTGCTGACCATTCCTCCGGTCTCCAATCAGGAAATGGAGAACCTTTCCCAGGCCATTTCCTCGAGGGGAGAGGATTTGCGACAACTCCTGGTGGAGGTGTGTCGCTTGATCTCTACCATTACCACATATGCCTCTATTGCCCTGACCCCTCATTTCCAGCAATTGATCCTGAAGAGACTGCACTTTGTGCCCATTTCTTCCAGAGCCTCCCTGGTAATTATCGTAACCAGTGCCAAAATTATTCAGAGTTCCCTGGCGGAGGTTTCGGAGGAGATAACGGAGGAACAATTGGAGGAGCTCTCCCGCATCCTGAGCAGGCATATTGACGGCAAAACCCCTTGGGAAGCGCTACAAATAATCCAGGTGCTAAGGGAGGGTTCCCTGAGGCAGTTTGCTTTCCTTTTGGGACAGATTCACTCTTTCATCCATGAAGTCTTCCTCTTCGAACAAAGGGAGAGGTTAATTGTGGAAGGGGAGGAAAACGTCCTCCTTTCTCCCGAACTTCAGGACCTGAATAAGCTGCGCATGCTGATCTCCACCCTCGATCGGCGCTTCCTGCTCCAGGAATTCCTGGAGAGGCGGCTTACCAGCAAGAATCTTCAGGTAATCATAGGGGGAGAAAACGAATTCTTCGAGATGAGGGACCTTTCCCTTTTAGCGATGCCCTTTGAGACTTCGAGCTACAACTGGGGAGCTCTGGGGTTGGTGGGACCTATGAGGATGGATTATGGCAAAGCCATTCGCACCCTATCCTGCGTCACAAGCATTTTAGAAAGAAACCTCCAGAGGGAGGGTATCTGATTGCCCAACTCTTTCTGGCTCCCTCCTGAATGTCAGGAGGGGGAATTTGTGGTCTTTCCTCCTGAAGAAAGGCATCATATCCTCAATGTATTACGCATGCGCCCTGGCGACAGAATTGACGTTCTCTGTTTGAATCACCGGCTGGTAGTGGAGCTTCAAGCTGGGGAAATCTTAAAGGGGAAAGTAATTTCCTCCTCAGAAATCCCTCCTCCTCCGCTGGTGCTGGATCTAGCGCAATCAATTCCCAAGGGGAGGAAAATTGAGGACGCGATCAGGCTCTGCTCTCAAATAGGACTGCGAAGGATAATCCCCTTTTTCTCGCTCCGTTCAGTACCCAAGCTGGACCCGGCCAGAACGCAGGAAAAATTGGAAAGATGGCGCAGGATTGCCATCCAGGAATCTGGAGTTTCAGGACTGCCGCCATTGGAAGTGGAGGTTCCCTCTTCACTAAGGGAAGTGCTTGCGCTCAGACCCAAATACCAGCTGGGGTTGTTTTTCTGGGAGAACGGAGAGAAAAAACTGAAGGAAGTAGTCCAGGAGCAAAGTACTCCTGAAAACGTACTTTTGATCGTAGGTCCTGAAGGTGGTTTTTCTCCTGAGGAAGCGGAGATGGCTTCTCGCTCCGGTTTTCAAGTTGTATCCCTTGGTGAGAGGATATTTCGCACTGAAATTGCAGGAGCAATTGCTTCCATTTTTCTCTTCTCTCACTGGGGAGGCTTAGGAGAATGAAGGTTTCTTTAATCACCCTGGGCTGTAAGGTTTCGCAATACGATAGCGCCCAACTGGAAAGAATGATTTTGGGAAGAGGAGGCGAGGTAGTCCCGCCTTCCCCTCACAGTGAGGCTTTCTTAATCTGCGGCTGTGCCGTTACGGATAAGGCTGTAAAGGAGGCGAAGCAGGTTTCCAGACGCTTGAGGCGCCTCAACCCCCGCGCTCCAGTAATTCTTTACGGCTGTATCGGGGAGCTGGCGCACAGGTCTGGCGAAGAAAACGCCTTTCCGCCCCGGGACAAAGAGGGAGTGCTTCTGAAATTAGGCTTAAAGGGTAAGGCAGAAGATGCTCTTCCCTCCTGGCACCGAACCAGGGGGGTGGTGAAAGTACAGGACGGTTGCGATCGCTTTTGCTCCTTCTGCATTGTCCCCCACCTCCGAGGAAAGCCCCAAAGCAGAAAATTGGAAGAGGTAATAAAGGAAGTAGAGGAGCTCTCTCGTGCTGGTTTCAAAGAGGTGGTGCTCACGGGCGTCCACCTTTCAAGTTACGGCAAAGACCTGCACGAGTCCCTGGACATTTTCAGTTTGCTTGAAGCTCTGGAGAAAATTCCCGGGATCGAGCGCATAAGGCTCAGCTCCATGGAGCCAGTGGATTTGGACAGGGAGAAAATAATTCAGTTAGGGAGGATATCTAAACTTTGTCCCCATTTTCACCTTCCCCTTCAAAGTGGCTCCGATAGGATTTTAAAGTCCATGAATAGAGGATATACTTTGTATCATTATCTAAGCCTGG
Organism: Caldisericota bacterium; assembly: GCA_024655865.1. Classification (GTDB taxonomy): domain Bacteria; phylum Caldisericota; class JANLFM01; order JANLFM01; family JANLFM01; genus JANLFM01. The sequence continues at coordinate 58,360 of JANLFM010000001.1, forward strand.
TGGACGCTTGTAGGTCGACCTGGCCGGATCCTGCTATTACCACAGACATCATGGTGGGATTTCCCGGAGAAACGGAGGAGGACTTTCAGTTGACCCTTAAGGCTTTAGAAACGGTAGGGTTTGCCAGGATCCATGCTTTTCGCTACTCGCCAAGGCCTTTTACTTTAGCGGAAAATTTCCCTGATCAAGTCGAGGACAAGGTCAAGAAGGAACGTATGGTGCGGTTGCGCCTTCTGGCATCAAAGCTTTCCTTAGCTTACCAGGAGAAGTTTCTCGGAAAAGTGCTTCCAGTGCTTCTTGAGGAGTTGTCTTCGCCGAATGAGGGCGAAGGTTACACTCCCAACTACATCAGGGTTAAAGTGCAGAGCGAAGAGCCCCTGGCTTGCAATACTATTGTCCCTGTGAGAATATATTCAATTACGGATATTTGCCTTGGCGAGACAATATGAAGACAAACTGCGTTTTCTGCCGTATAATTCACGGTGAGGAGAAGGCAACCAAGGTTTTCGAGGATGAGGACACGCTGGTGATAGAGGACATTTACCCTCGAGCGCCATTTCATTTTTTGGTCCTCCCCAAGAAGCATTACGATAGTTTACTCGATGTGGATGACAGCACATTGTTAGGAAAATTATTAGTCACAGCAAAAAGAATAGCCGAGGAAAAAGGATTTGCCTCCCAGGGTTTCCGAGTGGTTTTGAACTGCGGAAGGGGAGGCGGACAATCCGTTTTCCATCTTCATCTTCACGTTCTGGGAGGGAGATCGCTGCCATGGCTACCAGGATGAAATCGCAAAAAGAAGGGGGGGAGAGAAATGGCTGAAGTGGTGCGCAAACCCAACGAGTCTGTTGACGAGCTGGTAAAAAGATTTAAAAAGCAAGTGCAGAAGGAAGGCATCATGAAGGAAATCAAAAAGAGAGAGTACTTTGTGTCCCCCTCTGTTTTGCGCCGCAAAAAAATGGCCGCTGCCCGCAAGCGGAAAAGCTCCTCCGATTAAAATTTTAAAATGAGCAGAGTGAAGAAGGGCCAGGAGTTCTGGAGGCGGAGCCAAAAACCAAGAATTAAATTCAACTGGCGCTCATTGCTTTTGGCTTTTGTCCTTTATCTTTCCATAGTGGGAATCCTGGCCTTTACTCTTTTTCCCCCCACTTACGGGGTTTCCCTGGGTTCTATTGCTACCCATGACATCGTGGCTCAGCGGAATGTGATTTTCATTGACCAGGAAAAAACCAAGGAGCTCCAGGATCTGGCAGAGCAAGCTGTGATGCCAGTCTACAATAAGGATTTTACTCCCGCCCGGCAAAACCTCGTACGCACCCAAATCAATAACTATTTCAATTTGATTGAACAGGTTTCCCTTAATGCAGCTCTGCCCTATGAAGAAAAGATTAAAAGGCTAAAAGAAGGCCTTCCTCCAAACTTCAGCGAAGAAGCTATTGCTGCAGACTTAGAAGTGGACCCCTCCACCTTCACTACCTTGCTTTCCTACACCATTGATATCGCCTTGCAATTTCTTGAAGCGGGAATTAAGGAAGAGGATATGAACCAGCTTCCTCTGCGTATTCAGGAGAAAATTGGCGTCCTCGGCCTTTCCCCGGAGGCAAAGAAGGTTATGGCAGCAGTATGCGGGGCGGTGCTCACTCCCAACCTTACCTTAGATGAAAAGGAAACGGCTTATCGTAAGCAGCTTGCGCGCCAGGGGGTGGATCCCGTAAGAGTGAACATTACCAAAGGAGAGGTGGTGGTAAAAAAGGGAGAGGTAATCACGGAGGATAAGCTGGCCGCGCTGAAAGCTTTGGGAATTTACCGCAGTTCCTTCCCCTGGCCCCAGTTGATCTCCATAATTCTCGTGAGCCTGGCTATTTTTGCGGCCTGGGCAGCCTTCTCTTCCCACTTCCTTAAGAATTTCCTCACGGAAAGAAGGATTCTTTTCGTGGGTATTCTTTTCCTTTTCGTAATATTTGTGGGGTATTTCCTTCCTCTGAAACTGGTTTTCCTTACCCCTCTGCCCTTTGCGGGTATCGTCATATCCTCTCTTTTTGGCTTTCCCTTCGCCCTGGTATTTGTTATTTTTTCCTCACTGGGGTTGGGCATGATTCAGGGGAATGACTTTCTGTTCACCTTTGCCCTTTTTATGGGAAGTGCCAGCGCAGCTTACTTCTCCCGCCAGATTTTAAAAACGGGGGACTTGCTCACTTCTGGTTTAAAGGCCGGAGTCGTCCTAGCGTTCGTCTCCGGAGCTGCGGGATTTTACTTAGGAAAGGAGTATTTCATCGTCCTGGAGGAGATGGGGTGGTCCTTACTCAACGGCGGATTGTCGGGAATCTTTTCCATTTTTGTCCTGCTTCTCCACGCTACCCAGAGTTTCTTTCACCTCACATCTCCCCTACATCTTCTGGAGATCTCCAACCCCAACCACCCGCTCCTCAAGCGCCTACTGATTGAGGCACCGGGCACCTATCACCACAGCATTATGGTGGCTGGCCTGGCAGAGGGAGCCGCCTCCGCAATTGGCGCTAATATTCTCCTCGCTCGAGCGGCTGGGTATTTCCATGACGTGGGGAAAATGGTCCGGCCCGAGTACTTCGCGGAAAATCAGAACGACGTTAACATCCACGATCAGATTACCCCCCAGCTCAGCTCTCAGGTTGTGGTAGCGCACACCAGGGACGGGATTGACATCGCCAGAAATTATTCCCTGCCTGAGCCAGTAGTGGAAATCATCGCCAGCCATCACGGTACTACCCTCGCTTCCTATTTCTTCTGGCAAGCACAGCAGGGCAGTGAAGGGAAAGCACCTGAAGAAGTATTCCGTTATCCCGGGCCAAAGCCCGAAAGCAAAGAGGCAGCAATTGTGATGCTTGCTGACGGAGTGGAGGCGGCTGTCCGCTCCCTCAGGGAAAAAACTCCAGAGCGCATTCGCAATATGGTGGATAAGATCGTGGAGGAGAGGGTCCAGGATGGTCAGCTTTCTCATTCCGATTTAAGCTTCAGGGAACTGGAGAGGATCAAGGAAGTATTCTTACGCATACTAACTGCGGCTTACCACCTCAGGCCCGAATATCCGGAGGAGAGAAAAGGAAAGGGGAATGGCGGTCACGGTAAACAATCAACATCCAAGGATCAGGCTCCCGAAAAAACCACTGGTTGAGCTGGGGGAAAGGATCCTTAAGGAAGAGGGTGCCAGGGGGGATGTTTCTATTGTACTCGTTGACGATCCCACCATTGCTCGCCTGAACCTCCGCTATCACCACAGGAGAGGGCCCACCGATGTGCTCTCTTTCCCCTTCTATCACGAGGAGCTTTTGGGAGATGTCTACATCAGTCTGGATACCGCCCGCCGTCAGGCCAAGGAGTATGGCCACAACCTGACCAGAGAAGTCCGGCTCCTTCTTATTCATGGTATATTACACCTCTGCGGGTACGATGATCAGGACGAAGAGAGCGTAAAGAGGATGCGGGCCAGGGAAAATTATTACCTGGGATGAGCGAATTTCTGTTAATTTGCCTTTTAACTCTCTCTGCTTTCTTCTCCGCCAGCGAAACCGCCTTTTTCGCCTTTAGAGGAAGCTCTTCCATTCAATTTGGGGGTTTGACCGGAAAGTTGCTGGAAAACCCGATTCGGTTTTTGTCGTTTATCCTTTTGGGCAATAACCTGGTAAACATCGCCTTCTCGGCTTTAGGGACCTTAGTGATTCTTACTAATTGGGGAGAGGGAGCTCTAACTCTGGGAACAATCGTCCTCACCGGCATAGTGATTATTCTGGCAGAAATCCTTCCCAAAACCCTTGCCGCTTCCTCATACAAAAAGGTGGTTCCCCTGTTTACCCCCTCTCTCTATTTCTTATCCCGGTTGCTGATGCCGGTCTCCTCCCTCTTCTACTTTTTTGCCGAAAAGACCTTGAAAACCTTCTTCGGGGAAAGGGTGGAAAAGCAAGCCCCACTTGCTCAGGAAGAGCTTGAGCTATTAATGGAAGAGGCAGTACAGGAGGGCCTCTTTTTACCTGAGGAACGGAGAATTGTACAGGGAATTGCCCAACTGGAGGGGAAAACAGCAGGGGAAATCATGCAACCACGGCCGAAAGTGGTTGCTCTTCCAGCAGAGGCAGATGCCCTTCAAGCCGTTGAAGTTTTCCAGAAATCCGGGGTCTCTCGCCTTCCTCTTTTCAGGTCCACTTTGGATGAAATCGTGGGAGTGCTTCATGCCAAGGATCTCCTTCAGGCGCTTTTACTGGAAAAGGGAGGCTCTCTTCAGAAGATTATGAGACACCCTCTCTTTGTTCCGGAAGGGATAACCCTGAATCGCCTGCTTGGGGAATTCAAAAGAAGACAAACCCACATTGCTATCGTCGTGGATGAGTACGGAGGAACATCGGGAATCGTCACCTTAGAGGACATTCTTGAGGAGATCGTTGGGGAAATATGGGATGAGTACGATCAGGTGAAAATGAGAGGAATAAAAACCGCCTCCAACACTTACCTCTGTTCCGCAGAAATGGAAAGGGAAGAATTGGAAAAGTTAGGGATAATAATCCCGGAGGATCATAAAACCTTAAGCTCTTTTTTAATTGAGCTTACTGGCCGCATACCCCAAGCTGGAGAAAAGGTCATTTATGAGGGCTGGGAATTCACAGTCCTCACGAGCAAGCCGAACAAGATCGAGACAGTCAGGATCTCCCGATGCGCGAGTTAGTAATTTTTATCCTCTTGATATTTCTGAGCGCCATCTTTTCCTCCGGGGAGACCTCCTTTACCCTCCTTGATAAAACGCGTCTGCGCCTTAAAGCCAGAGGGGGAGACCGGAGAGCTAAATTGCTCTTTAGCCTCTGGGAGAAACCGGAACTCTTCTTCACGCCATTGCTTATTGGCAATAACCTTGTAAATATCACGGCCAGCGTTATCCTCACCGCTGTGTTTGTCAAAATCTGGGGGGAGTTGGGCGCGCTCATTTCCACGATCTTAGTCACGATAGTTGTCCTTTATTTCGCGGAGCTCCTCCCCAAAGCCCTGGCAGCCCGTTTTCCGAACCTGATGTCTCGCGTTCTCTTCTACCCTCTTTTTGTAATTTTTGTTCTCCTCGCCCCCTTAAGCTTGATTTTTAACAGCAGCTTGCGCCTTCTCCACAAAGCCGTTCCTGGTCTGAAAAGTAGATCCTCACTGTTCTCTCGGGAAGAAGTCCAGGCTATAGCTTCAAGCTGGGGAAAAGAGGAACTGAGTGAAATATTAGATAGAGCGCTGGTTTTTTCTCAGAAGACCGTGGGGGAAATTATGGTGCCCAGAGTGGATATAAAGGCTTTCCCTGAAGAAAAGCCTGTCCTGGAACTCCTCCGGGAAGCCCAGAGTATGCGCTACTCCCGATTTCCCATTTATCGGGGAACCGTTGATCACATTGTGGGAGTCCTTTACCTTAAAGACCTCCTGGAAATAAAGCTGGATTCCGCTCTTATAGCCGGGGCCCTTGCCAAACCGCCTTTCTTCCTAGTGGAATCCCTGCCCCTGATCCCCGCCCTGGAGGAAATGCGGGATAAAAGAACAAGTCTTGCTCTCGTGGTTGACGAATATGGGGGAATTTCCGGCTTAATCACCCTGGAGGATATTCTGGAAGAGATTGTCGGGGAAATCTGGGATGAGTACGACCGCCCTGTTTCCCTGATCAAGGAGGAGCCGGGGGGGCTGGTTGTGGATGCCCGCATTGCAATGGCAGAACTGGCGGATCGTTACCGGCTACCCATAAAGAGCGAAACCGTCACTCTGGGGGGTTTTCTTGAGGAGCTCGCTGGAGGAATCCCCTCTCCAGGCCAAAAGTTCACGGTGGAAGGGGTCTGCTTCGAGGTTTTAGAGTCCACCAATAAAGCAGTGAAAAGGGTTCTGATAACTTTCCCCAATCATGTATAATTGTACTTGAGGTGATTTGTGCTTGGACGATTGGAGTAATTATCTTGCTCCCGCTTTGATCCTGCTAAGTTTCCTTTTTCTGGCAGGATTCTCTTCTACTGGTTCCGCCTTTATTTCTGTTTCCAAAGCGAGGTTGCGAAAAGAGCTGGAAAAGAGCGAAAACAGGCGCCTTTATCAGCTAACTCAGTGGAGGGATAATCCGGAATACACGCTTGCCGTTCTCCTCGTAGGAGAATACATTTTCATCCTTTCTTCCGGAATCCTCTCCTTCTGGTGGCTAAAAACGGTCAACCTGAGTCTCACGCTTTTTTGGCTGCTCCTAATTCTCTTCTTGTTGCTTGTGATTCTGATTGAAGTTTTGATGCGCAGTCTGGGGGCCTCAAGGCCCACAGGGGTGCTCTTGACGCTTTATCCCCTGGTAGCGTTCTGGAGAGTATTGCTCTTTCCCTTAGCGGGCCTCCTCCGTTTGGTCGGCTCGGCCGTCACGCGCTGGTCCTCCACCGAGGAGCTGGAAGACGACACTAACAGGGTACTAGCAGAAATGAGGGAAGAGGTTGAAGATCTCCAAGCAGAGGAGAGGGAAATGATTTCTGCCATCTTCGAGTTCCGGGAGAAGGAGGTCTCGGAAATCATGGTTCCCAGGGTGGACGTAATAGCTTTAGATGAAGGGGCATCGGTGGCTGAGGCACTTCAGCTCATGGTTCGCTCTGGCCACTCCAGGCTGCCTGCCTATCGTGAAAGCATCGACAACGTGGTGGGGGTAGTTCTGGAAAAAGACGCCTTAAGAGCTTTGCTTGAGAAGAAAGAGGCGCTCCCCGTCTCTCAGATCATGCGGGAACCATTTTTTGTGCCTGAGACCAAGAACATCTCTGAACTATTGCCGGAGATGCAAAAGCGCAAAACACAAATTGCTTTTGTAGTGGACGAATTCGGCGGGTTAGAGGGACTAGTCACCATGGAGGATCTGCTCGAGGAAATCGTGGGAGAAATAAGGGACGAACACGATGTGGAATCCGAGAGGGTGGAAAAAATTGGAGAGGGGGTTTTTCTGGTCTCTGCAGGAGTCACATTAAGAGAGTTTTCCGAGATCACGGGGGTAGAAATCGAGTCCGAAGACTATGATACTTTAGGAGGCCTCCTTCTGGGAATCTTTCAGAGAATACCTGCAGTTGGTGAGGAAACAGAATATAATTCATTACACTTCCAGGTGGTGGAACTTAAAGGGAACCGGCTGTTGAAAATTAAGGTGGAAATCAAGAAAGAGGAAAAAATTGGAGATTGACTGGCAAATTCTGATTGAGGAAGCACGAAGGGCCCAAAAACTTGCTTATGCGCCCTACTCTCATTTTCAGGTTGGTGCAGCGTTGCTTGCATCCTCGGGAAAAATATACACTGGCTGCAACATAGAAAACGCCAGCTACCCCTTAAGTATCTGCGCCGAAAGAGTTGCCATCTTTAAAGCAGTCAGTGAGGGGGAAACCCAGTTCCTCGCCCTGGCCGTAGTAGCTGATTCTCAATCCCTCTCTGCTCCCTGCGGGGCCTGCCGCCAGGTAATTATGGAATTCGCCCCTGAGCTACCCGTTGCGCTCTCTAACCTTGAGGGGCAACGCATTATCGTAAAAGCCAGCGATCTCTTGCCCATGCCCTTCACAAAAGAGTTCTTGAACGAGAAAAGGGAATAAAAAATCAGGAGGGAAAAATGAGAGAGAAAATTATCGCCGGAAACTGGAAATGTTATAAAACAATGGATGAGGCCAGAACCCTCATCACTGAGATTATCGCAGGACTTGAGCCTAACTTAAATCGCACTGTCGTGCTCTGCCCCCCTTATCCCTACCTGCATCTGGCCAAGGAATTGGTCATTGGTTCCCGGGTAAAGATTGGCGCCCAGAACCTCTGGAAGGAGGATTGGGGAGCTTATACCGGGGAAATCTCGGCCCCCATGCTGGCTTCTTTAAAAGTAGACTTCGTAATCATTGGACACTCTGAAAGGCGGGAGTATTTTAAAGAGGACGGAGCCCTTCTGAATGCCAAGTTAAAAAAGGCTTTAGCCTGGAATCTCAGACCAATTTTCTGCCTTGGAGAGAAACTTCGCGAACGCGAGGAGGGGGTCACTTTTCAAGTCGTGGAAACTCAGCTTAAAGAAGGCCTGGAAGGACTGAGCTCGGAGGATATGCTCAAGGTGGTCATCGCTTACGAACCGGTTTGGGCCATTGGCACAGGGCGTAATGCCACCCCGGAACAAGCACAGGAAGTCCAGCAATTCCTGAGGGAGAAAATTGGAGAATTCTGGGGAAACAAGGTAGCAGAGCAAATTCCTATTCTCTACGGGGGGAGCGTGAAACCGGAGAATATAGATAGCCTGATGGCGATGCCAGACCTTGATGGTGCCTTAGTAGGAGGGGCGAGTTTGAAGTCTCAGGACTTTCTGAGGATCATCCATTTCAAATAGGAGAGGTTATGAAAGACCAAGTACGCGAGATTCTGGAAAAATATCGAAAAGCAGAGGACTTTCACAGGCCCCGGCCCCCATTCTCCTTGCTCCCCCAGTTCATTGATCACACTCTGCTCAAGCCCGAGGCCAGTGAGGAAGACGTCCTTCGACTCTGCCGAGAAGCTATTAAGGTAAAATTTTACTCCGTCTGCCTCCACCCTTGCTGGGTTCCCATAGCGCGAAAGGAATTGGGAGATTCCGGAGTGCAACTGGGAACGGTAGTGGGATTTCCCCTAGGAGCTAATTCCAGCGATACCAAACTTGAGGAGGCGCTCTGGTGCGCAAAGCAAGGCGCTACCGAAATTGATATGGTGATGAACATCGGGTTCCTGAAATCCGGCCACTACAACGCCTGCACAGAGGAAATCACGAGGATCGTGGAAAAGACGCGCCTTCCTATCAAAGTGATCATAGAAACCTGCTTGCTCACTGAGGAGGAAAAGGTCCTGGCTACCCTGATGGTTGCCGAGGCTGGGGCCGCTTTCGTGAAAACCTCTACCGGTTTTTCTGCGGGCGGGGCCACAGTGGAGGACGTCAGGCTTTTGCGCTTCGCTGCGCAGGAGAAACTAAAGGTGAAGGCCTCAGGGGGAATCAGAACTTTAACCCAGGCTCTGGAAATGATCCAGGCTGGCGCGGATCGTATAGGAACCTCCTCGGGGATAAAAATTATAGAGGAAGCAAAGGGCACGCCTGTTTAAGCTAAATAAAGCCCGGGGAACGGAATAGGAGAAATGAAGAGGATAAAGGGTCTTCTCCTTTCCTTTTTAGGCATCGTTATTATTCTGGCCGTAGGGTCCTGGCTCATTCGCTATCTCCAGTCCCTGGGGCCTATGGCGCTGTTGGCTCAAAGCTGGAGGGAGGCGAGCAACCGGGTAGTGCTTTTAGTAAATGGCGAGCCAGCTACGGAAAGAGAGTGGGTGATTCAATATGAAGAACTCCGTCTAAACCCCCAAAATGCGGCCAAATCGGATCATGAAATTAAAGTGGAAACTCTGGAAAATGTAATCAGGAACAAGGCTCTCCTTGTTGAAGCTTTGGGGAAAGGCTATCGAGTAAATGAGGAAGAAGCAAGGGTTTATGCCGAGGAACAACGCAAAGCGCTTCAGTCTCCTGACGCAGTCCCGGAAGACAGGGCCTTCCTCGAGAATTTTATCAAGGGCCTTGGAGTAAGCGAGGAGGAGTACTGGGGAAAGATCGCACCTCAGGCCTATATGCTCCTCCTACCTCAAATCCATCTCAGGGAAAGCCTGCGCGCCACCTTCCAGCCCCTCACTTTCGATGAGCTGGAGGCTTTCAAGGAAAAACACCCCGAATGGAAAAACCTCGCCGAAGAGGCTCTGGCCCTAAAAGCGCAGGAGGAGAAGTTCCAGGATTTCTGGGAGGACTACGCCAGAGACCTCGTCCGGAAAGCAAAAATTGAAATCCTCGCCCCGGATTTAAAGGAAATTCAAGAAGAGGCCCTTAAAGCCTTTGAAGTTTCACAGACCGAATAAAGGTCGCGAAAAAGGGCGGCCTTATCACATTCACAAAAAGAGAATTTTGACATCTCCTCCTGTCCCCTGGAGAATTTAAAGGACAGATGGAGAGACTGGGAAAGTACAGCTGGCCAATGCTCTTAGTTCCAAATCGAGGCACAGAGAGATGCCACTTTTAAAACTCACGGGCTTCGTTCTTCGAACGCGGTCCTGGGGAGAGGCAGATAAGCTCGCGACCTTCTTCACCAAGGAAAAAGGGAAACTTTTTGGCGTAGTAAGAGGAGCAAGAAAACCTCAGAGCCACTGGGGAGGAGCTTTAGAGCCTCTGACTATGCTGGATCTTCTTTTTTACGAGAAAAGCGGGCGGCACACTTTAACCCAATGTGAGATCATCAGGAGTTTTCACTCCCTCAGACAGCCCGGGCCCTCCGGTTCTGCCTCGTTATACATCCTTGAGCTCGTGGAAAACCTCACCGCAGATGAAGACGCCAACCCGCAGCTTTTCAACGAAATGGAGAGAGCATTAAGGGCCCTGGAAGAGGGCGTTAGCCCTCTTCCTCTTTTGAACTCCTTCCGTCTAAAACTCCTCACTCTTTTAGGGTTCTGGCCCTGGCTGGACACCTGTGTATCTTGTGGGAAAAAGATTAAGGGGATGATTTTGACCTTCAATCCTAAATCTGGAGGCCTGGTCTGCCCGGATTGCAAAGGCTCGCTTCAGGGAAATCTTACAATAGGCGAGAAAACGCTAAATCGCACCTTGAGTCTCCTTAATTTACCTTATTCGGAAATCAAGGAGGAAAGCGAGGACCAGGAATTGAACGAAATACTCGTCGCATTCCTCGGCGCCCAGTTGGGGATGGAAGTCTCAAAGGTTAAAAGTTACATGGAAAAATTAGAAAACGGCCAACCCCGCTGAGCGTTTAAATGATCTTCTTGCTCTAATAATTGAGAAATCTAATTGAGGTGAGGAAAATGGAATACGAAGAGGTCCTCAAGCATCTCGCCCCCTGTGGCCTGAGCTGTCAAAAATGTTTCGCCTTTAAGGATGGAGATATCCGGAAGGCTGCTTCAACGCTGAAAGATAAGCTGGGCAATTTCGAGATTTATGCGCAGAGGTTTTCATCCCTGGTTGACCCCGTCTTCGCTCATTATCCCGCTTTCAAAGAACTCCTCTTCTTCCTTGCCGGAGGAAGCTGCCAGGGCTGTCGGGACCAGGTTTGCGGCCTCTGGCCCGAGTGCTTTGTAGCTTCCTGCTATAGAGAAAAGAAAGTCGATTATTGCTTCCAGTGCGAGGAGTTCCCCTGCCAGAAGGTGAACTTCGACGAGCATTTAAAGCGTCGTTGGGTTCAGATGAACCAGAGCATGAAGGAAATAGGGGTGGTGAAATACTACGAGTATACGAGGACGGAGCCAAGGTATAAGTAACCTTTCCTTTCCTTTTTTCCCAAATCCAGCTTGACCCCCGATAATGACCATCATGGAATCATATTGACCATTCGATCATGCAAGGAGGGGGATGATGTTCTGCCTTCAATGCGGGAAGGAATTTGAGGAAGGGTATCGCTACTGTCCTTACTGCGGAAGCCCTTTGACGCAGCCACTCCGGGAAAACCCCCAAAACCCCCTATACTTAAAAGCAAAAAGGCCCTGAAGAAAACACTCCTCTGGTCCATTGTAGGGGTTGTCATCCTGGGTCTGGTCTTTGTAGCCTATATTCCCCTCTTGAAGCCTTCCGAGGTTTCGCTTTTCCCTGTAGAAATAGGAGGGAAGTGGGAGTTTGGGGACAAAGAGGCACATATCGTGATCGAGCCGAAGTTTGACCTGAGAAACTGGTTCTCAGAGGGGTTAGCTGCGGTAATGGTGGGCAATTAGTGGGGATACATAGATAAATCAGGTCACCCTGTCTGGACACAGACAGAATAGAGAACTTTCAAATGTAAATCCCCTGAACAAAGAAAAATCTCAATCTTTCACCACTGTTTCCCTTATCTTCCTGGCTTTCATTTTCCAGGAAAAGGGGTATTATTTTTGACAAAAGGGCCTTTTTGAGTAAAAATTTTCTTTTAAATTGACCACATGAACTTACAGGATTTAATCCTAAATCTGGAAAAATTCTGGGCGGAGCAGGGGTGTGTCATCGAGCAGCCCTACGATCTGGAAGTGGGAGCCGGAACAATGCATCCTGCCACTTTTTTCCGCGTGTTAGGCCCACGTCCCTGGAGAACAGCCTACGTTCAGCCATCAAGGAGGCCTGCGGATGGACGCTTCGGTGAAAACCCCTATCGCCTTTACCGCCACTTTCAATTTCAGGTCATCCTTAAGCCTTCTCCCATCGATGTTCAGGATATTTACCTGGAATCCCTCAAAGCCATAGGGCTGGATCTGAAAGAGCACGACATCCGTTTTGAAGAGGACAATTGGGAATCCCCTACTCTGGGAGCTTGGGGAACGGGTTGGCAGGTAACCCTGGATGGCCTGGAGATTACTCAGTTCACTTATTTTCAGCAGGCTGGAGGGTTTGACCTAAAGCCGATTTCCGCAGAACTCACCTACGGGCTGGAAAGGCTCGCCATGTACCTTCAAGGGGTAAAGAACGTCTTTCACGTGGGCTGGAGCGAAAACACCCTCTACGGGGACCTGCACCACAGATTAGAAGTTGAAGCCTGCCAGTACTCATTTCGCAAGGCTGATATTGAAAGGCTCTGGCAAATGTTCGACCTTTATGAAAAGGAGGCCGGAGTTTGTATCGAAAATAAGCTCGCCTATCCTGCTTACGAGTACGCCCTGAAACTCTCTCATACTTTCAACGTGCTCGATGCTCGGGGAGCCTTGAGCGTTGCTCAGAGGGCAGAAGTCATCGGCCGGATTCGCGAGATAGCCAAAGAAAGCGCACGGCTTTATCTGGAGGGTGAAAATGGATCTTCTGTTTGAACTGGGCACGGAAGAGATCCCCGCCCGCTTTCTTGAGGACACGATTAGCCAGCTAAAAGAGCAGAGTGGAAGTCTTCTCAATGCTTCCCATTTTATATATAGAAACCTGGAGAGCTGGGGGACGCCCAGAAGATTAGTCCTCTACGCCCGGGACCTCCAATTTGATAGTTCCCAAGCCATTACCCTCAAAAAGGGGCCGCACCAGAGCATCGCTTTCACTCCCGAGGGAAGGCCGACCCAAGCCCTCCTCGGTTTTCTAAAAAAGGAAAATGGAAAAATAGAGGACATTGAGGTCAAGGATGGCTATACTTACTTGATCAAGCATGAGGAGCGCTCTGCAAAAGAGATACTCTCTAATATTTTGACTGAGGCCGTGCGGAGCCTCTCCTTTCCCAAAACAATGCGCTGGGGTGAAGGAGAATATTATTTTGTCCGTCCTGTGAGGTGGATTTGTGCCCTCTGGGGAGAAGAGCTTATCCCCGTTTCCCTGTTTGGAATGGAGAGCGCACCCTGCACGTATGGGCTTCGCTTTTTCTCAGGATTGACGAAGATCGAGAGGGCTGAGGAGTACGAGGGTAAACTAGAGGATAATTTCGTCCTCGTTCGCCCGGAAAAGAGGAAGGAGAGGCTGGAAAGGTTGTCCCAGCAGTTAGCCATGGGAGTTGGAGGTAATCCCTATTGGCCCGAAGGATTGCTTGAGGAACTGGTTTACCTTTTGGAATATCCTACTCCCTTCCTGGGGAGCTTCCCCGAGGAGTACCTTGCCCTTCCCTCCGATGTCCTGATCACTACCATGAGGCATCATCAGAAACACCTGCCCGTTGTTGATGCTCAGGGGAACCTTTTAAATTACTTCATCTGTTTTCGCAACGGCCCTGCTCTGGGCGAGGAGATAGTAATCAAGGGAAACGAGCAAGCCCTCACCGGGCGCCTGGAGGACGCCCGCCTGTTTTTCACCAAGGACAGGGAGAAGAAGCTTATAGAAAGGGTCCCCGATCTTAAAGGGATCCTCTTTTACGAGAAACTGGGCACCCTCTGGGAGAAAACACAGAGGGTCGAGGAAATATCCGCCCTCCTCTGTGATTCCCTCAAAATCCCTTATCCTGAAAAAAATAAAGTTCTGCGCACGGCAAAGCTCGCCAAAACCGATCTCACCACATCCCTGGTTCAGGAGTTCCCGGAGCTTCAGGGGATTATGGGAAGAGAGTACGCTTTGCTCGATGGAGAGGATCCAGAGGTAGCCCAGGGGATTGCCGAGCATTATTGGCCGCGTTTCTTCGGGGATCAGGAGCCGAAGTCCCTCAGCGGTGCTATCGTTTCCCTGGCAGACAGGATAGATACGCTTACCTGTTTCTTCGGGTTGGGCATGGAGCCAAGCGGTTCCTCAGATCCCTTTGCTTTAAGGCGCCAGGGACAGGGGTTAATCTCGGTGCTATTAAAGAGGTCTTTCCCCCTGGACCTCAGAAAGGTTATTGATCTTGGGAAGCAGGTGAGCGGGAGGATCGTGCCCTGGAATGAAGAAAAAGGAATACGTCTTCTGGAATTTTTGAAGCAACGCTTAAGATATGCTTTAGAGGAAGAGGGGTTCTCCTTCGAGGAAATCTCCTGTGTCCTTAATGGATCATCCCTTGTGCCACATGAGGTTCTGGAAAGGGCTCTGCTTTTAAAAGGCTTAAAGGAAGATGATTTAAAGAGCCTGGTTTTCTCCTTCAAGAGAATGAAAAACATCCTCAAGTCCGCAGGAAAATTTGAGCCCCAGATCCTGGTAGAAGAAATGGACGAGCCCGAGAAAGAACTCCTTTCAAAACTGGAAGAGATAGTAAGCCGGGATAACTCGAAATCCGAGCTTTTGCTTCAGAACCTGGTAGAAATTGCACCCTACATCGGGAAATTTTTTGACCAGGTTATGGTCATGGTTGAGGATGAAACAAAGAGGAGGAACCGGCTCACTTTACTTCTAAATATCTGGGAATTCCTGGGCAGGTTTGGGGATTTCTCCGTCTTGCCCTTTTAAACACCACAATTTGTAAATCGGAGGTATCAAAATGCCAAAAAAAGTTTACGATTTCAATGAGGGAACAGGGAAGATGAAAGACTTACTGGGAGGAAAGGGCGCCGGCCTGGCTGAAATGAGCCGCATTGGCCTACCAGTCCCTCCTGGCTTTACAATCACCACGGAAGCCTGCCTTGAGTTCCAGGCAAAAGGGGGAAAGGAGATTGATCCAGCACTCTGGGAGGAAGTGCTGGAACATCTGAGCAAGCTGGAGAAGAGGACCGGGAAAAAATTTGGTTCAGTGGAAAACCCGCTCCTTGTCTCCGTGCGCTCCGGGGCTCCAATTTCCATGCCTGGAATGATGGACACCGTACTCAATTTAGGCCTGAATGACCAGACCGTGGAGGGCCTGGCTCGCCTCACCGGGAATCCCAGATTTGCCTATGATTCCTACAGGCGCTTCCTGACGATGTTCGGAAACGTGGTTCTGGGGATCCCTCATGATAAGTTCGAGCATATTCTGGAACAATACAAGGAAAAATACGGAGTAAAGTTAGACACCGAGCTCTCTACAGAGGCTTTGAAGGAAATAGTTCAGGCCATCAAGGAGATGGTAAAGAAGGAACTGGGAATTGATTTTCCTCAGGATCCCTTAGAGCAACTGCGTCTGGCCGTGAAGGCAGTATTCCTTTCCTGGAACAACGAAAGGGCCATAGCCTACAGGCGCTTCAATAAAATCCCGGAAACCCTGGGTACCGCGGTCAACGTGCAGATGATGGTCTTCGGCAATATGGGTTCTGATTCTGGAACCGGCGTTGCTTTCACCAGAAACCCTGCCACCGGGGAAAAGGTGGTTTACGGGGAGTATCTTTTAAATGCCCAGGGCGAGGATGTGGTCGCAGGCATTCGCACCCCCAAGCCCATCTCCGCCATGAAAGACGAGCTCCCCGAAACTTACCAGCAGTTCATGGACACCTGTGCACTCCTGGAAAAGCATTTCCGGGACATCCAGGATATCGAGTTCACTGTGGAGAAGGGAAAACTCTACTTGCTCCAGACCCGCTCTGGAAAGCGCACCGCCCGTGCTGCCGTAAAGGTCGCCGTGGACATGGTAAACGAGGGCTTGATCACTAAAGAGGAAGCCGTAATGAGGGTCGAGCCCAATCAAATCTATCAGCTTTTGCTCCCTCATTTTGACGAGAATGATAAAAGGGAAGCGGTTAAGCGCGGGGACTTCCTGGCCAAGGGCGTTAACGCTTCCCCAGGTGCTGCCACGGGAAAGGTCGTCTTCGACCCGGATACCGCTGAAGAGTTAGGGAAAAGAGGGGAAGCAGTGATTCTGGTCCGCGCTGAAACCTCGCCTGACGACGTTCACGGAATGATCATGGCCAAAGGAATCCTCACTGCTCGGGGTGGAGCTACCTCTCACGCTGCTGTGGTAGCGCGCTCCATAGGCAAACCCTGCGTTACAGGATGTGAGGCCATTAAGGTGGATATGGAACGCCGGGCTTTTACTGCTAACAGCGTTACGATTAAAGAAGGGGATTTCATTTCCATAGATGGAGCAACCGGTGAGGTCTTCCGCGGGAAGATAAAAACCGAGGAGACCAAATTCTCTGAAGAGAAAGAACTTCAAACTATCCTGAGCTGGGCAGATGAGTTCCGGCGCCTTCAGGTTTGGGCTAACGCCGATTATCCCAGAGACGCTCAGAAAGCCAGAGAGTTCGGGGCACAGGGGATCGGCCTCTGCCGCACCGAGCACATGTTTTTTGAGGAGGAACGTCTGCCCATCGTGCGCAAGATGATCCTGGCCTCCAGTGAGGAAGAGCGCAAAGAAGCCCTGGATAAACTTCTCCCCATTCAGAAAGAAGACTTTAAGGGGATTTTCCGCGCCATGGACGGGCTTCCTGTAGTCATTCGCCTCCTGGATCCACCACTCCACGAGTTCTTGCCGTCCTACGAAGAGCTGCTTGTGGAGGTTACCAGGTTAAGGCTGGAAGGGAAGGACCCCAAGGAGCTGGAAGAAAAGGAAAAGTTGCTCAAGGCCGTTGAGGGTATGCGCGAAATGAACCCCATGCTCGGCCTGCGAGGCTGCAGACTGGGCCTAGTCTTCCCCGCTATCAATGAAATGCAGACCCGAGCCATTCTCACCGCTGCCATCGAGGTCTCTAAAGAGGGGGGCACTGCTCTGCCGGAGATAATGATTCCCCTGGTGGGACATGTAAACGAGCTCAAAGTGGTACGGGAACAGTTAGAGAAGGTGGCGGAAGAAGTAACCAAGGAGAGCGGAGTCAAGGTAAACTACAAGTTCGGAACCATGATCGAGGTACCTCGAGCCTCTTTGACTGCTGACCAGATTGCCACTGTGGCTGATTTCTTCTCCTTCGGCACCAACGACCTTACCCAGATGACCTTCGCCTACTCCCGAGACGATGCTGAAGGCAAGTTCCTCTTCTCCTATCTGGAAAAGGGCATCCTTAAGGAGAACCCATTCCAGGTGCTGGATCGCGAGGGTGTGGGGAAACTCGTGAAGATGGGGGTTGAGCTCGGTAGGAGCACCAATCCCTCCCTCAAGGTAGGAATCTGCGGGGAACACGGTGGGGACCCATCCTCCATAGAGTTCTGTCATCAGGTAGGGTTGAATTACGTCTCCTGCTCCCCATTCCGCGTCCCTATTGCCAGATTGGCAGCCGCTCAGGCGGCCCTGAAAGAAAAAATGGCCAAAGTAGAGAAAATAGGAGAGGCGTAAAACTGAATGCTAATTCGAGAGCGGCAAGAAGAACTCGAGGAGAAGATACTTTCCCCCTTCGCTGCTCTCGCTAATAAAACCAGGGGAAGGCAAAGACCGGAGCCGGAATGCCCCATCAGGACAGCCTTTCAGCGCGACCGCGATCGCATCATTCATTCCAAGGCCTTTCGACGCCTGAAGCACAAGACTCAGGTTTACACGGACCCTACAGGAGATCACTACCGCACTCGCCTGACCCACACCCTTGAAGTTTCTCAGATTGCGCGCACTATTGCGCGAGCTTTAAGGCTGAATGAGGATCTGACCGAGGCCATCGCCCTGGGGCACGACCTCGGTCATCCTCCTTTTGGCCATGCCGGGGAGGAAGCCCTGGATTCCGCTCTCCGTGCAGTTGACCCGGGACTGCACTTTTTCCACCCCGAGCAGAGCTTGAGAGTCGTGGATTTCCTGGAGAAGCAGAAAAACGCCGATGGTACTGAGGAAGTGGGCCTGAACCTCACCTGGGAGGTAAGGGACGGCATCCTGCACCACTCTAAAGGGGAGAGCCAGATTGACCTCAGTGGCCCCTCCACCCTCGAAGGGCAAATTGTGAAACTCGCGGACAGAGTGGCGTACTTGAATCACGATATCGATGACGCCCTCAGGGCAGGAACTTTGACGCCCAAGGAGCTTCCCTTCCAGAGGATCTTTGGATATGGGGCATCAGAGCTTATCGATGTAGTAGTCAAGGACGTGGTGGAGCAGAGCGAAGGCCAGGACCAAATCCTCATCAGTCCCCAGATCAGGGAAATGCTCGACCAGCTTAAGAATTTTTTGTTTCAGGAGGTTTATCGCGACCCCGAAGCCAAACGGGAGGAGGATAAGGTCCGAAGGATGATCTGTACCCTCTTTAATTTTTACCTGGAACACCCCGAAACCCTTCCTCAGCCTCCTTTAGAGTCTTTCGGAAGGCTCTCCTTAGCTCAGGCCGTAGTGGATTATATTGCCGGGATGACCGACCGCTTTGCGGTCAAAACCTTCAGCCAGTATTATTTGCCTCAACCCTGGTAGGAATGGTTGATTATTCTGACTTTCTGGATAGATTGAGGAGCGAGGTGGACATCATTTCTTTGGTCTCCGACTACGTCCATCTGCGCCGCTCCGGAAAAAACTACATCGGGCTTTGCCCCTTCCATCAGGAGAAGACCCCTTCCTTCACAGTCTCGCCCGAGCGGAGAATGTTTTACTGCTTTGGATGCCACGCGGGAGGGGACGCCATCACCTTTTTAATGAAGATCGAAAACTTAACTTTCCCTGAGGCAGTTGAGGCCTTGGCACGAAGGTTGGGGCTCAAAGTCCCCCAGAAAACAGGCAGCGACCAGGAGCGCAAGGATAAATATTACAGGGTTAACGAGTTAGCCTGTTCCTTCTTTGAAAACTGCCTGAATGGCCCGGAAGGTATGAAGGTACGGGATTACCTTATCCAGAGAGGCATCAAGGAGGAGACCTGGAGGATCTTTCGCCTGGGATACGCCCCCGAGAGCGGGCCTTTTCTCCAATTTATGCAAAAACAGGGAATAGATCCATCCTTACTTTTACAGGTAGGGTTGATCAGGGATAAAGTGGGAGGAAAGGAACTATTCAGGAACCGCCTGATGTTCCCTATCATGGATCTGCGCGGGAGAGTAATCGCTTTTGGAGGCAGAGCCCTGGACGATTCTCAGCCTAAATACCTAAACACGGGCCAAACTCCCATTTTCGAAAAAGGGCGCCACCTCTATGCCTTACACCTGGCTAAAAGGCCGATTACCGAAGTAGGAAACGCTATCGTGGTTGAAGGTTATCTGGACGCCATTGCCTGTCATCAATTTGGCTTTCACAACGCTGTGGCTTCCTTGGGGACAGCTCTCACCAGAGAGCAAGTTGGCCTTCTGGCCAGGTTTTCCAAAAAAGTAATTTTAGCCTACGATGCTGATCTCGCTGGGGTCATGGCAACCCTCCGTTCTCTGGAACTTTTCGGGCAAATGGAGATGGAGGTAAGGGTGGCCAACCTAGGAGGATTCAAGGATCCAGACGAGCTCTTGCACCAGAAAAAGGCAGAGGGTTTTTCCAGAGCCATTTTAAGCTCTGTTCCAGCTCTGGATTTCGCATATGAGAAAATCCGTCAAAAGTACGACTGGAAAGTTTCCCAGGAAAAAAAGGAAGCAGTCCTGGAGCTCCTTTCCTTGATTTCCTCCATTGATTCCCCGCTTGACCAGGAAAAGTACATAAAGCGATTAGCTCTGGATTCCGGTTTTGGAGAGGACACCCTCTTTTCTCAGTTGCGGAAGCTAAAAAAATCTTCCGGTAAGGCAGTTTCTGACAGGAGCCCGACCGGACTCGATGAATTGGAGGGCATAAAGGCGAAACCCCCGGCGGCAGAAGTTACTTTTCTCAAAATAATTTTCGAAAATCCCGAGCTGATTGCTTTGGTAGAGCAAGAGCTGGATCCTGAGGATTTCTCACACCCCTACTTAAAAAAAATTTTTCAGGAATCCCTTTTCCGCTTCAAAAATGGCCAAATAGATATTTATAATATAACTTTCGATGAACCTGAAGCATCAGCTTTTCTGGCGCGGCTTCTTCTGGAATCCCTTCCCGAGACTGAAGAGCCAGGAAAGGAGCTCAAAAAATGCCTTTTAAAGATCAAAAAGGAGCGGCTGACCAGGGAGTACAAGAGGCTAAGCGAGGAAATCAGCATCCTTGAGCGCTCAGGGGATCTAGAGCTCTATCGAAAAAAACTGGAAGAGCTCCAGTTAATTGTGAATAAAATTAGAAGTCTAACTGTTAAATAATGGTGAACAGCGGCATGGAAAAAGAAAGAAATTCAACCCGGGACAAAAAAGGCACAACACTCGCAGAAATTCAGCAACTCGTCGAGAAGGGTAAAAAGCAGGGTTCCTTAAGCTATCAGGAAATTATGGATACCCTGCAAGAAATACCTTTGTCCGCCGAAGAGATCGATGAGATGTACCAGACTCTGGACGAGATGGGAGTCAGGGTTTTAGATGAACAAACCCAGGCCCTTGCTCAGGAACCAGTAGTAAGTGAGGAGGAGCTCAAGGATGAGTATCTCCTTGCTGGTGTGGATATCGACGATCCAGTCAGGCTATACCTGAAAGAGATCGGCAAAGTCCCCCTGCTTACTCAGGAAGAGGAAGTGGATCTGGCAAAAAGGATTGAAGCTGGGGACGAAGAGGCCAAGAAGAAATTAATCCAGGCCAATTTGCGTCTCGTGGTCTCCATTGCCAAAAAATACGTCGGTCGAGGCCTTCTTTTCCTGGACTTGATCCAGGAAGGCAACCTGGGGTTAATTCGTGCTGCTGAGAAGTTCGACTACCACCGCGGTTTTAAATTCTCCACTTACGCCACCTGGTGGATCAGGCAGGCCATCACCAGGGCCCTTGCTGACCAGGCCCGGACTATCCGCGTCCCTGTTCATATGGTGGAAACCATCAACAAGCTGGTGAAGACCACCAGGGCCCTTGTACAAAGGCTGGGGCGCGAGCCCACTGAGGAGGAAATCGCTAGGGAAATGGAAATCCCCGTGGAGAAGGTCCGGGAAATCCTTAAGGCTGCCCAGGAACCAGTTTCCCTCGAAGTCCCCATTGGTGAAGAAGAAGACTCTCATCTGGGAGACTTCGTGGAAGATAAAAAGATCGTAGCTCCTTCCGAGGCTGCCTTCCAGAGCTTGCTACACGATCAAGTTCGTGAGATCCTCAGTTCCCTCTCTTATAGGGAGCAGAAGGTATTAAGTCTGCGCTTCGGGCTAGAGGATGGACATCCGCGGACCCTGGAGGAGGTTGGAAAATTTTTCGGGGTAACCCGGGAGAGAATCCGCCAGATTGAGGCCAAGGCTCTGCGCAAGTTGAAACACCCCTCGCGCTCCAGGAAGCTCAAGGACTTTCTGGAGTAATCCCAAAAGCCCATGGCCCTGGTCCTCAGGGAAATCAGGGTTGCATCCATTCTCAACCGCTCAGCTATTTCCGGGATTGATTATGCCATCAACCCCTATACTGGCTGTCTCCATGGATGCGTTTATTGTTACGCGGATTTCATGCGTCGGTTCACGGGACACAGCGAGCCCTGGGGAGATTTTGTGGATGTGAAGATCAATTGCCCTGAGCTTCTGGAAAAGCAGGTCCTTAAAGCAAAACCGGGAGAAATTTCCTTTTCCACGGTCACAGATCCCTACCAGCCAGTGGAACGGAAGTACAGGTTGACCAGGCGATCGCTGGAGATCCTACTCAATACTCCTTTCACTGTCTCCATTCTCACCAAATCGGTCCTCGTCCTGAGGGATATTGACCTTCTCAAAAAGATGAAGAACTCTACTGTGGGTTTCAGCATACCCATCTTCTCGGAAAAAATCAGCGCCCTTTTCGAAGGCAGAGCCTCTCCTCCTTCGGAGCGCTTTCAAGCATTGAGGAAGCTCAGACAAGAGGGGATATCCACCTGGCTTTTCATCGCCCCTTCCCTCCCTTCCTTCTCTGATTCCGAAGAGAATTTGGAGCAGCTTTTTAACCAGGCAAGGGATTCAGGTGTGGAGTATGTTCTGATTGATACTTTTCAGGCATATCCCCGGGTCTGGCATAAGGTTAAAGCATTGCTTCAAGAAAAATTTCCGCATCTTGTTCCCCTTTATGAAGAATACAGGGAGTTTAAAGATGAGTTTAAAGAGAGCCTGCGAATGAAGGCATCTGAGCTTGGGCGGATATTGGGAGTGGAAGTTCGCTTTGCCTTTTAAAATCTTTTGGAATCCTTCCTCCGGAAATTGACGTCACACTAAATTGTGCTAAAATTCATTCAAATCGCTGCCTGGTAGCTCAATTGGCAGAGCAGCTGGCTGTTAACCAGCGGGTTGCAGGTTCGAGTCCTGCCCAGGCAGCCACTTGTTTATAGTGAAAACAGGGCGACCTCACAGTTACCATTTTATCCCTTTCCCGGGGTTATAAACTTCAACTCCTCTTCTAACTTCTGGATCTGCTCTTTCAAATTCTGGATCTCCGTTTCCTTATCCTTCACCATAGACATGTAGCTCTGGAGGTCCTTCTCCGCTTTTTCCAGACGGGACCGCGCATCCTGCAAATCTGACTCCATGAGTTTGATCCGCGCTTCCGCCGCAGTGGCTTTCATCTCAGCTGCTGCTATCCTCTCCGTCATGGGAATGACTTTAAGAAACCAGACCAAGGTGAAAGTGAGACCTGCAATAAAAACTAAAATCAATATCCACCCCAGGTATTTCATCCCTTTTTACCTCCTTCATTTTTCAGAAAGCCGCTTTTTTAAAATCCTTATAGCCTCAACGGGCGTGGGATCCACACCCTGAAGCAGAGCGAGGTAATAACTGAGAAAGTCACCCAGAATCACAAGGGAGAAAAGGCGGGCTAAGCGAGAATCGCCCTGACTCATGATTTCCTCAGCTCCCAAAAGGAAAGGCTTAATGATTTTCGTGGTGAGCGCTACCCGAAGAGCGGTTCTGGGGTGTTCCTCTTTATCCCTCAAAGTCAAGAGAAAGGAGTTTCTCTTCCTTAAAGACAGGGCCACAATCTCGTTGTGGTCCAACTCCGGGTAAAAATCCACGAGTGCCGTGAGCTTGCTATTCTCATTGATCTGGGTTTTCCACCTTAAGGCGCTTGCGGCGGCAATTCCCGGGGTGGCGCAAATTATGATCTCCTTGTCTTCCAAGGCGAGCGCCAATTGCTTAGCGGGGTTTTGGGAAGCGGGTATCTCGGGGGAGTATCTTCTTGCGAGCTCCTCTAAAAGAGAAAAGGTCTCCTCCCACTGGGAGGAAAGGTCAGGTACCAGTTTTAGTTTTTCCATGTAGGCCAGGGCAGCACCGAACAAAAATCCTAAAGCAGCTCTGGGCTGAAATCCCGGAGGTACCAATAGAAGGGGGGACCCGAAATTTCTGGCAAGGGAGGCAAGTTGACCTCCGGAGGTTACCGCCACCACCTGGCCGCCTAATTTCAGGGCTTGTGTACAGGCCTCAAGGGTCTCTTCTGTATCCCCGGAATAGCTCACGGCGAAATAAAGCGTTTTTTTTCCCAAAAAGGGAGGAAGATTGTAATCCCGAACTACGGTAATGTGCAGCGGTAATTTGTCCAGGAATAAAGAAGCGATAAGATCCCCGGAGATTGCAGAGCCTCCCATCCCTAAAAAGGCTACCCGGTCGATTCCCCGAATAAGTCGCAGCGGTTCCTCTTCCTGACCGATTTCCCTTCCCTTCTTAAGCATTAAGGGAAGATTTTTGATGGCATCCCCCATCCCCTGAACATCCAGAGAATACACCGATTGCTCATCCAGACGAGTGTCCATTTTTTACCTCTCCTTTTAAATTCACCCTGCCTCGATCTAAAAATACCACAACCGTTTAGCCATCAGCAACAGAACCGATTCAGGATATTCGGGGCGAAGGAAGGGGAATGTGGTAGAATTTGGGGTAATATTAGGAGCAAAACCTTTTAAAAAATGGAAGAAGAGGAACTTTTAAGAAAAGGTGTAAATCTATACATGATGGGACGCTATAAGGAAGCGGAAAAATTGCTGCGGCTTTCCATGCGCACCGATCCTGATAGCTCTGGTAGTCTAATCTGTCTCGATTACCTGGTCAGAACCCTTATCGCCCAGGGAAAACTGGGGATGGCAGAAAGGGCAGCCAGAAAATTAGCAAGAGAAGGTGGACCAGTTATTGAGACTCGCTGGACCCTAGGAGAGGTCCTTTACAAAAGGGGAAAGTACGAGGAAGCCTACAAAGTTTTTGAAGAGGTGATCAACGAGGATCCTGATTTCGGCCAGGGAGGTATCCTTGACAGGATCAACTTCCATCTGGCACTCAGAAAAGAAGGCAAGAAGTTCAAGCCCAATCCGGAAAATCAGATGGAAGCCTATTTCCTTTACCTTCAATATCAGGGATACATTTATCTCAAAATTTACCGAGAGGCAGAGTTCGCCATCAGGCAGGCCTTAGAGCTTGACCCTGATAACCCCACCTATCACTATGAACTGGCAAACTTCCTGAAAATAAGGCCCAGGTTCTGCCCGAACTGCGGTGAGCCTGTGCACCCTGGATGGCGCAAGTGCACCGTCTGCGGGTTCAGCCTCTCTTACCCGGAGCCCAAAGTTTTTCAAATCTGCCCATTCTGCGGGGCAATAGTGGACACTCTATGGAACAGTTGTCCCTACTGCGGCAGGGACCCTTCTCAGCGCACCCTCTGGAATGATCAGGAAGATTGGGATTTTTGAATAAGAAGTAAAGCCGGGGGCATTCTTTGTAAGAAAGCGCATAAGGTTTTCGCCTTTTGCAATCATTATGCCAACCTGGAATCATTGGGGTAAGCGACCTACACGGTTTTCCTCGGATGAAGCAGCTTTGCATATGGTATGGTTCCTTTTTTTCCAGTAGAATGAGAAAAATATTCGAAAGGAGCTAAAGTGAACGAGGATTTTAAAGACATCCCGGAGAGCACTGGCCAGCCTGAACGAACTCAGAAGAAAAATACTCAGGGACATCGTCCAGACTACGTTTTCCCCCTTATCCTAATTGCCCTGGGCGTGATCTTCCTGCTTTCCGAATTGGGGATGTCCATTAATTGGTCTATAGTTTGGCCCATTTTCCTGATCATCATTGGCGTGGGCATGATCATCTCAAAAAGGGCAAGTGGGGCCTGGGTGGGGCTTGTAATTTTTATCCTGATCCTTACAGTGATCTTCACTTTCGTCTTCGCGCCCGTTTTCTCGTTGCGCCTGGGAGAGACCGTCACCTACACGGATGGTCCCGGCGACAAGAGCATGCTTGAAGGAGCCAGGAGAATCAACTTCAATTATGGGGCACCATTAGGGAAAATAGAGATCAAGCCCGATACCTCTCTGGAAAAGAATTCCTTTAAGCTAACCACCACAACCAATATCGAGGATCTTCCTCCCCCCTCCATCTCCCGTTTTGGGGATACCCTTTCTATCGATTGTAACTATTCTCCCCAGGGATTTTGGTTTTCCATCCCCTGGCTTCCCAACTGGAAGGAAGCTCGCCTTGAGAGGAATTTGCACCTCAATACTTCTCTGCCCTTGAACCTTCGATTGAATATGACTTCAGGAAATGCCGTAGTGAACACCAGCGGTATCCCTATTGAGGAGGCGAGGATAAAATTTACCTCGGGAGACTTATTCTGGGATGCGGGAAAAACAGCTTCCACTTTGACTCCGGGAATCATTTTCGAATTTACAAGCGGAACTGCCAATGTAAACAACTTGGGAAGCACAAATTTTGGAGACCTGAAAATCAATTTCACCAGCGGTCAAGGTAAGTTTGACCTTTCGGGAATTTCCACAGGTTTCCATCCAGTAAGCGTGGGGCTGACCTCAGGGGCTGTGGACCTTGTCATTCCTAAAAATGTGGGCTACAGAGTGCAGGTGGAAAAAACCTCCGGGTCAGTAAGCCTGGGAAACCGCACACTTCAAGACGGTGAGCGCCTGGAAAGCGAAAATTTCAACACGGCCCAGACAAAACTGGACATATTCCTGAAACTCACGAGCGGAAATGTGACGATTAGATTAGCCGATTAAAGAATTCCCGGCCTGCTACGAACAAAAGGCGAGATAACAATTTTTTGGTTTTTTGGTAAAATTAAAAAATCAATTGGGCCCATAGCTCAAGGGTAGAGCGGCCGGCTCATAACCGGTTGGTTCCTGGTTCGAATCCGGGTGGGCCCACTTAAGGGGCTAAATGGAGGAGTTAGACATTCTTTTTCAACTTCAGTGCATAGACTTGATGCTGGAGGCAAATGAAAGAAAACTCCGGGAAATTATGGCGCCTCCTCCTTCAGCAAAAGCAACCGAAGAAAAACTTTCCCTCTTCCAATCAAAAGACCAGGAACTGCGTAATTTGAAAAGGGACATTAAGGATCGCGAGCTGGAAATTGATTCCCTCTCCCAGAAAATCAAGAAATTAAAGAACGAGCTCTATTCTGGTAAGGGTGGGGTCAAGGAATTAATGGACAAACAAAGCGATATGGAAGCTCTGACAAAAAACCAGAAAAAGCTCGAGGACGTTTTACTGGAGTTATTGGAAAAAGCGGAAGTGCTGGAATCTGAAGTCCATGAGGCCAGGGAACAATGGAGCCGAAAGGAAAAGGAAAAAGAAGAAGACCTGGCCAGGCAGGCCAAGGAAAAGGCCGAAATTGAAGAGGCCATCGAAAAATTAAAGCAGGAACGAAAGAGTAAGGCCGACTTTCTCCCTGTTGATCTTCTTAATACATACGAGAAGCTTCGTCGTAGCATGATGGGAAGAGCGGTAGTCGAGGTTAAGAAGGACAAGTGCGGCGGCTGCCAGATTCAAATCGCCAGCCGGAAACTCTCCGAGATCAAAAAGCGCAACTCCATCATTACCTGTGAGAACTGCGGTCGCATTCTCTATTGGAAGGAGGGTTAGCTGTGGCCAAACCGAGCATTTTTACCGTTATCCGCCGGCGCAACCCTTTCTTGCTCTGGCTTGGCCAGCTGGTCTCTACCCTTGGCGACAATTTTGAGTATATAGCCCTAATGGCCTTAGCCTACCACCTCTCAGGGTCTACGCTCGTGATGGGAGCGGTATTGGTTTCCTACATGGTCCCTAATCTGGTTTTGGCAGTCTTCTCCAGCGTGATGGTGGACAGGTGGGACCGCCGCAAAACAATGATTTACTCTGATGTCATTCGGGGGCTGATCATCTTAATCCCTCCGGTCTTGCTCCTTTTAGGCAAACTGCAGATCTGGCATCTCTACCTTTACTCAGCGCTTTACGGTTGTATAACCCCCTTCTTCAACAACGCCAACGCTGCTCTCCTCCCCAGCCTGGTGAAAGAGGAGGAATACCTGGCGATGAACTCCCTCATGCAAACATCCATTCAGCTTGCAGGGATAATCGGGCTTGCTCTGGGAGGAACGGCAATTGCTTTTCTGGGATATGCCAACGCTTACTTCTTTGATTCTTTCAGCTTTTTCTTCTCCGCGATCACCGTCTTCCTTTTGAGGGTACCCAAAATGGAGGTAATTGTCCGCCCTGTTGAGTTTCGACTGCCCCAATTCCTCAAAAACTGGTGGTCGGATTTCCTTGAGGGTCTGCGCTTTTACAAGGTTGAGAAATCACTTCTCTGGTTACTTCTGATTGCCTCTATGTTAAATTTTGCCTTTGGTCCCATATCGGTTTTGCTCCTTCCCTTTGTGGAGAACTTCATGGGCGCAACGGTCAAAGAGTTTGGGTGGATAATGTCCTCCGTAAGCCTAGGAACATTCCTGGGGGCAATTTTTATGGGTTCTGTGGGGATAATCAGGAACAGAAGGCGATGGATTCTTGTGGCGGTGGCAGCCCTTTCAATACTTACGATGTGCTTGCCCTCAGCCCGATTCTTTCCCCTGGCCATGGCGGTGCTCTTCGGCATCGGCTTCTCCTTGCCCGTGGCTAACATCCCGATAGCCACGGTCTTTCAGGAAAGAGTGCCAAATAACTTGCGAGGTAGGGTCTTCGGCGCTCGCAATTTCCTCGCTCAGAGTCTAAGCCCCATTTCCACGGCTTTGGGAGGCATGGTCGCTGATATAATTGGGGTCCCCTTAACCATCTTTCTATGTGGCGCTCTGGCATTTTCGGTCCTTGTACCCAGTATTTTCATCCCCCATCTCTATGGTTTAAACTTACAAGCAAAAGTTGAAGGGAGGGCAGAATGAACAAGAAAGCGTTGCGCTGGACTATCTTCGCTATTGTCCTTATTGGCGTAATTGTGGCTTTGAGCTTCATCCTCAGGCCATATTTTGCGGGTGAAAAAACCATCCACCCGGAGGTTTTCCGCATTGGCAATTTCTCCATCCGGTGGTACGGACTTTTAATCGCTTTGAGCTTTATCCCCGGTATTTATGTCGCTTACAGAATGGCCCAAAACTGGTCTATTAATCCTGATCATGTGTTTAATCTGGCAATTATTTGCGCTCCGTTGGGGTTGATCTTTGCCAGGCTCTTTTACTGTGCCCTAAACTGGCAATACTACAGTAAGTATCCAGCCCAGATACTCTATCTCTGGCAAGGAGGCCTTTCCATTTACGGTGTAATTTTCGGAGGAATTCTCGGAGTTTTAATTTACTCCTTAGCTGGAAAGGTTAATTTCTTGCGCCTGCTGGACCTGGGAGCGGTGCCTCTCCTCCTTGGCCAAGCCATCGGCCGCTGGGGGAACTTCTTCAATCAGGAGCTCTTCGGCTACCCCACTGATTTGCCCTGGAAAATGTACATTGCTCCCGAGTATCGCCCTCAAAAATACATGGCATACAACTATTTCCACCCCACCTTCCTCTACGAGTCGATCTACAATTTCATCCTCTTCGGTGTGCTTTATTCCCTTTCTCGAAAAAAGGACCTCAAGCCGGGAGTAATCGTCTCGATTTATTTCATTGCATACGGGGCATTCAGGTTCTTTTTAGAGTTCGTGCGCATTGAGCCCAGTGCGGTCTGGTTCATGAGCTGGGGTCAGGTCGCCAGTCTGATTGCTGTAATTGTGGGAGCGGTAATGCTCTTCTTCATTCAGAAATCCAAGCCCGTTCTTGTGGAAATTGCTGCACCTGCTCAAGAAAGCACCGAAGAAGCTTCAACTGGCATGGAAAGCTTGAAGGAGGGAGGATCAAAACCAGAAATTACAGCAGGGATCCCCACGGGGGAAAGGACAGAGAAAGAAGAAGGGCTTACACCATCCGGCCCGGAAAACGCCCCCGCTGAGGAGAAACCTGGAAAACAGGAAAAAACGGAAACCGGAGAAAACTGAGGGTTTATCGAAGGTTTTAAAATGGAGCAGGCGCCGGTTCTCGGCGCCTGCTCTTTCTTTAAGAGATTAGATAGTTACTGCTTTTTGGAAAAAATGGATAAGATTACGCCTACGAGCGCCACAATGAAGAGAATCCAGCCCAGCCAGGAAGGCAATGCAGCCCCGAGAGCAAGGAACAAAATAATCAGGGCCAAAACGACGGTGCTGATAATGTTTATAACTTGTTGCACACTTTTCACCCCCTTTCTAAAAGAATTAGACGAAAAACCCGGGCAGGTTACTTCAAAAAGTTATATAGCAAGGAGAATTGGGGAAGTGCGCCTCATATCTGGTATAGAACTCCCTTAAAGTTCTTCGGCTCTTGAGCAGAAATTAGCTACCACGTCATAGAGCACCTGCACCCCGAAAGCTAAAGCATCGATGGGAATGCGCTCATTGTGGCCGTGAATCATGCGCATAAAATCCATTTTTTCAGGAAGCCTCATCGGAGAGAAACCATAGCAGGGAACGCCCAGGCGGGCCAGGTGCTTGGCATCTGTTGCCCCGGTTGCCATCATCGGGACCACAGCACAATCTGGATCATGCCGCCGTAGACCATAATGGGCTCGAATTCATAATCGGACCCTATAATTTTCCATAATTCTCCCTTGAAGGATTCAAGATTCTGGCCGGGAAGGATCCTTCCGTCCAATTCCGCTTCGGCCTGGGGGGAATCACGTTCGTTTTTTCTCCAGCTCTTAAAACCGTGGGTGATACGGTGTTTGTGAAGCAGGGCGTAAAAATACTCCCTCTGCCAGGAACTTCTAAGGAAAAGGCGCAAAATCATTTTCGTGCTCCTTGTGGTCTTTAACTTTTATTTTATCCCCGCTATTCTGGCCAAAGGACTGCGCAAGGGGGTAATCGCTCCCTGAGGGCAAATCTCGGCGCAACACAGGCAACCCACGCATTCACGATAGTTTATCCGTGCGGGTTTATCGGGAGTAATCGCTTGACGAGGGCATGATTGAGCACAAAGTCCACATCCCGTGCATGCGGAGGAGTTGACCTTAGGACGAACGTAAACCAGACGACTAAAGAGCGGCGCAATAAATTCAGGAATAGCAGCCTGAAGCAGGCCACTAAAAGGAGGCAGCCTCACCTTGCCAAATTCCAGAGCCCGACTATCTCCCTCGACTTTGATGGAATGCAACTCCCCTACTCCCAATTCTCGTCGAGCAGCCTCTTTCAGGTGAAGGACTCCTCCCTCGGGGCATCCCATGGCTTTAGCCATGATGACATCTAAAGCAACCGGGTCAGTGGAAGCAGCCACCACTCCATATCTCTTTGGTGTGCCGTTCGCCCCAGGACCGTTTCCTTCCTGGCCCACTATCCCATCCATAATAGTGAGCCCCGGTCGCACAAGCTCACGGACATCAACAAGCGCGCTTGAGAACTCGCGCACCGAGGGTGCCCTGAGGTGGATTTCCCTTTTCCTGGTTCCCGGGATCACCCCAAAAAGGTTTTTCACGGCACCCGTATAAAGGGTCAAAGTATGGGTTTTCAATTTGGGAAGGTTGATAAGCAGGTCGGCCTCAAAAATGGGCCTGGCGATCAAATAGCTTTTTCCTCTGAGACTTTTCCAGACCATTGCCTGAAAGGGAACGAGTCGAGCTGAAGTCGCTTCTGATGTTCTGGTCATTCCCGTTTTCAACCAGAGCTCGGGGGTATTCTCTCCCGTTCCCCCAGGTGAATCTCCGATCCAGACCTCACCACCTGCCTCGGTTACTATTTCTGCCACAACTTGCACAAAAACCGGGTGTGTGGTGATTGCCTTAT
The DNA here is from genome assembly GCA_024655865.1 of Caldisericota bacterium. GTDB lineage: Bacteria > Caldisericota > JANLFM01 > JANLFM01 > JANLFM01 > JANLFM01. The sequence continues at coordinate 89,513 of JANLFM010000001.1, forward strand.
CAGGATCACTGGGGGAAAGAAGGTTAGGTTTTAGAAGAACCTTCATTCCTGGCTGCACGAAGTGCTGAATACCACCTAAAGCGGAAAGGGCGGATCTTATGGCCTCGTGCACTTCGCGGTATTCATAGGATTGACATCTGCTGATCGAAACGAGCGCCTTCATAGTCCTAATTTTAGTTTTAAACAATTAATTTTTTAAGGTTTTATCTGAGCTATTAAAGACCCCAAAAACATCAAGGCACATCCCCAGATGGCTCTGAGAGTGAGAATCTCTCCCAAAAAGGCCCAACCGGTTAATGCAGCGAAAACAGCCTCCAGGCTCATGATGATCGCAGCATGAGTGGCGACTGTATCTTTCTGGGCAACGACCTGAAGGGTGTAGGCCACTCCCACGGAAAAAACCCCAGCATACACCAGAGGCCAGATAGCCTCCTTTACGCCCTGAGTGCTGAAGTGTTCAAAGGAAAAGGCGAAAAATAGGCTGAGGACAGAACAAGTGAGGAATTGCATCAGAGCCAGGCGCAGGGGCTCGCTCTTTTTGGAATAAAGCGAGACCACGAGAACATGAAAGGAGAAGACAAAAGCGCAAATCAAGACCAGAAGGTCACCTTTCAAGATAGCAAAATTCTCTCTCACACTCAGAAGGTATAGCCCGCCCAGAGCAAGAAAAGCTCCCAGCCAGCTTCCCCAACCCGGGCGGTGTCGGAAAAGAGGACCAAGAAAAGGGACAATCACAACATAAAGCCCGGTAATGAAACCAGCTTTCCCGGCTGTAGTATGCACAATCCCGTATTGCTGAAGGTTCGTAGCAATTGCCAGGAGCACCCCGGCAAGGATTCCGCCTTTAAGCTCTTCCCTGGAGAAAAAATGGGGGTTCCCTTTTTTGGAAAGAGCCCAGGGAAGAAGGGCTATTGTCCCCAGGGAAAACCGAATGCCGTTGAAGGCCGCAGGAGGAAGATAATTGACGCCAACCCTCTGCGCCACAAAGGCTGCTCCCCAGATAAAGGCTGTAAGGAGAAGGAGAAGGTCAGCCTTAAGGATCTTCCGGTCAATCATGGACCAGGGGCTCTATCTTCCTACTTTTTCAGCTTGAAAAGCGCTTTTTCAAGTCGCAAGAGGCTCTCGTCTTTACCCAGCACTTCCAGGACCTCGAATGCTCCCGGAGAAGCCTCTTTCCCGGTGAGAGCTGCTCGAAGAGGCCAGAGCAGGTTTCCCGGAGGAATTCCTTTCTCCTGGGCAGCCTGACGTAATTCCCTTTCCAAAACCGGGGCCGCAAAATCCTCAACCTCCGTCAAACAGTCGATAGCTACCTCCAGGGCAAAGGCTGCGCTCTCTGGCGTTCCCTTTTTGGGGATCAATAGTTCTGCCGGGTAATCCGGTTCTTTAAAGTAGAAGGAGAGGAGTTCCGGGGCCTCGGAAAGTTTCTTCATCCTTTCCTGGACCGTGCGTAAGGCCATAAAGAAGTAAGGCTCAAGGGGATAATCCTCATTTATCAATCCCGCTTTCACCAGGTAGGGTTTGACCAGGATGGCCAGCTCCTCGAGAGATTTCTTGCGAATGTAGTAACCGTTAAAGAAATCAAGTTTTTCCCTGTTGAAGACTGCCCCCGTATGGGAAACCTTTTCCAGGGAGAATTGTTCGATCAGTTCCTCCATGGAAAAGATTTCCTGATCAGTTCCCGGGGACCACCCCAAAAGGGCAAGAAAGTTAATCATGGCTTCGGGGAGATACCCCTCCTCCATATAGGAAATTACGGAAACCGCCCCGTGCCGTTTGGAGAGTTTTCCCTGGCCCCTTCCCGCCAGAATGCTGGGAAGGTGACAGAACTCAGGCATCTCCCAGCCGAATGCCTGATAAAGCAGGACATGCTTGGGAGTAGAGGGCAACCATTCCTCCCCCCTGATGACGTGCGTAATTTCCATCAGGTGATCGTCCACAAGGTGTGCCAGATGGTAGGTGGGGTACCCGTCGGATTTCAAGAGTACCTGGTCGTCGATTTCCTCGTTGCGCACCGAGATTTCCCCGTAAACGATGTCTTTGAACTTTGTAATTCCAGACTCCGGGACTTTCATCCGGATAGTGAAGGGAGCCCCCTCCATGATCAGTCTTTCCCTTTCCTCCTCCGTGAGATTCCTGCAGCGTCGGTCGTATCGAGGAGGGAGCTTCTTAGCTTCTTGCTCTTTCCTCATTTCCTCCAGGCGCTCCGGGGAGCAGAAACAGGGGTAAGCGTGCCCCGCATCCATCAGCTCGAAAGCGTGCTTTTTGTATATTTCCAGCCTCTGAGACTGAAAAATTGGCCCTTCATCCCAGTTCAGCCCTGCCCAGCGAAGGGCAAACTGAATGTGATCTGCGGAGTGGGGGTCGTACCTTTTGCGATCCGTATCCTCAATCCTAAGGATGAAGACCCCCCTGTTTTTCCGAGCGAATAGGTAACAGAAAAGCGCTGTGCGCAATCCTCCAATGTGGAGTTCCCCTGTGGGGCTGGGAGCGAAGCGAACGCGAACAGACATTATTTCACCTCACAAGGAAAATCTCTTCTTTGCTTTACCCAAGATCTCCAGGGCCAAAGAAATGTCTTCCTGCGTGTGAGCCGCGGTAACAGTCGTGCGCAGTCTGCAGGTTAAAGGGGGTACAGCTGGGGGAAGAACAGGAAGGACAAAGAGACCCTCATCCTGAAGGAATTTGGTGACTTTCAGGGTTGTTTCCTCTTCCCCAATCAGTATGGGAACAACAGGAGTCTGAGAGTTAAAGGTACTGAAGCCTAAATCCTCCAGACCCTTTTTAAACAGGCGCATGTTCTCCTGAACGCGGTGCACCCTCCAGACCTCTTCCTCGATCACCTCAAAGCTGGCTTTGGCAGCAGCAGCAACCGGGGGCGGAAGGGCAGCGGAGAAAACGAAAGCCCTGGCGTTGTGCTTGAGAAAGTCAATCAGGTCCTTTTTCCCGGCGATGTATCCACCTATTGCGGGGATGGTTTTGGAAAGAGTGCCCATTTTGATGGGAATAGAGTCGGGCATATGGAAATGCTCCTCTATCCCGTGTCCGGTCTCGCCCAGAACTCCCAGAGAGTGTGCCTCATCCACCATCAGCCAGGCCCCATACTTCTCGCAGAGCTCCACCAACTGAGGAAGGGGGGCGATATCCCCATCCATAGAGAAAACCGCATCCACGATCACGAGCTTCGCCACATCCTGCTCCTTAACCCTTTTCAGCTGATCCTCCAAACTCGAGACATCGTTGTGCTGGAAACGAAGGAAATTGGCTCCAGAAAGAAGGCATCCATCGACAATGGAAGCGTGGTTCAGTTTATCGCAGATAACAACGTCGTTCCTTCCCACAAGGGTGGAAACCGTGGATAGGTTCGTAACATATCCAGAAGAGTAAGCGATGGCGTCCTCGGTCCCTTTGAATCTGGCGATGGTCTCTTCCAATTCTTTATGAACGGGCAAGCTGCCAGCAAGAATCCTCACGCCGTGAGTCCCGGTGCCATACTCTTCCAGAGCCTTTTTTGCTGCCTCCGCAATCTTAGGATGTCCGATAAGGCCCAGATATGAGTATGAGGCGAGCATCATCATCCTTCTTCCCTGGACGTAAACATAGGCGCCGTCCATACGTTCGATCTCCTTCAGGTAGAAATAGAGGCGCTCCTCTTGAGCCCGGCGCAAGCGTGCCGAAAAATTATCAATCCGGTTCTGAATCCTGTCCATTGTTCTCCTCTCCTGTTAAAATACTCAAAAGGCCTATGCAGTGCAAATCCTTTATCTATAAGACTTTTAATGTTAACATTTTAAATCAGAAAGCGGAGGGAAAACGTGAAAAAGGTCAACCATTTCCAAAATTTGAAGAGGGCACTCCAGGACACAGGTATAGAGGTGGGAGTTCCTGAATCTTACAGGGAACTCGAGGAGAGGTCCAGATTAGGGATTCTTAAATCGCTTGAGCCCTTTCCTAAAGCGCTCAGGTTTTTCCACATTCTGGAACAGGACCTGGAGGTCAGGGCCGACTGGGACTTAGCGGATTTTATTGCTGTGACAAAGCTCCACTTTAATGACCATGGAGAGGTGCACGCCAAGGTGGCCACTTCTTCGGCCCTCACCATGCTCGATCTCCTCGTAAAGAGAGACGTTCCCATGGACTTCATGGAAGCGGAAGGAGGAGACCTGGACGACGAGCACTTGATTGTTATGGCTGCAGGGTTACTTCACGACATCGGAAATCAGGTACACCGGGAATGGCACAATCTGCACAGTGTAATCCTCGCTACCCCTCTTTTAGACAGGCTCCTACCCGAAATTTATCCCGACTTAGAAACGAGGACCGAAATTCGCGGTTTTATTTTGAACGCCATCTACGCTCACGATTTTGAAGTCAGTGACCTTACCAAGGAAGCTGCCTTAATCGGAATCGGGGACGCTACGGACATGACCAAGGGAAGAGGGAGAATGGCCTTCGAGTTAGGTAACGTGAACATCCACTGCGTTTCCGCTTTAGGCATTGAGGAAGTGCTGATTGCGGAGGGGCAAGAAAAACCAATTGAGATCATGATTCAGATGTCTAACTCCGCAGGCATTTTCCAGGTGCAGGAGACCCTGGGGAAGAAAGTAGTCACAAGCCCCCTGAAGGATTACGTCAGTGTAATCGCCTTCACCGCTCCGGAGGAACTTCCCTCAGACGAGAGAATCATCCAGAGGATTTACTTAGAAAGGGATCACTTCCGCACCGCAAAAACCTAAGACAGACCGTCCAGGGCCTGCTCGATGTCGTCCCAGAGGTCAGGGGCGTCCTCTATACCCACGGAGAGTCTGACCAGGCCATCGGTGATTCCCCTTCTCAGCCGTTCCTCCGGAGAGAGCATGCGGTGAGAGGTGGAGGCTGGATGGGTGATCAGGCTCTGCACATCTCCCAGGGAGGCTACCCTCAGAATCAACTTCAGGGAATCCTGAAACCTGACCGCAGCCTGGTATCCCCCTTTAAGTTCAAAGGCCAGGACGGCACCGAACCCCCTCATTTGAGAGCGGGCGATCTCGTGCTGGGGAAAAGTTGGAAGCCCGGGATAATACACCGCGTTTACTTCCGGCCGGGATGAAAGCTTTTCCGCCAAATACATGGCGTTTTGGGCGCTTTTCTCCATCCTTAAGGGCAGGGTCAAAATTCCTCTTCCCAGGAGGAAAGCCTCCCAGGGAGAGAGGATAGCGCCCATCTGCCTGTGAAAGGTTTTCCTCATGGGCTCAAGGAGCGCTTTTGAGCCAGCGATCACTCCGGCGGTGAGATCACCGTGCCCTCCCAGGAATTTGGTCGCTGAGTGCACTACCAGATCGCAACCCAATTTCAAGGGTGTTTGAAAGTAGGGAGTGGCAAAAGTGGAATCCACTATGGTAATTAAATTGTTCTCCCGAGCGAAATTGGCCAGCTTTGAAAGTGGGAGCACCTTCAGGAGGGGGTTGCCCGGGGATTCCAAAAAGAGCACTCTGGTCTTGGGCCTGAGGAGCTCCTTCATTTTTCCCTCATTCAATGTATCGGTGAAGCTAACCTCTATACCCATGCGAGGCAGGATTTCCTGGAAGAGAGTGTAAGTCCCCCCATAAATGGATTCCTCGCTGATTATGTGGTCTCCCGACTTCAGGAGGGAAAGAAGCGCAACCAGAATTGCGGACATTCCCGAACTGCACAGAATAGCATCCTCTGCTTCTTCCAGAGATGCTATTTTTTCTTCAACCGAGCGGACGGTAGGATTACCGTAGCGCGTGTAAACGTATCCTTCACCCAATTGAAACCTCCTGAAGGCTTCATCGGAGGAAGCAAAGGAGAAAGCGGCGGTCTGAAAAATAGGGGTGACGGTTGCTCCCTCTTCCCCCTTGAGATGGCCCGCATGCACGGCACGGGTGGCGAACCCAAAATTTGATCTCATAAAGCACCTCCTTTAGAAATTGGCCTCAGAAAACCAAATAAACTAAAAACGCTACAATCAGAACAATCGAGGCGGATGGAGCAAGCATAGCGTAAACCTTCCCCCAATCAGCTTTGAAATACTGACGAGTTAACACCAGGCAAAGGTGCACAGGTGAGGCAAGAACACCTACAAACCCTGAAACGTATGCTAACGCTACGAGGGGAAGGCTTACTGGATTACCAAAAATACCCAAAAGTAGAGGGAAGGCCACCCCAACGAACGCCTGGGTGACCCCGGTGAGCAAACCCACGAAGAAAGGGAGCAGGGAAACAAGCACGATCGAGGGCACGCCGGAACGAAAGAAAAAATCAGAAAGTTCGTTGACTGAGCCACTCTTGATCATGGTGTCCTTGAAGATGATTACTCCCAAAACCAGGAATACGGTATTGAAGGAAAAAGCCCTCTTCACCAAATCCCAGAAGTTGATAAACTTCCAGTGACGATAAGCTGCGGCCCATCCCCATAGCAGAGCAAGGACTAAAAGCAGGGCCAGAACAAGCTCCACATGGAGGATAAGTACTAAAACCAGCACCATCAAAACGGGAAGGATAGTGAAAAGGAGTTTCCCCAGGTCCTTCCAGATCCCCTTGTCCTTCATCCTCTGATTCTGGTTCTTGACCCCCGGGAAGGCGAAGGCCGTCCCCACGAGAATAGCGGCCAGTGTGTAGTGCCACTGGTGGGATATCAGAGCTGAGAGGTTCACCCCTAACAAGCTGGAAGCCAGGATCAATCCCGGATAAAGGGGGAAAATGCATTCCCAGATGTGGCGGAACCAGTAATTAATGTAGGTCTTCTTTGCAGGGGAAATATCAAATCCCTTGCTCGCCTCTTCCACAAGGGGTGCAGAAAAAAGAGCGCCCCCTGCGGAGGGCAGGAATCCTAGAAAGGCAGGCAAAAAAGCCATTACCAGTCGGTGATCAGGAACCAGATTTTTAAGGGAAGTCACCATCTGCTCAAGCAAACTGGAGCGCCTCAAGGTGGCTTCCAGGAACTGGATGAGCACCAGGGAGAGAATCAGGGTAATGGTCGTGTAGTCAATAGCGGAGTAGAAAGCAATCTGGATCCACTGCCAGGGCCAGACCGAGAAAAGCAAGGCCAATAAAAATGCGCCGGCAAGCATTATCAAACCCAGGTTTAAGCGCCTGGTAATCAGAAAAATTATTGCGAGGAATACGATTAAAACTTTGATTAAAGACATCCTTTATTCTCCCGGGGCCTTGTTCTTAAGTTCTGATTCTTTCCTTTTCTTCGCCTTCAATCTTAATTGCCTTTCCAACCGATAGAGCCTTGTGGACCTGGGAGGGGTGGGTCTAAAAAGGACCCTGACTAAATGGTAAGAGATTGTCCCCAGAATCCCGGGCCACACATAGACCAAAAAATAATACAGATAAGTGAACTCTTCAAATTCCGGGTGGTCCTTCAGATAGAGGGTGTAGTAAAAAAGGAGTCCCAGGGCATAGAAAAAAAGGGAGATAAAAAAGTTGTATTTCCCCTTTCTTCTCTGGAAGAAAAGGCCTGCAAGCAGGAAGAAAAGCAGGAAGAAAAAAGTCAGGAATGCCCAGGGAACGTCCAGGAGCTTGGTCTTCAAAACGATCAAGACTTCCAGGAACGCCAGAAAAACACCAAATAGGCCATAAAAGAGGACTTCCTTCATGCTATTATTTAGATAGTATAATACAAAGTAAATTCATGAGCCTTTTAACACGCATTCAAAAGAATAGGGAGCTTCTATGGAGCATAGGGTTAAGCCTGGCCCTCGTTGTCCTTCTGCTTTTGGGATTTTGGGTGATTTATTACGTGTTCAAGAGCCTTCTGGGTGTACTGGCGGTCTTTCTCTGGGCCGGCTTCCTTGGCTTCCTGCTCTACCCGTTGGTTAATATTCTTTCAAGGATCATCCCCCGCTTGATTTCCTCCCTTATCGTGCTCCTTGTCTTTATCTTCTTAATCGGTCTCCTGGTTTACCTTGTCGTTCCGGCAATCGTCAACGAGCTCTCGGTTTTAAAAGAGAACCTTCCCGCCATTGTCACTCAACTCCAGCAATTGATGAGCGACCTGGACCGCTTCTTAACATCTTTAGGGCTCGGGGTTTCCCTGTCCCTGGCTATTCAGCAGTTCAGTTCAAACCTTCAGAGCTGGATTGGAAGCATTTTAGGACAGGTTGTGGCCATAAGCGTGAGCTTTGCGAATTTCCTGGTTCGGGCCTGTTTCGTTTTCTTAGCGGCCCTCTTCCTTTTGAGGGACTGGCCAAAACTGAAATCTCAGCTTTTTATCTTTTTGAATCGCTGGGGAAAGTGGGGAAGTGAGGAACTGCTAAACTCCCTCTCAAAGGTGATCGCCCGCTATCTAAGCACCCTTTTATTGACTGCTTCAATCGTCGGCCTACTAACCGGTTTGGGAATGTTACTTCTGGGCATTCCCTATTCCTGGATTTTAGCGATAGTGGCTTTTTTTGGAGAATTCGTTCCCTACCTCGGTCCGATCTTTTCCCTGCTCTGTGGTCTGATCCTCTCTTTAGGGAAACCCCTCGTTTTTCTGTTTTATGTGCTCCTGGTGTACCTGGGAGTGCAAGTCCTCCAGAATTATGCCATCTCCCCCTTGATCATGTCCGCCAGGATGGGGTTCCACCCGCTTCTGGTAATTTTTGCCGTCCTTACTGGAGGGGCGCTCTTCGGGTTCTGGGGCGTGATCTTAGCAATTCCCCTTCTCTCCATAATTAAGACCGTAGTGGCCTTCATTACTCAAGCAAGACAAAACCCTCCACCGCAAGGAGATGTAAAAAAGGATGAACAGCAACCAGCTTCGTCATGAATTTCTGAAATTTTTTGAAAGCAAGGGTCATCTTATCCAACCTGGAATCTCCCTCGTTCCTGATGACCCTACCCTGCTTTTCACTTCTGCAGGGATGGTTCCCATGAAGCCTTACTTTCTGGGTCTCCAGGAACCCCCTTCCCGGCGCATCACGACCATCCAGAAGTGCTTCCGCACGACGGACATCGAGAACGTTGGTCGCACCCCGAGGCACCTCACCTTCCTAGAGATGCTGGGTAATTTCTCAGTGGGAGATTATTTCAAGAAGGAAGCAATCTCCTACGCCTGGGAATTCCTCACAGAGAGGCTCAAAATCCCTGAGGAGAGGTTATGGGTATCCGTTTTTCGGGATGATGACGAAACTTTTCGGATCTGGGAAGAGGAGATCCGCTTTCCCAAAGAGAGGATAGTTCGCCTGGATGAAAGGGACAATTTTTGGGGTCCAGTAGGCACAACTGGCACTGGACCATGTGGCCCTTGCTCGGAAATCCACTACGACCTGGGGCCAGAGCTGGGTCCTCCAGCTAAACCGGGAGATGATAGCCCGCGTTTGGTAGAGGTCTGGAACCTGGTGTTCATGGAGTTCAACAAGAACGAGCAAGGGGAATTGGAGCCCTTAAAGCAAAAAAATATCGATACCGGAATGGGCCTGGAGCGTTTGGCAATGGTCGTTCAGGGCAAAAGGACAGTTTTCGAGACCGACCTCTTTATGCCCTTAGTGGAAGCCATAGCCAACCTTGCGAGGATTTCATCCTCCTCTCAAGAAGAAAGGCACCTTTTTGCCCTCAGGACCATCTCCGATCACTTGCGCGCTATTACCTTCCTCGTCGCTGATGGGGTAGTGCCCACAAACGAGGGAAGAGGTTATGTCCTGCGCAGGATTTTGCGCCGGGCTTTCCGTTACAGCCGGTATCTTGGACTGAAGGAACCCTTCCTTTTCAAGTTAATACCCGAGGTGGTCAAAGTTATGGGGGATGGTTATCCGGAACTCAGGGAAAGGTCCTCATATGTTCACAGGGTGGTACAGGCGGAGGAGGAAAGGTTCTGCGAGACTCTGGAGGAAGGGCTCACGATCCTCGAGGGAATCCTCGAGAGTCTCTCCCTGAAGGGACAAAAGGTCATCCCTGGGGCCGAGGTCTTCCGCCTCTCTGACACCTATGGCTTTCCCTGGGAGCTAACAGAGGAGATCGCCCGGGAAAATGGCATGGAGATCGACCGAGCTGGCTTCAAGGAGGAAATGGAAAAGCAGAGGGAAAGAGCCAGAGCTGCCTTGAAGAGAGTGGGGATGGAAGTTTCCCCCTTAAGTAAAATCCGGGAAGAGAAAGGCGAAAGCGAATTCATAGGCTATGATGCTTTGTCCTCGAGGAGCCAGGTGGTTGCCCTGCTCAAAGAAGGGAAGGAGGTGGATTCCCTTTCGGAAGGTTCTTCGGGTGAGGTTTTGCTCGATAAGACGCCATTTTATCCGGAAAAGGGCGGTCAGATCGGGGATACCGGTAAGATAACCTGGGAAAATGGAGAGGCCATAGTCCTGGACACCCAGATGCCCTTTGAGGATCTTATTGTACACAAGGTCAAGGTTAAGAGCGGGAGGATGGAACCGGGAGTTATGATTCACGCTGAAGTAGATTCCAGGCGCAGGGCCGCTATTGCCAGAGCTCACACAGCCACCCACCTTCTGCACTTCGCCTTGAGAAAAATTCTCGGCTCTCACGCATTGCAATCAGGTTCTCTCGTGGAACCGGACAGGTTGCGCTTCGATTTCTCTCATTTCGCCCCCGTTGAGGAACCGGAAATAAAGGAAATTGAGCTCCTGGTAAATAGCCTGATCCAGGAGAATTACCCCGTTCAGGTAAAGGAAATGTCCTTAGACCAGGCCAAAAAGGAAGGGATCGTGGCCATTTTCGGGGAAAAATATAAGGACCCGGTACGAGCGATCTTCACCGGTCCTTCCCGGGAGCTATGCGGCGGCACTCATGTGGAGCGCACGGGAGATATTGGCTACTTCCTTATTGTCCAGGAAACCGGTGTGGGATCTAATCTCCGCAGGATTGAGGCCTTAGTTGGAGAAGGCGCGGTGAAAAGGTCTCAGGAGGAAAGGGAGAAGTTAAGGGAAGTGGGTTTGCTCTTGAACTCCCCCCAGGGGCAGGAGATTGCGAAACTGAAAAAACTGCTCGGGGAGAAGGAGGAAGAAAATAAAAGGGCCCTCTTTTACCGTGACCGTTACCTGAAAGCTCTGGCTTTAAGCCTAAAGAATAAAGTTTCTCTTCCCGCCTCCTGTGTAGTGGCCGAGGTAGAGACCCTGGACATGGAGGCTTTAACGGTGCTTTCCGATTATCTCCTTCAGGAACTCGGCCAGGGGATCGTGGTCCTGGGTTCGGTTTATGAGGGCAAACCTTCAATACTCGTGCGCGTCAGCGCCAATTTCATAAAAGCAGGCTGGAATGCTGGGGAAATAGCCCGCTCTCTGGGGAAAATCCTTGAGGGTTCAGGAGGAGGAAAACCGGAGATGGGGAGAGCTGGGGGAAAGAGAGCTGAAAAGCTGGATCAGGCTCTCAACAGCGCAAGGGAGATCCTAAAAAGTGCGCATCCTGGCCCTTGACGTAGGCGACGTCTATATTGGCGTTGCGGTCTCTGACCCTTTAGGAATTACTGCTCAGGCATTGCCCACCATCAAGAGGAGCTCTCTGGAGGAGGATCTTCAAAAAATCGTTGATCTTCTATCCACCATGGAAGTCAAGGAAATCGTGATCGGTCTCCCCAGAACCCTTAAAGGAACCTCAAGTGTACAGACCGAGAAGGTGCAGGAATTCGCCCAAAAATTGAAGGAGAAGCTCCTTCTTCCCGTTACCCTGTTTGACGAGCGCTTTACCACAAAAATCGCCTTGAGGCAGCTTCATTCTGGAAATAAGAAACCGTCTCGAAAAAAGGGGTTGGCCGATAGAGTTGCAGCTGTGATAATATTACAGGACTATTTGCATTTTCTTAAATTGAGGAATCCGGATGTTTGAGGAAGAAGAGCTGCAACAAATGAGCATTGCCAAATATGATGAGTTTGGCACCCCTCATCAATATAGTTATTTTGGCCGATTCGATTACGACGGCGAGGAATACGCGGTTTTTTACCCGGTTGAGGAAGGAATTGGCGCTCCGGTGATCTTGCGCATTGAGGGGCGGCGTCTGGTAGATATCCCTGATCCCCTGGAGGAGGATATCCTCCTCGATGTTCTGGAGGCCTGGCTCGAGGAACAGGACTTTCAAGAAGAGGATGAGCAGTCTCAATAAAGAGAGTCTGCTCGACTCCCTGATCTCCATTTCTTTACTTCTGTTTCTCTTCCTTTACCCTCTGGTACTCCATCCCTTAGTTTATGCTTCAGCCCTGGGGCTCGTTTCTCGAGACTCCATAAAAACCCTGGATTTTTTCTACGAGCCCAGAGCCTGGTTCCTCTTCTGGTCTTGCTCTATCCTCTTAATTATCTGGAGTTTGCGTTTTTTCAAAATGGGAACCTGGGGGCACAGAGACCGGGGGATGGACCTTTTTCTCCTCTTTCTGATCCTTACTGCCCTGGCTTCCACCCTCTTTTCCCTTGAGCCCTTAACTATCTTTGGGGCTGAGAGAAGAAGGGAGGGCTTTCTCACCCTCCTCTCCTACTTTTCCCTTTTCCTTCTGACGCAGGATTTTTTATCGGAGGGGAAATGGCGAAGGCTGGCCCTCTCCGTGATTCTGACCTCGGGATTCCTGGTCGCCCTTTACAGCATCCTTCAGGCGGCCTCCATCGAAATTTTGCCCCGGGATTTCATCCGGGCAGACTGGGTGGGTTCCTTTTCCACGATCGGGAACCCCATCTTTTTGGGCTCCTACCTCCTACTATTAATTCCCCTTCCCCTTTACTTTTTCCAGGATAGTTCCCGGTGGAAAAAGATGCTCCTTTTGTCCCTGAGCCTGTTTTTCACCGCAGCCCTGGTACTGACTGGATCCCGAGGGGCCTGGATTGGTCTTGCGGCCATGCTACTTTTTTTCTTATTCACGGGGAAAAAACAAAAGCTCCTCCTTGCAGCTTTCTCGGTTCTGATGATTTTACTGGTTTGCCTGTTATTCACAGTTAACCTGAGAGGGATAAACCTCTGGGAACGTTTAAAAGCCTCCTTCAATTTCGACCCCCAAAATACCTTTATGAACAGGCTTTACATCTGGAGCAGAGCTCTTCCCTCCATCCTCAGATACCCTGTTTTCGGCTGGGGACCGGACTCCTTTGGGATCGCTTTTCCTCAGTTTTCATACCAGGAAAGCTTAATGCTCTTCAACAACGGCTATGCCTATGTGGACAAGGCGCATAATGACCTGATCCAGGTGGCAGTAACTTTAGGCATCGCGGGTCTTTTAGCCTATCTCGCTTTTCTGGTACGCCTTTTTTCCCTCATTTATCCCGGGCGACACTCTGACTCCCTGTCAATTTATACATTGCCCGCTCTTTTTGGGTATCTCGTTTCCCTGGAGCTCTCTTTTTCCGTAGTCTCGGTGGCTCCCCTTTTCTGGGCACTTGCAGGAATCTCCGTTGGAGGATTAAAGTACCATGCGCAGACGGCGTAAGCTCAAGTTCACTTATTTTCTGGCTCCCATTTTTCTTTTGATCCTTTCCGCTTTGACCCTGATTTTATCGGGACCGCAAAATCTACCGCACAAGGAAGAGGTGGTCGTGTTCTCCTCGGATTTAAGCCCGGAGGAAATGGCTAATATTCTCTACGAAAAAGGCCTCATCTGGAACAGGTTGCATTTTACTCAGGAAGCGAGGGCGCAACACCTGGCAGCCTTCTTTCAGGGTGGGGAATACTTGCTCACAAGCGACATGGGAGTTCCGGAGATAGTGCGGAAGCTCAAAGAGCATGAGGTGTTGAAGTACAAATTCACTATACCTGAGGGCGCTACGATCGAGGAAATTGCAGACATCTTTTCCCGTACTCCTTTGCGCTCGGTGGAAAATACGGTTTCTCCCACCCCTTTCATCGACAAGGAGAAATTCCTCAAGCTGGCTAAGGAGGGAAAGGATAATTTCGATTTTCCCTTTAAGAGCCAGGATCCTCTCCCTGGCTTAGAAGGATACCTCTTTCCCGACACTTACATTCTCCCCAGGATGAGCGAGGAGCAACTCATCACTACCATGCTGGAGAACCTCAATAATAAGATCGACACTGAACTTCTGGATCGCGCCCGTAAGATGGGATGGTCATTTCACGAGGTGCTCACCCTGGCCTCGATGATCGAAAAGGAAGCCGGTGTAGAGGAGGAAAAACCGATCATTTCATCCGTTTTTTTCAATAGGCTAGCGATAGGCATGAAGCTGGAGTGTGATCCCACTGTGGAGTACGCCCTGGGAAACCCGAAGCGTCCTTTAACCTATGAGGATTTAGAATTTGATTCCCCCTATAATACCTACCTTTACCCTGGTCTTCCTCCTGGCCCAATCTGCAACCCCGGGCTTTCCTCGATCAGGGCCGCCCTTTATCCCGCCCCTACGGAATATTATTATTTTGTAGCTAAAGGCGACGGCCAGCACCTTTTTGCGGAAACTTACCAGGAGCACTTGAATAACATTGCCAGCCTTAGAGGTGAATGATGAATAGACCAATTATTATTGGGGTAGCTGGAGGATCAGGCTCGGGAAAAACCACCCTGGCCGATATGATCATTTCCCGCCTGAGCGACCGAAAAGTCTCTCTAATCGAGGAGGATGCCTATTATAAAAGCTTTCCCAACCTCACCCTGGAGGAAAGGAAACGTTTGAATTACGACCATCCCGATGCCTTTGACCACGACCTTCTCTGTGAGCACCTGGAGAAGCTTCTGCGCTCCGAGCCCATAGAGAAGCCAGTTTACTCCTTCATCACTTACGATCGCACCGGGGAGACGGTGAGAGTGGAGCCCGCGCCAGTCATCATCGTGGAAGGCATCCTGGTGCTGGCTGATTTCCGCTTAAGGAGCCTTCTGGATATAAAGCTCTTCGTGGATACCGATTCCGACGTTCGATTTATCAGAAGGCTGATGCGCGACGTAAAAGAAAGGGGCAGGACCCTGGAATCCGTGGTCCAGCAATATTTAGAAGTGGTACGCCCTATGCACCTTCAGTTCGTGGAACCCACTAAACGTTATGCTGACTTGATTATCCCCGAAGGAGGACTCAACCAGGTGGCGGTGGATTTAATCGTCTCAAGGATAAAAGGATGAGGGTCCCCCAGGAAATCCGAATCCTCCTAAAAGTTCCCAGGGAAAAGGAGAGCTTCGTGCAGTCAATTCTCGAAAGCTACGAGGGCCTGGCCATGATCCTGAATACTAAAAAAGCAGGAGGAGAAATAGAGATGCTCATATCCTCAAATGATTCTCAGAAAGCGGAGCTCTTTGAGGTACTAAGCGATCTCTCCCGGGAAATACCCCTTATTTTTCAAGAGGAGGAGATACTGTAGCAATTTTCTTTCCCAAAATTTACCTGGAAAAAATTGAGGATCTCGAGCCCGGTTTCCTTATAGAAAGGGGCATTCAGGGAATTATTATCGATTTGGACAATACTATTGCCCCTCGAAGAGAAGGGGGAGTGCAAGAGAGCATCAGAGAATGGATTCAGAGAATGAAAGCCGGGGAATTAAAGCTGGTGTTGATTTCCAATAGCCCGGCCAGCAGAACCCGCAAATTCGCACAGGATCTTGATCTGGAGTTCATCGCTAGCGCCTTTAAACCCTTCCCTATGGCTTTTATTCGGGCTTCCAAAAAATTGAACATCCCTTTAAAAGCCCTGGCTGTAGTGGGAGACCAGATTTTCACCGATGTCCTTGGAGGAAATATCTGTGGGGCATTTACTGTTCTTGTTTCCCCGCTTTCCCGAAAAACTGATTTTTTCACGACCAAATTTGTGAGAGTTTTAGAAAGGTTCATCTTGAAGAAGTTTGAAAAGAAAAAAGAATAGCGAACAAATATCCACATTTTTATCCACATTATCCACAGCCAGATATTCACAGTTTTTACTCCGGTTGACATTCACCCTCCCTGCCACGTAAAAATTAATCATGAAAGAGAAAATGCTGAAAAAACTTCTGATAGTCCTCACAGGGTTATTATTCGTGGGCCTCTTTGTGAGCGCATGTTCCCCGAGTGCCTCTGAGCTTAAGGAATCGAAGCCCGCTTATCTAGAACAGCCTTCCGAAACCCCGCCACCTGCTCCCACAGAAAAACCCACGGCAAGCAAGGCTCCTGACTTTGAAGCCATCACTATGACCGGGGAAAAACTTTCCCTGAGCTCCTTTAGAGGAAAAATCGTTATCCTCAATTTCTGGGCTACCTGGTGTCCTCCCTGTAGGGATGAGATCCCTGAGTTAAATAGCTTTTATGAGGAGTACAAGAACAGGGTTGTCTTCCTGGGAATTGAGATTATGGAATCCCGAGAGGAAGTAGAGCAATTTCTCCAGGAGCAAAGCATCCTGTACCCGATAATCCTTGACTCGGAACAGAAAACTTCCATATCCAATCTTTATCGAATCTCCCTCGTCCCTACGACATACGTCATCGATGAACAGGGGGCAATCATAACCGTAATCATGGGGAGCACAACTTTTGAGTCCCTCTCCTCCTATCTGCCCTGATGAACGAGGTCAGTTTTCTTGTGGCCTTTGGGGCCGGGGTACTATCCTTTTTCAGCCCATGCATTGTGCCTCTTTTGCCCGTCTACCTGGCGTTTCTCGGCGGAGCAGCCACGAAGGAAGTTAAGAGTCCACATAAAGGGCGGTTGTACCTGGGAGTTTTGCTCTTTGTTCTAAGCCTTTCCTCCCTCCTCTTTATCCAGGGTTTTCTGGCAGGCTCCCTGGGATACTTTCTTTTCCAGTATAAGCGGCAGCTGGAGATAGCCTTCGGGATTATCATCTTTCTTTTCGGGTTCTTCATGACCGGCCTGGTACGGGTTCCCTGGCTTTATAAGGAGAAGGGGTTTTACCTGAAGGGTAAGATCGCAGGGGTCTCGCCTCTGCTTTCAGGAGTTATTCTGGGATTCGCCTTCTCCCTCACCTGGACTCCCTGTTCGGGACCAGTTCTGGCATCGATTCTCGCGCTGGCTGCCTCCTCGGGTGCTCCTATCCGTGGCGGTTTGCTTCTTTTCGTCTATTCCTTAGGTTTCTCCCTGCCTTTTATCATAATAGCCCTTTTCTTCACAGGGCTGGCGAAACTTCTTGCACAAAAAATGAAACTTATTCGCACTCTCCAGATTATCTCGGCAGTACTTTTTATGGCTTTGGGTATCCTCTTAGCTCTGGGGATTTTCTCGCGAATTTTCTTTTAAGAGGGTTTTTTATCAGGGAAACCCGCAATTAGCGTTGTTGTTTCTGACCATTTTATGTAAAATTCATCAGGGTAAGAAAACAACATTCGGAGGTGTCAAAAAGTGGATATCAACACGCTTTTTTTGTTGTTTGGGGGCATCCTTGCCCTGATTGCCGCGTTTGGCCTATTTATGAAGCAGGCAGGAACGGTGCGCCGAAAAAACACCATCACCGCTTTTTCCCTTTTTCCGCTCTCCTGGGTATTCGCAGTTCTTGGCTATTTCCTTATAGGCTTTACGATCTCTTACGGCTACCATTTCTTCTCTTCCGGAGAAGCTCTGAATGCCAATCAAGGCTACCAGGCCTTGAGGTTTTTCTTCCTTTCCTCCTTAGCCTGCCTGATTCCAGCAATCATTAGCGGATCGCTTGCCGAGAGGGCAACCCTCAAAGGCCAGATTATTGCCAGCACGATCCTTGTGGCCCTTATTTATCCGTTATTAGAGGGAACAGTTTGGGGAAACCTGGTATGGCTCAACGGTCGAACCGGACTTTTGAAAGAATGGTTTAACCTCCCAGCCTTTCACGATCTGGGAGGAGCAGTTATTCTCAATCTGTTTGCGGGCTTCGCAGCTTTAGGAGGAGTGCTCGTTTTGGGCCCTAGACTGGAGCGCTATATAAAAGGGAAGGTGCAGGAAAGTGCCGCTTCCTCCCCGGTGCTTGCAGCCATAGGAAACTGGATTGCCGCTCTTTGCCTGATCGGGATAGTATTCGCCAGATTCTCCGGGGACATGAACAAGGCTACAGCTCTCGCTCCCATGAACGTCCTTTTGGGAATTGCGGGAGGGGCGATCGCCCAATTTGTACTCTTAAAAGAGGAATGGCACATTCGCCAGGGTTCGGTGCTTGCAGGAGCGATTTCCGTTCTCGCTGGTGCTGACGTCTTCCATCCGCTTTTCGCCCTTGCTAGTGGCTTTATCGGGGGCGTTCTTTTCCTTTTTGCTAATCGCTGGACGGTGCACAATTTAAAGCTCGACGACACCTGCGGAGCCTGGCCCTTACACGGATTAGTGGGAGCTTGGGGAGGAATTGCTGCAGGGATCGGCGGGTACTCGTTCCTGGGCGGCTTGGGCGGGGTGAATGTCCTCTCCCAATTAATCGGGACACTGGTCGCTGCAATACTGGGCTTAGGCTTCGGCTTGATAGTCTTCCTTCTTTTAAACCTGGCTGCAGGGCTAAGGACCAAGCAGGAAACTGAGAGGCTGGGGATGGACATCGCCCTATTTAAAATCGCCCTTCCCGAGGAAGTGAAGAAAAAATAGGCTGCTTTAAGCCTTAAATCTCTGGTTCAGTTTTCTTCAAAAAGGCAAAAATTTCCTCAAGCGAGGGGAGCTGGGAAATTCAGGGAACTGGATCCACTGATAGCCCCAGAGGAATCACGTTCTGTTCCTGAAAGCGCTCATAATTTTCTTCCAGGGAGAGCATCTGCTCTGGGCATAACCCTGTCCAGGCCAGAGGATGAAATGAGAGGAGAAAAACTTCCGGCTATCCTGAATTTGTTCAAGGTGTTAGAGCTGCAATCGCTTTTTCACACTCCGCAAGCTGACTCCAGAACAGAGAGGCCTTTTCTTCACTGGCGGTGTCCTTGGACCAATCCCTGAATTTCTCGGAAAGCTTCACGAGAGGTTCGTTCAGGTCCTTCAGTCTATCCGCCAGGTCCTTCAGCGCCTGATCAGCGGAGCCACCTTTAAGGAGGCCGTTTTTCAATTCCAGCTCCACCTGGTTCAAGAAGATGCCTAAGTTTTGCCATTTCTCGCTTAACCGGGGGTTATTCTTCTGATAGGCCGCATAAACGGGAAGAGTGATACCGTATGCCCGGGAAACGGCCATCTTAAGGATTAAGTAGTTTTCCAGGGAGGGAGAGGTCTGAAAAATCTCCAGGTTTTTGACGATCAAGTCGAGTTGGGTGGCCATAGTTCCCATTATCCCCTCCTGGTAGAGAGGCTTTGGGGCAAGGAGATTATAAAGATAAAGGCCCGCAAAAACCAAAGCTACAACTACTGCAAATATTAGTGCGTCCTCGAGAAATTTTCCTTTTTTAGCCATAGTTGGCACCTTCCTTCCTTTCAAACTGACGTTCAATTTATCATCCCAGCAATTTAGTTAAATCCTCTTCCCTAATGTATAATAACATTGGCCGTGCTAGACGGGGAGAGCGGAGCCCTGTGAACCCCGCCAGGTCCGGGAGGAAGCAACGGTAAGCAGATCGCTCCGGGTGCCGCAGGGAAGCCTTGCCGGAGCTGGCTGAAGGGATTCCGCTCGGAAGAGGGTCATCAAAGGTGGGTGCACGGTCCAAATTGGAGATGAGATGAATTACATTTCTCTATATCGCAAATGGCGCTCTCAGAACTTTGATGAAGTGCTCGGGCAGGAGCATGTCACCCGCACCCTAAAGAACGCGGTGGCCAAGGGCAGAATTGCTCATGCCTATTTATTCGCCGGTCCCAGGGGAACAGGAAAAACCTCCACCGCCCGCATCTTAGCCAAGGCCCTGAACTGCCAGAACGGTCCTACCGCAGATCCCTGTTTAAAATGCCGCAACTGCGAACACATCAAGGAGGGGACCTCATTGGACGTCCTGGAAATCGACGCCGCCTCCAACCGGGGAATTGATGAGATCAGGGAACTGCGGGAGAGGGTGCGCTTCGCCCCGGTCGAGGGCAGGTATAAGGTGTACATTATTGACGAAGTGCACATGCTCACACCCGAGGCCTTCAACGCCCTGCTCAAAACCTTGGAGGAGCCTCCGGAGCACGTGGTCTTCATCCTCTGTACAACCGAGCCCCAGAAGCTCCCCCCCACGATCCTTTCCCGATGTCAGCGTTTCGATTTCAGAAGGATCCCCTTCCCTCTTCTAAAGGAAAGGTTTGCTCAAATCGTGGAGGCTGAGGGCGGGAAAATCGAGGATGGGGCTCTGGATATGGTAGTTCAGGCCGCCTCCGGGTCTTTCCGTGATGGGGAATCAATCCTGGAGCAGCTCCTGGCTTACACGGGAGGGGAGATCACTGCCAATGATGCCAGAGAACTCCTGGGTTTAACCGAGGACGAGTGGTTAGAAAAATTAATCCTCGCGTTTCTCGATGGCAATTACAGGGAGATTTTTGAGGTTATAGATACCTTGATTTCCCTGGGAAGGGATCCAAGGAATATCTCCCGGGACATCATTCAGTTCTTGAGACAACTTCTCGCTGTTTCCGTAGGGAATCCTCCGAGTACCTGGCCAGAAAGGGCTGAGAAGTTGCGAGTGATTGCCAGCCAGACTTCCACACCAGCCATCCTTTCCCTTCTTGAACCCCTTGCTGGCCTGGAATGGCAAATGCGCTCCGCTGTTGAGCCGCGCTATCTTCTGGAGATGAACTTGATCTTTTCCAGTTATCGGCTCCAGGAAAGGATAGCGGGACTCAGGCCGCCTACTGCCCAACCAGCGACAAAAGCTCAGGTCGTATCTGAGGTTAAGGAGGCGCTTAAAGAAAGCGTTCCTGTACAGGAAGGGTCTGATTTAAAAATTTCCCTGGAGGAAAAAGGGGTTCTCAAGGAAACGGTTTCCCCTTTAAAGCGCCCTCTGGCTTTCCTGGAGGAGATTAATCTGGACAAGCTAAAAGAGTATTGGCCATCAGTTCTGGAAAAGGTTAAACAAAAAAGCGTCCCCACTTATATCCTCCTGAGCAAAGGGAGCCTCACCGATTTCTTAGATGGTCAGATTATCCTCACCTTTGACCGCGCTTTCTCCTTTCACAAGAACATGGTGGAAAAGGGGGAAAATCGGCTATTGATTGAGGAGGCTATTGAGGAAACGCTGGGGGTGAAATACGCCCTTAAGTGCTTGTTAGGGAACGGGGAAAGCGGGGAAAGCGCTGAGGAAATCAAAAACCACCCCCTGGTGAAACAGACCCTCGATCTCTTTGAGGGTATAATTACAGAAATTAAAGAGGAGTGAGATGTTCAAGGACTTAAGCAAAATAATGAAACAGGCGCAGGAGCTCCAGAAAAACCTTCAACAAGCGCAGGAGGAGCTCGCTCAATTGCAGGTTACTGGAGAGGTGTCCGGCGGGGCGGTGAAGATCACCATGACGGGAAAGTACGAAGTGGTTGAAGTGAAAATCGATCCCAGTCTGCGCGATCCGGATTCTCTGGATATGCTCGAGGAGCTGGTGGAGGCTGCTTTAAAGGATGTTTTAGAAAAGATAAAAGCCGCCACCGAGGAAAAATTAGGCAGCTTTAAGGCGCTGGGAGCAGATTTTTCGGGAATGTTCTGATGCCTTACTCCTCCCCCTCTCTTACCAAACTCATAGAGGCTTTGAGAAAGCTGCCCGGTATTGGCCCTAAAAGCGCAGAGCGCATCGCCTTTTACATTTTGAAAAGCCCACCTCAGGAATCAGAGGCACTGGTTTCCGCCATTATGGAAGCCAGGTGGAACGTGAAAGCATGTTCTATTTGCTTCTTTCTCGCGGATACTGACCCCTGCCCCATTTGCCAGGATAAAGCTCGCGACCAGGAGACGATTTGTGTAGTGGAGGATTCCCGGGATGTGATTGCCATGGAGAGAGCCGGCGCCTATAAGGGACTCTATCATGTATTAGGAGGTGCTCTTTCTCCCCTTGACGGCATTGGACCGGGTGATTTGCGTATAAGCGAATTGTTTGAGCGGGTACGACAGGGAAAAATTAAGGAAGTGATCCTGGCCACTAACCCCACAATGACCGGGGACATCACGGCAGCTCACCTTGCGCAGCAACTGAAGGTTATGGGTGTTAAGGTGACGAGGATCGCCCACGGCCTTCCCGTGGGAACTGAACTGGAGCTGGCGGATGAAGTCACCTTGAACCTTGCCCTCCAGGGAAGACGGGAAATGTAAATCGGAGCACGGCGTAGTTCCACTTCGCCTGCTGTTCTATTAGTATTCATAAAAAGAAAGGGGGCTCATTTTATGAAAAGCATAAAGGGAACGAGAACGGAGAAGAATCTCCTGAAAGCCTTCGCAGGGGAAGCCCAGGCCAGAAATCGCTACACCTATTTCGCTTCCGTAGCCAAAAAGGAGGGCTTTGAGCAGATTTCGGCAATCTTTCTGGAGACCGCAGAAAACGAAAGGGAACACGCCAAGGTATTCTTTAAGTACTTAGAAGGCGGGGAGGTGGAGATCCAGGCATCCTATCCTGCAGGAAAAATCGGGACCACTTTAGAAAACCTCCTTGCCGCAGCAACGGGGGAGAAAATGGAATGGAGCGTGCTCTACCCCAATTTCGCTAAGGTGGCT
Organism: Caldisericota bacterium; assembly: GCA_024655865.1. GTDB lineage: Bacteria > Caldisericota > JANLFM01 > JANLFM01 > JANLFM01 > JANLFM01. Next base: position 111,877 of record JANLFM010000001.1, read on the forward strand.
GAAGAGGAGGGATTTCCTGAAATTGCCACGAGCTTTAAGGAAATCGCTGAGGTGGAGGAAGCCCACGAAAGACGCTATCTCAAACTGGCGGAAAACGTTAAGGAGGGAAGGGTCTTCAAGCGGGATCAGGTCGTGCGCTGGAAATGCCGCAACTGTGGATATATCCACGAGGGAGCTGAGGCTCCAGATATTTGTCCCGCCTGCAGGCACCCTCAAGCTTACTACGAGATCTTTGTGGAGCCCTATTAGAAAGACTTCTCGGCAATTGCATGTTTAGAAAGGCGCCTGAGGCGCCTTTCCTTTTCCCCTTTTGATCTCCTTTTATCACATTTCGGGCACTTCAGGAGCCCTTCAGGCGTTCCAGGGCCTCCCTGTACCTGAGACTCCCTTCCGCCCAACTTTCAATCCTCAAACAGGGAAAATCCGGGCACTGGCTGCAGCTTTCGAGCCCTCTTTCGTCCATTGCGCAGTGGAGGATTTCACAGTCCGAAGACCAGTGCAGGGAGCGATCTCCATGACATCCAGAACAACGAATAACCTCGGGCTTGATATCCAGATTTCTGTTTTTCTTGAATTCCTCGGAAATCCTCTCTGCTAAAGCTGTGTCACTGGAAGCTTGGAAAATCTCGCATTCTGCGCAATTCAGGCCACAGCAGGCAATTTCTATCCAGGCCATTCTTCTCACCTCCCCTCGATTTACTCAAATTTCACTATTCCACCGGGAAACCCGGGTACGGCTGAGTAGAAATTGGGTCCCGCAGTTCCTGGTCCGCAGTGAGCCCCGATGATTATCGAGGCAGTATCATCCAGAATTTCCTCCTCAAAGATACCAAAATGGGAGGAAATTCTCTCCCTCAGTTCTTGTGTAAATTCTGAAGCGAGGACGTTGATCAGGCTGATTTCGGCGATCTTTTGACCGTTTAAGGCCTCCTCCATCCAGGCGACCATCTCCTCAATTCCCGATCGGCGAGAACGCGCTTTTCCCACTAACCTAAGTTTTCCTTCCTCCATGGCCACCACGGGCTTGATCTTGAGCATTGATCCCACAAGGTGCGTTACACCGGTGATCCGTCCGCCTTTGTAAAGGTAATCCAGAGTATCGGCCATAAAACAGACATGGGAGCGTTCTTTAATTAGGTTGGCGATCTCTACAACCTCCTTGAAGCTCAGGCCGGCTTTAGCTGCACGGGCTGCGGCCACTACCTGCCAACCATGAGCCATAGCCAGTTGTCCTGAATCGATGACCCCGATCTGCTTTCCCGGAAACTCCCGGGCCGCCACCACTGCGCCCTCATAGGTTGCCGAGATCCCTGAGGAGATAGTGATCACAACCAGGGAATCTGCCTGCTCGAAGGCCTTTTTATAAAGGGAGATGTAGTCCTCCGGGGCAGGACGGCTTGTAGTGGGAAACTCCCTCAGCCCAGGGAGTCTCCGATAGAATTCATCCAGTGAGATTTCCACCCCCTCCCTGTAGGGTTTCCCTTCCACGGTTACGATGAGGGGCAATGTAAAAATGGGAAGGCCCTCCGCGAGCTTTTCAGGAATACGGGAGGTGCTGTCAGTGATAACGGCAACCCTGTTCATATAAATTCCTCCTTAAAATTCAAATGAAGCAATTATGGATTATATAGCCACAGTCAAAACTGGGCAAAAGGTTGAGGTTTCTTCAAAAGGGTTTCCCCTTTCCATAAACCGCTTTTACTCTCAAATCATCCAAAAGGAGAGGATGAATTCTTGGGTGGTTGAATTCGGACCTAAAATTACCTTCAGGGATCAGACCGGGCATAAAAATTGACCTTCACCTGTTTGAGTTATAAGATGAAAGAGAGTTTAACTCAAATGAAGGCCCATTCTCCTGCATACTGGCGAAAAAAACTGCTAAAGGCCCTGGCGCTGATTTTGATCCTCGCCGGTTTAATTTTTATTACTCTCCCTTTTTACCCTGCCATCCGTTATTATATCTGGCCCCAAAAAATCTCCCCTCAGGCCGAAGAGCTGGTGCGTCTGGCAAACACCCCTCAGCCCCCAATCCCGCCCACTGAGGGAATCCCGGTTCCCTCGCCCAGTGAGACCCCTACCCCCGGTCCCTCATCTTCTAAGCCCGGTCTACCTGAAGGGCCGATGATCGTGATTCCCCAAATTGGCCTGGAGGCCAGGATTGTTCCCGACCTTTCCTGGAATAACCTCATGGCCGGAGTGGGCCACGACCCTTTAAGCGTTAACCCCGGGGAAGATGGGGTGTGCGTGCTCTACGGGCATAGATTCCTGAATTGGGTGGATCCCTCTACCGGTTACTTCTACCTCCTGGACAAGTTAGAACCGGGTGATATCGTGGTGATTTACTGGGAAGGCAAGGTCTACCGGTATGTTGTCAGAGAAAGCAAGGTAATCGAGCCTACTGACCATTCTATATACGAGAAGAGGGAGGCGCCTACGGTCGTTCTCGTGACCTGCACCCCCCTATGGACGGACAAGTACCGTCTGGTAGTGTCTGCCGAGCTGGAAAGTCAGACCTCCCAGCCGGTTCAGTAACAGTTAACTAACAGCCAAAAACAATTCAGCCTTACCTCTGGGCCAGTTCCCTATCGAGCATATAAATGGCATACCCCTGCTCGCCGACTAGCCTGGCCTTTTGCACGATAGCCAGGGTCTGCTCCTCCTCCTCTACCTGCTCACTGATGAACCACTGGAGGAAGTTTTGGGTGGGAAAGTCGTTCTCGCGAGTTGCCAGATCCATAATCTTGTGGATGCTTTCCGAGATGAAGACCTCATGCTTGTAGGCATCTTCAAAGGCCTCAAGAATTGACTTCCACTCCCTTTTGGGAGCATCAATGGCTTTCAATTCCACCCTGCCGCCCACTTCGTTCATATACTCCATGAACTTCTCAGCGTGTCCCAGCTCTTCCTTATATTGCGTAAAGAGCCAATGAGCAGCTCCCTTGAGATTCATGGCTTCGAAGTTCTCCGCCATAGCCAGATACAGGAAGGCGGAATAGAACTCCTTGTTGATCTGCTCATTAATTGCTTTTTGAACGCTCTCTTTAATCATCGGTCCTCTTGCCTCCTCTTGTTTAGACCCTTTTAGACCAGAGCCCATGAATATTGCAGTACTCCCTTACTTCTTTAAGATCGTTAATACTCCAGGCGATTTTCACTTCCGGTGCTTCGCCGGGTTTCAGGAAGACTCGCAGAATTTTCCCATCCTTGCTGAAGGCCTGTATCCACTCGATATAGTGTTTTTCCTCCATGGGATGAGGGACAGATCCAATCTTGATCAGCGTGCCGGAATCCAACTTCTCCAGGACTGGCAGGTGCTTCTCGTTGCCGACCTCCTGGACTTTCTCCACTATTTTGGTCATGGGTTGCCCGCAGCAAACCAAAGTGCCAACCCCTTCATGCAGGATCTCCACGATATTTCCGCAGATCTCACACTTGTAAACTTCGTTACGCGCTGTCATACCTCAATTTCCTCGCTTCCCTTTAACTTTTATTTATTAACTATAACCAGCTTGATATGGCCTTTATTCCTTTTTGTGCCCGCTAATCCAAAAAGCAGCGCAAAAAGGGAAGGTGATAAAAGGTGCGTTCCTTTTTATTTGAGCATCCCGCTGATTACGAGATCGATCGCTTTCTCCTCTTCCAGACCACGGGCCATCAAGGTTTCCACCTGCTTTTTATCCACCCTGCCGATAGCAGCCTCGTGGGTTACACGAGCAAACTCATTTAAGACGCTTACGATAGGAGTGGCCTTCGCCCGGGCATTTCCCTGGACAATCTCCACACAGTCCACATGCCCCCTGGCCTCAGGAGCACTGGCCACAAGCTCGTTGAAGATCTCGCTCTGAGCGTTGTCCTTTACGGCTACCCGGCTCTTTAAAAGGCCGCGGGATCCTTTCCCGGAGAGCCGGCCTACTTCCCTGATTTTGATTCTGTCGTCGCCGTAACCGAAGATCCTGGCGGTCATTTCTAAGACTGAGCTCTCCCCCACATCAGCCTCGTAATCAAGATCGAAGACCCCCACCCTTCCCTTAATCAAGGAAAAGTTGGTTCTAAAATAGCTTTTATCCCCTACCTTTACTTTCGCCTTGGGGACAACCTCCACCCCTCCTGTGGTGCCGTGGTAGTGGACCTCGTTGTATTCGTAAAAGGCGTTATTTCCGATCTCTATTTCCGCTTCCATTCTATGAACCACGTTCACGGCGTTGGGGAAAATACAGTGCGCAAGGAGGCTGACCCCAGCGCCGTCTTCTATTTTTGCCCTGATCCTGATTTCCTGGACGCCCTGATCTGGTAGCACGCCAAAGCAGAGGTGCACGGGATACTCGATTTTCTGACCCTTTTCTACCAAAAGCGAGATGTCCACCCCTGTTTCTGTTTCCCTGGGTTCCAGCACCAATCCTTTAACGGTATGACTACCGTAAACCTTATTCTTGTGCACTACCAGGTGCGCAACCCTGGAGTCCTTGAAGACCTCGGGTGCTCCCCCGGATTCAGCATAGGCTTTGAGCATGTATTCGTAATCCTTGCTCATTTCTCTTCCACCACCTCCTCGATCTTTTCCTCCGGGTTGTAGACCGGACAGGGGAGGCATTTTTTCTTGAAGTATTCCCCCACCTCTTTCGCCTCGCCCTCCTTGACGATGAATCCCTGGCAAAGAAGGGAGGCTTTATCGGCAATTTCTGCCACTTCCTCCCTGTGGGTGATCAGAAGAATAGTAGTTCCCCGCCTTTTCATCTCCTTGATCAGATTGACCACATGGTCAAGGGCTAAAACGTCAATTCCCGAATCGGGCTCGTCCAGAATTGCCAGAAGGGGTTTCATGGCAAAAACGGAAGCGAGCTCGATCCGTTTTCTTTCGCCCCCGCTTAAAGTCTTATCCACCACCCTTTTCAGATATTCCCTGGGTTCCAGGAGGACGAAATTTAAGGCCTCCTTGATCAGACCGGGGTCCTTTTCCTTCATGCCCACTTTTATGTAGTCCTCCACCGTTAGCCCCTCGAATCTGGCGGGCTCCTGCCAGGCCATGGTCATCCCCAGTTGCGCTCTTTTAAAGATGGGGTAATGGGTAATTTCTTCCCCGTTAAAGAAAATTCTTCCTTCCTTTGGAGTGTATCCGCTGATGCCCATAATGGTGTAAGCCAGGCTGGTCTTCCCCGCTGCATTAGTGCCCAGAATGGCGTGGATCGCCCCGGGTTCCACTTTTAGATTTAGCTCCCTCAGGACCTGTCTCCCTCCTAAGGAAAGGGAGAGGTTTTCAATTTTCAAGAGTTCTCCTTCCATGGCTTTCAAATTTTTCAGCTCCTCTTCTACTCGAGCCAAAAGCTTATTTTTCTTTGAACTCGATCAGTTTTTATCACCTAACCGGCTTTTTATTCAGATCCTTTACTATTTTCGCCGCTATTCTCTCCACTTCCTGGTCATCGAAGTCCAGGGTGGACAATTTATCGACGCCCTCTTTGGCTACGGTAATTTCATAGGTTGGTTCGATGCCCGCGTTTCTCACTATTTTTGAAGCGCATTCCATTTGACAGCCGTTGATCACGATCAGCCTCCGGGCTTTTCGGGCAATGTCCGTATGAGCCCTGGAACCAGCCCCAATTGCAGTAATACAGCACATTCTGGCACGGTCCTCTTCCTTGGTAAGCTTCACGGCGACCTCATGCCCGATCTGCCCCACCGAGGAGGCACCATCACATGCCAGAATGATGTCCAGGTTCTCCGCTTCTTTTCCACATGCGGGTAAAAGTTGCCACTTTTTCTCGTTCATCTGTCCTTATCTCCTTATCGTTTGTTTTTTACATTTATCCCTCAAGGACTCTGAGGGCATCTTTACCGGTCATCCCCTCCAGAACATCCTCAATTTCCCTTAAGCCACCCGCTACTGAGAGCGGCTACATCGCGTTTATTTGATTCCCGATTTTAATCCCGATAATTGTCTTCCCGTCTACATGGACGGGCTTAATCTCCACCATTCCGATTGAGCCGCTTTTTGCCGCGTTACTTTCCGGGACTGGAGAAATACCCCAAAGGAAGGCATGCCAGAGACGGGAACAATGGCTACCGCGGTCTCTAACAATTCTTCCTCGCTCGCTCCGACTTTTATGGCGCCAGTTAAATGCATAAGAGTTGAGTCAACGTCATGTTGAGAGGCTGTAATTGCCGCATGAATCATAAATTTTGTTTTCTTTGAGAGTGCTCCATCGCTCAAAGCAATTTTGTGTAATTCCAAGAAAGCCTGGCATAAATCCTGATGCTTTTCTTTTAAAAATTTCACCGGAGGAAGAATTTCCCCAAACTCCTTTTCAAATTCTTTGAGATTCTTCTCCACATCCATTACTTTCGCCTCCGTTTGCATTTCTTTATCAACATTTGCTCAGCTGCTTTCGGTTTTCTTGATCGCTGGGTGGAAATCCTGTTAGTTTAAACAAAATGCGCCATGAATTTCTTCCTCTTCAGTTGTGGGGGTTCGCTTCCTCAGCCACGCCGATGGTCTTCTCCACTTCAGGTCATATAACAGGTGCCCGATCTTCCCCTTCAATTTCACTTTAGCACAGTTGTCAACAGGGACTTTATTACGACTCAGAGATCGGAAATTTGATTCCTTCCTGGACTTCTTTATTGGATTGAGCGCTCCAATTATCCCTTCAAACTTATCTCTTGCGTTTTTAAAAAAAGGAGGGCCATAGATAAAAATGAAGGCTCTAGACGCGTTTTGCCCCCTTTTCCGGAAAATAATACCAGTCTGAGAGGCAGGAAAATGATAAAATTCTTAAGCGCCAGGATGCGGGAGCCACTTGAGAATTTTTCGCCTGACCCTTCATCACTTTCCCGGGAGACCCAGTAAAACAGGAACAAAAGGAGTGAAATTATGGCCGAAACAAAGGCAAGGATAAAAAATGGCTTCCATAGGGGGCTTTTGGAGGAGTTGGAAAAGCGGGGCGGAGAGAAGCACAAATTCAACATGGGCATCCAGCGCTACATCGGGACGAACAAGCCCTGCTATTCCCTTAGTGCCTCATCCAGAAAAGAGATACTCCGCAAGTGGTTTTTAGATCACCAGAATTTGACCTTTGGGGAATATCGCGATCTCCTTCTCTCCCTTGCTCAGGGGGAATCCCACGAGGAGGTTTCCCTGGTGGGTGCGCTTTTGGGAGCCTTCCCCAAGTTCCGCAGGTTGCTGGAACCGGAAATCCTGCACAATTTCCTGGAGGGCACGGAGGGCTGGGCAGAGGTAGACTCTATCGCTCAATCAAACTTTACTGCCCGGGAAATCCTGGGGGACTGGGAGAGGTGGAAGAAAGTAATCTTAGAGCTCTCGGAGAACTCTAATGTGCACAAGCGGCGAGCTTCGCTCGTCATTCTCACTTTGCCCGTTCGCGAGGTCAGGGATGAGCGCCTGGCTGATCTGGCTTTCCAGCTTATCGAAAAACTAAAGGGGGAAAAAGACATCCTGATCACCAAGGCCGTCTCCTGGCTTTTGCGCGACATGATCAAGAACTTCCGGGAGGAAGTAGAGGGGTATCTGGAGGAAAGGAGAAATACCCTTCCCGCTATTGCCCGCCGCGAGGTCAAGCGCAAGTTAGAAACGGGAAGGAAGTAGAGCTACTCCTCGAGCTGGTTCTGGAAAACGAACCGGGAACATATCTAAAGAAAGTCGTTTATTGCCAAACAAAGTGAAAGATGAGGTATGAAAGTCCCTCTCCTCAAGGCTTTCAAATACATTGCTGCTATAAGGCACATTTTCCCGAAAGGCGATCTCGGCAATGAGGATTTTGGTCTATAGAGAGCAGCAAAAGCAGCCTGTCTATTTTATTGACAAAGGATAAAAATAATAAATAGAATAAAATTGCAGGCTGCACCATCGCCAGGTACCTCCTTTTGGGAATGGCAAAATAAGTGGCCGTAGCTGCAGAAGCAGCATGGTGACCGAAGATGGTGCAGCCATCAATTTTCCCCGCTTACTACTTACGGACTTTAAAGCTCCTCGGGATTTAAATTTTCCCGTAAATTCCGCTGTACTTTTCTCTCAGGTAGTTCAGGAAGGGCTGTGGGTTCATGGGTTCTCCCACCACGAGCTGGATAAGCTCCTCAGGATAGTACTTCCCGCCGTGAACGTGAATGTGCGTGCGCATCCATTCCCGTAATGCGGAATACTCTCCTCTGGCAAACTGCTCGTAGAGGTCAGAAATATCCTCAAGAGCTTTCTTGAAAAACTGAACGGAGAGAATGTTACCAATAGTGTACGAAGGGAAGTATCCAAAAAGCCCATCCGACCAGTGAACGTCCTGAAGCACGCCCTCAGCATCGTTTTTGGGTTCGTAGCCGATGTACTCTTTCATCCTGGCGTTCCAGAGCTGCGGAAGATCCTGAACCTTGATCTTCCTCTCCATGAGCCCCACTTCCAGCTCGAAACGGAGTAGAGTGTGCAGGTTATATGTGACCTCGTCAGCTTCCACCCTGATCGGTGAGGGCTCCACATAGTTGATCGCCCTATAGAACTCCTCCAGGGTAACATCCTGGAGCTGCTCAGGAAAGAACTCCTTCAAGCGGGGAAACCAGTAAGTCCAGAAATGCAGGCTCCTTCCCACGATGTTCTCCCAGGTCCTGGACTGGGATTCGTGCACGCCATAGGAGGCTCCGGTCATTAAAATAGTGCGGTCAAATTTCTCGGGCATCCCGAGATCGTACAGGGCATGCCCTCCCTCGTGGAGAGCGCTGAAGATAGAGGAAGTAATAAGGGTGTCCTTGAACCTGTTCGTCACCCGGACATCGTTCACGGAAAAAGCGGTAGTGAAGGGGTGTGCCGTTTTATCCTGCCTTCCCCGCTGGAAATCATAGCCCATCTTCTCCAGGATTTTAAGTGTAAACTGGTACTGTTTTTCCGGATCATAGTTCCTTAAGAGGAAATCACGACGAATCTCCACTCCGCTTTCTCTGATAGCTTGAACTATAGGCACAAGGCCCTTGCGCAGTTCCTCGAAAATCGCCCTGATGCGCGAGGTTTTTAAACCGGGTTCGAAGTCATCCACCAGGGCATCGTAAATGGATTCCTCGTAACCAAGGGATTCGGCCTTCTCAATCATCAAATCTACTATCTGGGTAAGGTAGGGGGCGAAAATGGAAAAATTGGATTCCTTTCTCGCTTCCACCCATTTGTCCCTGGCCAGGGCAGTGGTCCGGGAAATACGCGCCACGAGGTCAGGGGAAAGTTTGGTGTCCTTCTCGTATTCCCTCTTCACCTTGCGGAACAAAGCAGCATCATCGGATTCGGGATCCTGATTCTGGAAATATGGTTCCAGTTCAGCAATAAGCTTCCCGACCTCGGAAGAGGTGAACTTTTCGTGAGCGATTTTGCTCAATGTGGCGATTTGCTCAGCTCTGGCTTCTCCACCCCGAGGGGGCATATAGGTCTGCTGGTCCCATTCCAGCACAGCAATAGCGTGGACGATATCTATGACCTCTGCGACTTTTGTCTTGAGCTCTTTCAGTGCTTGAAGTTCCATCAAATACTCCTTTCCTGAACCTGAATTACGAACAAAGCTCCCAATATTATAGATGGTGAGGGGGCAATTTGCCTATTCCACAAAGAGGAGCCCGGTCTCAAGCCGGGCTCCTCATATTAGGAGGGGGTATTTATAGGGTATGGGGAAGGGAAGGGGATATCTTAGTACTCAGGCGGAGGAGGGGGTGCTTGTTTCTCTTTCTCTGGCTTCTCCACCACAGCGGCTTCAGTGGTGAGGAGCATGGAAGCGATGGAGGCAGCATTCTGGAGTGCAGAGCGGGTAACCTTCAGCGGATCAACGATCCCTGCCTTGAACATATCCTCGAATTTCAGGGTTACGGCGTTGAAACCCTGGTTCACGGGCAGCTCTTTGACCTTTTCCACGATCACCGCACCCTCCATGCCGGCGTTTTCAGCGATCAGCTTGAGGGGCTCTTCCAGCGCCCGCTTAACGATGTTAGCACCGGTGAGCTCGTCTCCTTCAAGCTTTAATCCGTCGAGCTTCGACAGGGCATTAATCAGGGCTGTGCCGCCTCCGGCGATGATCCCTTCCTCGACAGCAGCCTTAGTAGCGGAAACGGCATCCTCGATCCTGTGCTTGCGCTCCTTCATCTCGGTCTCAGTGGCGGCTCCAACCTTGATCACTGCTACACCGCCAGCAAGCTTAGCGAGCCGTTCCTGAAGTTTCTCACGATCGTATTCGGAATCGGTCTCTTCGATCTGGCGGCGAATTTGAGCGATGCGAGCTTTAATTTCCTCCTCGTTGCCCTTGCCGCCGACAATCGTGGTATCATCCTTGTCCACCTTGACCTGACGGGCCTCGCCCAGCATGTCCAGGGTGACATTCTCAAATTTGATTCCTAATTCATCAGAGACCACCTGACCGCCCGTGAGGATGGCGATGTCCTGGAGCATGGCTTTCCGCCTATCGCCAAATCCGGGAGCTTTAACGGCGCAGCAACGGAAAGTGCCACGGACCTTATTCAGCACTAAGGTGGCTAAGGCTTCCCCTTCCACATCATCAGCTATGATCAGGAAGGGACGACCCTTCTGGGCCAGCTTTTCTAAAACGGGGAGAAACTCCGTGACCGCGGAGATCTTCTTATCTGTAATGAAAATGTAGGGTTCATCCAGGATGACTTCCATCCTCTCAGGATCGGTGACGAAGTAAGGGGAGATGTAACCGCGGTCAAATTGCATACCCTCGACGAACTCTAAGGTAATGTCCAGTCCCTGAGATTCCTCAACCGTGATCACACCGTCCTTGCCTACCTTCTCCATGGCATCGGCAATGACATTGCCAATTTTTTCATCCTTAGAGGAAATGGAGGCTACCTGAGCGATTGATTGCTTGTCCTCAACTGGTTTGGCGAGCTTCTTCAGCTCCTCCACCGCCCTGTCCACGGCTTTCTCGATGCCTCGCTTTAAAGCCAGGGGATTGGCACCGGCGGCTACGTTTTTCAAACCCTCGCGAATAATGCACTGGGCAAGCACGGTAGCGGTGGTCGTTCCATCTCCAGCGACGTCCTGGGTCTTAGTAGCTACTTCCTTTACCAGCTGAGCGCCAAGGTTCTCAAAGGGATCCTCGAGGTCAATTTCCTTGGCGATAGTCACGCCGTCATTTGTAATAGTGGGCGGACCAAATTTCTTCTCCAGTACAACATAACGGCCTCTCGGGCCAAGCGTGATTTTTACGGCATTGGCCAGAGCGTTCACACCGCGCTCTAATGCCCGTCGACCTTCTTCATCGAAAATCAAAAGCTTTGGCTGTGCCATTTCAAACCCTCCTTAACCTTCAAGAATTGCGAGAATGTCGCGCTCGCTCAAAATTAAATACTCTTCGCCCTCAAGCTTGATTTCAGTTCCACCGTATTTGGCGAAGATGATGGTATCCCCTACCTTAACATCCACGGGGATCCTTTGGCCGGTTTCCTCGTTCACCCGGCCGGGACCAACGGCGATCACTTTCCCTTTCTGGGGCTTTTCTTTTGCCGTGTCGGGAATGACAATTCCCGCCTTGGTTCGCTCTTCGCTCTCCAAGACCTTAACAACTACTCGATCTCCTAATGGTTTTAAGTTCATGCAGTATCCCTCCTTGAAAGTCTAACTTGAAGTCTACAAATATTTTAGCACTCATGTCAAGAGAGTGCTAAAATATTTGGGAAAAATTCCTGGCAGATTTCCCCGATTATTGCTTTAGAAATGAAAGATCAGGATGGATAGATCAGAGTCAGGGAAAACTCCTTCTCCAGAGCTTGAAGGTTCTCTCCCCTGAGGTCCAAACCATCCTCCTGGAAAATGGGGTTTACAATCACCCAGTCAAAGCTTCTTCCATTTCCCTTAAGGGCGCTCAGCAAAACTCTGAAATCCTGGACGGCGAGAAGGCCCAGGGTTCGGATTGATCCCCCAAAAGAAAGGCTGGGAACCGGGAGAACTGGAACCTGAGGAAGGTATTTCTGAAAGGCCAGGCTTACTACTTTAAAAGCGAGTTCGCTCGTCAGGCATACTCCCTTGCCCTTTTCCGGGATCGCTGAGGATAATCCCCTCAGAGATTCCACATCCAGGTCATTGGAGAAGACAAGCCCGCTCTTCTCCCCCATTTTTTTGAAAATTGTAAACTCCAGAGATTGGCTCCCTCTTTGCACCTCGAGCTGGGGGTTCTCCGCCTGGTTGATTATTTTAAACGCTTCCTGCCTGGAATCGGGCTCCTTTCCGTTTATTTTTAAAATTACATCCTCCGCCTTCAAGCCACACTTTTCCGCCGGGCTTCCCCTGATCACCCCTTCTACTTCCGTCTTAAGATCGGAAATCAAGGGAGGCTCGATTACCAGGGGAATCCCAACTCTTTTTCGTAAGAGTAGCATCCTCTCTTTCAGTTTGAGCCAATCCTCCATTGATCCCTGGAGATCCCTGGGTGCCCACTTAGAACCCCCGGGAAGAAGAAGCCTCACATAATATGCTCCCAGATCCTCAACGATTTTCAGGGATTCCGGGAGTTCCTCGAGGAAGGGGAGCGCAAGTATAAAAGAGGCCTGAAATTTGATCCCGGAGCGCACTAAGTAATAGAAGTGCTGGATAGTCTCTTCTGGATGGGGATCGCCTAAAAGCGAGGCCCTCTTTGAGGCCTTCAAAGAGTTAAAAGAGATAACGAGCTCAATGGGGTTCAGGGAGGAGAGTGCCTCCTGGATTTTAGGGGAAAGGAGAATTCCGTTCGTGGTAATCTGAATCAGGGTTTTTGGGAAAGCCCTCCTCAGCTCCTTTATGATCGCTAAAAACTGGGGATGAAAAAGAGGCTCACCCTCGTTGAGCCTGGTAGCCGATTCGCCAATGATGATCTTTTCTTGAGGGTTGAGACTATAAATTAAATCCTTAATCAGATCCGAAGGAAGAAAGGGGATGTTGAAAACCATTATCCCCGGAGGGTTGTAGCGATTGGAACAGAAGTAGCAGGAAAGGTTGCAGGCACTTCCCAGGGGCAAGACGTTGTGGTGAGTTACTGCTTTTATGATATGAGGAAGGATATCCGCATAAAGCGAGCCTATCGCCAGACCTCCCGATATTTCCCCTTCTCTATCAGCACCTGGCCGTCCAGAATGAGAGTTGGGTCGGGGATAACGAAATCGGTGTGAAGGTCAGATTCCGTGTTTCCCCCAATGTGGGCGTTGTCCCCGATGGCTACGTGCACTGTTCCTTTTATTTTCTCAGCTTCCAGAACGATATCCGTTCTTCGGGCTTGAGGGTTGGTGCCGATCCCCAACTCCGCACAGTTCCTCCTGTGCTTTAATTTCGGGTCCTTTAAATCGAGCAAATCTCTCAGCCTCTCCCCTGCTAATCCTCCTCCCTGGCATTCCACCGCGTATCCTTCTTCAAATACAAGGACTAAGTCCTCCGTTAAACTGGAACCCCAACCCGCAGGGACAACGAGCTTTCCTTGAGTGCTTCCTTCAATCGGAGCGATGTAGGCCTCCCCTCCGGGCAGGTTTCCCCATTCTCCGGGGTTCAGGTAAAGACCTGTATCGGCCTCCCCTGCCCTTCCTTCCAGGCTCAGGCTTAAATCGGTCCCTTTCTCCGTTAGAATTCTGGCACTTCTTGCCGCGGTCAAAAGGGATGCCAGCCTTTCGCTTTCCTCCTTTATTGCCGCGTAATCCGCAGCCAGGGGGCCTGAAGGAGAAAGCATCTCGGGGAGTAATCCGGGCATGCTGGCCAATCGTGCGCCCTTGTCAGTAGCAGCCTTACGGGCATTTGTGTGGGAAAGGGAGCGAGTGGTCATAGCCAGGATGACGTCATACTTTAAGAGCTCATAGGCGGCCTCAGGAGGGGGTTCCATCCCTGACTGTCTAACCATAGGATAAACGTAGTAAGAGACCTTCCTGGGAAATTTCTCCCTTAAAATCTCGAAGGCGAGACGGGCCATAAGGGAGCGCCGAACGATCTCGGCGACTTTATGGGATTCCAGATTCCATTCCTCCTTGCCCGGGATGTCGTTCAACACTAAAACTGTCTCCTCCGGCCTATATCCCATATTCACAGTAAGGAGGTTCAGGATCCCCGTTTCAATCTCCTCTCGATTGAGCATTTCTCCTCCTTTCTATTCATAAAGGCTTAAATTAGGGTCCACATCCTCTTTAAGAGAAAGCGTTAGTCCTTTTTTAAAAAGAGCGAAGCCCGCTCGGGCAATCATTAGCGCATTGTCCGTGCAAAGGCCAGGTGAGGGAATATAAAGCTCCACGTTCAGTTTCAGGGCCAATTCCTTTAATTTTTCCCGCAAACGGGAGTTGGCAGCCACCCCACCGGAGACAATCACCCTCTTATAAGAACCTTGCTTTATGGCGCGCTTGGTCTTTGAAATCAACGAATTTACGACCGCTTCCTGGAAAGAGGCACAGATGTTCTCAATGGGAACGCTTTCCCCTCTTCTTTTTAGTTCCTCAACAAAATAGATTACTGCCGTCTTCAGACCAGAAAAAGAAAAATCCAGGGGGTTATCCATCTCCGCAACGGGAAACCTGTGGTAGTTCTGGTCACCTCTGCGCGCCAGCAAATCTATCTGCGGTCCTCCTGGGTATGGCAAACCGAGGAAGCGGGCGATTTTATCCAGGGTTTCTCCGGCGGCATCGTCTCTGGTGGTGCCGAGCTGACGGAACTTCTCCTCTTCATCAACAGCTATCAATTCCGTATGACCACCCGATACTACCAAAGCCAGTGCCGGGAGTTTTACCTCATTTTCCAAAAAGGCAGCATAAATGTGTCCCGCCAGGTGGTTCACCCCTAAAAGGGGGATCCCCAATCCAATAGAGAGCGCCTTCGCGGTTTCCATTCCCACAAGCAGGGCCCCTACAAGCCCGGGCCCTCTGGTTACGGCAACGGCATCCACCTCTTTCAGGTTCAATCCGGCCTGGATCAGGGCTTCCTGAATTAAAGGGGTGAGAACCTCTATGTGCCTGCGCGAGGCAAGCTCAGGAACAACGCCCCCATACTTCTGGTGCAGATCCACCTGAGAAGAGACGAGTGAGACCAGTTGCTCTCTCTCGTCCTTCAGGAGGGCAACAGCCGTTTCGTCGCAGGAGGTCTCAATCCCCAGAAAAATCATCCTACTGGAGCAGTTCCCCTAAAACCTCACTTGCGTACCTGGCACCCTCAAAGGAAACGTCCTTATGGGTAACCATCCTGATACGGTAATCGTCCAGGTCCAGGCAAAGCACGCCTCGATCGGCGAGTTTCTTTACTAACTCTCCCGCTTTCGGCTCCCTCAGGGAAAATATTATTATGTTGGTCTCAGGACGATTCCAGTCTGGTTTGACGAGATGGGAGCCCTCAATGGCCCTGGCGATAATTTTTGCCTTTTCGTGGTCCTCCTCGAGTCTGTCTATCATCTCAGTTAAGGCCACGATGCCACAGGCAGCCAGGATCCCAGCCTGTCGCATCCCTCCACCATAAAGCTTGCGCGCTACCCTTGCTTCCTCAATGAAATCATTGTTCCCGACAACCATTGAGCCTACCGGGCAGCAAAGCCCCTTGGAGAGGCAGAACATCAGGGAGTCCACCGGTGCGGCAAAATCCCGGGCTGGTATTCCAGACGCTACTACAGCGTTAAACAATCGGGCGCCGTCCATGTGAACCCTGGCTCCCTTTTCGTGAGCGAGGCGCGAAATTTCCTTGATCGTTTCCAGGGGATAAATGGTTCCCCCGGCCATCATGGAAGTCTGCTCAATGCACACCAAACTGGTTTTGGGTGCGTGGATGTCCCCGGGTGGGCGGAAAAGAGGAGCTATGTCCTGGGGCTGGAGGATCCCCCTCACACCTTTAACCAGTCTGGTCTGAACCTGGGCTAAAGCGGCCAATCCCCCTACCTCGTGGAGGAAGATATGGGATTCCTCCTCCAATATGACCTCGCTTCCCCTGGGAGCTTGGACTCTTACGCAGATCTGGTTGGCCATCGTCCCTGAGGGGACGAAAAGGGCAGCCTCCCTGCCGCAAATATCAGCAGCCATCTCCTGGAGGCGGTTAATGGTGGGATCCTCGCCAAAGACGTCATCCCCTACCTCCGCCTCGTACATGGCCTTCCTCATCTTTTCCGTGGGCACAGTCACTGTGTCCGATCGAAGATCAACTCTCATTGTCGCACCCCTTTTAAATTTTACCTTACTATTTTAAGGGCCGAATGCAGTCAAATCAAAAAGGAGACCCAGAGGTCTCCTTTTTGATTTGTGGGCCGAATATTAGGGGTAATTCAGGCAGCCAGCCTTTTCTTCACAATTTCCGAAAGCCTTTTAATTCCCTCTCGATTTATTTCCGGGGAGGAGAAAGAGAAATTCAAGCGCATGCAATTTTCACCTCCGCCATTAGGGAAAAACCCTGTCCCGGACACGTAAGCCACCTTCACCGAGAGCGCTTCCTTGAGCATTTCGTTGGTATCCACTCCCTTTGGCAGCTCTGCCCAGAGAAAAAGGCCTCCTTGCGGTTTGGTCCAGCGCACCTTGTCCGGGAAAAACTCCTCCAGGGCGTTTAGCATTCCATCCCTTTTCTTTTTGTATTCCCTGTTGAGGACCTCCACATGGGGCTCAATGTACCCCCTCTTTGTGAATTCCAGAGCGATGAATTGAGTGAAAGGGGAAGTACACAGGTCAGTGGCCTGCTTGGCCAGTGTGACCTTGCGGATAAAATCCTCAGGTCCGACGATCCATCCCAGGCGCAGGCCAGGGGAAAGAATTTTGGAGAATGTTTCCAGGTAAATAACAGTTCCATTATTATCTAAAGAAGCGATTGAGGGAATGGGCTCGCCCTCGTATCGCAACTGGTGATAAGGGGCATCCTCCACGATGGGGATGTTGTATTTATTTGAGATTTCAAGAAGCTGAAGGCGGCGCTGATATGAAAGGGTCACGCCTGCGGGATTCTGGAAAGTGGGAACTGTGTAGATGAACTTCGGGGCTTTTCCCGAAGAGCGCAAGGTCTTAATGCGATTTTCTAAAATTTCGGTGCGCATACCCTCATCATCCATAGGAATTGGAATCATCTGAGCTTGAAAAGCGCCAAAGGCTTGAATGGCTCCTAAGTAGGAGGGGGCTTCCACAAAAACTATATCTCCAGGATTGATCAGGACTTTAGCCACCAGGTCAAGCGCCTGTTGAGAGGAAGCCACAACAATTACATTTTCGGGACTGCACTTTATGCCTTGCTTTTTGGATCGCTCCGCGATTAAGCTCCTCAAAGCGGGAACTCCCTCGGTCGTTCCGTACTGCAAGGCCTCTTCGGGATGCTCTCTGAGCACGAGGTCCACGCACTCTTTGAACTTCTCTACGGGGAAGAGCTTGGGATCGGGGAGTCCTCCTCCGAAGGAAATGATATCGGGCTGATTGACTAACTTGAGGAGCTCACGGATGGCAGAACTTTTCAGAGTTTTGGCTCGCTCTGAAAACAAAGCGTCCCAGAAAATCATCGCAAACCTCCAAAAGTGTTATTTGGGGGAGATTTGCAAGTAATTACTTTTAAATCCCTTTACTATTATGGCAACCACCTGAAAAAAAGGCAAGTCAAGAAGGAAAATCGTATCTCCAGATTTCCTCTCTGGATCTAAAATGCAGGTCCCTGTTAAATTGTTTTTCCACATTGTGAGAAAAGGCGCTGATCACTTCGTTCAAGCTGGTCTTTTTTCCCAATTCCCGTTCCATAGAGGTAACGGGAAGATTGGGTTCCCCGCAAGGGTTAATAAAAGAAAAATAGGAAAGGTCAGGGTTTACATTCAGGGCCAGGCCATGCTGGGTCACTTTTTGTCTCACAGCGATCCCAATTGAGCAAATCTTTTTCCCCTTAACCCAGACCCCTGGCTTTCCCTCGATCCTCTCCGCTTTAATCGCGAAGGGATCGAGGGTGGAGATCACCAGCTCCTCGAGGATTTCCACAAAGCGTTTAACCCTCAGGTCTTCGAGGAGAAAAACAAAATACACTATAAGCTGCCCGGGGCCATGATAGGTAATATCCCCTCCCCTGTCCACGCGAAAAAATTGGGCTTCCCTTTTCCTCAACTCCTCCTCCCCCAAAAGCAGGTTTTCCTCTTTCCCGTGCTTTCCCAGAGTGTAAACATGGGGGTGTTCCAGAAATAGGAGCACATCAGGAATTTTTCTTTCCAGAACCAGGGGAAGTAACTTCTGCTGTAACCTCCAGGCGTCCTCGTAAGGGACCAATCCTAAATCGCTGGCCCAGATCTCAGGTGAAGTAAAGGCCATAAAGGCCGCTTTCCTCCTTTTTGCGGAAAATGGGGCAACTGATCTCCTGAATAAAAATTTCGTTAGTTATATGCACCGTTCCCTTGAAAAGGTGCCCCCCGGTAGCATCTCCATCAGGCTTGATCAGGATGACGTGCAGATGGAGGTTGTATCCCTCCTCTTGTTTGGAGATATTCCCGGAAAGGGAAGCCAATTCGCAGGGAAAGGGCAAGTAATGGCGCTGATACCCTCTCTCCGGGCCATGGAAGTATCCCACCTCTACTTCTTTGAGCATGCCGATACCGGAGAGAACTACCCCTGTGGCCAGATGATAGGATTCCGCAGCCTCTTTCAATTTTTCGAGTACATTTTCCCCTGTTTCCAGCCTAACCATAAGAATATTTCCCTCTTTTTTAGTGTACACGGTCTTTCCTCCTTCCTTATCCTAAAATGATACCGGAGCGGAAAAATACCGGTTCCGGGGAAAAGTTCAGGGCAACTCGCTGAGAATATTCAAGGCAAGCTCCTCGTCCGGAGCCAGGATCAGGTATTGAGCCTGGCCCGAGGGATAGAGCAGACCCACTTCATTTTCTCCCACATAAAGGGAACCCCGATAGTAATTAGTTGGCGCGAAACCAAAACGACTTTTCAGGAAATTCTCCAAGGCAAATTCAGCCTCGGAAGCATCCTGGGGAGAATCCCACCTGGATTCCAGTATAAAAACCATCATTCCCTCTTTTTCCCAGAGCTGGTAGCGGGAGCCATTCCAGCCCGTAGAAGCAACCAGGGCTTGATTTTCTGGCAAAACGGACTTAAAGAGGAAGCGGAAGTCGAACTCTCCCAGAGCATTATCCCTGACCAGGGTAAAACCCTCAAGGGATTTCCATTCTGGGAAAGTGATAGTAGCGGGTTGCTCGTTGGAAAGGTACTTCTCAGGATGGATAATCTGCTCGGTGGAAAAAGGAGGCTTTTCAAAGGCCTGATTGACAAACGTCCAACCACCCTTTTCATAAAGGGTTTTAACGAAAGTCATTCCCTCCTGGTAAGGGAAGAGCAGGGATTCTACAACATAGGGCGGTGCCGATTCCAGGGCGCTTTGATTTAAATCGAGGGAGTCAAGGAGAAGGCCCAGGCCAAAGCTCAAACTGCTGTTTTTCTGGACGTAGAGCACGGAGGTCCAGGAGGCGTCCCCCTCGTATAATGATTGTACGGCCATGAGCTCATCATCGCTTCCTTTAAAGTCGGGAGGGATAAATCTGGAGAGATCGAAATTCTGGTCCTGAATGCCATGAACAACCTCGTGCACTAATGCCAGGCGCTCCAGGGCAGTGGTTTTATCCTCTTTCTTCAGAACTTTAAGCTCCCCGCTTTCATGATCGTAGAAACCGTACACCTGCTCGCTTAAGACCTCCAAAAGCACCTCTTTCAGGCTCTGCTCGCCCTCCAAAATTCCCAGAAAGCGCAGCACCTTCTCTGTAGATTGGAGATCCTGCTGGCTTAGCTCATCCTCCATGCTTTCTTTCAGTGCCTGATTAAGGGCCTCCTTATCCAGAAATCCTGCAGGGATTTCCTCTTTCAGGGGCAATTGTCTTAAATTGGACACCTCGCCCTGGATGGCACTGATATCCAGAGAGGGGGGATTAAACTGGGAGGGCTCCTCTAATTTCACGGGAAAATAGTCCTTCAAAAGGAATCCGAGGAGCAAAGCGCAGATCAAGAGCGCAGTTATTAAGACAAACTTCACGGCCAGTGGTGTCCTTTCATTCATCCTAAAATCAACTTCCGCTGCAACTTCAAGGGCAGAGAGCCGTTCCTAAGAAGGGAATCATGAAAGTCTTTCAAGCGGCCGCCCCTTTTCATAAATTCTTCCCTCAACTTTAAAATTTCTCTCTTCCCAATCATGTAGGTCATGGGCTGGGTAGGGGTCTGGGTGTAGCGCCAGACTTCGGAGAGGGCACCGCTCTCTTCAAGACCCACGTGTTCCACGAGCATCTTCGCTCCCTCCTCAACGCTCATTTTTCCCGTGTGCAGCCCGACATCAATTATAATGCGATAGGCTCGAAAGAGCTGATCGGCCAGGCGGTTTAACCTGGCCTCGGGCTTTTCAAAAAAGCCCTGTTCCTCCATAAGTTCCTCGCAGTAAAAAGCCCAGCCCTCCACAAAAAGCGAGGAAACGAAGTGCCCAATTTTCCGGGGAAGAGAGCGAGAAGCGTTGGACCAGATGATCTGGAGGTGATGACCGGGATAGGCTTCGTGGACAGCAATCAGAGAAATTTTGGGGAAGGAGTGCGAGCTCAGCTTTTTGTCTTGTTCATCAACAGGAAGTGTCCGATCCACGGGAGTGACCCAGAAAATCCCCTGCTGTTTCTCTGAAAGCGGCCCAGGGGGAAAATAGGCGGCGTAGGGAGTCAAAATCTTATCAAACTCCGGGGTCTCCATCACCTCCAGGGTTTCCCATTGCGGAATTGAGGCGATGTCCTTTTCCTGAATAAACCTTCTGGCCTCTGAAACAGCCCTGCTGTAAGCTGGAATCAGCTCCTGGGCCCGGGGGTGATCCTCACCTGTTCGGGAAAGAACCTCCAGCATTCCCCTTTCAGGGTCAATGGTCCGAGCAAGAAGGCGCATCTCTTCCTCTGTTTGGGATACAAGCTCTCTCCCGTACTCCAGGATTTCTTCAGACCCGTAATCCAAAAGGTGGACCCTACGGGCATACTCCTCCCAGAGATCTTTTCCCAGAGCAAAATCCTCCCTCGCCGAAGAGGGCAGGCTTTCTAAATAGGAGATGAACTCCTGGGACGAAAGCAAGGCCTGTTCAGACAGTTCCTCTATCTCCGATTTTAAGGAGGGATATGAGCTGGCCAGGGAGGGAATCACGGAACCTAAAAGGTCCCTCCCGGCCTTGAGGGTTTCTACAGCAATCTTTACCCAGATGCGCGGGGGATTTTTCAGGTTTTCCTTCCCCCTCTGGAAGAGGGAGGGGATCAGTTTCAATCTTTCTCTCACGCTGTACAGCCTCTCCTCCAAGGGGGCAAAATCGTAGAGCAAGAGCAAGTAGGGCCCATAAATAGCGTCATCCACGTAATTGGAGGGATCCTTACTCAAAACTTCCGCTGCTTCCAGTTCCAGTATTATTCGAGTGGTCAAGGCTAACATCATCTCCCTGTCCACCTCAACCTGGGGATCATCAAAGGTTAAGTTCTGGTACCGGGAGTGCCACTTTTTAGTCCTTTCCAGGAAATCTGCAATCCTTTCTGGTGAATAGTCGGGCATTAGGGAATCAAAGCGATGATCTCCGAACTGGGTAGCCCAGATAGGGTTAAAGCGGAACAACTCCTCCAGATAGGAATTTACGTCCTGATAGAAATTCTTAATCATTATGGCTCCTTTTTGAACTCCTGATCCAAAGAAATTCGAGAGGGAGTGGGGCCTTTTTGTCCCTGATATTTGGAGGCTCGGCCCACTCCGTAAGGTCGGGCTACTTTACCGGTTTCCAGGAAGGAAACCTGGCAAATTCTCATCCCCGGGTACAGGGCAACCGGTATTTTTCCCACGTTAGAGATCTCTAATGTCACGGTACCCTCAAAGCCGGGGTCGATGTACCCGGCAGTGGAGTGAATAATAATCCCGATCCTCCCCAGGGAGCTTCTGCCCTCCACCCTTCCCACGTATTTCGGGGAAAGCCAGAGGTACTCCACCGTGCACCCTAAAACGAATTCTCCGGGGTGCACAATAAAAGGATTTCCCTCCTTCACTTCCACCAGTTCCGTGATTTCTTCCAGGCTCATGGAAAAGGGATCAAAGACGGCGTATCTTGTGGGGTTGAATACTCGAAAGCTACAAGCGAGCCTTAAATCCACAGACGCTGGCTGGAGCTGGGTTTCCAGACAAATTTCCGGATGGAAGCGGATATCGCCCGCCCTCAAAGCTTCCAGAATCTGGGTATCCGAGAGTATCATCCTTTAATTATAGAATAATCCCCCGGGCCGTGGTAAGCAGAATTTTAATTTCTGAATCCGTACTGAGCTTAGCCCACTACTGCTGGCTCGCGTACCAGCTCCCCTTTCTGGAATCTTTGGTAATTCAGACGGGTGATGTCATAACTCAGGGTTTCACCCAGGATCCATTCGGCCATCAGCTCGCCCACTACGGGGCCAAACATGAACCCGTGTCCGGAGCCACCGGCAGCAATATAAAGGCCCGGGACCTCATCGATGGGACCCAGAATGTGGTGCGCATCCGGAGTCATCTCGTAAAGGCCGGCCCACTGGCGCACGATGTTCACGCTCTTGAGCATGGGAAGAACGCTTGTGGCTGCCTGGCTCATTCGCTCCAGGAAGCGCCAGGTAGGAGAGAAGTCAAAATCTCTGGGGTCATGCCAGTGTGCCGGGTTTTCCGGTCCAATTCCCATGATGAAGGAGCCGTGTGGGCGCTGTTGAATGTAATAACCGATGGAGAAAGAGATCACCATAGGAGCGAAAGCCCTCTCCAGGGGTTCGGTAATTAAAATCTCATGCTTCTCTCCCCAGAGAGGAATTTCTACGCCAACTGTCTTCATGAGGTGCGAGCTCCAAGCACCACAAGCCACGAGCACCTTCTCCCCTTCGATAAGCTCTCCGTTAACCTTTACCCCGCGGATTTTACCCCTCTCCTGAACCAGCCCCTCCACTCTGGTCCACTCCCTGATCTCTACCCCTAACCTGCGAGCTGCCCTGGCATAGGCAAAGGTAGTATGCAGGGGATCGGCGTGTCCATCGCGCTGGTGGAATGTTCCTCCGTAAACCCCGTTTAAGTTAAGTTGAGGAAAACGGGCTATTATCTCCTCTACGGTTAAGATCTCGGTCATAATTCCCAGGCGATGCTGAACCTCCACCCTGGATTTCAGGTTTTCCCATTCCTTCTCACTATAAGCAAGAACGAGGTATCCTCCCTGCCAGAGTTCAATCTTGTCCTCGGGGTAGTCTAACTCTCGAGCGAGGTGCTCGAATTTATCCAGGCTGCGCTTCATCAGGCCGATGTTGAACTCAGTACCAAATTGGGCTCGAATTCCTGCAGCGCAGGAACCAGTGGAGCCCGCGGAGACGAACTCCTTTTCTAAAAGTAGGATCCTTCCCGCTTTCTTTTTGGCTAACTCGTAAGCGGTGGCCACTCCTGTAATGCCCCCGCCCACGATGATGATGTCGTAAGTGCTCATTTCCCCTCCTTGGCAAAAACCTTTAGTGGCGTAGCACGCAAAGGCGGCCGCACAACAGTGGGCCTCGTTTTGACTTCGTCAATGGGAACATTCAAGTGTTGGGCGAGCTCTCGAAGGACGAGGATCCTGCAGGTTTTCCCGCCGCAGGGTCCCATCCCTATTCTCAGGACGCGCTTGAGCTGATCCCAGGAGGTATACCCTTCCTTAATGGCGTTCCGCACATCCTCCAGGGTAATATCCTCGCAGCGACAGATAATCACCTTTTTAGGATCCATATCATTCTCTCCTCCTGAAGAAGCGCACTTCCATAATCTTCTCTGGCGGCACGCTGATGCGCACAAGCGAGGTCTTGGTCTTCTTATCAATTCCGGGTAAGGAATAAACCCTTTCCACTCTTGCCTCACAAACCGCCCTCCCGTATCTGTCCAGGCCGTCCACGATCTCTCCCGGGTTGGGCAGGGGAACGAACTCGTAGGCCAAGGTGATCAGCCCTCGATCTTCCTTCAACTCCATGAGGAAAATAGCTATCCCTGGGCAAGCGGCAACGCACAAGCCACATCCGTTGCATAATTCATGATTTATCCTAGGGGTGGAAACCAGGGTCTCCATGGTAATAGCTTTTGTGGGGCAGGAATAGACACAGGGATCGCAGGGGATATCCTGGTAGCATTCGTGCATGGCCACGGCCTTCTTACGCATGCGCTCTTCCGTGGGCATGCTCGTTTTTAAATTCTCAAAAGTAGGAACGCCGTCAACCTCGATCATTTTTACACTCCTTTTGTATGGAGGCGCTCTAACCCCTGGCAAACCTTCTCGCTTAGGGAGGACCGCCGGAATTGAGTGAGAAGCATCTTCAGTTCATCAATTTCATCCTTGTTCACCTCATATCCTAAATCCAGGGCCGTTTGCAGTCCGGATATCCTTCCCTGGAGGGCAGCTGTGGTAGCCTCCTCAATTCCCGCAACATCTCCGGCGACGAAAATTTCAGGATGGGAAGTGCGACCTGTTTCATCGTGCCAGGGAACAAATCCCCCCAGCTCCGGAATATAGTATTCCCTGACGCCAAGCTCGAAGAGGAGCTCGCTTAAGGGCATCAATCCCACCGCCAGAAGGACTACATCCACAGAGAAGGTCCTCTCGGTACCAGGAATGGGCTGAAATTTTTCGTCCACCCCGATGGTCTCCGCTCTCTCCACGTGTCCCTCTCCATAAACCCCGGTGATGGTCCTTTTCAAGAGAATGGGAACACCTGCCCTTTGAATCTTAGCGGCATGCACCCAGTAAGCTCCACCCAGGCGAGGAAGGATATCAATAATTGCTTCCACTTTAGCCTGAGCCTGGAGCAACTGGTAGGCCACGATCACTCCTACGTTTCCCGAACCTACAATCAGGTATCTTTCTCCGGGGAGGACACCATAAACGTTCATCAGGGTCTGCACTGCGCCAGCACCATAAACTCCGGGATAATCGTTGTTCTCGAAGGTAATCATGCGCTCAGAGGCTCCAGTGGCAATCACTACGCGTTTGGGCTTAATTTTGTAGAAATCCTCCAAATCAGCGGCTAACCAGATTCCGTCTTTATAGGCGCCAATTACTTCAAATCCTAAAAGGGTTCGAATGCGAGGGTGGTTTTGAATCTCACCTTCCCACTTTTGCGCCAGTTCAAATCCTCGAGCTCCTGCTCCGCGAGCTGCCCAGCCGAAAAACTTGTGAGTCTGTTTGACTAACTGACCTCCCAGGTTTTGAAATCGGTCCACCAGGAGAACGGTGGCTCCGGCATTGGCTGCAGCGAGTGCCGCGTTCATACCCGCAGGCCCCCCTCCAACCACCAGGACGTCTGGCTCGATCATTTGAGCACTCCCTTGTCTTTTTGAATTTCCACTTTCATCCCTTCCCTTAATGGCGTGATGCAAGTACGAATGTTTGGCTTGCCATCCACAACCATCAAGCAGGAGGAGCAATTACCGATAGCACAGAAAAAACCACGAGGCCTGTGAAGGTTCACACTTTCCCTCATCTCATAGAAACCGTTGGCCACGAGAGCTGCAGCAATTGGCTCCCCTTCGTATCCCTCTACCTCTCGCCCTTCAAAAATGAATTTAACTTTTTTCTTGGGTGGGAAATTAAGGATAGGATGGACTGTGATCCTGCGCATGCGACCTCATCTCCTTTCTTATTGGAAGGACAAAAGTCCCAAGGCTTATCATTAATTATGAATTTTACAACTCATTGCTTTATATGTAAATTGAGATAAACGGCAATTAAAGGCTGGGAAGTTCTTTTCTAATGATGTTTCTCGGGTTCTCATGTAAAATTTTAAATTTTATTTTTAATTTCGCTCAATTTTCCTGGCACGAGGAAACGAATACTACAATTTCGAAAAGTTATTTTTTGATCCAAATTTATCAAGAGTGCTATAATTATTCTGGATTTATAGAAATAAATACTAAGGCCGTGGAGGCCAAATGGCTTTATTTTTTGTTATTTTAATTTCGATATCTTGCTTTTACTGGCTGGTATTGATGGCCACCTCTCTGCATTTTTTCCATCAGCTATTCCCCTCAGCCAAAAGCCTGCCTCCGATATCCGTACTCAAGCCTGTGAAGGGGATTGACCCCGAAGCCTATGAAAGCTTTTCCTCCTTTTTGAAGCAGGATTATCCTGAGTTTGAGGTAATTTTTGGGGTGATGGACGCGAACGATCCCGCTATTCCCTTGATCAGGAGAATCCAGAGCGATTTTCCCGAAAGAAGCGTGAGCCTGGTAATTGCCCAACCATTCGGTACCAATCAAAAAACAGCGATTCTACACTCCCTCTCCAGGGAGGCCAAATATGACCTGCTGGTTCTTGCAGATTCCGACATCAGCGTTAATCCTGATTTTCTTAAGCGGCTGGCCTCGTTTTTCCAGGACGAGAAGGTTGGCCTCGTGGGGTGCCTTTACCGCAGCTTGGGCATAAACCTCTGGAGCAAGGTGGAATCCCTATTGATTAGCACCTTTCTCCTGCCCTCGGGAATTCTTGGCCACCGCATACTAGGATTAAGGTACGCTTTTGGTGCGGCCCTGGCTGTTCGGCGCAAGGCTCTTTCAGACATTGGCGGGTTCGCCTCGTTCAAGAATCATGTGGCGGACGACCACGAGATAGCAAGGTTAATTCACAAAGCCGGCTGGAACATTCTCCTTATTCCTTACGTGGTCTCCAACCACCTGAATTGCGTATCTAAATCAGAATTCTGGGCTAGACAGTTGAGATGGATGAAAGTTGCCTTCGTTTG
Organism: Caldisericota bacterium; assembly: GCA_024655865.1. Taxonomy (GTDB): domain Bacteria; phylum Caldisericota; class JANLFM01; order JANLFM01; family JANLFM01; genus JANLFM01. Next base: position 138,549 of record JANLFM010000001.1, read on the forward strand.
CCACAGGAGCGCCTATCCCGCCATCTTCCTTACCTTTTCTTTTCCCTTAGCGCTGCTCTTTGTCCTTCTTTCATCGTTTTCTCCCATCTCTCTCTGGTTTTTGGTCGTCACCTTTGGTGTCCGCTTTGTGGTAGGAGTTCTTATGGCTGATCTCCTGGAACACAAAGAGCTGAGGCGCTGGCTTTACTTGATGCCCCTGGTGGACCTGGTTTTCGCTTTTCTCTGGATTACAGCTCCTGTTTTTAAGAGGTTCACCTGGAGGCACGACGAGTACATCATCCTTCCTGATGGCAGAATGGTTCCTATTGTTAGCGATGAATTGAAAGAAGTGCCCCGAGCTTGACTCTTTAAAAATAATTCCCACCTTTACATAATTTACAATTCTTTATTTGTTATTTTTAATGAGGCTTTGGTAAAGAGGAGATATACTCGCCTTAGGAAGGAAGGTAGAAGTGGCTCTCTGGAAGAAAGTTGTTGTGATCGTCGTAGTTATAGCCCTCCTTGTGTCCGGAGGGATTTATCTGGTATTGCGTTTCAGGGGCACCGGGGAGGCCCAGCCCATCGTGGCTAAGGTGGAGAGGGGAGAAATCCAGCGAATACTGTCCTTTTCCGGTTCAATTAGCCACATCAATCAGGTAGAGGTAACCCCGAAAGTAGCAGGTAGGGTCTCGGAAATCCTGGTAAAGGTAGGAGACAGAGTGGAGAAAGGCCAGGAGTTAATCAAAATCGAGATTCCCGACCTTGATTATCAGATTGCTCAGGCTCAGCTCAACCTGGATGCTGCTCGTCTAAAACTCCAGCAATTAGAAGAAGGCCCTTCAGCGGAAGAACTTAATACTTTGAAGCTTTCCGTGGAAAAAGCTCAGCAGGATTTGATGAGGGCTGAAGAAAATTACAGCAGAGTATTGGAAACCGCCACCTTCACTGCTTCTGTTGCGGAAAAAGCCGTGAACGTTGCTGAAAGAAGATTGAAAGAGGCACAGGATAATCTGGAGCTCACAAAAAAGAGCGTGGCGCAATCAATTCAAATAGCGCAAACCTCGGTAGACCAAGCACTTGAGGATGTGGAAAATGCTCCCAATGCTACATCCAGGGAAGCAGCAGAGCGTAAGCTGAACCTGGCGGAGGAACAGCTGGAGGCTCAAAAAATTGCTGGGGAGCAGCAGATCAGGGCTGCCGAATCGCAGGTTAAAGCAGCCGAGGACTCCCTGGAACAGGCCAGGCAAAACCTGGAACAGAGAAAGTTGAGCAACAGAGATCTGATCGCACAAGCTGAAGCCGCCCTGGAATCAGCCAGAATGGGCCTGAAAATTGCTCAGGCTCAATACGATCAGCGCTCAACTCAGGTATCTCCCACCACCATCGAACTTCAAAAGACGGCTATCGAGCAGGCCGAACTGACCCTGAATAACCTCCTTAAAGAAAAAGAGGATGCGGTAATTCGCTCTCCCTCTCAAGGAGTAGTGGGAATTTTAAATGTCAAAGTTGGGGATCCAGTCATGGTCAGCACTCCGCTGATTTCCCTTGTGGATCTCGATATGCTTGAGGTCCAGGCTAATATCCCTGAGGTAAACATCGGCTTCCTCCGCCCCTCAATGGAGGCCACGGTCAAAGCAGACGCTTTTCCTGATTTGGCATTCAAGGCAATCCTTTCTTATTTTAATCCTTTAGCCTCGGTTACCCAGGGCGTGGTGAACTACATCGCTCATTTTACCCTGGAGGAGAGCGCTATGACCTACCTTAAGCCGGGAATGACCGTGGAGCTGGAAATCGTTGTAGAAAAATCCACCAATACCCTGATCATTCCTCGTCCTGCCCTTCATCAGGAAGGCTCCCAGGATTACGTTTACATCTGGGATGGGCAGAAGATGGAATACAGGGCGGTTAAAGTTGGTATTCAGAATGAAATCCAGGTAGAGATTAAGGAGGGCTTGAAGGAAGGCGAAGAAGTAGTGCTCTCTTTGAAGAGCAGCACGTTCACCCTTACCCATCCCACCCCCTCCAGTTCTCTGCCATGAAGCAATATGCCTGTAATTGAAGTCCGCGAATTGAAGAAAAACTATCACTTGAGCAGGACCACGATCGTGCCTGCCCTGAGGGGAATCTCTTTTAAGGTGGAGGCCGGAGAATTCGTAGCCATTATGGGGCCCTCTGGCTCTGGCAAATCTACCTTGATGCACATCCTGGGATGCTTGGACGTCCCCACATCCGGGGTCTACTTCTTAGAAGGTCAGGATACGCGCAAGCTCACGGATAACGAACTTGCCAGATTAAGGAATAGGAAAATCGGTTTCGTCTTTCAAAACTTCAACTTGCTCCCCAGGAACACGGCGCTGGAAAACGTGGAGCTTCCGTTAATTTACAACGATCATCGCGCACCGAGGGAGCTGGCGCGCAAAGCCCTGATCAAAGTTGGTCTGGAGGAAAGAATGAACCACAGGCCGAATGAGCTCTCTATTGGCCAGCAGCAGAGAGTAGCTATTGCACGGGCTCTGGTCACTAACCCGGCAATTATTTTGGCCGATGAACCCACGGGGAACCTGGACACCCGTTCTTCTGAGGAGGTTATGGCCATCATTCAGGAATTAAACTGCGAGGGACACACGATAGTCCTGGTTACTCACGAACCGGATATTGCACAGCATGCCAAGCGCCTGATCAGGATCAAGGATGGACTCTTAATTGCTGATGAACCTGTGAAGAAGCAATTTGACGCCCGGGAAATTTTGGCTTCCATGAGCTCGGAGAAGGGATAAATGAGGTTTTTACGCAATTTAAGAATTGCTCTCGGCGCACTCTTTCATAACAAGAGTCGGGCTTTTTTGACAATTTTGGGCGTGATCATCGGAGTGGCTGCCGTAATGATGATGCTTTCCATCGGTACCGGTGCGGAGGTAGCGGTGACAGAGGAAATCAAAGCCCTGGGGTCCAACCTCCTTCTGGTGGTTCCGGGCTCCATGACTGCTTCCGGAATAAGAACCGGAGGAGGAAGTACGACCTCCCTGACCCTGGACGACGCCCAGGCAATCTCTCGTATTCCCGGGGTCGTGGACGCCGTCCCTAGCATCCAGCGACAGGCTCAGGTAATTGTTGGAGAAAGGAACACGCAGACTTCGGTTGTGGGAACAAGCGCCAGTTACGAGAAAGTGTTGAATACTTCGGTAAGCGAAGGAAACTTTTTCTCCCCTTCTCAGGTGGAAAGGTGGGAAAGAGTAGCGTTAATTGGAGCAACTGTAAAAGATAACCTATTCCCCGATGCTAACCCCATAGGGAAAACTATTCAGATCGTGAACGGGCCAAGGAGGGTCAGTTTTCGCGTCATTGGTGTTCTGGAATCTAAGGGAGCGTCGGGTTTCGTGAACAGGGATGACCAGATCCTGATTCCCGTGACCACGGCTCAAAAGCTCCTTTTTGGGGTTAAGAATATAGGCTCCATTACAGTCGAGGTTTCCTCCCCGGAGAAAATGGATCAGGTGTCCACAGAAATCTCCTCACTGCTTCGGCTCCGGCATAACATCCCTAAAGATAAGGAGAATGATTTCACTATTTTCAGCCAAAAGGACATATTGGGAACCCTGGGTTCCGTGATGAATTACTTCACGATCGTCCTTGCAGGAATCGCCAGCATTTCCCTACTGGTGGGGGGAATTGGCATTATGAACATTATGCTTGTTTCTGTAACTGAAAGGACCAGGGAAATCGGGTTAAGGAAGGCAATTGGAGCCTTAAAAAGGGACGTCGTACTTCAGTTCCTCCTGGAGGCCATAATCCTGTCCACTACGGGAGGAATTATAGGGATTATTTTAGGCTACGGGGGCTCCCTGATCATCGCCAAAATTGCTGGCTGGCCCGCCGTGGTTACCCCTTTATCAATTCTTCTGGGATTTTTCTTCTCCATGGCCGTGGGCCTCTTTTTCGGAATTTATCCGGCCCAGAAGGCAGCAAGCCTCAACCCCATTGATGCCCTGCGCTATGAGTAGAGTTTTCACGAAATTTTAATTTTCCTGTGTTATACTTAAAAATTAATTAACGAAGGAGGTAGGTAAAAATGATTGCATTGTGGATTGTCCTTGGATTGATAGTTTTAATTCTAATCTGGGGCATCGCCACTTATAACGGTTTTATGGTCTTAAAAAGGCGAATCGAAAATGCCTGGGCGCAGATCGATGTCCAACTCAAAAGAAGATACGATTTGATCCCTAACCTGGTAAATTCAGTCAAGGGATACATGAAATATGAGCAGGAAACCCTGAACAAGGTAGTGGACGCCAGGGCGAAGGCCGTTTCCGCCCAAACAATACCGGATAAAATCCAGGCTGAAGGTGCCCTTACTCAAGCCCTGAGGGGGCTTCTGGCGGTAGTGGAAAACTACCCTGATTTGAAAGCCAGCGAGGAAGTTTCTACCTTGATGGAGGAGCTTCGAAACACGGAAAACCTGATTTCCTTCGCCCGTCAGTTCTACAATGATAATGTCATGACCTATAACACCAAGCTTTCCATCTTCCCGGCTAACGTCGTCGGGAACATGTTTGCCTTTAAACCGGCTACTTTCTGGGAGATAGCCGCTGCCGAGGAACGGGAGGCACCAAAGGTAGATCTTACCAAGCTATAAAATGAGCGTTTTCAGCTTCTGGGAAGAACAGAGAAAGAACGTCACAAGAAGCTACCTCTTAATTTTCTTTTTCGTCATCCTCATGGGGGGTTTCGGCTTCCTCATCGACTATTTCTTTGAAACCGGGCCCTGGTTCACTGTGGTCTTTTTGGGGGTAGCTCTAATTCAGGTGCTGGTGGGGGTGCTCTCTGGCCCGAGTCTGGTTCTCTCTTCGGTAGGGGCACGGCCCATCAATCCCCTTGATCCAGAGCATAAGCAACTGGAAAACATTATTAACGAGATGGGGATTGCCTCCGGACTAAAGCCTTTGCCCAAGATCTATTATATTCCTGGGGAAAAGTCCATCAATGCCTTTGCTACAGGGTTAAAGAGCGAAAACGCTTATATCTGCGTCACCGAGGGCTTACTTGAGGCCCTGAATCGGGAGGAAACTCAGGGGGTCATTGCCCACGAGTTGAGTCACATCTACAACAAAGACATGCTCTACATGACGCTTCTTTCTGCTATTTTAGGCGCAGTGGTAATCATCCAGGTGATGGCCTTCAGGGGAGCCTGGTTAGTGGCGCGGACGGGCGGCGGAAGATCGAGAAGGGACTCCTCAGGATGTGCCTACGCCATCGTCTTTCTGATCGTAGTGGGGCTTCTGGCCACCATATTTGCTTTCCTGGGCCGCATCCTTCTTTTTGCCGTATCTCGCCAGAGAGAGTATCTGGCGGACGCCAAGGCTGCGGAGTTCACAAGAAACCCTCAGGGGTTGGCTTCAGCTTTAAGAAAAATAGCTCTAACTGCAGGAAAGGTTCAAAACGCCAGTATCGCTACCGCGCATCTTTTCATCTCTGATCCCTTAAAAAGAAAAGTCAACGAAAAAGAGGGGTTTTTCGCCAACCTTTTCAGCACTCATCCCCCGATCTATAAAAGGATAGCCCGGTTAGAAGGGAAAAGCCCGGAACAGGTATTAATGGAGCTGGAGCAGTAAAAGAGTCCGGGATCCCATGTCAAGGTTTCTCCCTATGAATGGGCGGTTAGAAGAATAAATAGTCCCTAATGGCAGTCATCAATTTTTACTTTGAGGAAAAAAGGAACAAGCGCAGAAGCTTTTTTCTAATTGTGCTTTTCATCACAACAATGGGGCTTTTCGGACTCCTTGTGGACTCCGGGTTAGATTCTTTTCCCTGGTTTACCGCGGCTTTCCTCATTCTGGCGCTCGGGCAAGTTCTTTTAGGGATATACTTCGGACCAAAAATGGTTCTCAATTCGGTAGGGGCGAAAATAATTTCCTCCAAAAACCGGGAACACCGAGAGCTTCATAATATCTTGAACGAACTTTGCGTGGCCTCCGGATGGTGCCCGCAGCCAAAAGTTTATTACATTCCCAAAGACCCTAACATTAATGCTTTTGCTACTGGGGTATTCCGGGATGATTCATATATCTGTGTTACGGAAGGCCTTTTAGAAACCCTGGGGCGCGTGGAGACCCAGGGAGTAATCGCTCATGAGCTAAGCCACATTCAGCATAGGGACACCCTTTATATGACCCTGATTTCCTCCATTCTGGGGGCAACTATGTTGATTAAGTCGATTTCCTTCGAAGTACTGCGGGGGTCTTTCTCAAGGAAGGATGATTCTGAAGGAATTTCCTTTGGGTGTAGTGCAATGTTTTTCTATCTCTTTTTCGTGTGGATTCTGGCAGCCATTTTTTCCTTTCTGGGGCGCATCCTGCTTTTTGCTATCTCGCGCTCCAGGGAATACCTTGCCGATGCCCATGCCGTAGAGCTCACCAGAAACCCCTTTGGTTTGAGTCAAGCCCTGCGCAAAATTGCAATTAAGAACATTAGAAACCCAAAGGCTTCTCTGGCAATCGCTCACCTTTTCATCTCAGATCCTTTGAAAAGGGCTGTGAATGAAAGAAGCGGATTCTGGGCAGACCTCTTCAGCACTCACCCTCCCATACATCTGCGCATCGCTAAATTGGAGAACAAGGCGCCACAAATGGTACTGCAAGAACTGGAGGAAGAGTTTTCCTCTTTAAAGGCGCCCCACACAACCCCTTTAAACCAGAAAGAGGGGGAGCAAAAAGAGGAACCTCGAGAGGTATAATTGAGACTAAAATATGCCTATGAACGGAAACGGTTTAGTCTGGCTTAACGGAAGTTTTATGAGTTTTGAGGAAGCGAGGATCTCGATTGAGGATCGAGGCTTCCAGTTCGCAGATGGAGTCTATGAGGTCGTAAGAGTCTATGATGGCAAACCTTTTACTTTCCAGGAACATTTAAAAAGGTTAAGGCAGAGCGCTTCCCTGATCGAGCTCGATTTTAAAATAGAGGACGATAGGCTCAAAGAAATCGGGCAGGAACTGGTTTCTCGCTCAGATCTAAAGGACGCCGAGCTTTACATCCAGATCACAAGGGGAGTAGCTCCCCGTTCCCACGCCTTCCCCAGGGAGATTTACCCGACTATCCTGCTCTCCATTCGCCCCGTGCGCCCTTTGCCCGAAGGAGCTCTGGAAAAGGGAGTGAGCGCTATTACCCTTCCTGATGAGCGCTGGGCCCGATGCAATATCAAATCCATTTCCTTGCTGCCTAACGTGCTCGCTAAGGAAAAGGCCCGGAGGGCCGGGGCCTACGAAGCTATTTTTATCAGGAACGGCATCGTCACGGAAGGGGCCTCTTCCAACATTTTCCTTCTCCTTGAGGGAGTTTTGCGCACTCCCCCTGCTGACTGGCGCATCTTGAGAGGGATCACCAGGGACTTGGTTTTAAATTTAGCAGGAAAAGAAGGGCTACCTTCCAAAGAGGAGGAATTCGGAGTAGAGAAGCTTTATCAGGCAGAGGAGGTTTTTATTACCAGTACGGCCATCGAGATCCTTCCCGTCGTAGAGATAGACAAAAGGAAAATTGGTGCAGGCAAGCCAGGAACAGTTCAGCACCTCCTCTATCAAAAGTTCAAGCAATTAGTCAAAGAAAATCCCGCACCTGCCCTCTAAGGACTTAGGGGATGTATTTCACCCCAGGAAAATGTGAAACATTTTCCTGGGGGCCTTAATAGCTGAAAATGCTGGCCAAGGAGGAAGAAGAATGAAGATTGAGTACCCAATTACCTTTTTTTATGTCCGCAACCTGGAGAAAGAAACTTCTTTTTACCGCGACATTTTGGGGTTCAAGCTGGTCTTGGACCAGGGATGGATCAAATATTTTGCGTTAAACGATCACGCTCAACTGGGCCTGGTGGACGCCTCACGTGGATCGATTAAAGCCAGCGAGGACAAGCCTGTCCTTCTTTCCTTTGTGGTTGACGACCCGGACGCTTATTATCAACGCTTGAAGGAAGCCCAATACGAGAAGCCAGTTCCCGAGCCAGTGACCAGAGAAGACATTGGCATTCGCGCTTTTATTTTCGAAGATCCGGAAGGCTACAAGTTAGAGTTCCAGAAGTTCCTGAAATAAAGTTCACCGCCCAGGGAACGGTTAATTCTTAATCTTGCTGTATGAATTGGCCTGCGTCACGCTTTTGGGAATTGGATAGCCTCGAGCGCTGTCTTCCTCTTCTATTCATGAAAAAGCGAGCTTCTGGTTGCTCCGAAACTGATTTCCTAACTGCTCCATAATAAAGGAGGGGCTCTGAATTGCTTTTGCCGAAGGAGCACCGTTAAGGAGGAAATTCGGCAGCCCGGGAACAAGTTTTCACTCTTTTGCGTCCAAAGTTAAAGAGGTGAAAAAATGAGAAAGATGGAGAAAATAACCATTGTGTTACTGACCTTTCTTTTTATCTCTGGAGGGGTAAACGCTGCTCCTGTTGCGCCTCCAGGTGGCACCCTGTATTTTCAGGTTTTCCCGGAAAAGCAGAGCTACGCTCCTGGAGAAAAGGTGGTTCTGCACTTAGTTCTGGAAAATCCGGGAAAGACGCCTTTGACCCTTCAATTTTCCACTTCTCAGGTTTACGATATTCAGATTACCGGCCCCGGTTCATATTTCTGGAGGTGGTCTAAAGGTCGCATGTTCGCCCAGGTGATCACCACGATCACCCTCGAGCCCGGAGAGAAAAAGGAGTTTCAGGAGACCTGGGAAACCGAACCCTCCCTTTCTCCCGGAGAATACGAGGTTTTAGCCTGGCTCGTTTCCCCTAATTTAGAAGTACAGGCCAGCACCCAGGTGAACCTCGGGGAAGGCTCAACGGGAAAGGCAGTGGCCCTGATCTCTGACCCGGAAGGTTGCATGATCCTGGTTCGAGTTCCAGACTCTTCACGGCTTTTAGCACTTAAGACCATGCTCCAGGAAAATAGGGTACTCTGGGTAGGAGGAAAGGTGGAAGCGGATCGCTTCGCCAATCCTCCTTGGCACTTCCGCTTTGACCCTGAAACTCTGGAAGTCGCCGAGGTAACAGCCGAGGGGCTTCAGGCAGTGTATTTGCGCACAATAGATTCCGAGTTGGATTACTGGATGCGGATCTCCCCGGCCTACATTCAGGGGAAGGTTGTGGCCATCTATGAAACTCCACCCTTCAATGACGCTGGGGAGAACTGGGCCTATCCTGTGATCCTGATGCTTTACGCCAAGGGGATAATTAACGGCTTCCCGGATGGGAACTTTTATCCTGAGCGCACCCTCACCAGGGCAGAATTTGTCAAGATGCTTCTTCTGGCACTCCATCCGGCTATTCCTATGGTTCGTATCCTTAACCCCACTTTCTCAGATGTTCCCTTCTCTCACTGGGCCTCCGATTTCGTGGAAAATGCGGTACTTTTGGGATGGATCAAAGGTTTCCCCGACGGAACCTTTCGTCCGGATGACCCTCTCACCAAGGAGCAAATACTGACAATTCTGGCTCGCGCCGCGGGTTGGACAAAGGATGGGTACGAGCAATCCCTCCCTCAAAGTCCTACCTTTCCGGACATCCCCAAAGCTCACTGGGCTTTCCCTTATGTGGAAATTGCTGTAGAAAAGGGGTTGATCGGTTTAGGAGACCCTCACCTAACTGATGGCACTTTCGGGGTGGGTTTTCCAGCTTTGAGGAATCAGACCTGTTTGCTTTTAGTGCGTTATCTCTTTTTCCAGAAATAGATCACGCAGGTACCCCAAGGCTTGCTTGAAAGCTAAATAAAAGATAAGAGAATATAATAGGGGAAAAGCGGAGGGAAAAAGCGGGGAAGATGCGGGTTTACGTGGGCACAAGTGGCTGGTTTTATTCCTGGAACGAGGGTGGCAACCTGGAATGGTACCTCCAGAACTCTGGTCTGAACACCGTGGAGCTCAACGCCAGTTTCTACCGCTTCCCCTTTCGCAATCAGATTACAGGTTGGGCCAAGAAAGGAAAGGATCTGCGCTGGGCGGTAAAAGTACACCGCCTGATCACCCACCAGCACAAATTAAATGAGGAAGCCCTGGGAACCTGGGAGAGGTTCAAGGAGCTCTTTACTCCCCTCGATCCCCTGGTGGATTTTTACCTTTTTCAGCTTCCTCCTGGTTTTATGGACCTGGAAAAGGTTGTGGCTTTCTCGGAGAAAATTAGCCTGGGTCCTCGTCTCGCTCTGGAACTTAGAAACAAAAACCTTCTCAACGACCCTGAACTTCCCTCCAGGCTTCCCCCAGATTTAGTCCTTGTTTCCCAGGACTCGCCTGATTTCCAGGAAAAGCTTTTCCCGGGTCGCATCATTTACCTCAGGATGCACGGTCGCAGTGGATGGTACTCCCATGATTATTCCCACGAAGAACTGAAAAGCCTGGCCTCAAAAATCAGGACTTTGAATCCGGAAAGAGTTTACGTCTTTTTTAATAACGATCACGCCATGCTTAAGAATGCCCGATCTATGCTGGAGATTTTAACTCAAGGTTAGGGCGGGCTCTTTCTCTTCCTCTAAGTAGGTCTTGAGCTCAGAGTAAAAGGGGAAATCCTGAAGCTTCTCGTAGTAATAGCCCACGGGGTGACGCACCCTGTCGGGCTTATCCTCAAGAAAGCTCTGAAATAAGAGAAAACAGCCTCTGAGCTTTCAAGGAGGGATGGAAGAAAAAGAGCAAGGAAACCAGGTAGAAGCCAGAAGCTGCCGCTTTTTTCAATGATTTTATGAATAAAGCCTGGAACAATACAAAAATAATTTTATCTTATATTTTTATCTTATATTTCCACTAATTCGTACTCCGTGGAACCGAGGCCGATCTCCTGCCCGTAGTGGAGCTGGTGCCTGTGGTCGATCCTGTCCCTCTCCCTGATCCCTGTGAATTTATCCTCACCTGGAGCCAGATGCCTCTCTAAGAGGGAACTCTCAAAACCAGGCATCTGATTTACGAGATCTAAGGAAGCAGCGTCTATGGCCACCGGGTCCAGGGAAGCCAGGATTCCTATATCCCTTACGATTGGGACATCGCTCCAAGGGAGGCAGTCGCAATCAGGCACGATGTTGATCAAGAAGTTCATGAAGCCCACTTTTCCCTTTTTATTCAGGATAGCTCCATAGGCGTGCTCTACCATCCTCTCCAGGAAGGACTGGACATCGCTTTCCCAGTTCGGGGAAATGGCCCTTACGGGGCAGACACTGATGCACTCCCCACAGCCGATGCAGATGTTGTGGTCGATTAAGGCCTTTCCTGAAGAGAATTCAATGGCTCCCGTGGGGCAGACTTCCGAGCACTTCTTGCAGACGGTGCACTTCTCCTGCTTTACCTGGGGCTTCATGGCTGAATGTTGCCTCTGCTTACCTGCCGCAGGGGCGCAGCCCATGGCCAGGTTTTTGATCGCCCCGCCAAAGCCGGCCTCCACGTGTCCCTTAAAGTGGCTGAGAACAATCATGCTGTCCGCAAAATAAATATCGCCAGCGATCTTCACGCTCTTGAAGTTCTTCTTGTTGATTTCCACCTCCACCGAGTTCTTGCTCTTCAGACCATCGGCAATAATGATGGGAGCGCCAACTACAGCATAATCGAAGCCATGCTCGATGGCCGTAATCAGATGATCTACAGCATTGGATCTGGAACCCGTATAAAGGGTATTAGTATCGGTGAGAAAAGGCCTTCCTCCTTTGGCCAGAACCTTATCCACAACCTGGCGAACCCAAACCGGGTTCAGGTATGCGTCGTTACCCCTCTCCCCAAAGTGCAGCTTAATAGCTGTGAGGTCCCTTTCTGAGATCACGCTTCCTAATCCCGCAAGCTCAAAGAGTCTGGAGATTTTGGAAATTCTGTTCTCTCTCTCATTTTTGGCGCGCAGGTTAGCGAAATAGACCTTGCTTCTCATATTCTTCGACTCCTTTCCGGAACCGCTGGATCACCTTTGATTTCCTTATTTTCTTCTCTATTTTAAGATAGAACTAAGATGGAAAACAGGCCAGGTCATAAAATTGAGAATCTGGGACATATCTCCTGGAAGACTTTACAGATCACACCTCCTTGCCGAGCACCGGGAGATCCATGCCATCTGGAACATCCTTACCCTGGGAAAGAAAGGATACTCCGGGCACCAGGAGACTTTAAGGTGGAAAGGTAAGCTCAAAGCACTATTTCTGCGCCACGAGGTAGTGATAAAGGAAATGGAGCGGAGGGGCTTCAGGTACAATTCTCAGCGTGAAGAGAGCCTGGCTACGGGTTCTCCCGTTCAGGACAAGTATCTGCAAACGCCCGAGGAGCAGAGAGAAATTTTGCGGAAAAAGGGGTGTTCTTGCAAGGTTATTTAGAGTCACAGGATCTCCTTTATTGATTTGAAATTCTTGATGAGCACCTTTTATTCTTCTGGTTACCCTTTGAGTCCAATTTCTTTCAATAGAAGAGCAGTCTTCCTGGTTTCCGGGTGATTCTCCCCCAGAGCCTCTCTCTGAATCCTGTAGGCTTCCTGGTAAAGGGAGGAAGCTTCCTCAATCTTCCCCTCTTGTTCATAGATCTGCCCCAGCAAGCGCATGCTGAGAGCCACTTCTGGATGATCACAAGAAAAAAAGGTCCTGCACATCTTCAGGGATTCCTCTGCCTGTTTGTATGCGCTTTCCAAATCTCCCAGCTTGAGGTTCGCTGAACTTAGACCGCGAAGGGTCTCCGCCATTTCAGGATGTTCGGAGCCAAAGAACTTCCTCTGAAGGGCCAGGGCTCTCTTCAAATTTGTGAGAGCCTCCTCGTAGTTTCCTAATTCAGCATAGATGCTCCCCAAACGTCTGTAGGCCAGGGCAGTGTCGGGGTGTTCCTCCCCCAGCGTCCTCAGCCGGATATTCAGAGACCTGGAGTAGTAACTCAGGGCTTCCTTTGACTCGCCTTCGCTTTCCAGTATCCCCCCGATGTTCTCATAGGTTCCCGCAACGTAAGGATGGATTTCTCCAAAAACCTCCCTGTAAATTTTGAGGGCTTTCTTGTAGTAATCTAAGGCCAACTCATAATCTCCGGCATCCTCATAAGCCGTTCCCAGATTTATATAGCTTGCTGCCACCTCAGGATGCTCTGGAGGAAGCATCTTCAGCTTAATCTCCAGCGCCTTTTTATGGCTCTCAATCGCCTGAGTCAACTTTCCTTGAGCGTGATAGACAAGCCCCAGGTTATTGTAGGAGCCGGCCACATAAGGATGATCCCGTCCGAGGTGCTTCAGGCGCACCTCCAGGGCGGCCTGGTAATACTCAATGGCCCGATCATAATCCCCGATCGTGTTGTACACGTTTCCCAAGCTGTTCAGGCTTAAGGAAACATCAAGGTGATCGGGGCCCAGAACCTCTTTCCAGATCTTCAGGGCCTTTTCGTGATATTCAATGGCCCTGGCGAAATCCCCTAACTGCCGGTAGGCGATCCCTAAATTGTTGTAGGAGCGGGCAATTTCCGCACTGTCCTGGGGTAGTACTCTGGTTTGTATACCCAGAGCCTTCTCTCGGAGTGCCACCGCTGATTGATAATCCCCTTGTGCGAAAGCGATGCTGCCTAATTTGTTTAAAGTGCGGGCTACCTCCGGGCTCTCCGGACCAAACGTTTTTTCTTCCAGGGAAAGAGCCTCATTCTGACACTCGGAGGCTTTGCTGTAATCTCCCTTGGCGTAATAGGCTTCTCCCAAAAGAGGAAGGAAAATGAGCTTCTCTTTCTCGGTTTTAAGGCGTGGTTCTGCGATTTCAATCACGAAATCAGGGGCAAAATGCTTTTCCAGAAAAGACCTTAACTTCTCCAAAGCCCAGCTCAGGTCCTCCTCTTTACCCGTTTCCAGCGAGTGTCGAACGGCCTCCTTCAGGGATTCTGCATCGCTCTCTCCGGATTTCAGATATCTTTCTTTAAAGAGGTTCAGGAAAAAAGTGTGAACGACCCGGAATTCTATGGGGTAATCCTCCTTAAATCTCTGTCGCACCAGGTCGCTGACCGCGCGATCAATGGTATAAATTCCCTGCTTCAACTCTTTGACGAAAGCGTAGCTCGTAAGCGAGGGAAAATCGCCTATCCCCCAGCTGATGTTGCACTGCCGGGCTACTTCCTGAGAGACTTCTCGATCAAACCAGGAGACGAAGGAGAGCATTTCCAGCATTTTGCGGGTTTCAGGCCAGAGATGCCTGAAGACTCGGTCACAGAGGGAACGGAAGTCCAACACCTCCAGTTCCCGAAAGTCCACTTTCTCTTCGGTCTGCATCTGAAAGTAGCGCAGGCAGGAAAGGTATAGTGCCAGGGGGAGGCCTTCAGTGGTACGGAAAATTAAAGGGTGATATTCTTCGGGAATCCCCGCACCGAGGAGGAATTTCTCAGCATCGGAACGACTGAGTTTCTCTAAAGGGATGGCCTTGATTTTCTCCTTCCACCCCTTATCGGTTGCCTCCCAGGCCAGGCGCTCCCTTCCTGCAACCACACACAGGACCTTCTGTTCCATTCCGCTGAAGTTCCCCAAAAATTGCCGGAACCAGTAGTCGCACTCCGGAGAATAACCAGAGCGCTGCTCGTAAAATTTCTCATGAGTATCAAAGAGGAGGACGAGATTTGAAAAGTTTTGTGACTGGTGTGCAATGTCCTCGTAAAGCGCAAGATCGAGCAGGGCTTCCTGCTCCCAGAGGGGCCTTTCCTCGAAGAATTCCAGAAACTCCCGAGCATAATCCATTTTCCTTCTCTGGGCTTCGGTCATTTTTACGAGTAAGGTTCTGGTCAGCCATTTTACCCCTAAACCCAGGTAGCTTCCTCCGATAAGCCCCGCTAAGTCCGTGATCGCCATTCCCAGAGTACGCAAGGGTTGCATCCTGTTCGTGCGCAGGCTTTCGGCTTCTTCCCTTCTCCCCCTTCTCAAGTAAAAATCCATCAGGGCCAGATAGAACAGGGGAAAATTCAGGCCGTGCCTCTCTAATTGTTCCGTCAAATTTAGGAGCGAGGATATGACATCCGTGGCCAGTTCGAAATTGAGGTAGGAGAACGCCACTTTCTTCTTATCCTCCCTTTGCGCTTTTAGATAGATCTCGAACCTCCTGAGCAGGCTGGTTTTGCCGCTTCCCCCAATTCCATAAATGTTTATTACGAGGTATTGTTCCTCTCCGCTCAGGCGCCTCTCGAATTCTTCAAAGAGGCTCTCCCGATTCACGAAGAGCCCGGCGATTCTGGAAATTAACCTGTTTTCGAACTGCTCCCTGTTCCCTAAGGACATGAAATTTTGCCTTCCTCCAATCGCTTCTTAAAAGGAGTAGTTTCAGCCTCTGAGTAAATTGTATCAGATGTTCCCACAGATTCCGAAAAAATAAAGCGTTTTCAGTACAATTGAGATTTTCTAAATTTCACTTCTTGAAAAATTGGGCTGAAATGACCTCTCATGATCGGCTGATGAGTGATTAGGGCTTAAGGCTGGAGAATTTGGAGTAAAAACAGTATTATTTTTTAAATCTTCTTTTAGTCAGGCTTAATTAAAATGGGTTTCTTCAAGGAGGAGATGGATGGAGAACGAAAAACCGTGGCACGACCAGGATACCTTCTGGCAGGAGGCGTACCCTACCATCTTTACGGGATGGATAAGAGAGCGCTCCTCGGGAAGTAGAAAAGATTATAAGCCTTTTGGGGATAAGGGTTCCAGCTCAGGTTCTTGATCTTTGCTGTGGCATAGGCAGGCACTCCATTGAGCTTGCCCGCCTTGGCTTCGAGGTTACCGGTGTAGATCGCACCAGAGCGTTTCTGGAGGAGGCTAAAAGCAAAGCTTCATCCGAAAACCTAAACCTGGAATTTGTGGAGGCAGACATGGGCTCCTTTAGAAGGGCTGAGGCTTTCGATGCCATTTTGAACTACTTCACTTCTTTTGGATACTTTGAGACCTTAGAAGAGGATAGAAAGGTCCTGGAAAACGCCTACCAATCCCTGAAGCCCGGGGGGAGATTGCTTATGGACATAATGGGTAAAGAGCTCATTCTTTCGAACTTCCGAGTAAAGGACTGGTTTGAGGTGGACGACCTTTTCGTTCTTGAGGAGCGAAAGCTCTCGGAAAATTTTGAACGCCTGGAAACCCGGCGCATCATGATCAGGGATGGAAAGCGCTCTGAGGTCTCATTTTCCCTCAGGCTTTATTCCGCAATGGAAATGAGGCTACTATTGCATCAAGCGGGCTTCAAAAAAGTAGAATTTTATGGCTCCCTTGAGGGCACTCCCTATAACCAAAACGCGCGCAGACTGGTGGCAGTGGCGGAAAAATAGTGCCAGAATATCCTTGTGGAGAATGAGATTGAGATCAACGAGCAGTTCCAGAGAGCCCTGGATCTCCTGGAAAACACTTCCAAGGTGCTCTTCATCACCGGCAGGGCTGGAACTGGGAAGTCCACTCTTTTAAGGTATTTCAGGGAACACTCACACAAAAAATCGGTGGTCCTGGCACCCACCGGTGTGGCCGCCCTGAACGTCCAGGGCCAAACCATTCATTCCTTTTTCGGCTTCGATCCAGAAATCACGGTTCCTGAAGCACAGCGCATTGCGCGCATCATAAGCGAAAAGGAGCTCTACCGCAGGGTAGAGGTAATCATTATAGACGAGGTCTCCATGGTCCGTGCTGACCTCCTGGACTGCATAGATGTGTTTTTGAGGACCATCAGGGGGAAAAATCTGCCTTTCGGGGGAGCGCAACTGGTTTTCATCGGGGATCTCTATCAGCTTCCTCCCGTCGTTAAAGGAGAGGAGGAGAAAATTCTTTCTTTTCAGTACCCAACCCCCTTTTTCTTTGACGCTCTGGTGATGCGGGAATAGGAGGAGCTGGAGAATATCGAGTTCGTGGAGCTGGAGAAAATTTACAGGCAGGAAGATGAAGAGTTTATCAACATTCTCAATGCTATCCGCTCGCGGCGCATCACTCCGGAGATGCTCGAGCGCCTGAACTCCCGCTTTTTCCCATATCCTGAGGAATTAGAAGAGGACCACATCGTACTCACTTCCACAAATCAGCAGGCCAACGAGATAAACTCTTCCCACTTGAATCGATTAAAAGGGAAAGAAAAAATCTACCAGGGCGTCCTGGAGGGAAACTTCGAAAAAAGGGATCTTCCTACGGAAACCGAGCTCGCTTTAAAAGAAAAAGCCAGGGTGATGTTCCTGGTCAACGATCCCTATGACCGCTTCGTGAACGGAACTCTGGGAACTGTGGTGGAGATTGGTAAGGAACTCATTGTGGTGACGGATGACGGGCTGGAGGTGGAATTAGAACCCTTTACCTGGGAAATGTACCGCTCCCGCTGGAACCCTGAGGAGGAGACGATCGAGAGGGAAATTATGGGGACATTCACGCAGATTCCCTTGCGCCTGGCCTGGGCAATTACCATTCACAAGAGCCAGGGAAAGACCTTCCCGCGAGTGATCATTGATCTGGGTAAGGGAGCTTTTGCTTCAGGACAGGTCTATGTGGCGCTGAGCAGGTGCACCTCCCTGGAGGGGATTATCCTGAAAAAGCCTATTCGCCTGAGGGACATTCGCATAGATTACCGGGTTGTGAGGTACTTGACTAGATTGCAGGCGAAATTGTCTGAGCGGGAAATGCCATTTGAGGAGAAGGTGAGGATCCTCCAACAAGCTATCAGTAAGGGCGAGGAACTGGTAATCATCTACCTCGATGGTAGTGGCGATAAATCCACGCGAAAGATCTTGCCCTTTTCTCTGGAAGAGACGGAGTACATGGGCAAAACATTTTTGGGGCTCTCCGCTTTATGCTATAAGAGGAACGCCAGAAGGATGTTCCGCGTCGACCGGATTATTAAAATTGAGAAGACAAATTAGTTATGAGGTGAGATGCTATGGAGTGCCACCTGGAGTTGAATTTAAAGAAGTGTAATTGCACTTACGAGCCCTGCCCCCGAAAGGGACGCTGCTGCGAGTGCCTTCTTTATCACCGAGAAAACGGCGAGCTCCCCGCCTGCTACTTCTCTGAGGAAGCGGAGCGCACCTACAATCGCTCCATTTCCTTCTTCATTAAGACTTATAAAGGTTAGAGGCGTACCCTAAAGAGTCCGTTTAAACTTCCTTTTCAGAACTGGCAAGAATTGGCTCGGGTTCATCCTCATCGTGATCGGGCAGTATTCTCTCCGCGTTCCTGATGACTGGAAATAAGTATCCGCTCAGTCCCGAAATCACCACGAGGAGGTTAAAGAGAAAGATCATCATGGCCATTCCCGAGCCCGGCCCTACTCCGAAAATTGAGCCAAAAGAACTGGCCAGTGAACCTCCCGGCTGGAACGCTGGTTCAAATACGTAATCCGCAAGAGGTCCGGCGATAAGCAAAGCGATGGGAGACACCACCTATTCCTCCCGCAGCCTCGGCAGCCGCTAAAGCTGTGGCGTTACTTCCAGTTCGAGCCAGGATCATGGGGACAGCTACGGTCCAGGAAAAGCTGGAAAACAGGTTGCCAAAGAGAAAAATCAGTTGCAGGCCCAGAAGGCTGGGCTTGGAGAAAATATACCGGAATCCATACAGGGATTCCTTAAGCAGGGAACCCGCTCCCTCTATTCCCTCCTTTGAACGGGTAGGACTGGGAATGCGGGAAAAAATCAGGGTAGTAAGAGCGATTATCAGGGAGAAAAGGTCAATCAAAAAAATTGGGGCGATCCCCACAAACCCCATCAAGAAAACAGCCAGAACGGGAGCTAAAATTCCCGTTCCCGCCTCCGCCATGGTAACCAGAGCCGTGGCGCGGGAGTATTGGTGTTTGGGGATAAGAAGGGTCATGGCAGCGGAATAGGCGGGCCAGTGAAAGGCAGCAAATATCCCGGCAAAGGCGCCGAGGGCATGGACATGCCAGATCTCAAGGTTTCCCATCAAAAACAGGATAAAAATTACCAGAGTGGAAACTCCCATAGCGCTATCGGCAAGGGCAATAATAAGCTTTCTATTCCACCTGTCCACCAGGGCTCCAGCAATGGGGCTCATGAAAATCTCGGGCCCAAAGTTCCCTTATTCCACAAATTCCATTTGAACGGCGAATCGCCAATTTGATTTCTGCTTGCTAATTTTTTCAGGTTGCTCCTTTGAAAACGGGTTTTGCCGGGCTCTCTGCGTCCTGCAAACGATCCCCTTGCCTTGTGAATTTAGGCTCTTTGAAAGGATGAGAGCTAAATTAAAGAATAAGCCTCACCAGAGGGTACTCGGGATCGTCCCTCAAAATGTGGAAGCCGGAATTGAGGTAGAGCTCCACCGGTCCGGAGGGGTTCTCCAGGCCACTCTTCCTGGCAAAGGTCTCCACTGCTTTGAACCCTCTTTCTCGAAGTTCCTCAAGTATCTCTTGAAGGAGCTTTTTCCCCAGGCCCAAACCGGAGAATTTTTTATTGCCGATAAAAAGGCAGGCCAAAAATATGGCGTCCTCACTTAAGGGCCCAGAAGGGTATTCTGCGGCATTGGGGAAAAATCTGGGTGGTCCATATTGAGCGTAAACCGCCCCTTCCCCATCCAGGAAGAGGATTTTTCCGCATGGGCCGAACTCCTTCCTCACTTCCTCAACCCAGCGAAGTTTCTCTTCGAAAGCTCTTTCCTGCCACCCAGGAGAGTTTTCCTGCATTTTCTCCGGGTGTTCCCAGTAAAGGCAACGTTTGCAGGAAAAAGGAAACCGGTCGAATTCCGGAGCCCGGGGCAGGGTGCTCTCGTTTAAATCCTTAATTTCTATTTTCATTCCCTTCCTTATTTATTAGCTTTTCCTTAATCAGAATGACCCAGCTTCTCCTTTACGGAATGGATCTTCCCCTCCAGGGTAAGCTCTTTATCCCGTCTTTCGTCTATCTTTACAGTAGTGGCCACTCTCAGCACCCCTTGCTCGAACAGGCACTCGTGAACTTTCTTCACCAAAGTTAAGATTTCGTCCACCGATCCTTGAATGCAGGTAGACATGGGAGTTAGCACATAGGGAATTCCGCTTTCCTCGATGATTTTTTCCACCTCAGCTACATAGCGAGAGAGACTGGGAGAGCCAGTCCCCAGCGGAGTAACAGTGATCTCGGCAACCGCCATTCTCCTCACCTCACATAAGATAAGATTTCAACTTTTCAAGTCGAGGGTTTCTTCAAACCCCCTTCTCGAGGCCGAGCGCCCCGCGGACCTCTCTCATGAACTCCTCCTTTTCCAGGACAAAGGCTTTGATGGGAATGCCGTTGACTACTATCCCTTCGAATCCTCCTCTCTTCTGGAACTCTTCAGGCTCTTCCGCCCAATTTACCCAGCGGATGGGGATTTCAGGCGTCAATTTCTCAATTGCCTGTTCCGCCAGCTTGCAAAAGTAGTACTCCCAGGGGCAAAAAGAAGGCCCATAGAGGATCACTACCCTTCCTTTGTCCTCATCTTGCCTGACGTAAAGGGGTGGCTTCTTTTTCCCTTTTAAGTGAAAACCTTCCTCAAGGGGGAGAGATAGAAAGTCAGGATCATCAGGAGAAGGCTGAAAACCCCTCTTAAGAAAAAAATCCTTCATGGAAAGTTGCCCCTCTGCCTCTCCAGAGAAAGCCCAAACAGTAATCCCGGAGGCCGGCTTTCCTCCATTCCAATCCTGAGGCTTCCTGGCCTCCTCTATCAGAGAATCGAGGAGCAACGAGCCTATGCCCTTTCCCCAGTGTTCCTTGCGGGGCACGAAAATACACAGAAGGTGAAATATTCCTTCTTCGGGGACCGGTTGAAATTGAACCATTCCCGCTATTCCTCCCTCCAGAATAGCTATCCTGGCGAATGGTTCTCCTCTATCCAGCTTATCCCGAACCCAGGCCTCTTTCAGGGCTACGCCCTTGAGGAACGCCTCATCCTTTGCTCGATGTTCAGGAACGCAAAATCTTGAGAACTCAGGGATGAGTTCTCTGGAAATGTCCACCACAAAGGGTTTCTCCATACAGCTCTCCCATTGGAAAGATTAACTACAGGGATATTTTCTCAGATGAGAAGGGAAAGCACAAAAGACTTTGTTTTGAAAATTTAAGGCCCCTTCGCAGGAAGTCATTCTTCCGTATTCTTATAATCCCGAGGGACCAGTCTTCCCAGGGAGCAAAGGATCTCATAGCTGATAGTGCCGATCAGATCAGAGAGCTCGTCCACAGGTAAACCTTCCCCGAAAACGATTACTTCTTCGCCCGGTTTTATGTTCTCAATACCAGTCACATCCAGAGCGCACATGTCCATACATACTCTCCCCACCTGAGGTACCTTTTTCCCTCGGATGAGAAAATAGCTAAGGTTGGAAAAAAGCCTTGTGTATCCATTTCCATAACCCAGAGGAATTATGGCGATCTTGCGCTTTTCCTTTGCCGTATATGCCCTTCCATAGCTGACCGTCTCCCCGGGCTCAACCTCCCGGATGCTCATCACCTTGGTTTTGACGGTCATGGCAGGCCTTAGGGAAATGACCCTCTTTACTTCATTTGAGGGGTAAACGCCGTAGACCATAATTCCCACGCGTACTAAATCCAGGCGAGATTCTGGCAGCTCTAAGGTGGCCGCGCTATTGGCCATATGCTTTAGAGGAACCCTGATCCCCGCCCTTTCCAGGTCCCGCAGGCACTGGCGGAACCTTTCCAGCTGGAAGCGGGCAAAGGTTTTATCCTCTTCGTCTGCAGTAGCAAAGTGGCTGAAAACACCTTCAAGCTCCAATCCCGGATGCCCAAGAATTTCTTTTGCGACCTTCAATGCGTCCTCGCATCGGACACCTAACCTGTTCATTCCTGTATCTATTTTCAGATGAACTCTGATTCTCTTTCTCACTTTTTGCGCTTCCCGATCAAGCACTTTCAGGGTCGAGGGACTCTCTACGGTTTGGGAAAGACCGTAATTTGCCACAATTTGCGCTTCCTCGGGTTCAATTGGCAGAAGGACCAGAATTGGAGCCTTAATCCCCGCCTCTCGCAGTAGTTTCCCCTCAATTGGGTTGGCCACGCCTAACCAGGTAGCACCACTTTTTATGGCAACCTGGCCCACTTCAAGAGCTCCGTGTCCATAGCCATCGGCCTTCACTACCGCCATTAAATGGCATTTTTCCCCGATCAGGCCCTTGATGGCTTTAACGTTTTGCGCAATCGCTTCCAGATCAATGACTGCTTTGGTCGAATTCGCCATGGCATACTCCTAAAAGAACCGCGCGGGCCAATTCTTCGCCGGCGCATGTGCTTGATTTTACTTTTTTTAGACGGAAAATGGTAGGAGTTTAATTCTTTTTCTTCTTGAAGGAAGGCAGGGTGGGGGGTTCAGTATTAAATCCCTTCTCCCTCCATCCGCGCCTCCTTTCCGCGCAGGGGAAATTGCTTTCTCCTTGCTTTCTCAGAGTAAAGAAAGCCGTATGGATCAATGAACCGGCGTGGATCAGAGAGGAACCAACCACCCTTTTTCCACTGAATCTATAATCTATGCCATACCCCACGGAATTGAAGACTTCAACTTTGCACTTCTTGATCTCCTCAATAAAGGTTTGGGGAAGGGTAATCCGTTGAAGATCTCGAGTTAGGTGCAAAAGGGCATCAAGCGCATAACTTCCCAGAATTTTCCTGTACAGCCTGAAATAGGCTTTGGAGGAAGAAAGAAATTCCATTCCCACAATAATCCCGTCGATCTGGACCATTAAGCCCTTCTGCTCCGGCAGTGGTTCAAAAGCCTGGAGGTATTCCTCAAGGTCCTCGGACTTTTCCCGCGCTATGTCGCGAAAGGCCCCGGTTTCGGGTCTGCAGTTCGCTTCCTGGGCAATTTGATCAATTTCTCTCCAGATGGATCCCTGATCGGAACGGAATCCCGTTTTACTTCTCAGGGACTCGGTAACGGTTTTCACTTTCTCCTCCCTGATCCTTGAGGAGATAAAAAAATCAGAATTGCCAAAACTCTTCGATACCTGAAACCATCTTCCCCTTTCTGTACAGCTTACGGGAATAATCGTTTTCGATTTTTCCTTGAGAAGGATGGTAGTGTTCAGGGTCCTGTTCTGTTTGGCGCCAATTAATTCCTCCCCATCCAGGATGAGCACGGGGAGATCGGCTTCGTTTATCGCCAGTAGTTCTGGCACTACCCCTATTTGGTCCTTTTCCCTGATTGTGAGGAGGCCCGCTTCCAGTGCTTCGTCAAAAGTAAGGTATTCCAGCCCCTGGGCGTCATCATAATAAAGTGGGGCAATGGACATATTTTTGTAGTTGTGGAACTCCCCCACCTGCAGTTTCTCAAGGAGGGAAACAAACAAACCTTGCACCGTAAATCACCCCTCATCAGTAAATTTTGTTTGATCATAAACCCCGAACGCTGCCAGCTTATGTGTCACCATTACCAAAAATTAAAAATAAAGGGCTTTTATGACCCGGACCATTCTCTCTCCCATTCGGTCAAATGCAACTTCAAAGAGAGGCTGAATTCTCTCCCCGGGCGTGCGGAAATGATAAAATGTGGGGTGTACTCAGTCATCTGGAGGGGTAAAATGGCTCACTATACGGGCAAATTTAGAGGGGCCGGAGATCTGGAGCTTTTCTACCAGTGCTGGGAAACGGATGTGCCCAATAAAGTGAACCTTCTAATCATTCACGGCTTCGGGGAGCACAGTGGAAGGTACATGAACCTCGTTGACCACCTTGTACCCAGAGGGTATACGGTCTGGGGCTTTGATCATCGCGGACATGGAAGATCCCCGGGGCAGCGCGGACACATCAACAGCTGGCAAGAATTCAGGGAGGATGTGCGATCCTTTGTTCAGATGGTGAGGGAAAAAGAGCAGCGCACTCCAATTTTTATTTTCGGGCACAGCCTGGGAGGCCTGATTGCTTTGGAGTTTGCCTTACACTACCCCGAAGGCTTAAAGGGGGTTATCGCCTCAAGTCCCGCTCTGGCACAAGTAGGTGTGTCCCCACTCCTTCTGGCTCTTTCGAAGATCCTTTCCGCGCTCTGCCCCCGGATTTCCATAAATATCAAATTGAATGCTGATCTTATCTCCAGGGATAAGGAGGTTGTTCGCGCTTACCGCGAGGATCCTCTGGTGCACAGTCTGGCAACCCCCAGGTTAGGGCCGGAACTGGATAAAGCAAAGTTTTGGACGATGGAACACGCTCAGGAATGGAAGCTGCCGCTGTTAATCTTGCAGGGAACCGCGGACTCCCTCGTTTCTCCAGAGGGGAGCAGAATCTTTTTTGAAAGGGTCCCCATTCAGGATAAAAAGCTTATAGAGTACGAGGGGGGATACCATGAATCGCATAACGATCTCCATTTTGAACAGGTGATGAAGGACCTGGAAGCCTGGTTGGAAGCTCACTTAGCTCAATCAATTTAGCTTTCGCTTCCCGTTTTGCTTTCTCTATTTTCTTTCTATAAGTTTCGGGCTATCGTCCAGCTTGAAGGGCTTAGCTTTTGAACTGTAATGCAAAATTCAAAAACATCATTTACCTGAACTTATGACTTATGTGCGAGTTTCTTTCACAGGTTGAGGCCAGGCCCAGTGGTTGCGAAAAATTTTCAAAAGTTTTTAAAATTTCCCGAATTTTATGGTAAAATTAGTTTAAAGTTAAAGAGGGTGGCCCGAAGTAATCACCTGTAAAAACCTCGAATACTTTATATACCTTTAGTTCCTATCTCATGATTCACCCTCAAAAAGAGAGGTGATGCGTAAAGGGAAAGCTGTTAGGATTTCAAAAGAAGTTTGGGAAATTTTATAAAAAAAGAAAGGGGGACTTTTTAGTAATATGCCAGATAAGGCGATTTATGAAAAGATGGTAAAAGAGGCTGTAGGGGCTGCGAGGGCTGATTATGGTGTAATTAAGCAAAAGAGGGGTGGTCAATTCAAACTTACCGACGCCAAGCCATACGTAGATGCTGCAACCTCAATGAAGCCCGGCCCGGGTCAATCCAAAGAGATCTTTGACCTTCACGTTGAGTCCGTAAAAGCCCATTATGACATTTTAGTAGGTCTCACTGATACCATCCGCCCCGAGGACGATCCCTTCGTAGAGCACTACCAGACACCCCCCATCCTGGAAATCCTTTATGAGGTAGACCCGGCTTTCAAGGCCTCGATGTGGAAGTTCATCGACGCCATCGCTGCCAACAAAGCCCTAGTCGGCCGCGAGGCTGCAAGGCGCTACGGTGGCATGTATGGTCCCACCTGTGTTGTGGACTTCGCAATGTCGGTGGGCTCCACTTCCAACGTAGTCAACCAGATCCTGAGGACCCTGGACATTCCCGCTGACCACAAGAAGACCATTCTCGCTGCCAAGAGCTGGGGAATGAACACCTCCTACGGAATTGGCTCCGCTTTCCGGGCCGCCGTTGAAGCTGGGAAAACCCTGGCCGAGGCCGAGCAGGCAGAGGTCGAGACGCTCCAGTTCATTTACCGCGAGCCGGTAGCTGCTCAGGCCCACCTGATGGACACCCATAACCTGGGCGGGCACGGACCGCACACCTCCTTCGATACGAGAAAATACATGGCCCAGTACAAGGAGAGAATCAGGCCATTCGTCTTGGCTGCTCTGAACGCTAAAGTACATCCTGCAAACATCGTGGTTGTCCCCGCCTACTGCGTGGGTGACGTCGGCCACCATATTGCCCAGTCCGCTTATAACATGTTCAAGGATGACATGGTCTTCGGAATCTACGAAGCCGTCACGGACGTCTTAGAGAACACCCTGAGGAAGGGCCTGGAGCTGGATGCTTACAAGAGTGAATGGGACGTCCTGACTGTGGCAACCGGTGCCCCTGCTGCGGCCACAGCTTACATTCTCTGGTTGGATTCCTTCACCGTTCCCATGGTAATTGACCTCTTCACCAAGCGCTTCTACAACTATGCCGCCATGAATCCCAAGCGCGGTGAGGCTGATGAGCTCCACAACGTGGACTTCATGGATATCCTCCTCCGCGGCGAGTCCATCCTGGACATCAGCCCCATCGGCGGTGGCGCCAAGATCAAGGGAATTCCCATCGACTTCAGCCCCATTGACAAGCACGAGGCCGTTTCCAACCCGCAGCGCTACACCTATCCCGCCTGCGCCATCACCCAGCGCTTCGCCGCATTGATGAGCCTGGCGGACTTCCCCTGCTATCTCACTCCCGAGTGCGTAACGGCGACACTTTCCACTAACTGCATCGCCTTCCACCCAGAGACCCCTGGCGCTCCCGTAAGAGGATGCAAGCACTGCGCTGCCACCACCTTAATTAAGAGGAACGTTCCCTTCGTCAAGGGAGTCGGAAAAGGCAACAAGGGTTACTGCCAGTGGGATGTAGCCGTATAAGGCTACCTCCTTTTGGTGGTTTAGTGTAATTTATGCCACTGGTGAGGGAATCCCTCACCAGTGGCTGTTTTTAATCGGAGGGGGCTTAATTCATTCAATGGAAACCCTTCCTTGATTTTTCATGAAAAGGGGCTCGGATTGTTTTAAAATAATTCCAAATCAATTGCTTGGAGGTGAAAATGAAAAACGTACTTATTTACCTTGATACTGATAAAAGAGCCAGCCTTTTTGACATCCTTTTTTCCTACGATGTCGGGTATGATGTAGTGGTCCCACTGGGAGGGGTTACGGCTGATGAAGTGAGAGCACTGGTTCAGGATGCCATGTTTCCCAGGGGACCGCAGGGAGCGAAATGCACCACCCTCTTCTTTGGCGGAAGCAACCCTGAGGAGGCCGAGGAGATGGCAGAAATTGCGAGGAAGACTATGTTCCCGCCCTTCCAGCTTTCCGTCGTTATCGACCCCAAAGGAGCATTCACCACGTCCTCTGCCATGATCGCAAAAGCTGTGGAGGCCTTGAAAACCAGAAACGAAAGCCTTCAGGGTAAGAGGGCCCTGATCCTCGCCGGAACCGGACCTGTAGGAAGAATCGCCGCCAGGATCCTCGCAAAAGAGGGCGTGAATGTTTTCCTTACTTCCCGTTCAAGCAAAAAAGCTGAAGAAATCGCGGAAAAGGTAACTCAAAAGGTGGGAAAACTCGTGAAAGGGGTAAAAGCGGAAACCCCGGAGGAAGTCTTCGCGCTGGCTCAAGATTGCGAGCTCCTCCTTTCCACGGGAGCTGCGGGAGTGGAATTAATCCCCCAGAGTTATGTCGAGAAACTTTCTAAATGCCTTGTTGCTGTGGATGCTAACGCTGTCCCTCCCACTGGAATTGGCGGCGTCAATCCCGGCGACGACAAGAAGGAAGTCGGGAAAGCACTGGCAGTTGGGGCGCTCGCCGTAGGCGGTTTGAGGAACAAGATCGCACGGAAAATGCTCCAGGTGGCAATGGAAACCGGGGGATCTTTCCTCGATTACGAAAGCGGGTACAAATTTGCAAAGGAACTGGTGGGGTTTTAGGCAATTATAGAAAAATTGCGCATCCTGATTACGGGTTTTTCAACCAGAGGGATTGCGGAAGCCGCAGTAAGGAGTGGATATTCTGCGGTAACCATCGATTTCTTTGGCGATTACGATCAGCGCTTGCTTGTGAAGAATTACTCCTTAATGCGGGACTTTGGACTCTCCTTTTCTACAAAAAACATTTTGCAGGTTTCAAGCAAAATCAAAACGGAAGCCGATGCTCTGGTCTACATTTCCCCCTTTGAGAACCATCCCGGGGACGTGCAGAGAATGAGCCGCGGTCGCATGCTCCTGGGGAACGCTCCGGAATCATTGAGAAAAGTACGCAACTGGCGCCTTATCCGTTCTTTCTTAAAGGAAGAGGGTATCGGTTTTCCGGAAACCATCTTCACGGGGGAGACGCTCCCCCAGTCCGGAACCTGGGTAGTAAAACCGGTAAAAAGCGGCGGTGGTCATAGGATTAAACTCTGGCAGGGTGAACGGCTGAAAAAGGGATACTTTCTGCAAAAGCTGGTAAATGGCATTCCTTGCTCAGCAGTTTTCGTAGCCAATGAAGAAAAAAGCGTGCTCCTGGGAATCACGGAGCAGTTAATCGGAAGGCCCGAATTAGGGTCCAGGGGGTTTACCTGGTGCGGCAACATTACCCCTGTTGAACTGGATAAAGAAGCCCTTGAGACTTTAGTTACAAGAATTGATGAGATCGCTTTTAAGCTAACCAAGTTCTTCGGGCTCAGGGGCATTAACGGCTTCGATTTCATTCTCTCCGAACCAGATAACGCACCCGTCCTTGTGGAAATCAATCCCAGGTATCCAGCTTCCGTGGAAATAATTGAAGCAGCTTTTGGCCTTCCCGTCTTCGACATCCATGTCAGGGGATGCCTGGGAAAGCTTCCAGATTTCTCTCTGGGCGAGCGACTTAATAACCCTCGTTATTACGGGAAAGCTATTGTCTATGCGAAGGAAGACGTGAGAATTCCTCCTGAGGCCGCTTATTGGGTTCTTTTAAAAAGAAAGGACGTACCCTTTCCGGGCGAAACTATCAGGAAAGGGCACCCTATCTGCACTGTGTTTGCCACCGGCGAGACGAGAGAGGAATGTTGGAACGCTCTTTTGACTGAGGCGGGGAAATTAGAAGCAGAACTCAAACCCTGCCTTATCTTGACATCCAAGGAGAAAGAAGAATGAAAAGCTGGAAATTCTTGTTAATTACGGGCCGCAGCTTAAAACAGGGGCAAGCGGCCGAACAAGGAAAGTTCTCCCCGGAATACATTAATGAGACCACTACCGTAGAGATTGGTAAAGAGGACGCCGAAAAACTCGGGTTAAGTGATGGTATGGAAGTAAAGTTAAAAAATACCTGCGGGGAGGGCATCTTTCATGTGCGGATCTCTCAGGGGTTGCCCTCCGGAATCCTGTTCATCCCCTACGGCCCTTCAGCTAACTTACTCATTCCCGCAGAGACCGGAGGCACCGGAATGCCCGGTTGCAAAGGGATTGATGTAGAACTTTTGAAGGAGAGATAAATGGAAACTATAAGTGCAACCTGTCCGTTTTGCGGATGCCTTTGCGATGATATCCAGATTGTTGTGGAGAATGGGAAAGTGCTGGAGGTGAAAAATGGGTGCAGCATCTCTAAGACTTTGTTCACCCACCATGATCCGGATGATCTGGTACCGCAAATTGAGGGCAAGAAAGCGAGCCTGGAGGAAGCTCTTGATAGGGCAGCCTCCATCATCCGCCAGGCTCGCTTTCCGCTCGTGTTTGGGCTTTCCATGACAAGCTGCGAAGCCCAAAGGAAGGCTGTGGAACTTGCGGAGTTCATCGGAGGGAATATCGACAGCACTTCAACGTTCTGCCATGGTCCCACAACACTTGCCATGCAATCGGTTGGGGAACCAACCTGCACCCTTGGAGAGATTAAAAATCGAGCGGACCTGGTGGTATTCTGGGGATGCAACCCGGTGGAGGCCCACCCAAGGCACATTGCCAGATATTCGGTGTCACCGAAGGGGTTGTTCAACCCTGCCGGGAGGAGAGGAAGAACCGTGGTAACGGTGGATGTAAGGGCTACCCCTACAGCTCGGGTCTCGGATATTTTCCTCCAAATCCAGCCTCACAAAGACTACGAGGTATTTGAGGTGCTCCGGGCTCTCCTTAAGGGAAAAGACCTGCGCATTGACAGTGTGGGCGGAATCCCCCTTGATGCCCTGAAAGACCTGGTGAACAAAATGAAGAGCTGCAAATTCGGGATCATTCTCTTCGGCATGGGTTTGACGATGACCAGGGGCCGACACCTGAATATAGAGGCTGCCATCTCGCTCGTTCGAGACCTCAACCAGTTCACCAAGTTCCTGATTATCCCGATGAGAGGGCACTATAACGTCACTGGAGCAGATGCTGTGCTCACCTGGCAGACAGGATACCCCTACGCTTTAAACTTCAGCCGTGGTTATCCACAATATAATCCAGGAGAATTTACTACCGTTGACCTTTTGCGCAGGAAGGAAGTGGACGCGGCTTTAATCCTTGCATCAGATCCCATGGCCAGTTTGCCCCGCCAGGCATCGAGTTATCTGGAAGAAATTCCTTTTGTAGTGCTGGATTGCAGGAAAAGCTATTCTGCCAGTTTCGCTACCGTTTTTATACCTGTGGCTGCTTCAGGAGTGAGCATCTCCGGGACCGCCTATCGCATGGATGGTGTTCCCGTCCTTTTAAAAAAGGTCCTGGATTCCCCGCACCCCACGGATGAACAAGTTCTGGATGGCATACTCAAGAGGTTAAGGCAAAGATGATTCGCATAACCAAAGGAAAAGTATATGACCCGATAAATGGCATCAACGGCAAGGAATTAGATATCTGGGTTGATGGGGGAAAAATCGTTCAGGTCGGTGACGCCCCGGATCTCGTTGCCGAGCGCATAATTGATGCCGAAGGTTGCATCGTAATGCCGGGAGGAATAGATATCCATTCCCATATTGCTGGGGGTAAAGTCAATCTTGGCAGGAAACTGAGGCCAGAAGATCATCGCAAGGACGTTGTGCCCAGAACAGAGACAACCCGCTCCGGAGTGGGCCACTCCATTCCTTCCACTTTCGTTACCGGTTATCGGTATGCGCAAATGGGTTACACCATGGTCATGGAAGCTGCGATGCCTCCATTAACGGCAAAACACACTCACGAGGAATTGCACGACATTCCTATAATTGACAAGGGCTCCTATACCCTGATGGGAAACAACCACTTCATTTTAAAGTTCATCGAAAAGGGTGAAATTGAGAAAGTGAAGTCCTTCATCTCCTGGTTATTGAAAACCACCAAGGGTTATACGATCAAAATCGTCAATCCCTGTGGGGTCGAAAGCTGGAAGTGGGGGAAAAATGTGGAAAACATTGACCAGCAGGCTGCCGATTACGCCGTCACCCCAAGACAACTGATTTCCATTTTGTCCCAGATAGCGGATGAGCTCGGTCTCCCCCACTCCATCCACCTGCACTGTAACAACATCGGAGTTCCGGGAAACTACGAAACCACCGTTGAATCGATGAAGGCCACGGGTACAAACAGAGTCCACGTCACTCATGCTCAGTTTAATAGTTACGGAGGAAAGGGCTGGGCTGATATCCACTCAAAAGCTCGGGAGGTCGTCGAGTACGTAAATGAGCACCCAAACGTCACTTTTGATGCTGGGCAAATCGTGTTCGGCGATACCACAACCATGACCGCCGATGGACCATGGCAGTATCGTTTATATCTTTTATCGGGAAACAAGTGGGTCAACGCCGATGTGGAAATGGAGACCAGTGCTGGTATCGTACCCTATACCTTCCGCAAGAAAAGCCTGGTCAATGCCGTCCAGTGGGCAATTGGTCTGGAACTAATGCTTCTCGCCGAGGATCCCTGGAGGGCGTTCATGACCACTGACCATCCAAATGGGGGGCCCTTCACCTTCTATCCCCAGATCATCAAACTCTTAATGAGCAGAGCCGCAAGGGAAGAGATGATTGCTCAACTTCCCAGGAGAGCTCTCGAAAGGATCTCTCTTCCCCAAATTACCAGAGAATACTCCCTTTACGAGATAGCGATAATTACCAGAGCTGCTCCCAGCAAGCTTCTCGGGTTACACCAGAAGGGGCATCTGGGTGTCGGGGCGGATGCGGACATCGCTATTTACAGGGAAAACCCTGACGTTGAGAAAGTGTTCTCTTCCGTCCAGTATTTGCTCAAAGATGGGGAGGTCGTGGTAGAAAACGGCATTGTGCTCAAAAGCACCTCGGGGAGAATCCTCTATGTGGATCCCGGGGAAGAAGGAGATATTGAGGAATACATCCGTGAGGAGTTCGAGAAGTTCTACACAGTCACTCTGGATGGCTATGGAGTTCCTGAAAATTACCTGGAGCGGGGTGAATGCGTATCATGTGGATAAATGGAGTAGAAATTGAAGATACCTTTGCCGAGGCCTTCAAAATGTATGCCGCGAGGATCATCGTCACGGCCGTTAACCGCCAATGGGCTTTGGAAGCAGCAACCAAGTTATCCGGCTTTGCCACCTCCATCATCGCTTGCGGATGTGAGGCAGGAATAGAAGCGGAAATTTCTCCGGAAGAGACTCCCGATGGTCGTCCCGGGGTATCTGTGCTCCTCTTTACCATGGGGAAAAAGGGAATGGAGGAACAACTGCTTAATCGCATCGGCCAGACAGTTATGACCTGCCCGACAACTGCCTGCTTTAACGGAGTAACCTCCCAGGAAAAGGTTAAGGTCGGCGGAAAACTGAGGTACTTCGGAGATGGTTTTCAAATAAGCAAGCTTCTTGGGGAAAGAAGGTTCTGGCGAATCCCGGTCATGGAAGGAGAATTTCTGGTGGAGGACTATTTCGGGATCCAACCAGCGGTGGGGGGAGGAAATTTTCTCATCCTGGGGGAAACTCCGGAGCAAACCCTGAAGGCGGCGGAGAGAGCTGCCGAGGCTTCAAGGAGTGTCAAAGGGGTAGTGCTGCCTTTCCCGGGTGGGATCGTCAGAAGTGGAAGTAAAGCGGGCTCCAGATACAAATTTCTGCGCGCCTCCACCAACACGGCTTTCTGCCCCACGATCAGGGAGCAGGTGAAATCCGAACTCCCACCTGGAGTGAATTGTGTCCTGGAGATAGTCATCGATGGCCTGGATGAGGAAGTTATCCGGCAATCGATGAAGCGCGGCATTGAAGCAGCCTGTATCGAGGGCATAAAGAGGATTTCCGCAGGAAATTATGGGGGTAAGCTTGGTCCCTTCCATTTTTATCTCCATGAATTATTCAAACAATGAGCGGGGTTGGAGAAATGAATGAGATCTTATTGAGACCAAAAGTTGAATTCGACGTCCCGGTGGAAGCTGAGGTCATTTCGCCAGACCTCTTCGCTGAAAAAAGCCACGAGGAGATTGGAAGCCTGCCTGTTTTTTTAGGCAACAGGAAAATGTGCCTGAAGGACCTATTCGAAATAGAAGGTCAGTCCTCAACGAACATTGTCCTGGAGGGCGACTTTTCCCGGGTGAAAAAAATCGGTTACGGCATGTCTCGAGGGAAAATTCACATTAAAGGTAACGTGGGAATGCACACCGGAGCCACTATGAAAGGCGGGGAAATCATCGTTGAGGGTGACGCTATGGACTGGCTGGGTGCCGAAATGAACGGCGGATTGATTTGGGTTAAGGGCAGTGTTGGCCACTTCGCGGGAGCATCCTACTGGGGGAGTAAGCATGGAATGAATCGGGGCATGATCCTGATCGAGGGAAATACCGGAAACGAAGTAGGAAAGAAAATGCGCAGGGGCACAATCGCCATAAAGGGAAAAACGGGAGACTTTTTGGGAGTAGGTATGATCGGAGGAACTATCCTTGCCTTTTCTGAGACCGGAGAAAGACCAGGAGCCGAGATGAAGAGGGGAAGCATTGTTCTCTTTCTGGAAAACTGTACCAACCCTCCTCCGCTTCTTCCCACCTTCACTTATAACTGCACATACAGCCCTACCTTCCTTAGGGTTTACCTAAAAACCCTAAGGAAACTCGGATTTCCGGTTAAGGAAGAGTACATTTCTGGGAAGTACAGGCGCTATAACGGGGACATCGTGGAATTAGGGAAAGGAGAGATCCTGATTTATGAACCCTGAGCTCAGTTTAAACCTTCAAGCCGAAAAAATAGTTGAGCGAATGATCGAACAAGCCCCCATCCTGGGTATAACCGTCAAGGAACTGGGAAACGGTTCTAAAATTTTGGATGCTACTTTCGGAGGATACCGGGCCGGCAAATTGTTCGCAGAGGTGTGCATGGGTGGACTGGGAGAGGTTACCCTTACCTCTCTGGAATTCTCCTCCCTTTCCTTGCCGGGGGTGAGCGTCTCCGTTGAGTATCCCTTCCTTGCCTGTCTTGCTTCCCAATACGCTGGCTGGAGCATCAAGGTGGGCAGTTTCTTTGCCCTGGGCTCAGGACCGGCACGGGCTTTAGCGCGAGTAGAGAAACTTTTTGAGGAGTTGAAATACGAAGAGAGCGCGGACAGGGCGGTAATAGTTCTGGAATGCAGAAATGCCCCAAGCGAGGAGGTCGCGAATTATGTAGCTCAACAATGCCGGGTGAAACCTGAAAACCTCTATATCCTTTTTGCCCCCACAGCAAGCCTCGTGGGTTCCATCCAGATTGCCGCGCGAATAGTTGAAACAGGGATGCATAAGATGAAGGAATTGGGGTTCGACATCAAGAAAGTACTCGCAGGCTACGGTACCTGCCCCATCGCCCCTATTGCTAAGGACGACCTCCAGGCTATTGGAAGAACTAACGACTGCGTTCTTTACGGTGGCAAGGCTTTCTATCTGGTAGAGGACAATGAGAACCTGATTGCCGATATAGTATCTGAAGTACCCTCCTCCGCTTCCCGAGATTACGGAGCCCCCTTCCTGGAGTTATTCAATCGCTATGGAAATTTCTACGATATCGATCCCATGCTCTTCAGCCCGGCTGAGGTCTATGTGAACAACCTGACAAATGGAAAAACTTACCACGCAGGGCAACACAACCTGGAAATCCTTCAGAGATTGCTGAGTTGAAAATAGGAATACTGGGGCAAAGGAGAAGCTGGCACGTCCAGACTTTACAGGATGCCTTTTTAAGAAAAGGGGCCGTTTGCGATTTTCTCTCTATCACCCGTATCGTAGCTGGAATTTTCCAGAGACCCTATGCCTCTACCGAAGGGCGGATACTGGAGAGCTACGACGCTCTGGTTGTGAGAAGCATCCCCTCTGGATCGCTTGAGCAGATTATTTTCCGCGTGGACGTCCTGCACAGGCTGGAGAACCTTGGTGTCAAGGTAATCAATTCCGCCACTACCCTGGAAAGGAGCGTGGACAAGTATTACACCTCTTCTCTCCTTGAGGACGCCGGCATCCCTACTCCCCGCACTATAGTGGCGGAGCGCTTCGAAAACGCCATGGAAGCGTTCCTCCAATTTAAGGATGTTGTGGTCAAGCCCCTTTTTGGCTCGGAAGGGAAGGGAATTGTCAGAATCCAGGATGAGGATATGGCATACAGGGTATTCAAGGCTCTGGAGTTAGGAAATTACATCTTCTACATTCAGGAGTTTATCCCTCACCGAAACCGGGACATCAGGGTTTTCCTCGTTGGTGACGAACCAATAGCAGGAATGGTAAGGGAAAGCGATCTATGGAAAACCAATATCGCAAGGGGGGCTAAAGCCCAGGCCCTTGAGCTTACCACTACTCTGAAAGACCTCAGCATCAGAGCCGCCAAAATCCTGGGGGCATTTTATGCAGGAGTGGACATTCTGGAAAGCGAGGATGGGAAATTGTTCGTGACCGAGGTTAACGGGATTCCAGGCTGGCATGGCTTGCAGAGCACTACGGATATCAACATAGCTGAGCGCATAGCGGAACACGTGATTATGCTGACTCAGGAGCAAAGATGAAAAAAGGTAATAAAGCCCGCCTGAGCGCAAAAGAGGTGTCACAATTAGCGCAAATTGCCTGTCTTTTGGAAGTCACTGCGGAGAAACCCGGCAATGTCACCCGGTGGAAAGATGCCAGTGATATGGGCTATTTGGATTTTCTTTTAAGCGCCGTGGCTATAGCACCGGCCATCGAGAGCGCCAGGAACAAAGCTGTGGGGGAGGTGATTTTGAAGGCCATCAGGGATACGCACCGCTTCACCTCTTTTAATACCAACCTAGGGATCGTGCTTCTTTTCGCCCCCATAGCGAAAGCATATTTCTCTGGCAGTAACCTCAGGGATTCCTTGCATGGGGTTCTTTCTTCCCTCACCGTAGAGGACGCGCAGAAAACCTACGAGGCGATCAGGATCGCTAATCCAGGTGGAATGGGAAAAATCGAAAAGTATGATATCAGTCAGAAAGAAGTGGACATCAACTTAAAGAAGGCTATGGAATTAGCGCAGGACAGGGACCTGATCGCCAAAGAGTATGTGACCGACTTCGAAATTACTTTTACCCTGGGAGTCCCAGAACTGATGAAAAACTGGAGGAAGTTAGGAAGCTTATTGGATTCGATCGTACAAACCTTTCTCGTTATCCTCTCCCAAAATTGGGACTCCAAAATTTCCCGTACGCATGGGAAAAAAGTCGCCCAGGAAGTCACCTCCAGGGCAAATGAAATTCTCGAAGCAGGGGGAATTTATACTCCTCTTGGTAGGAATTTACTTACCCAATTCGATCTTTTTTTGAGAGAGAACAAACTGAACCCCGGTACTACAGCAGATCTGGTCACGGCTTCTCTATTCGTGGCATTTCTTGAGGAGGGCCTCGAAGAATTCTTCAAAGAGCATTGAACCCGATGGATAAGCCTATAGAAGGCTATTACCTCGAATCGGTGGAGGGGTTTTTCTTTGCCGTAAAAGGGGTGATCCACCCTCCTTGTAGGATTTTCGCTATCTTAAGATACGCACCGGATGAAGCAGGAGAAAGGGTCAGAAAAGGAATCCGCTATCGCAGACTGTACGAGTTTGAAGAGCAGCAAGCCCTGCTTGAAAAGAAAAACCCTTCTTACCTATTATTTGATCCCATTTTGGGAACCTGGGTCCAGTGCGTTCCCAACGAGCTTATAGGAAAGATCCACAGTCCCCGCCTGAAGCTGGAGGAATTTCGCCACAGGGAGCTGGACGAGGTGGAAACGGACGTCCTTCAGCTTGCTGAGCTCCTCGAAAAGGAATCGGGAATATGGGGCTGGGATTTAGGCGTTTCTGGTTCCGTTCTCCTTGGGCTTCACCTGTCAGATTCGGATATTGACCTCGTCGTATATGGCGCTGAACCCTCGAGAAAGGTCTATGCGACCTTAACCAGGTTAATAGAGGGCTCCGTTGGCGGTCTTAAAAGGTTGGACATGGAAGATTTAAGGCAGCTCTACAGGCGCCGTTCTCAAGAAAGAGCTGTCTCTTTTGAAATGTTCCAAAAAACGGAACACGGTAAGGTGTTACAGGGTAAATTCCGGGGGAGGGAGTATTTCATCAGGCTGGTAAAGGAACCCTGGGAAGTAAATGAGAAATACGGTGATAAAATATATTCCTCCCTGGGAAAGGTTAAAATTAGAGGAAAAGTCAAGGATGCGAGCGAAGCTTTTTTCACTCCCTGTACCTATAAAATCGAGGAGGTTGAAGTTCTGGAAGGTAAAACCGCAGCCATCCCCGGGGAGATAGTCTCCTTTCGGGGGAGATTTTGCGAGCAGGCAAAGGAGGGAGAGATCGTCCTGGCCAGGGGAAAATTAGAAAAAATACTTTCCAATGAAGGGAAGGTAAATTACAGGATCCTCCTCTGCGACTCTGAAGATTTCATGATTCCGGAATTTCCAGATTAGCTGGCCAAAGCCCGCAGTAGAGTGCTCTTATCCTCTATCCTTTGAGAACCAGGGGTTCCCAATCTTTGCCCGCAATAAAAGCCTCGGTTTTTACCCGGGCATCCTCATCGGAATATTGCAGGGGTGGGGATTTCATAAAGTAAGCGGAGGGCCCAACAATAGCACCTGCCAATCCTCTATCTAAAGCCAGCTTACAGCATCTTATAGCATCGATTACCACGCCGGCCGAGTTAGGGCTGTCCCAGACTTCGAGTTTGAGCTCGAGCGACAGGGGAACATCGCCAAAAGCCCGCCCTTCCATCCTGATATAGCAGAACTTGCGATCCTTAAGCCAGGGAACATAATCGCTTGGACCCACGTGAATGTCACTAGGTGGCAATTCATAGTCCAATTGAGACGTGACGGAGCTTGTTTTGGAAATCTTCTTGGATTCCAGGCGCTCCCGCTCTAACATGTTGAAGAAATCGGTATTGCCCCCAAAATTTAACTGGTAAGTGCGCTCCAGCTTTACGCCCCGCTCCCTGAAAAGCCTGGTAAGCACTCGATGCACAATGGTGGCACCCACCTGCGATTTGACATCGTCCCCGATGATTGGTAGCCCCTTTTGGGCAAACCTTCGTTGCCAGTAGGGCTCACGGGCGATAAACACGGGAATACAGTTCACGAAACCACAACCAGCTTCCAATACCTGCTCAATGTACCACTTTGTGGCTTCTTCACTTCCAACTGGAAGGTAATTTACTACTACATCCGTTTTTGTCTCTTTGAGGATTTCCACGATGTCCGCGGTGGGCCCAGGGGCTTTGGTGATAATCTGCGATAGATATTTCCCCAGCCCATCATGGGTCATTCCCCTGGCTACCTTAACCCCGATTAAAGGAACTTCACAGAACTTGATGGTGTTATTAGGGGGAGTGAATATAGCTTCCGCCAGGTCTTTCCCCACCTTATTTACATCAATGTCAAATGCGGCCACGAAATTGATGTCGCTTATATGGTATCCGCCCAGGTTAACGTGCATTAAACCGGGAACGAATTCGTTTTCTTTGGCGTCTTTATAGTACTGCACCCCCTGAACAAGGGATGAAGCACAATTTCCAACCCCGATGATGGCCACGTTAATCTTTCCCATAGATTCCTCTCCTTCTCTGCACATGAGGAATTTTAAGGGAAGTCCTCATGCCAATCTGTTTTTAAAACCCACAGGCCTAATATAACTCATTATGATCCAATATTGCGCCCTCTCTTCCCAAAAGGAGTGCCCTCTTCAGATCTGATGGTGAATTGATGTTGAAGAAGCTAATCATTTGAGGGTCAAAATTTATGATCTCTTCCTCCTCCAGGTACCTCACGTGGAGGTTTGAAAGAGCGAGCGTGAGCTTAAGGAGGTTTTTCTCCAGATCACTTTTAAAAGCGGGAAGGCATTCTCTGGAGTAGAGCGCATGGAGGGGTTGAACTTTGCCTTTAAGACGGGGGACAACCGCATCGAATCCTGGAACAATTTCGACCATATGCAGGAGAAGGGTGCGATTAAGAAAGGGCATGTCGCATCCAAAAGCAAAGGCCAGTTGAGTTTTGCTCGAAGAAATTCCGGTATAGAGTCCCCCAAGCGGCCCGCGTGCCGGGAAAATGTCGGGTATTATTCTCGTTTTAGGGTGATGCATGGGCAGGGTCTGATCATCAGAGATTACCAGAATCTCATAACTGAGGAGTTCCACCCTTTTTATAACCCACTCGAGCAGGGGTTTTCCCAAAAAGGGCAGGGTGGCTTTACTTCTCCCCAGGCGCTTTCCCTGCCCACCAGCAAGAATTATAGTGCTGACCCTTTGGGAAATAGAGTCGAGGTTCTCCATGGTTGCAATTTAAGTTTTCCCGAAAAACTAAAACCGTAGACCGAGAAGAAAGGCTATGAACAAAGTGGCCGCAGTAAAATCAGCAGCGGTTGCAGGGTAAAGTTCCCCCTCAGATTGGCTCAGTTCCTGATCCAGTTCCAGTAAAGCCTCGGTTCCCTCTTTAGTCCTCAAACCGCCCAGTTTGAGAATTTCCTTCGCTTCATGCGAGATTTCCTGGGCTTTGTTTCTGCCGATATTAACCGCTTCGCGAATATCTCTGGCATTCTTTAATCCCACCCACCTGGCTATGCAGGGATCTCCTTGCTCAAAGCTGGCAAGGATTGTCAGGAAAGCTTCTACAGTTGCCGTGTTTATGTCCCTGGTCTCCCTGAAACTGTTAATCAAGGTTGGGTAGCCAATCTTAAAGCAGGTGGATTTAAGTCCATTCGCCCATTCCTGCGCAAATTCATCCCAGGTGCAGGCTTTCATGGCCTCATAAAGGGTAATTCCCTGGGATATAATTTTAGACTCCGCCTCCTCATCAAATATGTCAGGTACTTCCACCTCGGCGGTCTCCGAGAGGCGCCCCAACTCCTCGGGGGAACAGCCCATGCGCATTACTTGATAGAAATCAACCGCGTCATGGGAAGTGGTCGAAGAAATAACCTCACTGATATTTTCCTGCAAGCCTTCCAGGGTCAAGGTACCCTTTTCGGCAAAGGTTTTACCGCTTGCAGCTGCGATCGGAACAAATAAAAGAATCGGTCCCGAGTGAGTATCCCCTCCCAGGTGCCACAGACGCACGCTCTCCATCCCCTGTTTTATCAGGTTACCAATACGGATATTGGAGATTTTTAGCTTTTTTTCTCCGGCGCGGATCCCCCTTAGGGCAGCTTCGCGAATCGTGGGTCCAATCGCCACCCCACCGGTCAGGAAATGCTCATATGTCCCTGCGCGTCGAAGAGGGAGATCAGCAGTTTTGCTTACGCTCCCAGGTTTTGGTCCGGTACTGACCTCAACTATTGAAGCGAGCTGACCGCAAAGCATAATGTAATCCGCAATCTCTTGCCTGGAAGAGGAAACAAGCTTCGTCATCTTAATTTAAATTTCAATTTAGATATCATTTTAATTGTTTCGCGGTCAAGGCATCGCTTGCTTTTCCTGTCTTAAGAGTAGCTTTTCAATTTCCTTTTAAGCCAGCTTCTCTGGTTTGCAATTTTGATCGAAAAAGCGAGCAACTGCACCTACCCCGCATCGTGTAATTGCTTCAAGTAGATTATAATAAATAATTGAAGTTCACGAAAGAAAGCGGGGGTTATCATGGACGAGCGGATTGAACCAGAAGAGCGAAGGGAAGAGGACTTGAATCGAGAGGAATTCAGGGAAAAGGAAAGCCCCTGGCGCCATACCGGGTCCCTCACCGGAGCGTTAATTTTAATCGTAGTGGGAATTGTCTTCCTTTTGGACAATGCCTGGGGAATCAAAGTAGGTAATTGGTGGGCGCTCATTATTCTTATCCCCGCATTTGCCGCCTTCGCACGCGCCTGGTCCGTTTATCGGGCAAAGAGCAGATTTACCTATGAGGCTTCCAGCTCCCTGACCGGAGGGCTGATCCTGGCTTTGGTAGCTTTCATCTTTCTCTTCTCCCTGGATTGGGGCAAAGTCTGGCCTGCATTCTTGGTTGTTCTTGGTCTTGGAGCCCTACTGGGCGCAATGCTCCGGAGATAGAACTTCGGGCCTGGTAAATTGCTCCTAAGGTAATGTGGCTGAAAATGCCTCCTAAATAGGGGATCTGGTCTCCCTATACATCCCCTTAATTTGTACCTGCACTGACCTTCCTGAGGGCAAAATGAGGCCATTTTCAGGGTGTACAAGACTAATTAAAAGTGCAGGAAAATAGTCAAAACTATAAGAAAAAGAGACCGTAGCCGCTCGCTTTTTGATGCTTTCAATCGCTTTTTTTGAGGGGCAAAGAATTGAACACCTAAGATCAGGAGGAAGTGCATGAAGGATAAAGCAGGAAAGGGAATAAAGTGGAAATCCCGCAAGACCTGGAGGGAGAAACTGGAAAAAGAGCAGGAACGGAAGATTGTCCCCGTTCCAGAAAAGTGGCAAAAGCAGTACGGTACTGGAACCATGCTCGTCCCCAGGCCTCTGGATGTGGATTCCCTAATCAGACAGGTTCCCAGGGGGGAACTTGTGACCATCTCTCAGATCAGAGAAAGGTTGGCTTCCCTTTATGGCGCTGATACATGCTGCCCTTTGACCTGTGGGATTTTTCTCAGGATTAGTGCTGAAGCCGCCGAGGAGGACCTGCGCTTAAGTGAAATGCCCCTGGATCGGGTCACACCTTACTGGAGAGTTATCAGGGAGGACGGGAGCTTGATCGACAAATTCCCGGGAAACGGAGAGCTACAGAGGGCTTATCTGGAAGAGGAGGGCCATGTTCTGGAATCTGGTAAAAAGGGTATCCTTCGGGTAAAAAATTTTGAAAAATCCCTGCACAGGTTTTAAAGTTTTTGGCATTGGGAATGATTTCACGGCTATGTTTTGAACTCTCACCCATTTTTCTGATCATTACGGGGGGTGTTTTTCTTGCCCTTTATTTAGGAAAAAGGCCCCTATGGTTGATCATTATCTCGGTCCTCTTTCTGGCCTTGGGCTTCCTTTTGATTTACGCCATCCACATTGCCCCTCAGGCGCTGAAAGTGAATGGAGTCACTTTCAGCCTCAGTACCACGATCGAAAAGCCTTCTTACAGAATTGCCTTGTTTTCCGACCTTCACGTTGGCGCCCTAAAAGGGCGAAGATGGGCAGAGAGGGTGGTGGAAACGATCAACAAGGAAAATCCAGATTTAATCCTAATTGGTGGAGATTTTGTTTTCCAGGCTGACCCTCAAAAGTTAAAGGACTACCTCGGGCCTTTAAAGGAGTTGAAAGCAAGGGAGGGCGTTTATGCGGTTTTGGGAAACCATGATTATGGAGTCCCCGGGGAGGATGTATCCTCAGAGTTGGAACTGGTTCTGGCTGAACTGGGAATTTCCCTCCTCCATAATCAAAGCGTGGAGTTTCAGAACTTCACCCTCGTCGGCGTTGACGAGGTGTGGGCAGGGAAGTCGAACCTCGAAAATGCCTTTCTTAAGGTGAAAAACGACAAACCCGTAATTTCCCTTTGCCACAATCCGGATATCTTTCTCTCCCCATCAAACTCCGAGGGGATCGGTGCCTTCCACGCTGATCTCTGGCTATTGGGCCACACTCATAATGGCCAGGTGAGGCTTCCCCTTTTGGGTCCCGTTTTTCTCCCCACGGAAACAGGAATGGAATGGGGATTTTACGATACCCCCTATGGCCCAGCCTTTATCACTCAGGGCGTGGGGGAAAGCGGGGCAAAGATCCGCTTTCTCACGGCTCCTGAAGTGGTAATTCTCGATTTAAAAATTTAGACAGTATTTTTAAATTGATAAACCCGTTGCCTCCTCCAGTGCCTTCAGGTTAAACTCTAAACCATGAAGGAGAAGCCCTGGAATCTTCAGCTCATCCTGATCAGCATCGTCCGACTGATCCTCACTACCGGCCTGAGAATGGCTTATCCTTTCCTACCGGAGATTGCCCGGGGCCTGAACGTTTCCACTGAGACCGTTTCCCGCCTGATTTCCTTTCGCGCCCTGGCAGGATTTTTGAGCCCCCTTTTTGGCCCTCTTTCCGAAGCTTTGGGGAGGAAGGCGATCATGCTCCTGGGAATAGCGCTTTTCTCCATGATCTCGTTACTTGTGGCCCTTTTCCCTTCCATCTGGACTCTGGGGATCGCTCTCTTTTTAATCGGACT
The DNA here is from genome assembly GCA_024655865.1 of Caldisericota bacterium. Classification (GTDB taxonomy): domain Bacteria; phylum Caldisericota; class JANLFM01; order JANLFM01; family JANLFM01; genus JANLFM01. The sequence goes on from JANLFM010000001.1 coordinate 181,310, forward strand.
GTCCAAGGCCATTTTCGATCCAGCGATGCAGTCCTACCTTGGCGATCGGGTCCCTTACAGGAAAAGGGGCTGGGCGGTGGCGGTAACCGAGTTTTCCTGGTCCGGTTCTCTTCTTTTGGGCGCGCCATTTGTTGGGCTCTTGATCCAATTGCAGGGCTGGTCCTCTCCTTTTTTGGCCCTTTCCGTCCTGGGATTCGCCTTTACGTTCATCCTTGGTTTGGCCATCCCTCAAATAAAGGGGGGAACGATCGGAGAAACCCCAAAATTCGCCAGGGTTCTCAAGGAGAATCCAGTAATATTTTCCGCAGCCGTCTTCGCCACCCTGACCCTTTTTGCCAACGAGGCGATCATGATCGTTTACGGGGTCTGGATGGAGAGCTCATTCAATTTGAGCATTACCGGGCTGGGGCTTACTGCTGGGTTGATCGGCGGTGGGGAGCTTCTGGGGGAATTAACGGCGGGGCTCGCCGTGGATCGTTTTGGAAAAAGGAGGGTGATCATAATCTTTTCCGCTCTGACTGCGCTTATTTACCTGCTTATCCCCCTCATCAGCAGGTCCCTCTGGAGCGCTCTGCTTTCTCTGTTTCTCCTTTTTTACTCCTTTGAAACTACTATCGTAGCCGTAATCCCTTTGTTCACAGAACTTGTGCCTCAAGCCAGGAGCGTGATGATGTCCGTTTCTGTGGCCTCTCAGAGCATGGGAAGAGCATTGGGAGCTCTACTGGGCCCGTCTATTTATGCCTGGAAGGGCTTTGGCTTAAGTGGCATTCTGGCCTTCATCTTTATGTTCTTAGCACTGGCAATCTTCGCCCTTAAGGTGAAGGAATCTCGCCCTCGACCCCAAGCAGGCGAACTGAGAGTTTAGAACCCCTTTTCCTGCTTGAAAGGTGGATTTATAAAAGAGTGGAGCCCTTTAGAGAGGCTCGCCATTCTAAAGCTGGGAGGTGCAGTGGGGACACCTTGTGGCCTTCGAGGGGATCTGGGAGAGGCAGTAAGGACATTCCTTGGTGGCTGGAACTGGAGCTTCTTTTTTCCTGCGGAAACGATTTATCTGCCGGATTACAAGGAAGAGCACGAAGCTCACGACGAGAAAGTTTAATACCTCATTGAGAAAAACCCCATAATTAATAGTAGGCGCTCCCGCTGCCTTGGCTTCGGCCAGCGAGGCGTAATGAGTCCTTGAAAGGTTGATGAATAAATTGGAGAAGTCCACCTTCCCCAAGAGCATCCCGATAGGAGGCATGATTACGTCATTGATTAAAGATTTAACCAAGGTACTTGTTGCCGCTCCCAAGATGATTCCCACTGTCATGTCAATCAGCGAACCCCTCAGAGCGAATTCCTTAAACTCTTTCCACAAGCTCAATCACCTCCATTTTGAGATTACTGAAAACAGGGCCAGCACAAACAGGCTAGCTAGCAAGTACCCGCTCTCTCTCGGGCTCAGAGCTCAATAGTTTTACCCCTCTCCGCAACAATCACAGCGGGAAACAACTCCTGGAACTTATCGGGATGCAGGGTATGAATGGGAATTAAAAAATCCGGGTTGATCGCGCTTACTAATTCCCCAAGCTCTTCCCGACAGGCGTGCCCTGAGGCATGAGAATCCACTCTTTCCAGGTTGAAGCGTTGACACCAGTTCTTCAAAATATCGGACTCGAGCTCGTCAATGGGGTCCTCCAGGATCTCGGACATGGAAAAGATATACAGGCTTCCCGGCTCCGGCCTGACCTCCACGAGTTCAGTGAGATGGTAGAAATCCAGAACCCAGATGAACTCCTCCTGGGATTTTCCGATCTCCATAGCGGTTATTTTTCTCTCTCTGAGGCAGGGTCTCTCCCAGCTTTTTGCCCCTTCCTCTTTAAGCATACAGCTTTGATAGTCTTTATCGAGGAAATCCCCGGTTTTCGCCCGATGAAAGTGCACCAGAACGTTCTTCTTATCCTCCCACATAGCCTTAGCCAGGCCCAGGTGGGGATCGTCCTTTAAGGAATCGATCACGCAAGCGGTTTTCAAGGGAATGGCGAGCTTTCTTTTACTGTCTTTGGCAATTCTGTAAAAGGTGTATAACCTGTCAAGGTCCTTGGGATAAAGACCCACGACCACGAGCTTACTGGCTTTTTTCACCTTTTCTGAACACATCAGGTAGACGTTTTCCTCCGAGTCCCGCCGGGAGGAATCGATCCTCGTTCCTTCCAGGATAAGCGCCTTAGGGCGAGCTTGAGCCGCTTCTTTTAGAAAATCCTCCGAGAGCTGGGAAAATGGACCGTGAAAACGAATATCTCCGGAGTAAGCCAAGGTTCCATCGGGAGTTTCCACTATAAAGCCATAGGCTCCGGGCACGGAGTGATCCACATGAATGGGCCGCACCAGAATGTTTTCCCCCACCTGGATCTTATCTCCTGTTCGGAAACAGCGTAATTCCTGGTGCTTTCCTAACTTGAATCTCGTTCCTGTAAGCTCTACCGCGGAGAGAATGGAAAAAGTGGTTTCTCCCATATACAGGGGGATCTCAGGGTGCAGAAACTTGACAAACATACAATGATCGCCGTGAGCGTGTGAAATGAAGACACCGGAATAGCGAAGGTCTTGGGGTTTAAGGCTGGTAAGTTTAAGGAGTTCGGGATGGTACAGGCCTGAAAGAGGGGGAACTAAGTCAAATTCAAGATAATCCAGAAGACCAGCGCTGTTCCTCGGTTGCAGGAACTCATAGAAATACTCTTTCCCCCGGGAAAAGCTTTGCCCGAAATCCAAAAGGATACGCTCACCGCCAGCTTCAAGCTCCACAATATTTCCTCCGATCTCCCCCACTCCGCCCCATAAGGTAACCTTCATATCATGTCTCCCGGGAATATTCGGCTAAGAGGTTCCGGAGAATCTTTACCGCTTCTTTGCGGAGTTCTGGGGGACGAAGTATTTCGGACTTATCCCCCCAAGACATTGCCCACCACAAAACCTCTCTGGGTTCCGCCACCCTTACTGTAAAAAGCAGATGGCCGTCCTTTTTCCTTTTTAAGTTCTGGGTGGGGTGCCACATAACCTCTTCGATCATGGGAGCTATTGAGGGTTCAAACCGGACAACCACTTCTTTCAATTCAGTTCCCCCTATGACCTGAAAGGCCCCCTCTAAAAAACTCTCCAGGTTAAACCCTTTTTTAATTTCGAAGGTAAAGGGGGTCAAATTAACTCTGGAGAACCGGTTAAGGCGAAAGAGCCTTACCTCTTTTTCCTGATGCGAATAGGCTATTACATACCAGGAGTG
>JANLFM010000001.1:184581-189238 GCA_024655865.1 Caldisericota bacterium
TGGCGGCGAAAAAAGACCCGATATGGGTCCAGTCGACGTCTCAGGTGTTGGTCTTCCCCAATTGCCTGATACCAGGCATCGACACTTCGCTTCAAGCGGGCTCCATCCTGCAAGGTCTGGAAGATAATCCGGTGGTCCGGATTTAAAGGAGTGTACGGTCCCCTAAGGATACTGGTGGATTTTTCCAGCTCCTTTATCCGGGAAAGAACGGATTCCGGCAAGGAGCTTTGGATTTTTTCCAATGCTCCTTCCAGTTCGCTTCCCAGGACATTTTCAAAGCAAATTGTGGCCCGTGCAGCCAAAACAATAGCCAGAGCCTCCTCCAGCGTAAAATTCAGGGAGGGAAGGAGAGTGTTTCCTTCGATCCGATATCCGTTGTGGTCCCCTAAAACATCAATCCCCAATCTCCTCAGGCTCTCCACAGTTCTGTAGATCGTCCTTGTGCTTACCTCCAGGCGATCAGCAAGCTCCTTCGATTTTATTCCCGGATGAGCTCTTATGCAGGCCAGAGCCTCCAGTACGCGGTAAAGGCTTCCCTCTCTAAACAATTTGTGCCCTCCGAGGAATTTTCCTTCATTTTACCTCATGGAGGGAGGCGGAGGGACCTCCCCCAGCAGGGTTGCCAGACACCCTCCGCCCGGGGTTATACCCCACCTGGACTTTAAAACAAAAACGGTGACAGCTTGTGTGTCACCGTTTTTAAACTTTTCAGGCAATCCTCTAAATTAACCAATGCGAGTCCCTCTGAATTACTTCTCCATCTAACCTGATCTCGGAATCTTCCCTTAAATCGCAGATCATGTCCCAGTGAATGGCAGAGAAGTTCCGGCCTCCAGTAGAGGGATATGCGCTTCCCAGGGCGATGTGCAGAGTGCCTCCGATTTTCTCGTCGAAAAGGATATCGCGGGTGAATTTCTGAATTCCGTAATTGGTGCCAAAGGCAAATTCGCCTATGTAGCTCGCTCCTTCGTCAATGTTCAGAACTCTTTGCAGGTATTCCTCCCCTTTTTGCGCCTCAGCTTTTATCACCTTTCCCTCCTGGAAAACCAGGCGTACGCCTTCCACTTCCCTTCCCTGATAAATGGCTGGGAAGGAGAACAAAATATAGCCGTTGGCACTTTGCTCTAAGGGCGCAGTGTAAATTTCGCCATCGGGCATATTCTTGCGTCCGTCAGCGTTTATCCACTTTCTGCCCTCAACTTGAAGGGTTAAGTCCGTACCTCTTCCCAGAACCCTGATTTCTTTCCCTTTTTCCAGAATGGAGATTAATCTGGCCTGGTCCTTGGAGACCCCGTCCCAGTAAGCGATGGGGTCCTCCTCGTCCAGATGAAGACTGGAAAAGACAAAATCTGCGTAATCCTCGAGCGACATTCCTGCATCCTGGGCGTGGGCGTTATTGGGATAGCGGGTGATGCACCAGCGCAGGTCTCCCCTTCCGTCCCGTTCCATGAAAATTTTAGAAAGCGGCGTCCTGGCCTTCTGCCAGGCTACCTGTCTTTCTGGCGCCACCCCGGTCAGCTCCTTGGTGTTATAAGGGGCATCAATTGTCAGGATGGCGTTCACTTTTTCCTGTTCTCTAAGATCAAAGGGGGAAAGAAAGGTCAGAACTTCCTCCGGGGCGTCTTTAAGAAAAATCTCCTTAAGACCTTCGAGCTCTGCCCTGATAAAGGGGTAAGCTCCCTTTTTAAGGGCAGTACGGTACACTTCCTTTACCAGGGGAAGGGCCAGCGGAGTTGTTCGGATTAATACCATGTCACCTTTTTTAAGAGACAGACATCGCTCTACAAGTAATTGGGCAAACTTTCTTAATTTCTCGTCCTTCAAGGTTTTCACTCCTTGTCTTGAGAGTCTATATTTAATATCATTGATTAGTTTTTATTACTGCAATTATTCTACGCTAAACGGACGAAGGAAAAAATGCACGAGTTCTCCCTTATGGAGAGTGTGATCAGAATCGTAAAGGAAGCGAGCGAGAGCAACAGGCTGGCCCGCATTACTTCAATAACCCTGGTAGTGGGAAAACTGAGTGGAGTAAATATCGAGGCCCTGAGGTTTGCTTTTGAAGCATTAAAGAACGAAGAGTCTCTTATTCAGGAAGCTGTCCTGGAGATTGAGGAAAAGGAAGGACAGGGAAAGTGCTCGGTGTGCGATAAAATTGTCCCCGTTTGGCATTACGACCTTCTGTGCCCGGATTGTGGTATGCCTATGCAGGTTGCTGGCGGGGATGAATTCTATGTGAAATCAATTACAGGTGAGAGAGATGGCTGAAATAATCGTCATGAAGGCAGTGAACGCCGAAAACGAACTCTATGCGGCGCAGGTCAAGGAAACGCTGGATAAGAGGGGAATTTTGCTCATCAACCTGCTCTCCAGCCCGGGCTCCGGAAAGACCAGCCTGCTTGAGGCTACTTTGAAGGAATGGGGCGGAAAGTACAGGTGCGCGGCCATTGAGGGAGATCTGTTCACCGATGAGGATGCCAGGCGCCTGGAAAGGTTTGGAATTCAAGTCGTGCAGCTCAATACCCAGGGATCCTGCCACCTGACAGCAAACATGATCGTTAAGGCCTTAGAGAAGCTGGATCTGAAGGATTTAGAGTTCCTCTTTGTGGAAAACGTGGGCAACCTGGTGTGTCCTGCTTCTTTCAATTTGGGAGAGCACAAAAGGGTGACTCTCCTTTCCGTGACTGAGGGAAAAGACAAAATTAAAAAGTATCCCAAGGCCTTCTATACCGCCGATCTTCTGGTTTTAAGTAAGATCGACCTGCTTCCTATGACCGACGTCAACCTCGAGGATCTGAAGCAGGATTTCTTCAGGGTCAATCCCCAAGCTGACTTCCTTTCGCTCTCTGTGAAGACCGGCCAGGGGCTTTCTCAATGGCTTGAAAAGCTGGAAAACTGGAGAAGGGGAACTTAACCTGATATCCGCCAATAAGGAGCAATTTGGCGAGGTCCCGCGTTCCTCTTTAAAACTGTAGGGGGCAAACTCGAAAGGTTAACCTCTTTAACCTCTATTTCCCAATAGAACCTTCTTGATCCCTATCCTTAAAATATCTTGGAGGGGACGCCAGGAAATACCCTGGATTACCCATTCTTTTCGCTTCAGAAAAATTAGCTGGTCTCTTTTTGAATTTCGGGTTGCTTTCCTTGACGATAACAATATAATTATTTTGAAATGGTTATTTTCCTTGATGAGCTCAAGGAGTTTTCCATACCGATAGAGGTGCGTTCCAATTTTCTTTGGGAGGGAATCAATTCTCTACACCCCCTGTGGCTTCCTGATGATCATGGTGATCTCCTCTCCTGGGTCTCAAACATGAAGGCCATTATGACGGAAGGCTTGATTGAAAAGAATATTTTCTTACAGGAGCAAGTAGGTGCTTGGTTTATGGCTCTCTCATCGGCAGCAATCGCTCAGGAATTACCCTCGGACTGGAGGGAAGTAATAAAAGTATGGAGGAGCACTCCTGCCCTTGATTTTTTCCAACCCGTCCTTGAGGAGCAAATTGACCTCGATAAGGAAAAGGAAGAGGTTAAAAAGCGCCTCTTACAAACGATGGGGAGTCAGTTTGATCACCCTCATTCTTTGTTCAGGGGGTTTTTAAGAATTATCGAGAGCCCAGAAGAAACTAAAAAAGAGGTGCTTGATTTCCTGGAAGAATACCTGCCTCTGTTCGCAGCATCGTACGAGGGGCACAAAGGGCAAATCATGGAGTTTTGCGAGCGCATAAATACTCTGATAAAAAAGCTGCCCTTGAGGGATTTTTTCAAGCGCATCTCCCCCTTTTTAATTTTGTCGGGAGAAGGCGTCCTCGAAATTACGCACCATGGTAATAGGTTTGACTTGAAAAAATACCGGAAGGTGATCATCGCCCCTTCTCTCTTTTTTGGTCATCGCTACACTTTGCCCTATGAAAAATATCTGATCTTCTGCCTGAAGTCAGGCCTTGAGGAAGGGGCAACTCCCGAGCCGGACAGGGAATTATTAAAAAAGATCGAGGCTCTCTCTGATTATACTAATATCATCATTTTAAAGTACCTATCGAAAAACTATCTCTGTACCAAGGACTTAGCGGAACGTTTAAAGATCTCTCAACCACTGGTAACGAAGCACTTAAATGAGCTCAAGGCCTGTGGTTTTCTGTACTCGATCTATAAGATAAAAAATAAGGTTTATTTGGCCCCTAATTATCTTGAGATCAGGAAAACCCTGGATCTCCTTTTCGATTATTTAAAAGCCCAATCTTAGGCACAGCTTTTTGGCCCAATAGAGGCGCTCAACAATTTACCTTTGTTGAAATGAAATAACAAAATAATTATTTTTTAATTTTTTTATCAATTTGCGAACGAACCTGCCTCCTAATTCTGTCAAATAATCGAGGGGGTTCAAAGAAGACTCCTTGCGCGCGTCCTGGGCTTCTCACTCCTCCTTGTTCCAGGACGCGCATTCCTTAGAAGCAGTTCGGGGGTGATTCAAAAGAAAAAACCATGAAACAAAAAAGAAAAAATTAGAGGAGGTAGAAAGGTGAAAAAGATTTGTCTTCTGCTTATAACTTCCGCCCTGATTTTCGCCCCTGGTTATTTCAACTTAGCTCAGGGTGCAGGGCTCTCCGACATTTCCGGCCATCCCTTTGAGAAGGAGATCACCAAACTGGTGGAG
>JANLFM010000020.1:0-16482 GCA_024655865.1 Caldisericota bacterium
CCTCAATCACTACCCTTAATTTATCCTGAAGGCTTTTGAAGAACTCGACTATCTCAAGGTCCCTGTTTTCCAACTTCCTCCCTTTCACCACCTCGTTTCCGCTGTCATCCACTACCGTTACCACGGAGAAAAGCTTGTGCATGTCCATCCCTGCATATAACATAATTTCAAGCCTCCTTTTGTTGCTGCCCCTACTCAAAAAAGAGTAGCATGGGAGGCTACTTTTTCATGGAATCAAAAATTTTCTGGCAAAGAAGATCTGAAGATTGGTCTTGACGGTGAACCAATTTCTTTGTCCAGTATCAAAACAAAGATTATGGAAGAGGGGGATTAGAAGATGGATGATGTTAGAAGAGAAATAACCTACTTTCGGTATTGTGGCGAGGCAAACACTGAAAAGGTGCTACAAGCCGCAAAAAAGAGGTGCAAAGAACTGGGAATTGACCAAATAGTCATTGCATCCGAGACTGGCAGAAGTGCTCTGAAAGCTGTTGAGGTGTTTCGCGGCACCAAAACTAAGATAATTGTGGTCACGCACTATCCTGCAACTACCTGGGGACCAAGGGGCGATATACCAATCGGATTAATGAGGGAGGAGTACTCAGAAACTCGGAAAAGACTATTAGAAAATGGGGTGATAATTGTTCAGGGTTCAAGACCTTTTGCTCCACCATCTCGATCAATTAAGTGGGAGTTTCCAACCCCTGAAGGTATCCTGGATAAAACCCTTGAGATATTTGGTGCCGGTACAAAAATAGCTATCGAGGCAGCGATTATGGCAACCGATGCAGGGAAAATCAATGAAGGCGAGGAGGTCGTGTCCTGTGCAGGCACTTACAAGGGTTTAGATACAGCTCTGGTGGTGAGGACTGCATATAGTATGAATTTTTTTAAGGATTTCGAAGTGAGAGAGATTATAGTCAAACCCAGGTATCGAGTGAGAGAGCTTCCAGAATACAAATACGAAAACTGGAAAGGAGATCTGGATAAATATTATTAGCCTTCTTCCAGTTCCTTTTTTTCCTCCCTGCCTTTAAAATTGAATTACCATGAAAGAGATTCTGGAATCCTGTTTCAGGGAAGCCCTTAGGGCCCTCGACCCCTACTGGCTAGTCAAGGACAACCTCCACCTGGAAAAAGAAAGACTTTACTGGGGAAACAATTTCCTGATTGATTTGAAGGATTATCGCCGGGTGCTTCTTGCGGGTCTGGGGAAGGCAGCGCCCTTAATGGCCCAGGGAGTCCTGGATGTTCTGGGAGACGTGATCGAGGCAGGGCTCATCGTTTCCCATCACTTCCCCTCCAGCTTGCCGGAAAAAATTCGCACCCTCACGGGCTCTCACCCCATTCCGGACGAAAAAAGCCTTGAGGCGGGAAAAGCTCTCTATTCTTTCCTTTCAAACTTGAACAAAGACGACCTGGTGATCTTCATTACAACTGGGGGAGGCTCGGCCATAGCCATTTATCCGGTAGAGGAGGTATCCCTCGAGGATAAGGCTCTGACATTCCAGGCTTTGATCAGTGCTCCTCTGAGCATTAGGGAGATAAATTCGGTGCGCAGGAAGCTCTCCCGGATCAAGGGAGGCGGCCTGGCCAGGGTGAGCTCTCCGGCTACAGTGATCAACCTGGTAATCTCGGATGTAGTAGGGGACGATCTTGCCACCATCGCCTCAGGACCGTTCGTTTCTGATCCGGACCCTTCCCCAAAAGCTCTGGAGGTCATCGCCTCTTACAATCTGGAGGAGAAAATCCCCACCCGGGTGATGGAATATCTAAGGCAATTAGAAAAGGGTGAACAGGGTGAAGCGAGGTCAGAAGTATTCCAGGACCGCATCAAAAACCTAATTGTGGCCTCGAACCTCCACTTTTTAAAGAAGTGCCAGGAAATCTTAAGCGAGAGGGGAATCAAAGCCCATATTCTTTCCTCTCGCCTTGAGGGGGAAGTGGAACCCCTGGCCCGCTTCCACGCTCAAATTGCTCAGGAAGTTATCTCGAGCGGTTATCCCTTTTCTCCTCCCTGCGCCCTTCTCTCGGGTGGGGAGTCCACTGTGAATTTAAAAGGCAAGGGGGTAGGGGGGAGAAATCAGGAATTCGCCCTGCACTTCCTTTTAGCCATGGAAGGCTTTAGAGGGCGCTTCCACATCCTTTCTTGCGGTACTGACGGGAAGGACGGCAACTCGGAAGCCGCCGGGGCTTATGCTGGTTTTGAGGACTATATAAAGATAAAAGCTCTCAGCCTGGATCCCCGAGATTTCCTTTCGCATAACGACTCCTATCATTTTTTTGAAAAAACAGGAGGTTTGATCGTCACAGGGCCCACAGGGACCAACCTGGCGGATGTAAGGATTATCTTTTTGGAGGGTGAATGTAATGAAAAATAGCATTGATTTCCTCAGGGAACTCTGTGCTTTTCCGCACAGAGGATCGGCTACGAAAGAGGAGAGAAAAGCCGCTTCCTTAATCAGGGGAAAGCTTGAAGAGTTTGGATACAAGGTAATAGTACAAGAATTTCACGCTACAAGGGACAACTTTTACCTCTTGCCAGTTCAGGTGTTGTTCCTGGCTATTATCGCCGGCCTGCTTTCCTTATTTTCCAGTCTTTCCTGGCTTTCCCTTCTCCTCCTGGTGTATGGCCTCGTGCTCCTTTTTCTGGAAGTCTCCGGATTTGACATAGACCTGACCGTTATGCCCAGGTTCAAATCGCAGAATATATACACTCTCCCCGATAAACTGCCCTCAAAGCTGGTGATTGTCTCCGCCCATTACGATACTCAGAGGGGGAGTTTTATTTTCCATCCCTCTTTCATTGACAGGATTCCCCTGCTTTTCGGAGTGAGTTATTTAGGCGTAGGGCTGATGCTCCTGGGAGTTATCCTCAGGTTTTTCTCACTGGTGTCCAGCTCTTTCTGGCTTCTCTCGATTGGAGTTGCTTTATCCTTTTTGGTTTTCCTGGTTTTTCTCTTTGCTTGGATCACAGGAAGATATACCCAGGGGGCGAATGACAATGGTTCCGGAACAGCCTTAGCTCTTTTCCTGGCCCAGGACTATAAGGTGAATCGTGCTGATTATCCTTCAGATACCGAAGTGCTCTTCCTCTTCACCGGAAATGAGGAAGGAGGAACGAAGGGGATGAAGGCTTTCCTGAGGAAAATGTCTCAGGAGCTCCCTCGAGATGCCACAAAGTTCATCGTATTGGACAACCTGGGGACGGGAAAAGTGACCTTTCTTAAAGGTGAGGGAATGATTCTTTACCGGAAAGCCGGAAAGGAGCTTTTGGAAGTGGCGCGGGAGCTTAAGAAAACTTTCCCGGCAGAGATTCAAGAACAAAAGAACTTACTCCTGCCTACTGACTCCCTGCCGGTGGCGACTAAGGGTTTTCAAACCATCTCTTTTTTGGGGAAAGACGAAAAGGGGAGGCTGGGAAACTACCACTACTTCACAGACGTTTTTGAGAACGTGGATCAAGACTTTCTCAGGCTCGAGGAGAACTTCTTTAAAGAGTACCTGAAAAGGGTAACCTCCTTAAAATAGCGGTCAAAGAAGCTCCTCTGGTTGAAACAACCAAAGCTGGCAAGGTCGGCTAAAAACAGAGGAAAACGGATGGGGCGCCCTGAAGGCGCCCCATCTTTAGTTTAATATTCTTTTCTGTTAAACCAGATCAGCTCTGCGGGGTCTCAGGAGGTGGGGGAGGTGGTTGCTGCTGGGGAGGTGTGGGTGGAGCTCCAATCTGGAAACCACAGTATGTGCAGAACTTGGTTCCTACCGGGACCTGCTTTCCGCAGTTGGGGCAGAACATGTATCCCGGTGCCGGTCCAGCCTGAGGAGGTGGTGGCGGAGGATATGGGTATCCAGCCTGAGGAGGCCTCCTCTTTCTGGCACTCAAGCTCACAAGGAGTACGATGATTGCCAGGACGAAGAGCGCTCCAAAGGCAATGATGATGATCCAGGTCGTGCTTAACCCACCACCTGAAGGAGCAGGTCCTCCCGTAGGAGTGGGTTGTGGAGGTTGAGTGGTACCAGGCGGTGGAGTAGTGGCAGGGGGTGTTCCGGTAGGAGGTGGAGTCTGAGTTGTAGGAGGTGGAGTCTGCGAGGTTGGCGGAAGTGCCCCGCTTGGCTTAAAAGTGATGGTCCCGGTAGGCGAACCCTTAAAAACTGCGGTGTCATTGGCGGTCTTCTGCCCCACGGTCTCGGTGATGTTACCCTGAACATGGACGGTCAGGGTCTCAAAGGAGCTAAGATCGCCCAGATCGATGGTAATTGTTCCATCCGGGTTAATGGTAACCATCTCCTCGCCGAAGAATTTTTGAGGGTCAGTCCACCTGAAAGCAATGCGGAAATTTCCCCCGCCTAGATCCTGAGCTGATGTGACTTCAGCCGATTCATCCTGTTGCATCTGCTCCACCATAGCATCCAGAGTAAACCCCATTTCAATGAATGCCTGGGGAACAGTCAAGTTTAATACTGCATTTCCAGCGCCTGTGCTCTGAAGCCACATTTCCCCGTTTGCAGTCATAACTGGCTCTTCAGTTTGGGCGCTGGCTTGAAAAGGTGTAAAACTGAGCAGGAAAAGGGCTATGAAAACAAGCAGCAAAAACCTGCCGGTAGTTGAACTGGCTAACTTACTCAAAATGACCTCCATTTCCCCCCGTTCGGGGCTTTTTGGGTATTATATCAAAAAGAGCTTTCCTGGTCTAACTCCGCTTTCTTGTGAGGAAAATGTTCGGGCTTAAATTTTGAAAAAGTCCTTGAGCTGATAGGCATACTGGCGGAGCTTTTCATAAACCCGAGCGTGGATACTCTCTGGAGTGAACTTTCCGTCAGGCTCCCTTTTTCCAGCGGGAATACCTGTGAGGATTTCCAGCCCTTCCTCCACCTTTTCTATAGCCCAAATGTGAAAGAGGTTCTTTTCCACTGCCTCCACTACTTCGTCCTTGAGCATCAAATGCTGAACATTGGCTTTAGGAATGATCACTCCCTGATTCCCGGTTAACCCCAAAGCCTTACACACTGAAAAGAAACCTTCAATTTTCTCGTTTACACCGCCAATGGGCTGGATCTCTCCGAACTGGTTCACGGAGCCTGTAACGGCAATTTCCTGGCTTAAGGAAACTTCGGCCAGGGCAGAGAGAAGAGCGAAAAGCTCTGCTGCGGAGGCACTATCTCCTTCAATTTCCTCGTACATCTGCTCGAAGGTCAAAGATGCAGATAAACTCAGGGGAAAATCCTGGGCGTATTGCCCGCCGAGATACCCGGTGAGGATGAGCACTCCTTTGCTATGAATAGGCCCGGAGAGAGCAATTTCCCTTTCAATATTCACGACACCAGCACGGCCCAAAAATACCCGGGCCGTAATCTTGTTCGGTCTGCCAAAGGAGTAGTTCCCTGCGGCGTAAATGGAAAGGCCATTGATCTGCCCCACTTTCTCTCCTCTGGTTTCTATTAAGAGAACCCCCTTTTCGATCATTTCCTGGATTTTGTCCTCGATCAGGCGCGAGCGATAAAATTTCTCCTCAAGCGCCTTCTTCACATGGGATGCTTTGACGAACTCGCTGGATTCGCTCTTCGCCCAATAGCAGGCCTCGTAGGCGATGTCCGCGATCTCCATGAAACTTGCGGAGAGCTTGTCCTTTGACCCGGCGAGCCTCGATCCGTACTCCACAAGAGAGGCTACAGCACCGGCGTCAAAGTGGGAAATGCAGGGATCCTCACTGGCCAGGAGATTGATAAAGGAGGCATAATCGGCAACGGACTGTTCGTTACGATGAAATTCAGTATCGAAGTCGGCACGAATCTTAAAGAGCTTGGGAAAGTCCTCATCCAGAGCATAGAGGAGGAAGTAATGCCTTGGTTGCCCTATGATGATTACCTTCAAATCCACGGGGATGGGCTCCGGACGGAGGGTTGTAGTGGGCACACCGCCCACAAACTCCGAAAGGTTTTCCACTCTGGCCTCGCCTGAACGAAGCGCCCTTTTTAGCGCCTCCCAGGAAAAAGGGGAAGCCAGGAGCTCCTGGGCGGGGACAATCAGATACCCTCCATTTGCCTGCTGAAGTGCTCCTGCCTTGATCATGGTCTGATCGGTTATCCAGGTGCCGAAAGCCGAACGGTACTCAATTTTTCCCATGAGGTTGTAATAAGAGGGATTGGGCTCAAAGATCACAGGGGCGCCTTTGAGGCCAGCTCTGTTTACGAAGACGTTCACCCTGTATTTCCCGAGTTCCGGTGCCCCTTTTTCCTCCTCTGCTCCCTCTTTTTCCCTAAATTCCCTGAGCCTGGAAACCAGGTCATTTTTGACTTCCTTAAGCCAGGAGATCAGCTCCTCTTGTCCCTGGAAGGGCTCCTCGTACTTCTGAAAAAGAGGTTCCAGCAGGGAGTAGGCCAGCTCTTTTTCAATTTTTCTCAGTTCCTCTCCGTACTGGCGGTCTATACGCCTGGATTCCAGTACCATTTCCTCAAGCAGTTGGTGCAATTTCTGGGAGTTCTCCCCGTAGGCTTTTTTCTCTTCCTCTGACAAAGCCTCGAACTCCTCCGGGCTGAGCTTTTTACCATCCTTTACGGGGATAGTGAGGATGCCCTGCGGGGTAGGCTCAATAGCAAAACCTAAATTCAAAGCCGATTGCTGAACCTTGAGGAACAAGTCATGCTTTAAAGTCGCGACCTTTTGCTCTAAAGCATTTTTTCTTTCCTGGTAAACGGGGGAGGTGAAAAGCTTTCTCAACTCCACCTCACAGGAGGAAATCAGGGAGTCCACGGAGCGGGAAAAGAGAATCCCGGTTCCCGGTGGCAGGGAAATAGCTTTAGGACGATCTGGCTGAGTAAAATCGTAAACGTAAATCCAGTCTGAAGGAACCGGTTCCTTAAGTGCTCGCTCGCGAATTAGATTGGTAACGATGGAAGTTCGACCAGTACCCGTCCTGCCGGAGACAAAAATATTGAACCCCCGCGCTTTAATTCCCAGGCCTACCTCCAGGGATCTCATGGCCCTCTCCTGACCCACAATTCGATCCAGAGGCCTGAGCTCCCTCGTATTTGAGAATTTGAGCTCATCGGTATTCAGGTGAGCGCACAACTCTTCTGGCTTCAGCCTCAAAGAATCTCTGTAAGACATAAATGCCCCTCGCCCTTCATCAGGTCTTTTTTTAAGTTTATAATAAAACGATGGTGAAAAATCAGGAATCCTGGAAAGAGAAAATACTTGCCCTCAAAGAGGAGAAGGGGGCTTTAATTCTATCCCATAATTATCAATTGCCCGAAATTCAGGACGTAGCAGATTTTGTGGGCGATTCCCTGGAGCTTTCGCTTGAGGCGCAAAAAACCGATCGCGATTTAATTGTGTTTTGTGGAGTTTACTTTATGGCCGAGGTGGCCAGAATCCTTTCGGGAAAAAGGGTTCTAATGCCCGTCCTCACTGCTGGCTGTCCACTGGCCAACATGGCTACTAGGGAAGCTGTTCTGCGCATGAAAGAGGAGCATCCCAAAGCAGCCGTAGTCACCTATATCAATTCCTCGGCTGAGGTGAAAGCGGTCTCCGATGTTATTTGCACTTCCGCAAACGCCCTGAAAATCGTGGAGAAGGTACCGCAGGAGGAGATTATCTTCGTTCCCGACCAGGGCTTGGGAGGCTGGGTGAAAGAGCATACAAATAAAATAGTCCACCTCTGGCCCGGTTTTTGCCCCACTCATTACCGGATCATGGCTGAGGACATCATGAAGGCCCGTTCCGCTCATCCCGAGGCCAAAGTGCTGGTTCACCCGGAATGCCGTCCTGAGGTCAGGCGCCTGGCTGATCAGGTTTTAGGAACAGGAGGGATGCTGCGCTTCGTCAGAAGCGATAGCGCCTCGAGCTATATCATCGGCACGGAGGAAGGCCTGCTCTATCGTTTAAGAAAGGAAAATCCCCAGAAGCAATTTTTCCTTGCTTCGCCTCTCCTTCTCTGCCCGAACATGAAAAAGACTGACGCCGCGGCCCTTTATGAATGTCTTAGAAACGAGACGGGGGAAATAGAAGTGCCCGAGGAAATTGCATCACAGGCGCGAAGGAGCCTCCTTTTGATGCTGGAGCTTACATGAGAAGATACTTGATCTCTCCCTCCCTTATGAGGAATTTCCCCAGGGTAAAGACTGAGGTTCTCGTGGCCGGCACCGGTATTGCCGGCCTGTTTTTTGCTCTGAATTTTCCAGGCAAAGTTCTCCTTGTTTCCAAGGGGAAAGCTTTCGTCAGCAATTCTTCCCTCGCCCAGGGTGGCGTGGCTTGCGCTATCGGGCATGGCGATTCCCCAACTCTGCACTTCCAGGATACCATCCGTGCGGGAGCTGGGCTCTCTTCTGAGGAAGCGGCCTGGGTTCTGGTCAGGGAGGCTGGTGCGGCAATCAGGGACCTGATTAAGATGGGGGTCAATTTCGATCGAGAGGACGGCCACCTTTCCCTGAACCGAGAAGGAAGCCATTCCGCCCGCCGCGTTCTTCATATCCGGGATAAGACCGGGGATGAAATCATCAGGACCCTTTACGAAAGGGCTCTTTCCCTTGATCGAGTACAATTTCTCGAAAATGAATATCTCGTCGACGTGCTCACCGAGGAAAACGCGGTAGTTGGAGCTGCGCTGTATGGCGCAAACGGGCCCTTAATCGTGGAAACTGGAGCGGTTGTTTTGGCCACAGGTGGTTACGCTTCTCTGCTTACCCCTTCCACCAACCCGGAAGGAACCACCGGCGATGGGCTAAGCATTGCCTATCGTGCGGGAGCTGAACTTTGCGATTTGGAATTTATTCAATTTCATCCCACAGTCCTCTATCATCAGGAATCCCCTCGCTTTTTGATCTCGGAGGCTGTACGAGGGGAAGGGGCCATTTTATTGAACCACAAGGGGGAACGCTTCATGCCCTCCTACCATCCTTTGGCGGAACTTGCTCCCAGAGACATCGTCTCCTACTCTATATACCAGGAAATGCAAAAGGAAGGTGTGGATCACGTATTTCTGGATATGAGGCCTATCGAGAAGGAAACTATTTCCAGGAGGTTTCCGGCGATCATAGAGAAATGCCGCTCTCTAGGCTGGGATCCAGTTTCAGAGCCCGTGCCTGTTTCCCCCGCCGCTCATTATACAATGGGTGGAATTAAGGCTGACACCTGGGGTTTCACCTCGGTCAAAGGGCTATATGCTGTGGGGGAGGCCTCCTGCACCGGGGTGCATGGGGCGAACAGGTTAGCCTCCAACTCCTTGCTTGAGGGATTAGTATTTTCCAGAAGGCTGGCCCAGAAATTAGGCGAAACGAAAGCCGATTCTCCTACCCTCTCTTTGAAAGGAGAGGGTCTGAAATTGGTAGAGCGTAGGCCATCCTTCACCCTTCATGAACTGCGTTCTCTTCTGGGAACAAGAGCCGGGATCGTAAGGGATCGCACAGGGCTGGAAATGGCCTTGAAGCAGGTTTCTCAATGGCAGGAGGAGATTCAGCTTGCTTCCCTTAACAACGTCGAGGAGTTCCAGCTCTACAATTCCTGCACTTTGGCCTACCTGATTCTCGAAGCTGCAATGATGAGGGATGAAAGTCGAGGAGCGCACCAGAGATCGGATTTCCGAACTCGGGACGACGTCCGCTGGCAGAAACACATCTGCTTCAAATGGGAAGGAGAGGAAAGGACGATGGTGAGGTGAATATCCGGGATAAGCTTAAGGAAGCTCTGGCAGAGGACATTGGCTCCGGGGATGTAACGAGCGAAGCCCTGATCCCTGAGGGACATGTCTCCCGCGCTTTCTTTCTGGCAAAGGAGGGAGGAGTTCTCTGCGGCTTGCCTTTTGCCCTGGAGGTATTCAGATTCCTCGACCCGAATCTGGAAACAGAACCCAGCTTTCAGGATGGAGACCTCCTTGAACCGGGAACAATTTTTTGCAGGATTAAGGGCCTTACCAGGGCCATCCTCTCCGGGGAAAGGGTCGCCCTTAATTTGCTCTGCCGCCTTTCGGGAATTGCCACGATGACGCACAGGTTCGTTCAGCTTGTTGAGGGCACCGGGGCTCGCATCCTGGATACCAGAAAAACCACCCCCCTCTGGCGGGATCTGGAAAAATATGCCGTGCGCACTGGAGGGGGAATGAACCACCGCATGGGCCTCTACGATATGGTACTGATCAAGGACAACCATATAAGAGCGAAGGGTGGGATCAAAGAGGCCATAAAAGCGGCCAGGGAATCCATCAGACCAGGAATGATGGTGGAAATTGAAGTGACTAATTTTGAGGAGTTCCAGGAAGCACTGAAGGAGAAGGCCGACTGGATTATGCTCGATAACATGTCTCCCCTTGAGATGAGGCGTTGCGTGGAGGTGGGTAAGAGCAAGGCAATCCTGGAAGCTTCCGGAGGGATAAATGAAAGGAACATCCGGGAGGTGGCGGAATCCGGCGTAGATTTTATATCCCTTGGGGCTTTGACACACTCGGTTAAGGCACTTGATATTAGTCTGGAATTGGAGGAAAATTAAACAATCCGCTGAAACCAGGCGGCGAAACCTCCAGAGTTTTTGCTCTGGAAAGTTTTTCTAAACCGCCCCATTGAGGGCAAGTATTAGGAGAGTGATTGAAGTGAATGAATTAGAAAAGGCAAGTTTGGAAAATGAGGTAGCTCAGCCAGAAGCGCAAGAGCAAGTGGTGCACGAGTCCTCACCGGAAACCCTGATAGAGAAGTACATCTCTCGAACCTTCAAAGAAGGGGAGTTAATCAAGGGATTGGTTGTAGCCGTAGAGAACGATAGTGCACTCGTGGACATCGGCTACAAATCCGAGGGTATCGTTCCCTTAAAGGAGCTTTCCCGCGAGCCGGTCTCTTCCGCCAAAGACGTAGTGAAGGTGGGAGATGAACTTACTCTTTACGTGCTCAAGGTGGAGGACGATCAGGGAAACATCATCCTATCCAAAAAGCGCGCCGACTACGAAATTGCCTGGACGAAGATCAAAGAGGCATTCCAGGAAGGTAAAGTGGTAGAGGCTCCGGTTGCGCGACATGTCAAGGGAGGAGTTCTCGTTGATCTGGGCATCTGGGGTTTCGTCCCGCGCTCTCAGATTGGTTCCAAGCTCAGAGGGAACAAAAGCCTGATTGGCGAGACACTCAGATTGAAGGTCGTGGAACTGGACGAGGAAAACCGGAAATTCACATGCTCCGCGCGCAAGGTTGAGGAAGAAGAGAAGGAGCTCAAGAAAACCCAGGTCTTTACCAGGATTAAAGAAGGAGACATCGTTGCCGGTAAGGTCTCCCGAATTGTTGACTGGGGTGTGTTCGTGGATGTAGGGGGTGTGGATGGATTAATCCACTTCTCCGAACTCACCTGGGGAGCGCCCAAGCATCCTTCCAAATTCGTAAGCGTAGGCGAAGAGATAAAAGTCAAGGTCCTGAAGGTGGTTCCTGAGGAGGGCAGGATTTCCCTGAGCCTTCGTCAGACGGAACCCGATCCCTGGGAGAACGTCGAGCTCAAATATCCCGTTGGCTCTACCGCACAGGGCAAGGTAGTCAAGTTAGGGAAATACGGCGCCATCGTGGAGCTGGAGAAGGGAATCTCTGGACTGGTACACATCTCCGAATTAGCAGATGAAAAGGTCAACAAGCCCGAAGAGGTCGTAAAACTCGGGGACGAGGTCCTGGTGAAGGTGATCAACTTAAAGAAGAAGGAAAGAAGGATCACCCTCTCCATGAAGCCTACAGAGCTGGAAAAGGAGACCCCACCTCCTCCCAGGGGGAAGACGAAAAGCCAGGAAAAAATAGAGCACCTGGCGACCTTAGGGGACATCTGGAGAACAACCTCCAAAGAGTAGTTAAAAAAATCCCTTCGAAGGGATTTTTGAAGGAGCTCCACTCCCGGCTGAAAAGCTTTTATGGGGAAGTAAATATCTCTCCGACTGATCCTACGGAGGAGCTAATTTCTACTATTCTCTCCCAGAACACCAATGACCGGAATCGGGACCTGGCGTTCGCCAAGTTGAGGAAGAGATTCCCCGCATGGGAAGATGTAACTCAGGCTCCTACTCGCGAGGTGGAGGAGTCCATCAGGATGGCCGGACTTGCTACCTCCAAGGCCCCGCGCATCCAGAAGGTCCTTCGTCTAATTAAGGAGAAATACGGCCAGTTTTCTCTTCCTGATACGGAAAAACGCAAGGAACTATTTAAGTTTCTCCTTTCCCTTCCCGGAGTTGGTCCTAAAACCGCAAGGTGCGTTCTCCTTTTCTCGTATGGTTACCCCGTGTTCCCGGTGGATACCCACATCCTCCGCGTGGGAAGAAGGCTAAGATTCATCGGGGAAAAAGAAAGTCCCGCAAGGGCTATGGATAGACTGGATCGCTTGATTCCAGAAGGCCTTCACCTTTCCCTGCACCTCTTATTAATCGAGCACGGAAGAAAGACTTGTCGGCCTCGCCCTCTTTGCGAGGTTTGCCCTCTCAGAGATCTCTGCTCCTTTTTTGAGGAAAAAACTCCTTTAATGTCCGAGAAAGTTTGAAAAAGCGAGGTTAAACCTCGCTTTTTTCTTTTGGAAAGTATTTCCTTTCCTACCTCTTGCGTCCATTTGATTTTCCGACTTTACTTAAAGTGAGGTAAAAATGGGCGACATTCAAGCTTCCCTGCGTTGGAGAGGATTCAGGGTGGTGGCCGCAAATAGCCTGGAGAGCGTCATTCTCCCTCCAGAGAAGAAGGACTGGGAGGAATACTACCAGTTTCTCAGGGATTATTATTTCCGCCGTATGTTAGCGGACATCGTCCAGCTAAAGACAATCGGCAAGGAAGAGCGCCAGGCTCTGGCCGAAAGGTGGAGTGAAGAGGCTTTAGGGAAGTACTGGCCTGTATACGAACGCCTTGGCTTGATACGGAGAGCCGACCGCGGCTACCTGTTTTTTAAACCTCATCTGGACAACTTCGGCGCCACGTTTGAATGGTTTCTGGCCCAGGTTCTGGAGAGGGAGTTTTTTGCCCAGGTACTGTGGTCCGTGCGATTGGAAGGTCTCTCCGGTGGAGGGGATTTTGACGTTCTTTCCCTCTTCGGGGAGCGGCTTTTCTATATAGAAGGGAAGTCTTCACCTCCCAACAACGTTCCGTACGCAGAAATTGAGAACTTTCTCCAGAGGGAGGAGGAGCTCTCTTGCGACTGCGCCCTCATGATCAACGACACAACCCTGAGGATCGAGCGCAATATCCTGGATAACATGATTTATGCTATCAGACAGAGGTTTGGCCTGGAAAAGGATAAGGCCTACTCCCTCG
This sequence comes from Caldisericota bacterium, assembly GCA_024655865.1. GTDB lineage: Bacteria > Caldisericota > JANLFM01 > JANLFM01 > JANLFM01 > JANLFM01. The sequence continues at coordinate 13,243 of JANLFM010000020.1, forward strand.
TTGAAGCCCTAAATGGGAACATCTATTTCATTTCTCCCAAAATTTTCATTATGAACACTAAGAGGGACATCGTGGTGAACCTGGAGCGGGCCCTGAATTTCTATTTTTCTCGCTTAGTGCCCAAAATAAAGCCATGAGGAGCCTGATTGTATTCTCCTCGGAATTCCCGAAGGAAGGCGAGCTTTTTAAAGCGTTGAAAGCCCTCGATGACCTGGGTTTGGCCTGGGAAAGCGTTCATATAATCTCAGATTTCAGGGAAGTGGAAGGTCTGGCGAAAGCCTTTCTAGGAAAGCCAATATTTGTTTTTGGGTCTCGGACGCCGCAATCCCTATTAGAAAAAGAAGGATGGCTCAAATTAGCCGAGCAGGAAGAGAGCTTGATTCTTATGAAGAGGGACAGCCCGCTCTTTTTTATTAGGGAAGTCGATGCTTTATCATCCTTGGTCCCAAAGCTCAACCTGGCCGGACTTGATGCCAAAACCTATGGCAAAACTATTTATCTTTTTCCCTGCAGTCAGGGAGTGCGGGAAACAATCTGGGAAACGCTTTTTCCCAACCCCGAGATCTTCACTACTAAATGCCATGCTCTGATTCATCTGGTTTTCCAGGGGGAAAAGGATGAATCCCAAGGTTTCTTCCAGAGTTTGATGGAGCGCGTTAAGGATGCTTTGAAGGAAAAGGTTGAATTGTTTTACCTGGGACCTAAATTTTTGTGGCAGGAAGTAGGGGAGGAACTTTTAAAAAGGAGGATAAAGGTGGGGGTTGCTGAATCGCTGACCGGGGGCCTGATCTCTCATCTTTTAACTGAAACCCCGGGTGCATCCAATTACTTTTATCAGGGTCTTGTGACTTACAGAACGGAGTCCAAATCCCATATTTTAGGGATCGGGAAGATTATCGAGGAGAAAGGGGTAATTTCCGGAGAAGTGGCTTTGGAAATGGCACGAAAGGCGAGGGAGCTTGCTCGTGCGGAAATCGGGATCGGGATCACCGGACTGGCGGGACCAGGCGGTGGATCAGTAGAAATTCCGGTGGGAACCGTATTTCTGGGGGTAGTGGGCGGGGGAAAAGAGATCCTGCGCAGACTGGCTATGGAGGGGGACAGGCAGGAAATCAGGCTTCAAAGCGCTTGTTGGGCTCTACTACTTTTGAAAATGGTCTTAGAAAAGCTTTGATGAACTTGAAATGACTTAAAATGAGCCCGGCGCTCCGTGAGCGGTGACTCTGGAAGGTAAGGAGCAGCAATTCTTGAAAGCCAGAAGGCGGGGGAGGCCCCGCCTTCTGGCTTAAGTTTTTTAGACCGCTCTTTTTTAAAAGTCTTCCTTCTTACTCTTTTTCAGCACCAGGAAGAGCACCCCTCCAAGAATAAGGAGTATGCCGCCAATGCCGAAGAGGTAAGAAATGGGGACTCCCGTCACAGGGAGAGCAGTTTCTCCCGCAACTTCAGGGGTTGGAGTGGGGGGCGGAGTAGCTGTTTCGCCGGCTACTTCTGGCGATGGGGGTGTAGGAGGTGGAGTAACTGTTTCGCCGGCAGGGGGAGTTGGAGTAGGGGTAGGGACAGGAGTTGGCGTATTTATTATGTCTCCAAGATCCACAACCTTCCCCTGGGAATCGATCACCACGTTCCAGCTCGTGGTGAGGAGCTCGTAACCCTCAGGGGCCTTGGTCTCCTTGAGGATGTATTCCCCGTAAGGGATCCCGGTGAAGCTCAATGTGCCGTCCGATGCCGTTGTTCTGGAAGCGACCACGGCCCCATTAGCGTCGTAGAGCGTGAACTCGGCACCCGCTAAAGGAGTTCCTGTAGAGGTAACCTTCCTCAGGGTGAGCGAGCCAGTTATGGGCATGTTGGAAATGTTTCCAAGATCTACTACTTGCCCTTGGTAACTGATGGAGACATTCAAGGGATCGATTGCGGCAATGTAACCCTCAGGGACCCCAGTCTCCTTGAGGATGTAACTCCCATAAGGGATCCCGCTGAAAGTCAGTGTGCCATCAGCAGCCGTAGTTCCCACCCGGATTACTGTTACTCCATTAGCAGCGTAGAGCGTGAACCCGGCACCCGCTAAGACCGCTCCTCCCGCACCTAACTTCCTCAGGGTGAGGCTGCCAGTTATGGGAATGTTCGTAAGGTCGAAGCTGACTACCTGGCCCTGGCTGTTAATAACTACAGCTCTGTCAGCGACGCCTAAATAACCAGCTGGTACCAAACTTTCCACCAGGACATAGTGACCGAAGGGAATGTTAGTGAAAGCAAGGTTTCCGTTAGCATCAGTTATCCCGGAATTCCGGACAAGACTCTCACCAGAATCGTGAGTACCGTTCTTGTTATCGTCGACGAAGAGGACGAAGCCTGCTCCGGCCAGTGGTCCTGCTCCGATGCCCCTCTTGTGAATCGTGACGCTGCCCAGAATCTGGGTGTTGGTTGCCGTGAAAGTAAAGTCGAGAGCGTTGGCGGTAACGGTGAATGTTTGCGGCAATCCACTGGCAACGTACCCCGCAGGAACATTTTCGCTGAGAGTGTACTGGCCCCAATCCAGGTTATCCCAAACCAGATTGCCAGCTCCGTTAAGGCTCTTCGTGGATCCGCTTGGACCACTTAAAGTGAAAGAAACGTTTCCAGCGGGTGGTGTACCAACATAGACCTTTGTTAAGGTAACCTTTCCAGGAGACCTACTATTCCTGAAAGTGAAGGATATTGTTAGATGCTCCCCATCAATAGTTCCCGTTTGAGGTGGTGCAATGTCGTATCCGGCAGAGGCAGATTCTTCCTTCACGGTGTAGGTTCCCCAATCCAGACCGGTCCACTCCACTGTGCCTGAACCGTCTGTGGTCTTGTTCCCGTCTATTTGCACGCTATCTTTCCATAGAGAGAAGGTCACGCCAGCCAAGGGAAGCCCAGTTTGGGCGTCCAATTTTAAAACCTCCACCGTCCCCTTATTCTGGGTGTTGGTGGCTGTGAAGGTGAAGGAGAGGTTGCTCCCGTCGATGGTGAAGGTCTCAGAGAAAGCTCCCGTGTATCCCGCAGGCACCCCGGTCTCCGCCAGGGTGTACTGGCCCCAATCCAGGTTATTCCAGACCAGGGGATTGCTCCCGTTCGTGGTCAGGGCGCTCGCATAGCTGTTTTCTGTGCTGGTCAGGGTGAACTCCGCTCCAGCCAGGGGTTTCCCGTCCTGATCCACCTTGGTTACCTCCACCGTCCCCTTATTCTGGGTGTTGGTGGCTGTGAAGGTGAAGGAGAGGT